>NZ_JBITHV010000001.1:0-954724 GCF_044458365.1 Kribbella sp. NPDC050470 | reverse complement strand
GCCGCGTCCCCACCGCCCCGACCGACGAACCATGAACCAGAAGATGGTCAACATTCAGTTGCCGCAAGCTGGTCAGTTTTCGGCTGCCGTTGACACGATTGAGAGGCCCGGAGTGTGCGACCGCGCAGTTCAGCTTCGACGTGGGACGGGCACCTGCCGCACATCGAGGTCTACGGCACCGAGGGAAACGCTCCCTGGCCAACTGGCCACTGCCATCGACGGCGATCCGCACCTGCTCGCGTCCGCCCTCGCTCGCCTAGGTGTCAGGGAGCAGGCGGGGCGACCTCGAAGTGTTTTGACTGTCGAGGCGCGCTCGAGGAGATAGTCGTCGTCGGGGTAGTACTTCGCCTTCTCGGTGGGCACGAAGCCTCGGCACATCCGCGCGATCATCCGCTCAGCCCAGCTACGCAGATCAGGGAGCCGCCGACCGCGGCGCCGGCTGTGGCCAGCGCGGACACTGAGCGGCCTTGTGCGGGGACGTAGGACGATCGGCTGAGGTCGGGGCGCGCTAGCTGCGTGACGGGTCCAGCATGATCGCGATTGTGTGGTCTCCGTTCAGGGAGGCCGGTACGACGAATTCCGTGCCCGGTCTGCCGTCAAGCTCGAACGAGCGGATGACGTTGCCCTCACCGCGAAGTGTCACCGTCAGGCCGGCGTCGCGATACCGCAAGCCGCTCAGCGTGACATCGCCCCAGCCAGGCGGGAGCGACGGCGCCAAGGTGAGGCCGCGGTCGTCGAACGTCATCCCGAACAGCCCGGTGTGCATCATGTCGATAAATGCTGTCGCCGACCAGGTCTGGTCGGGCTGCGAGTCCCAGCCACGTTTCAGGACGCCCGTCGCACCCTGGTAGCCGCCTTCGACGGCCCCGGTGTTCCCGTCGTAGATCTCCCAGAACCCGCCGCTGTTCCGGACCAGTTTCGCGAGCAGCCCGGTCTCCGTCGCGAACCCCTCTACATCGCCGTGCTTGGCCAGGCCCTTCGCCCAGAGTCCTTGCACCAGCGGCCAGACGATCGCGTTGTGCCGTCCAGGCTCGGCGTTGGAGTACCTGTCCCAGTGCGGATACGTGTCGGGCATCCCCCACGTCATCCGCTGCGCATTCGAGATCAGGGAACTGGCTTGCGCGGCGTCGGCGATTCCGAAGATCAGGGTGAACGCCAGCCCCGTACCTTCCTGGTACGCGCCCGGAGTCCCGTCGGCCGTGAGCTCGTAGTCGTAGCTTCCGGTCCGTGGATTCCAGAAGTGTTGGTTGATGGCCTGCTTGATCGCCGCCGCCTTGGCGCGGTGGCCGTCGGCCGGCCGGCCGAGTGTGTCTGCCATCGAGGTCGCGCAGGTGTAGGCCGCGTAGTACAGCGCGTTGGTGCTGAGGTACATGGCCGAAACGACATCCGGGTACGACGTACTCTCGCTCCCCCGCGACTCGCCCCCGTACGCCGTCGGCGCCGGGAATCCGGACACGCCGTCGTTGAAGAACGACGGGCCGGTGAACAGGCCGTAGTGCGCATCGGGGCCGAAGACCGCGGCTTGCTCGCGGAGGGCGAGGGTGTTTGTGACGACGTCGAACGCACTCTGCAGGAAGTCCCGGTCGCCGGTCACCAGATAGTGGTGCCAAGCGCCGACGGTCCACACCACCTGATCCCACTGCTGGCTGTCCTGCTGCAGCCTGAGCTTGCCTCCGGCATCCTTCTCGACCACCGCCCACAGCGTGTTCGCGGCCAAGGCCGGCGCCAGCAGACTGGTGGCGTTCCAGCTGTTGATCGTCGCGTCCCGGGTCCAGGGCTGCTCGTAACCACCACCAGCGCGGACCATGCCGACCGCTGGATTCATCAGCCCGCTCCTGGCGTGAATCTCGCCGAACGGAACGGTGTTGGTTCCCAGCAGGTTCTCGAGCGCCGCCTCGTATGTCGCCCCGTACAGCGCCTGGCTCTCCGGATCCTCGAACCGCAGCGCCGGCCGCGAGTCTGTCGTGGTCATCAGCTCATTCCATCAGACCCGCCGACCAAGGCACCAACTTGTACACACTGTCCCCAAGGGATGGACCTCGACATCGACCGGATCCCAGCCGGCGTCCAATGCCTTTCGCGCCGCAAGTCGTTCCAGCCCTCGCAGCGGATGTTGCCTATGGCCGACACCGGAAAGGACCGACGAGAGGTACGAGCTGTGGCTCGACGGCGATCTCGTCGGCCGCGGCCCGTCGCGGGGAGAGGTCGGCCACGGTCCTTCGAGAGCTACCGCCTGCGGTTGCCGGCCGGCGGGCACTGGCTTGCCGCCCGCGTGAAAAGGCGATGGGTGTGGCTGTGGGGCCAGGCACGTCTATGACGGCCGTACGATCTCCTGGGGTTGGCAGACCGGCGCGGACCGCCTCGACTGGCCGGCCGCCGCGGCCGGCGATCTCGGGCGTGGGCGCGACAGTGCTCGTCCGAGCGAAGGGCTGCGGTTGCTCGTACCGGCTCGCTTGCCTGCCCCCGGGCAGCGATGGGCAGCGGGTGCGCGGGTCCGCCACGTCGCGGACCATCCGGCAGGCGAGCCGACGCGTCACCGCGTGGTGCATCCGGCGGACCACCTGGACGGTGAGGCCGGCAAGTGGCAGAGGTTGCTCGGCGGTACTGCGTTGGTGCTGCCGGCTGGGACCTGCCGACGGGTGTTGATCGACCTCGACCAGTACGTCTGCGCGTACCCCGTCCTCGACCTCGAAGGGGGACGCGATGCCGAAGTACGGGTGCATTGGCAGGAGTCGCTGTACGAGACGGACCCCGAAGCAGGTAAGGGACATCGCGACGTTGTCGCAGGCAAGCTGTTCGGCCGCCCGGGGCTCGAGGAAGATGGCATCGGCGACCTCTTCATCGCTGGCGGCGGTGAAGAGCAGCACAGCACACTGTGGTGGCAGTCCGGCCGCTACGTCGAGGTTCTCCTCACCACAGCGGCCGAACCGTTCCGGACGCTGCAGGCGTGCAGCCACAAGACGACCATGGACTGCCCCTACTACGAGCAGCGTCAATGCGCTGGCGACACCCGCCTGCAGTGCCTGGTCGCGTACGCCACCACTGGCGACGACGCTCTCGCCCGGCAGGCTCTGCGCGCTTTCGCTCGCAGCCAGGAAGCCACCGGGCTGGTCGCGTCCCGGATGCCATCCCGCCAGGCGTCGCCTATCCCACCGTTCACGCTGTGGTGGGTCGCGATGGTGCACGACTTCGCCCTGTGGCGCGGCGATCGGGCGTTCGTCGCCGAGCTGATGCCGGGAGTCCGCGCAGCGCGGCGACCTCACCTGACCAAGCCGGGTGTCGCGGCCGGTGACAGCGTGATGGCGGGTTATCGCTTCAATGCGAACCAGCGCAAAGCCCCAGCTCAGCACAGTAGTCGTTACCCTCGGCACACATCCAGGGTCTCTTACGGGCGGCTGATTGCCTCGACTGTGTCGGAGATTTGCTCGCCGGGGAGGCCGAAGGGGGCGACGAGGGCAAGATCGTCGGAGTGTTTGAGCCAGGCCCGCGTGAGCTCGGGTGCCTCGTCGTAGGTACCAAAGAACAGCACGTCGTGTGCCAGCCGCTCGGCCGCGGCCGGTAGGTAGGCGTCGCGCGGGTCGGGGTTGGAGTCCAGGAGGGCGTCGAGCTCGTGCTGGTAACCGTGCTCGCGCAGCATCTTCGGGTACAGCGGCCCCATCCGGGTGGCGTAGGTGACCAGCCAGCGCGCGGCGATGCGCGCCGCACCATCGCGATCCGGGGCGAGGGCGAGCGGGACGGAGGCGGTGACAGTGGCGGCGTCGGTGCGACCCGAACTGGCCGCGGCCTCGGCCATGAGTTCGCGACCAGCATCAAGGGCCGCGGGTGGAAGCAGGAACGGCAGCCACTGCTCTGCCAGGGCGCCGGCCAATCGGATGCTAGGTGTGGTGATCGCGGCCAGCGCGATCGGCACCGGTACCGCCGGCGGGCAGCCCAGCCGCAGCGGCCGGACACCGTCTTGCAGCGCTGGGAGCCGCCCACCGCCGAGCAGCGTACGGACCGCTACAAGGCTGTCGCGCAGCTTCCGCAGCGGCGCCTGCCACGGCTGCCCATGGAAGCCCTCGGTGATCGGCGCGGTGCTGGCGCCCAGGCCGAGGACGAACCGGCCCCCGGAAGAGCGCTGCAGCTCGGCGGCGGTGAGTGCGAGCGTGGCCGGGGTGCGACCCCACACCGACAGCACGCCAGTCACCAAACCGATCCGCTCGGTGCGCTCGGCAAGCCGGGCGAGCACGATCGGCGCGTCCAGCGTCATCGCCTCGGCGACCCCGACCGACTCAAGCCCCCGTTCCTCGGCCAGCACCGCCGCCCGTTCAATCACCTCGAACCGGTCCTCGAACGGAGTGAACGCGACGCCCACCGTACCCGTCATCTTTGGTCCCCCTTCGTGTCGGCCCCGCCCGGATGCGGGGCCGCGGTTGTCGACCGTGCGTGGCACGGCACCCCACCATCCTCATCGGTTCGGCGGAGGTGCGTCAGGCGTGGAACTACCCCAATCTCGACCCACCGCAGCCGGCCTCGTGCTGGTGTCAGGAAGTGACTTGCAAGAGGCTGTATGCAGGACATCTGGCGAAGGGAGGAGCCAATTGGAACAACGGCTGGATTCGACCTGCCTGCCGAATGGAACGACAGTGGCGTATGCGGCCGCCGGAGCCGGGCCTCCACTGCTGTTCATCGGCGGTTGGCTCAGCCACCTCGAGCTCAGCTGGGCGCTGCCGGCCGAGCGCTACCTGTTCGAGGGACTCGCCCGGGGACGGACCGTGCTCCGCTACGACCGGCCCGGGTGCGGGCTGTCCGATCGCGCCGCGCCCGCGGGCGCTTCCCTCGAATCGGAGCTGGACAGCCTTGACGCAGTCGTCGCCGCGTCCGGCGTGGACAGGTACGAGGTGATGGGCAGCTCACTCGGCGTACCGATCGCGATCGAGTGGGCAGCGCGACACCCCACCGAGGTCGACCGCCTCGTGCTGTACGGCGGGTGGGCGCGCGGCGTGGACATCGGTCCCGTGCCGGTACGCGAGCACGTCGTCGGCCTGGTGCGCAGCCACTGGGGACTAGGCGCCGATGTGCTGACCGACATCTTCGCGCCGGAGGCGTCGACCGGCACCCGGTCGGCGCTCGCCGCCTACCAACGGCAAGCGTCCTCGGCCGCAACCGCCGCGGACCTGTTGACACTTTGCTACCGCATCGACGTTACCGGCAGCCTGGCGAACGTGCGTGCCCCCACGCTCGTCGTGCACCGAGAACACGACCGCGCCGCCCCGCTCGACCAGGCCCGGCTGATCGCTGCCGGGATCCCAGCGGCGACGCTTCGCATCCTGCCTGGACGCTCGCATCTGCCCTACATCGGCGACGCCGACGCCCTCCTCACCGTGATCCGAGACTTCCTCGGCCTCCCCGCGCTGCGCGGCGCAACTGCTCCGCACCTAACCGCCCGCCAGGGACAGGTCGCAGCCCTGGTCACGCAAGGGCTCACCAACCGCGAGATCGGCGAACAACTCGGCATCGACGAACGGTCCGCCGAAGGACACATCGAACGCATCCGCATCCGGCTCGGAGTCCGCTCGCGAGCCCAGATCGCCGCCTGGTGGGTGGCCACGAATTCCTGATCGACTCGAGCCGTTGCGCGCGGGAGCCGACTGGGATCGATTGGCCGACCAGAGATCAGTGGCGGGGTCGCAGGCGGCGACGGCCAATTGGTCTACGAAGTCGTTCATCCGGTTGCCGGAGTGGCCCTTCACCCAGTGGAAGGCGACATCGCCGCGCTCGGTCACCAGCGCCGCGAGCGGCTCCCACAGGTCTCTGTTGGCGACCGCCTTCTTTGCCGAAGTGAGCCAGCCGCGGTCGAGCCACCCTTCGTACCACCGGTCGCGGAAGCAGTTGACGACGTACGTCGAGTCGGACACGACCAGCAGCGGACCGTCGTTCGCCCGGATGGCTTCGAGCGCAGCGCGGATCTCCATCCGCTGGTTCGTCGAGACAGCCTCATGACCGGAGGCGTACTCGGTCGTCGACGCCGCCCAGGCCCAGCCTGACCAGGGCGTCTTCGGCATGGGCAACGGCCTGACGTCCGGCACGGTGATCGCCGGCCTGCCGATGGATCGCGGCATGTCTCGCATGGCCGAGGGAAGCGAGCACCGATCACGTCTGGCAATCGGCAATCGACGCGCGACGTCGTTGGCGGCCAACGCGTCCACGGGGCTGGCCGTGGCGGTACAGGCTGCCGGTGTGGGACCCGGGCTCCAAACCCACGCGCTGCAGCCTTAGCGAGGGAGCCTCGAAGCCAGATGTACCTGCAGCAACGCCGCCGACAGCGCAGGCCCTCCCCGCAGTGGGTCGTCGCCCTCGCAGTCAATCTGTCGGCTTCGGCGGTAGTGAGTACTTCGCCGCCCGTAGGGCGTCCAGACGGCTCTGGTCACCCCGGCGCGCGCTCGTCTTGTGTCCCACAGCACTTCTTCCCTGAGAACCCGGCTTCGGTCTGGGCTTCGACCAAGTCAGGACCGGCCTGGGCGACGAGCGGAAACCGTTGCTCGTCAACGACTTCGGCCAGCTGGCCGGCACCGGCGAGGCGATCAGCCCGCGCCCGGTTTGCGCTGGGATCTGAGGCGAAACTGGACCAATCCCGACCCGCTACCACCCACGCTCCGGAGGCGGTACCCCTTCGGAACTTCGTCGACGTTGATGCCTTGGTCCACAATTGTCGAGTCCCGTAACGGCGCAGACAGTACATGAACACTGCCCAGGGCAGCTCGGTTCACCGGCGTGGCTTTACTCGCTTGGTCGGGATGGCAGTGAGTGGATCTTCCGGCCACGGATGGCGGGGGTAGCGGGCTCGCAGGTCGGCTCGGACCTGGGGATAGCCCTGCTTCCAGAAAGAGGCGAGGTCGCTCGTGATCGCGACCGGGCGCCGGGCGGGCGACAGTAGGTGCAGAACGACTGGGACCCGACCGTCCGCGACGGCCGGAGTGGCAGTCCAGCCGAACACCTCCTGCAGCTTCACAGCGAGGACCGGCGGCTCGACACCGTCGTACGCGAGTCGCACCTCGGAGCCCGATGGGACCTGGAGCCGTTCCGGTGCGAGTTCGCTGAACCGGGTTGCTGCGGGCCATGGCAAGAGTCGCCGGAGCGCCGAAGCCACGTCGATGTGGGCAAGGTCGCGCGCGCCTCGCACCGAGGCAAGCTCGGTGCCCAGCCATTCGTCGAGACCTGCCAGCAGTGCGTCGTCGTCGACCGCGGGCCACGGCGCTCCGAGGTGGGCGTGGCAGAACGCGAGCCGCTCCCGCAAGGCGAGTGCGGCCTCCGACCAGCGCAGTACGGACAGACCGCTGTGCCGGATACCGTCGCGGACGGCCGCTTGGACGAGCAGCGGGTCGGGCTTTGCCAGCGGGACATCGTTGAGCACGATCGCGCCGAGTGCTTCGACGCGCCGCGTCACGATCCGGCCGTAGTCCCAGCGGATCTCGTCGGTGGTCGACACGAGGTCGCCTGCGATATCTCGCGCGGTCTGCTCATCGATCGGCGCCGCGGAACGGATCCTGGCGTCGGCGCGACCGGGTGCCCGGTCAGCGACCGCGATCGCTAGCCAGGTCGTGGTCCGCAACGGCGATTGCGGATCCAGCGCAGCACCTGTACCACCAGACATCTGGTACGTCGCCGAGTCGATCCCCCGGACCCGCGCAATCCGATCCGGATACGCCAGCCCCACCACAACGCCCACCGCAAGATCATCCGGGACTGCGCGCGTCCCCCGACCAGCCCGCCCATCGACCGCCGGCCGCACTCCGTCTCCACCCAACGGGTCGCCGGTCATGCCTCGGCCGAGACGCTTTGTTTCTTCTCGCCAGCGGGCCGTGGCGCCGCGGTCCTCGCCACGGCGGAGGGCTCGCCAGCGGGCCGGTAGATCATCGCCGAAATCGCGGCCGGAGTCGTCCGAGAGCATCGCGACGACCTCGCGTGCCCGGTCGGCGCCGACCCGCGGCGTCCCGTCCAGCAACGCGCGAGCCAACCGAGGATGCGCCCCGATCGCCGCCATCCGCCGTCCCCGCTCGGTGATCCGGCCGCCGTCGTCAAGGGCATCGAGGCGGCGCAGCAATTCGGTGGCGGCGGTCATCGCCACCACCGGCGGCGCCTCGAGCAAGGTCAGACCGTCACCAGCAGGCGCACCCCACGCCGCGAGGTCGAGGGCGAAGGCCGCCAGATCGGCGATCGCGATCTCCGGCGCCGCGTGATCGTCGAGATGCGAGTGGTCGGTGGCAGACCAGCACCGATAGACCCGGCCGGGCGCCTCCCGCCCGGCGCGACCCGCTCGCTGGTCGGCCGACGATCTCGAAACCCGGCAAGTGACCAACGCACCGAGGCCACGAGATTGATCGGTCCGCGGCTCCCGGGCAAGACCCGAGTCGACCACGACCCTCACCCCGGGCACAGTCAGCGAACTCTCCGCGACCGACGTCGTGACCACGATCCGACGAGCGGCGGCCGGCCTCAACGCGCGGTCCTGTTCAGCCCTTGACTGGCGACCGAACAACGGCAGGACATTGTGACCGGCCAACCGGCGAGTCACACCGTTGATCTCGGCTTCCCCCGGGACGAACACGAGGATGTCGCCGTCGTTCTCGGTCAGCGCACGCCGGACGACGGCCGCGACGTGATCCAGCAGGCGCGGATCGACCCGCCCACCGAGAAGCAGCGGCACGGGGACCGGCGGTGGGGCCCACTCGATCGCCACGTCGAACAGCGCCGCAGACGCGGTGATCACGGGCGCCGGTGCGTCCGTGCCCAACGCGCGACTCAGCCTGACCGTGTCCGCCGTGGCCGAGGTCGCAACGATCGCCAGGTCTTCCCGAAGATTCGCCCGAATGTCGATGCAGAATGCGAGCAGCAGATCGGCATCGAGGTGCCGCTCGTGGCACTCGTCGATCACAATCGCTGCGACACCCGGCAACTCGGGGTTCTGCTGCAGACGCCGTACGAGGAGCCCTGTCGTCACTACCTCGACACGGAGTCCTTGGCCACCGCTGCGTTCACCGCGCATCGCGTAGCCGATCCGCTGCCCGAGCGGTTCGCCGACCAGCATCGCCAGCCGCGCCGCAGCCGCGCGGGTTGCCATCCTTCGCGGCTCGGCGACGATGATCGTGCCCCCGAGCGCGTCGCCCAGCGCAAGCGGCAACAGCGAGGTCTTCCCCGATCCAGGCGGCGCAACCAACACCGCAGTACCGCGCGAACGCACCGCATCGACCGTGGCAGGAAGAACCGCCCGTACAGGCAGATCCGCCCCCAGCACCGACAATTCAGGCAGCAACACGCCCCGACGCTAGCCGACCGCCACCACGCCTCATCCAATGGATCGCTTGGATGACCGACGCGTACGACGTTGTTGCGAGGATGTCCGACCGGATCGGGACGCGGAAGTGAGGTCCTAGCGGCTGTGGTTGTGCATGACGTGTTTGGTGCGGGAGAAGTCGTCGAGGGCGTAGATGGACAGGTCGCGGCCGTAGCCGGAGCCCTTGAATCCGCCCCACGGCACCTCGTTGGCCAGCACGAGGTGCGAGTTGACCCAGACCGTGCCGGCATCGAGTCGTGCTGCGACGTCATGGCTGCGGCGGGCGTTCTCGGTCCAGACGGAGGCTGACAATCCCAGCGGTACGTCGTTCGCGCGGCGGACTGCCTCGTCCTCGTCGGAGAACCTTTCGACGGTCACGACGGGACCGAAGATCTCCTCCCGGGTGCACTCGTCACCCTCGGGTACGTCGACCAGCACGGTCGGCGCCACGAAGTACCCGGAACCGTCGATCGCGGTCCCTCCGATAGCGACCCGGATCCCCCGCTCGGCGGCCCGGTCGAGATAGCCCATGACCCGGTTGAAGTGCGCGTCGGACACCAGCGGCCCGACTTCGACGTCGTCACCGGCCGCCGGCTCGCCGACGACCAGGCCCTCCACTTCGGCGACCAGGTTCTTGACGAACTCGTCCGCAACCGACGCGTGCACCAGCACGCGGCAGGCCGCGCCACACTCTTGGCCGGAGTTCCAGTAGCCGGCCACGCGCAGCGAGGCCGCCGCCGCCTTGAGGTCGGCGTCCTCGAAGATGACGACGGGCGCCTTCCCGCCGAGTTCGAGGTGCACCCGCTTGAGGGTGTCGGCGGCGCTGCGAGCGACTGCCTGGCCGCTCCGGACCGACCCGGTGAGGGCGATCATGGCGATGTCGGGGTGGGCAGCCAGGCGAGCGCCGGCCACGGGCCCGCGACCGGTGACGACATTCAGCACACCGGGTGGCAGAAGGTCGGCCACCAGTTCGGCGAACTTCAGTGTCGTCAGCGGGGTCTGCTCGGACGGTTTGATGACCACGGTGTTCCCGGCTGCCAGGATCGGTGCGATCTTCCAGGCGGCCATCAGCAGCGGGTAGTTCCACGGCGTGATCACGCCGATCACTCCGAGCGGCTCGCGCAGAATGACCGACAGATGGTTCTCGGCGTAGTCCCCCGCCGCCATGGTCGTGGTGGCGCGGAGCGCACCGGCCATGAAGCGGAAGGTGTCGATGGTGCCGTCGACGTCCTCCTGCGACACCGCAAGTGGCTTGCCCGTGTTGGCCGACTCCAGCCGCACCAGCAGATCAGCGTTGTCGGCCAGTCGGTCCGCGATCCGGTGCAGGACCTCGGACCGGGCTTTGGGCACAAGTCGCGCCCATTCCACCTGGGCAGTGACGGCGGCCGCCACCGCCTGGTCCACGTCCTCGGCGCTGCCGTCCGGGGTGTCGGCGATGACCTCCTCGGTGGACGGATCGACCACCGCGATCGTCTCGCCGGCCAGGCTGATCCGGAACGAGCCGTCGATGTAGTGCTGGGTCGGCGGTAGGTCGCTCGATTCGATCAAGGTCCCGGCTTGCTGCGCACGTCGTACCGTCGCGGCGCGGTCAGTGCTGATTGTCATGGGGAATCGCATCCATCCGTGGTCGAGGTCTAGACGGCCGCGGCCGGCTGCCGGAGGGCCGCGGTGAGCGAGGTGATCGTTGCCGCGGTCGAGGGGTCGAGGTCGAGCAACGGCGGGCGCGGGCTGCCCGCCGGGAAGCCGAGGGCGTTGAGGGCTGTCTTGACGGCGGGAATGAACGGCGCGTTCATGATCGCGTCCATCAAGGGGTAGATCTGCGCCCACTCGGACCGGGCCCGGTTGAGATCGCCCTCGGCCAGCGCGCGGTGGACGGAGACCAGCTCGGCGGCCATCACGTTGGCGGTTCCGGCCATGACGCCCGCGGCACCCTCGCTCAAGGCCGCCAGCAACAGGCTGTCCCATCCGACGAAGGTCGAGACGACGTCTCCGTGGTTGTGGATCAGCTGCCCTGCCTGCGCCAGATCGGCACTGGTGTCCTTGATGTACTGGATGTTGTCGACCTCCCGCGCCAGCCGGCCGACGGTCGCCGGGTCCAGGTTGATGCCGGTGGCAACGGGCAGGTTGTACAGCATGATCGGGATGTCGACGGCGCCGGCGACGGTCCGCAGGTACCGCAGCGTCTCGTCGAGGGTCAGCGGCTCGTAGTACGGGGTGACCACCATCAAGACGGAGGCCCCGGCCTTCTCCGCGTGCCGCGACAGTTCCACGGCTTCAGCAGTGCTGACCGCTCCGGTCTGGGCGACGACCGGGACCCGGCCGGCTGTCTGATCGATCACGGTTTCCACCACGAAGCGGCGCTCCGCCGCGCTCATCGCGGCGAACTCGCCGGTCGATCCACAGGCGACGACGCCGTGGACCCCGGCCTGGATGTTGCGGTCGACCAGTCGGCGCAGGTTGTCCTCGTCGATCTGTCCGGTCGAGGTGAACGGAGTGACGAGAGCCGAGAGGACTCCGCTCAGCTGTGCGGTCATGTCGTTGTCTCCTAGCGTCGTACTGCGGTCGACGTCGTCGACACGTGGCTTACGGATGGGCCGACGGGCGACGGATGGCGCGTGCCCTGCCTGTCCGTGGCGAGCAGGCTCTGGGCGTCCTGAGCTGCCGCGAGACCTGTGTGAATGGCCGTCTCGGTGTAGAGCGTCCCCAGGTAGTCGCCGGCCAGGAATACCCGGCCGCCCGTGCGGGTCAGCACCGGCTGCAGCTTGCCTCGCCCCGGGAAGCAGTACGGCGCACCGGTCGGCCACCGCTGCACCTCGGCCTCGACGACGTTGTCGGCGAAGTTGGGGAGCACCTGATCCAGGTCGTCGAGGTAGGTCTTACGGATCTCGTCGTCATCGAGCTCGAGAAGGTCGCGCGCGAGGCCGGCCGGGGAGAACGTCATGATGCTGCTCCCGGGGCGCCGCTCGGCCTCATAACCGCGGGCGATGTTGGACATGTTGAGCGCCACGTTGAACGAGCGCTTCGGGGTCGCAATGGCGTAGGCGTCGTCCCAGACCCGGCGCTCGGTCTCGTCGGTGAGGAAGGCCGCGCTCACGTAGGGCCCATAGACGACCTTCGACAGCGCGTCCCGGACATCGCGATCCAGGTCGACCCCGACGCGATGGCTCACCGTGGCCGGAGTGGCGAGCACGACGCAGCGAGCCTCGACCTCGTGCTCGACTCCGTGCTGCCGGTAGCGGACGAGCACGGAGTGCCGCTTCTGGATCACTTCCTCGACGGCCGCGCCGAGCTGAACGCGGTCCGCGAGCGCCGCGGCGATCCCTTCGGTCAGCGTCGACGGCCCGCCGAGGATGCTGCGGGACAGCCCGGCGCCGATGTTCCAGACCAGGCTGAAGTACCCGACGCCGGCGCCGGCGGAGATCTCGTGCAGGTCCGCGGCGGAGCGGGTGACCGTGGGCTTGAACAGCGCCTCGGCGTCCGGCGAGAGTTCCCCGATGAAGTCGGCGAAGCTGCGGTCGTTCATGAAGTCGTAGACCCGCTGCTGCCGTGCGGCCTCGTCCTCCCCGGTGCGGAGCTCGACGATCCTGGCGTACTTCGCGACCGCGAGCCTGACCTTGGCTCCGGCCCTCAACAGCGACAGCCGGGAGGGCCACGACATCGGGATCCGCAACGGGTAACCCTCCACGCGGCCGCTGAGCAGGAGCTTGCCGTTCATGGCCAGACCAGTGAGCGAACCGGGCACCGCGACCGAGTCGATCCCGGTGTCTCCCAGCAACCAGGCGGTCGACGAGTTGCCGCCGGCGTACACATGTCCGCCCCAGTTCAGCCAGTACTGGCCGCGGCGCTCGGACCGGATCCGCCCACCGACGCGGTGGCCGGCCTCGAGCAGCACCGTGTCCCAGTGCCGGAGGCGCCACCCGGCGGCCAAACCGGCGATTCCGCCTCCAACGATCACGACATCTCTCATGGAGGTGCCCTTCTACGCGATTCCCCGTGCCTGACTCGGCTAGGACCTCACCGTAGTTTGTGATCACAGATCACGCAAGAGTCGGAGACGCCGCGGCTCCGAGGTGTCTATCGTTGGGCTGTGACCCTTTCGAAGCGGCTCGAGCCGACCCTTCTGACGGACCAGGTGTACGCCGTTCTCCACGAGGCGATCATCACCGGCGAACTCCCCGCTGGGTCCCGCCTGCGGGTCCGGGACATCGCCGCGCAGGTCGGCACCAGCGTGATGCCCGTCCGCGAGGCGATCCGCCGTCTCGAAGAGGCGGGCCTGGCGCAGCGCGAGCCCCACAAGGGTGCGGTGGTGAAGGGCCTGACACTCCAGGAGCTCGTGCACGTGTACGGCGTACGCCGACTGCTCGAGGGCGAAGCCGCGCGGTTGGGCGCCGAGCAGATCAGTGCCGAAGACTGCGCCAGGATGCAGGCCGAGTACGACCTGATGGTCACCGCGATCACCGAACGGCGCGTGGTCGACATCCTCGACCACGACGAGGCGCTGCTGGAGATCCTCTACACCGCGTCCGGCAATCCCGTGCTGGTCAACATGATCCGGACCCTCTGGCAACACTGCCGCGCCTACAAGATCGTCGGCGCGCAGGGCACGCTGTACGCCGAAGGTGAGGACTCGCTGTGGCGCTACCAGAAGCGCCTCGTGGCCGCCGCGCGCAAGCAGGACGCCGAGACCGCGAGGTCGGTGTCGGACGCCTCCCTCGACAACGCGACCCTGCGCATCAAAGCCCTCCTGGCTGCCCAGGACGAGGAAGACAAGGCCGGCGTCGTCTAATCACTGTGGTCGCATCACTGGATGCGAGCTGTCGCCGACTGCTCCCCGGCTGAGTCAAAAGAAAGTATCGTCGCATCGTGGTCGCGCCCGTCTCTCAACTCGCTCCCGACGAACGCACGGCCCTGCTGCGCACTGCCCGGTCGCGAACGACGCCGCAAGGTCTGGCGATCCGGGCTGGACTCGTCGTCGACTGCGCCGATTTCGGCCTGGCCGAAGCTGCCCGCCGATCGTCGGTCAGCCGGGCGACGGCTGCGAAATGGTGGCAGCGCTATCGCGACGGCGGCATCGACGGCCTCGACGACGCCACTCGCAGCGGTCGCCCACCGGCCGCGGACGACGTGATCCTCGACGTCCTCGGCTGCGCACTCGACACGCCGCCGGCAGGAGCCAAGCGATGGACGACTCGCGCCGTTGCCGAAGCCACAGGCACCAGCCAAGCCACCGTGAGCCGGATCCGGCGCCGCTACTTTTCTCGCCTCGACCCGGCGCCAGTCGAGGTGCTGCCGCCGTCGACGCTCGTCTATCTCGACGTCCACCGGGCCGGTTGCGTCCTCGGGTTTCATCCGCTGAGCGAGCCGTCGCCCAGCCGCCCACCGGGAGTCCGGCTGGATGCCATGGAGACCGTCCTGTGCGCCACCCTTCTGTCCGGGCGGATCGCCGGTCACGGACCGGCGCGGGCGGGCGCCGGTGAGCGCGCGATCGCCATACTTCGGCGGGCAGCCGAACGGCTCCCGTCAGTGCGGCCCATCACACTGTTCGTCGACGTGGAACTCACCGCGTCAGCGCACCTGTGGCTGGCAGGCAACCCCGACTTCACGGCGTACTCATTCACCGGCGAGCACTGGCTCGGCCTGCTGCATCGCGTCGCTGACGCAGTCGATCCGACGCAACTCGACGAGCTCCGGGAAATCCAGCGCCTCGTTCGTGTCGCACGCAGCGAGGGCGCCCGCCAGTTCACGTGGTCGCGCGCACCCGAGGCCTCGTCTCTCGCCGGCACCGCCCAGACCGAGCCCCCGGCCGGGGATCTGACGCATGTGGTCCGCGGCATCTGCGCCGCAGTCAGCACAGGCGAACTGCGTGCCGGCGAGGTCATCTCGGTACGGCGCATCGCCGAACTGTCGGCCGTCTCGTCCGGACGCGCCTCGAATGCCCTTGCGCAATTGGCCGAGGAAGCGCTGATCGACAAGCGCAGTGGCCGGTACCGACTCCCGGTTCCCACGCCCCGGGACGTGGTCGAGACCTACACGGCACGCGGCCTGCTCGGCACGGCGATCGCGCGTCGTCTCGCGTCCGTGGACCATCCGCTGCCGCCGGGTGTCGACGACCACTACGCCGGTCTGGTCCGATGCGACCAGCTCGAGCTCGTCCTCGAGGCCGGCGCCATCGACCTGGACCTGCAGGACGAGCTGGCACAGGCGGCGGCCATGCCGCGGGTGGGGTGGATGTTCATCCGCCTGACCCTCCAGCTGCGCATCTTCATCACCATCTTCGGGTTGAGCTACCGCTACCCCACCGGCGAGATCCTCGCCGACGACCGGCGGATCCTGGACGAGATCCGCCATCGCGATCCGGACGCCGCCGTCGCGGCCTGGCGCAGCAAGATCGACAACTGCGCCCACTTCATGCTCACCCATCTGTCGGCCATCCGGTGATCGATCGCCGGTCACGAACTTCTGACTCGAACCGCTGAGCTCTCCTGAACTCTGGACGCCCTTTCCGTGCCGGTTGCACGCTGCCGGGCAAGTCCGACGACGGGAGTGAACGATGGCATCTCTGGACAACAAAGCTGAAAGTTCGCCCCACAGCGACGCGGCGTTCAAGCGCCGCTTCATGCGAAGGCTGACCGGCGTCCTGCTCGGTGGGATGTTCCTCGACGGGTACATCCTCGGCGTGATCGGTCCGGTGGCCGGCGAGATGGAGGCCGACCTGCACCTGTCGGCGATGTGGGTCGGCCTGATCGCCGCCGCCCCGCTGTTCGGCATCTTCATCGGTTCGCCGCTCGGCGGCTGGGCGACCGACAAATGGGGCCGCAAACCGATGTTCCTCGTGGACATGGGATTGTTCGTCTGCGCTTCGGCACTCCAGTTCGCCGTCTCGTCGGCGCAGTTCTTCGTCGACTCCGCCGTACAGCTGTTCGTCGTCCGGTTGCTGATGGGCGTCGCCATCGGCGGTGAGTACTCCATCGGCTGGCCGCTGATGTCGGAGTTCTCCCCCGCCCGCCTCCGCGGCCGGCTGCTCGGCGCCACCGTGGTCGCCTGGTACGCGGGCTTCATGGTCGCCTTCATCGTGGGCCACGTGCTGATCACGTCGACCGACCTGGGCTGGCGACCCATCCTGGGATCGAGCACGTTGATCGCGGTGATCCTGTTCATCGCCCGGCTCGGTCTGCCCGAGTCGCCACACTGGTTGCTGAACAAGGGGCGCCGGAGGGAAGCTCTCGACATCGCGGGCCGGTATATGGAGAGCTCGGCAGATGTGGCCGACGTCAAGCGGGAAGAGTCCCACCAGCAGGCGGCCAACGGGAGTCTGATGAGCCTGTTCTCCGCCCAGAACTGGCGGGCGACGCTGTTCACCTCGGGCTTCTGGTTCTGCGCGGTCACGCCGTACTTCGCGATCGCCACCTTCGCCGACAGCGTGCTCGAGAAGTACGGCCTCAGCGGGAACCTCACCGGCGGAGTCGCGCTCTCCGCACTCGCTCTGGCAGGCGTCGTCGTCACCGTCCTGCTGATCGACAAGGTCGGCCGCCGGGCTCTCACCGTCCCACCGCAGTGGCTGTGCACTGTTCTTCTCGCGGTCATCGCCCTCTGGGCAGGCGCGCCGCCGTTCGTCGTACTCGCGTTGTTCCTGGTCTTCTCGTTCTTCAACGCGATGTACAACACGCTGACGAGCGTCTACCCGGGAGAGGTCTTCCCGACCGAGGTCCGCGGGATCGGGACCGGCTTCGCGGCCGCCGTCAGCCGGATCGGCGCCGGCCTCGGCACGTTCCTGCTGCCGGTGTCGATGTCAGCCCTCGGGATCGGCCCGAGCATGCTGATCGCAGCCGGCATCGCGGCCCTCGGCGCCGCGTTGTCCCAGTGGCTGGCCCCGGAGACGAAGGGCAAGAGCCTCAGCGAGACAGCCGCGGTGTACTCGCACTAGCCGGGCGCCACAACGGCCCCGCCCCTCTCTGGGGTCGGGGCCGTTCGCACGCCTGCCCGCGCTGCAACGGACCAATCTAAAAGAAACCGCGGTGAACGCTTGTGAGATCTGTGATCACATCCTATGGTCTTGCCCTGAGACCCGCATCACAGGTCCGACGACGTTCCAGTGATGTGCCGAGTGCCGGCGAGCCCGCCCCGCGCCGCCAGGACCGTGCAGCAACCGCCCGAGTGCGTGCGCCGTACCGAGGGAACGACAGGGAGAACGAGATGGCATCGCCACCGACGATGATCGAGGTGCAGGACCTGACGAAGGTCTATCAGGCCGAGCGGGAGCGCTCCTGGGGCCGAGCCAAGCCACGTGACCCTGGGCGGCGGCCGGCGGTCGACTCGGTCTCGTTCGAAGTGGCCCGCGGCGAACTGTTCGTCATCATGGGCCTGTCCGGATCAGGTAAGTCGACGCTGCTCAGAATGCTCAACCGGCTGGTCGAGCCGACCGCCGGGACCGTGACCGTGGACGGTGTCGAGATCAGCTCCGCCGCTCCCCGCGAGCTCCGCCGCCTCCGGAACAACACCGTCAACATGGTCTTCCAGCACTTCGCGATCTTTCCGCACCGCACGCTGCTGGAGAACGTCGCCTACGGCCTGCAGATCCGCGGCGTGCCGACGGCCGAGCGGGTCGAGCGCGCGAACTGGGCGCTGAACCGGGTCGGCCTGAAGGACTGGGGTGACGAACTGCCGTCCGCGCTGTCCGGCGGTATGAGGCAGCGCGTCGGGCTGGCCAGGGCGCTGGCCACCGATGCCGAGATCCTGCTCATGGACGAGCCCTTCAGTGCGCTGGATCCCTTGATCCGCAGGGACATGCAAGACCTCCTGCTCGACCTGCAGAGCCAGCTCAAGAAGACGATCGTGTTCGTGACCCACGACCTCAACGAGGCGATGCGCCTCGGTGAGCGGATCATGGTCATGCGCGACGGCAAGCTGATCCAGCTCGGCACCGGATCGGACATCCTGTCCAACCCGGCCGACGACTACGTGGCCGACTTCGTCTCCGACGTCGACCGCTCCCGCGTCGTCACCGCCGAACGAGTCATGCGCGAGCCCGCGGTCATGGCGGGGAGCACGGACCTGACGAACGTCGCCACCGTGGTCAAGGACACCCGGCTGATGGACATCTTCCCACTCATCGGCGAGGGCAGTACGCCGGTCTGCGTCCTGGACGACTCCGGTCGCCTCGTCGGCGAGATCTCCAGCACCACCCTCGTCCAGGCCTTGGCAGGTGGTCGCCATGCGTGACATCCCCGTGGGAGACGCCACCGAGCAGGTCGTCGACTGGATGCGCGAGAACCTCGCGGCCTTCTTCGACGCGATCTCCGCGGTCATGTTGTGGTGCGTCGACATCATCCTGCAGGCCCTCACCGCGCCGCACCCACTCGTCGTCACGGCGGCGGCGGCCGCTCTGGCGCTGTGGGCCCGCGGCATCGGCCTCGCCGTCTTCACGATCGCCGGCATGCTGCTCATCCAGGGCATGCAGCTGTGGACACAGGCGATGGAGAGCCTCGCGGTCGTCATCGTGGCTTCGATCCTCGCGGTCGGAGTCGGGATCCCGGCCGGGATCTGGGCGGCCAGGAGTCGCGCGGCCAATCACTTCCTGCGTCCCGTGCTCGACCTCATGCAGACGCTGCCCGCGTTCGTCTACCTGATCCCGGCGGTCTTCTTCTTCGGGATCGGACTCGTCCCGGGCGTCGTCGCCACATTCATCTTCGCCATCCCGCCGGCGGTGCGGCTCACCGAGCTCGGTATCCGGCAGGTCGACAAGGAAATGGTGGAGGCGGCCGCCGCGTTCGGCGCGACACCCAACCAGACCCTGCGGCAGGTCCAGCTCCCGCTGGCGATCCCGTCCATCATGGCCGGCCTCAACCAGGTCATCATGATGTCCCTGTCCATGGTGGTCATCGCCGGCCTCGTCGGCGCCGGCGGCCTCGGCTCCGTGGTGGTGACCGGCATCAGCCGGCTCGACATCGGGGTCGGCTTCGAAGGCGGCCTGGCCGTGGTCTTCCTCGCCATGTACCTGGACCGCGTCACCGGGGCGTTCCCCCGGGAGCGCAGCCGCCGGCGAACGCGCCGCGCCCCTGCCGGCACTCCCGCGCCGGCGCCCGAGCCGGCCGCGGACCCCGAACCGGTCGCCGCCCCCGCGAAGACCCCCGCCTGAACGAGCGGTCGCCGTACCAACTCCCCTGAAAGGAACACCCATGTCCCACCTCGGAAGGCGGCGCATGCCGCGGTTGACGGCCGTGGTCGCTCTCGCGGTCGCCCTGTTGCTTGCCGCCTGCAGCGGTAACGCCCAGTCCGTCAGTTCGAACGGCGGTGGCGGCGACGACAAGTCCGTCACGATCGGCTACGTGCCGTTCGACGAAGTGATCGCCGTCAGCTACCTGTGGAAGAACCTGCTCGAGAAGCAGGGCTACCAGGTCGAGATGCAGCAACTCGAGGTCGCCACCGTGTACCAGGGCGTCGCCAACGGCCAGCTCGACGTCTTCTTCGGTGGCGTGCCGATCACGCACAAGGACTACTGGGACCGGTTCGGCAAGGACTTCACCACTGTCGGCCAGTGGTACGACACCTTGCTGCAAGGCATCGCGGTGCCGAACTACTCGGGCCTGAAGAAGCTCAGCGACCTGCAGGGGAAGTCCGCGCAGTTCGGCGGGCAGATCGTCGGCATCGAGGCCGGGTCCGGTCTGATGCGGCAGACGAGCCAGGACGCCACCAAGACCTACGACCTGTCCGGCTACAAGATCATCGACGGCAGCACACCGGCCATGCTGGCCGCGCTGGACAAGGCGATCGCGCAGAAACAGAACATCGCGGTGACGCTGTGGACACCGCACTGGGCCTTCGAACGGTACCCGATCACCATGCTCCAGGACGACAAGAAGGCCTACCCGGGCAACGACACCTACAAGGTTGTCGTGAGCAAGGACTTCGCCGCGAACTCGGCGGTCGTGGACGAGTGGAAGGGATTCCACATGACCGAGGACCAGCTCTCCACGCTCATGCTGGACATCACCAACGCCGGTCAAGGTAAGGAAGACACCGCCGTCCAGGACTGGATCGCCAAGAACCAGGCGGTCGCGGACGGCTGGACCGCCAAGAAGTAGCTTGCTGCGGAGGTGGTTGTCGCCGGATCAGAGCAGGGCCCGGACCTCCTGCTCGAAGTGGACGACATGGTTGCGGGCCAGCTCGGCCGCTCCGTCCGCGTCGCCGGCGACGACCGCTTCCAGGAGCGGGCCGTGCTCACTGATATGGCCGGCCATACCCGGCAGGCGCTGGATGAACAGGCACCAGATCCGGTTCGCCAGGTTGTCGTAGCGGACCAAGGTGTCCTCGAGGTACGGGTTGTGTGTCGCCGCGTACAGCGCGCGGTGCGCCTGCAGGTCCAATCGCATCAGGTCGCGCGCCTCCATCCGCGAGGTCGCGTCCGACTGAAGCGTGTCGGCCAACTCGCGCAGCGACGCACGCTCGGGTGCGGTGGCCCGGCGCGCCGCTCCCGCAGCCGCGATCGGCTCCAGGTGCTGACGCACCTCGGAGATGTGGGCCAGATCGGTGATGTTGACGTCGGTGGCGAAGGTGCCGCGCCGCGGATAAGCGACGACCAGTCGCTCGTAGGCGAGCCGCTTCAGGGCCTCCCGGACCGGAGTGCGGCCGATGCCCA
The DNA here is from genome assembly GCF_044458365.1 of Kribbella sp. NPDC050470. Taxonomy (NCBI): domain Bacteria; kingdom Bacillati; phylum Actinomycetota; class Actinomycetes; order Propionibacteriales; family Kribbellaceae; genus Kribbella; species Kribbella sp. NPDC050470. The sequence goes on along the minus strand of NZ_JBITHV010000001.1, from coordinate 933,776 downwards.
GCACAGCGCCCAGCTGATCCTCGTTGATCGGGCTGCCGGGACGAATATCCAGCATCACCAGGCGATCGCGGATCTCGTGGTAGGCGCGGTCCGACAGCGATTCGGCCGCGTCCCCCGCCAGGACGGCGCGGCCCGGACCGTGAGAAGTGTTGACGTGCTCCGACATATGACGTACGTTACCGGAACAATTGATATATCAGTTGGTTTTCAATCGTGCACCAGGGTGGAGGCCCTCATCGTGACCGCATCCCATGACCTCGGCCTCGCGGCGTTCGACCCTGAGGTCCACCGCGCCATCACCGCCGAGCTCCACCGCCAGCAGTCGACGCTGGAGATGATCGCGTCGGAGAACTTCGCGCCGCGGGCGGTCATGCAGGCCCAGGGTTCGGTGCTGACGAACAAGTACGCCGAGGGTTATCCGGGGCGCCGGTACTACGGTGGCTGCGAGCACGTCGACGTGGTCGAGCAGCTCGCGATCGACCGGGTCAAGGCGCTGTTCGGCGCGGAGGCGGCGAACGTGCAGCCGCACTCCGGCGCGCAGGCGAACGCGGCCGCGATGTTCGCGCTGCTCGACCCCGGGGACACCATCCTGGGCCTCGACCTGGCGCACGGCGGCCACCTCACGCACGGGATGCGGATCAACTTCTCCGGCAAGCTCTACAACGTCGTGGCCTACCAGGTCTCGTCCGACGACTTCCGGATCGACATGGCCGAGGTCGAGCGGCTGGCCGTCGAGCACCGGCCGAAGCTGATCGTGGCCGGCTGGTCGGCCTACCCCCGGCAGCTCGACTTCGCCGGGTTCCGCCGGATCGCGGACCTGGTCGGCGCGTACCTGATGGTCGACATGGCGCACTTCTCCGGCCTGGTCGCCACCGGCCTGCACCCGAACCCGGTGCCGTACGCCGACGTCGTGACCACCACGACGCACAAGACGCTCGGCGGCCCGCGCGGCGGGGTGATCCTAAGCAGGGCCGAGCTGGCGAAGAAGATCAACTCGGCGGTCTTTCCCGGCCAGCAGGGTGGCCCGCTGGAGCACGTGATCGCGGCCAAGGCGGTGGCGTTCAAGCTCGCGGCTGCGGCCGAGTTCCGGGACCGCCAGCAGCGCACGCTCGAGGGCGCGCAGATCCTGGCCCGCCGGCTGTCGGCGGCCGACGTCGCCGCGGCCGGCATCTCGGTGCTCACCGGCGGGACCGACGTCCACCTGGTGCTGGTCGACCTGCGCAACAGCGAGCTCGACGGTCAGCAGGCAGAAGACCGGCTGCACGCGATCGGGATCACCGTCAACCGCAACGCGGTTCCGTTCGACCCACGGCCGCCGATGATCTCGTCCGGTCTGCGGATCGGCACGCCGGCGCTGGCGACCCGTGGATTCGACGGGGTGGCCTTCGAGGAGGTCGCGGACATCATCGCCGCCGCACTGGCCGCCCCGCTCGACGACGCCCGTGCGGCCGAGCTCCGCGGCCGCGTGGAAACCCTGGCAGGCAAATTCCCCCTCTACCAGAACCTCGCCGAGGAGGACACCGCATGACCACCACCGCACACCTGCCCGAGCACCCCGCCTGGCTCTGGCGAGACCCCGACCTCAAGTCCTCGTACGACGCTGTCGTCGTCGGTGGCGGTGGTCACGGCCTGGCGACCGCCTACTACCTGGCCAAGAACCACGGCATCACGAACATCGCCGTCCTCGAGAAGGGGTGGCTCGCGGGCGGCAACATGGCCCGTAACACCACGATCATCCGGTCCAACTACCTGTGGGACGAGAGCGCGGCGATCTACGAGTTCGCCCTCAAGCTGTGGGAGCAGCTGCCGGCCGAGCTGGACTACGACTTCCTGTTCAGCCAGCGCGGCGTGCTCAACCTCGCGCACACCCTGCAGGACGTCCGCGAGAGCACTCGCCGGGTGAACGCGAACCGTCTCAACGGGGTCGACGCCGAATGGCTCGAGACCGACGAGGTCGCGAAGGTTTGCCCGATCGTCAACGTCTCACCGGACGTGCGCTACCCGGTGCTGGGCGCGACGTTCCAGCCGCGGGCCGGGATCGCCAAGCACGACCACGTCGCCTGGGCCTTCGCGCGAGCGTGCGATCAGCTCGGCGTCGACCTGATCCAGAACTGCGAGGTCACCGGGTTCGTCAAGGACGGCAACCGGGTCGTCGGCGTCGACACCACGCGCGGGCGGATCAACGCCGGCCGCGTCGGACTCGCCGCGTCCGGTCACAGCAGCGTGCTCGCCGAGAAGGCGGGCTTCCGGCTGCCGGTCCAGTCGCACCCGTTGCAGGCGCTCGTCTCCGAGCTCTACGAGCCGGTCCATCCGACCGTGGTGATGTCGAACTACGTCCACGTCTACGTCTCCCAGGCGCACAAGGGCGAGCTCGTCATGGGTGCGGGAGTGGACGCCTACAACGGCTACGGGCAACGCGGGTCCTTCCACGTCATCGAGCACCAGATGGCCGCTGCGCTGGAGCTCTTCCCGATCTTCGCCCGCGCCCACCTGCTGCGGACCTGGGGCGGCATCGTGGACGTCGCCCCGGACGCCTCGCCGATCATCGGGGCCACCCCGGTGGACAACCTCTACGTCAACGCGGGCTGGGGCACCGGCGGTTTCAAGGCCACGCCGGCCGCCGGCTGGGCGATGGCGCACACGATGGCCACCGGCGAGCCGCACGAACTGAACCGTCCGTTCGGCCTGGAGCGATTCGTCACCGGCGCACTCGTCGACGAGCACGGCGCGGCCGGCGTCGCCCACTGAGCCCGAGAGCCCGAGAAGGAGCACCTCCGATGCTGCTGCTGACCTGTCCCTGGTGCGGACCACGGGACGAGACCGAGTATCACTACGGCGGCCAGGCCCACGTGCCGTACCCCGAGGACCCGTCTGCGCTGACTGACGAGGAATGGGCGGAGTACCTGTTCTATCGCGACAACCCCAAAGGCCCGTTCGCCGAACGCTGGTCACACAGCGCCGGCTGCCGCCGATGGTTCAACGTCGTCCGCGACACCGCGACCCACGAAGTCCACGCGGTCTACACCGGCGCGGTTCCACCCGCCCAGCCAGGAGGCGCACGATGACGCAGTCCCGAAGGCTCCCCGTCGGCGGCCGGATCGACCGCAGCCGGGAGCTCGCGTTCATCGTCGACGACGTCGAGTACGTCGGCCATCCCGGCGACACGATCGCGTCCGCGCTGCTGGCGCACGGACAGATCGGGGTCGGCCCATCCATCTACCGGAAGCGGCCCCGCGGGATCGTCGCGGCCGGCGTCGAGGAGCCGAACGCGCTGCTGCAGATCGGTGGTGACTGCTCCGAGCCCATGGTGCCCGCGACTGTCCGCGAACTGGTGGACGGCCTCAGCGCGCAGACGCTCTCCGGACTTGGGCATCTCGATCCCGCACCGGACCAGGCGCAGTACGACAAGAAGTTCGTGCACACCGACGTCCTGGTGATCGGGGCCGGACCGGCCGGCCTCGCGGCAGCCGACGCGGCCGCGGCCGGCGGCGCCCGGGTGCTCGTTGTCGACGAACAGTCGGAGCTGGGTGGATCGCTGTTGTCCAGCGGCCAGGAGCTCGTGGACGACCGGCCTGCGCTGGAGTGGGTGGCCGAGGTCACTGCCCGGCTCGAGGAATCCGCAGAAGTCACCCTGTTGCCTCGGACAACGGCCTTCGGCAGCTACGACGACAACTACGTCCTGGCCGTCGAACGACGGACCGACCACCTCGACGAGCCCCCGGCTCACGTATCCCGGCAACGGCTCTGGCACATCCGGGCCGGCCAGATCATCCTGGCCACCGGTGCCCACGAGCGGCCGCTCGTCTTCGCCGGCAACGACCGCCCCGGCGTCATGCTCGCGGATGCGGTCCGCACGTACCTGAACCGGTACGCCGTCACCGCCGGTCGCAAGGTGGTCGTCGCGACGACCAACGACAGCGCCTACGCACTCGTCGCCGACCTGCTCGCGGCCGGCGTCGAGGTGCCCGCAGTGCTGGATGCACGGCCGACGCCGTCAGACCGCGCCGCCGCCTGCGCTTCGCTTGGCGTCCGCGTGGACCTGGGCACAGTCCTGGTGGCAACACACGGAGACCCGCGGGTGTCCGCGGTCGAGATCAGCTCGATCGACGCCGAGGGACAGCTCGTCGGCGAACGGTCGACCGTCGCCTGCGACACGGTCGCCGTCTCGGGCGGGTGGAGTCCGGTCGTGCACCTGCACAGTCAGCGCCAGGGGCGGCTGACCTGGAACGCCCGGATCGCAGCGTTCGTCCCCTTCGGTGCCGTACGCAACCAGTTCGTGGTCGGCTCCGCAGCCGGCGAGTTCAGCCTGAACGCGAACCTCGGCGCTGGAGGCGTCGCGGGCGTTGCGGCGGCACGACGTCGAGGCTACCTGTCGGAGGTGACGACACCCCGGGGCGCAGGCGGCTGGAACGGAGCAGTACGACCAGTCTGGCTGGTGCCGGGCATCGACGGCGAGCCAGGTGAGTGGAACCAGCACTTCGTCGACCAGCAACGCGACCAGACCGTCGCCGACGTCTGGCGAGCCACCGGCGCGGGCATGCGCAGTGTGGAACATGTGAAGCGCTACACGTCCATCGGAACCGGCCAGGACCAAGGCAAGACGTCCGGCGTCGTCGCCATCGGGGTGATCGCCGCAGCACTGGCCGAGTCCGACCTCGGCGAGATCGGCACCACCACCTACCGGGCGCCGTACTCCCCCATCCCGTTCGCAGCCCTCGCCGGACGTGAGCGTGGCGACCTGTTCGACCCCGAGCGGACCACGCCGGTGCACTCCTGGCATGTCGAGCACGGCGCGGAGTTCGAGATCGTCGGCCAATGGCTGCGGCCCTGGTACTACCCGCAGCCTGGCGAGGACATGGACGCCGCGGTACGGCGTGAGTGCCGGGCCGCCCGCAACGGCGTGGCGATGATGGACGCCTCCACTCTCGGCAAGATCGAGGTCCGCGGCCGCGACGCCGGAGAGTTCCTGAACCGGATCTACACCAACGCCTTCAAGAAGCTGCCGGTCGGGTCGGCCCGGTACGGCGTGATGTGCAGGCCGGACGGGATGATGTTCGACGACGGCGTGACGCTGCGGCTCGCCGAGGACCGCTACTTCCTGACCACCACCACGGGAGGTGCCGCGGGGGTCCTGGACTGGCTCGAGGAGTGGCTGCAGACCGAGTGGCCCGAACTCGACGTGGTCTGCACGTCGGTGACCGAGCAGTGGACCACCGTTGCAGTCGTCGGGCCGCAGTCCCGCGAGGTCGTCGCCCAGGTGGCTCCGGAGCTCGACGTCTCCAACGAGGCCTTCCCGTTCATGACCTTTCGGGAGACCACGCTCGCATCCGGGATCCCGGCCCGGATCTGCCGGATCTCGTTCTCCGGCGAGCTCGCCTTCGAGATCAACGTCGCCGGCTGGTACGGGCGCGCGGTCTGGGAGGAGGTCCACGCAGCTGGCGCCGGCCTTGGCATCACGCCGTACGGGACCGAGACGATGCACGTACTGCGGGCCGAGAAGGGCTACCCGATCGTCGGGCAGGACACCGACGGCACGGTGACGCCCCAGGACGCCGGGATGGAGTGGGTCGTCTCGAAGGTCAAGGACTTCGTCGGCCGGCGCTCGTACAGCCGCCCGGACACCTCTCGCACCGACCGCAAGCACCTCGTCGGTGTGCTGCCGACAGATCGCAGTACCCGGCTGCCCGAGGGGACACAACTCGTCGCGCCCGGTGCACCCGCAACTGCAGTCGACGGGCCCGTGCCGATGCTCGGGCACGTGACGTCGAGTTACCACAGCGAGGCACTCAACAGGCCGTTCGGGCTGGCTCTCGTCGAGGGCGGCCGCGATCGGTTCGGCGAGGTGCTACTGGCACCGGTCGGCGACCGGTTGGTCGAGGTCGAGGTGACCTCGCCCGTGTTGTACGACCCCGAAGGGACAAAGCGAGATGGCTGACCTGACGAACCTGCGGCGGAGCCCGTTGGAGCACCTTGCCGATCAGCTGGCCGCAGCCTCGGCCGGAGCAACGGTGAGCGTGTCGGAGACGCCCTTCCTCGGGATGATCAGCCTGCGGGTGGATCCGTCCGCACCGGCCGCCGAGCGCGTCGCCGCCGTCCTCGGAGCGCCGCTGCCGACCAACTGCGGGGAAACCAGCGGGCAGACACTCTGGCTCGGCCCGGACGAGTGGCTCGTCGTCACCAGGAACGACCCGGTCGCGCTGGCCGACCAGCTCGAGGCTGCCATCGGCGAAGACCCTGGCCTGGCGTTGGACGTCTCGGCGAACCGGACGGTCATCGAAATCACGGGACCACAGGCACGCGCTGCCCTCGAGAAGGGCTGCCCACTAGATCTGCACCCCCGCTCGTTCGGACCGGGCCACGCTGTCGCCACCACTCTGGCCAGAGTGCCGGTGCTGCTGTGGCAGATCGGCGACAACCAGTACCGGCTCCTGCCGCGCTCGAGCTTCGCCGACTACGTCGCCCGCTGGCTGCTGGACGCGATCCGGGAGTACGCAGGCTGATGGCGCTGTCCGCGTTCGACCTCTACTCCGTCGGCATCGGCCCCTCCTCGTCGCACACCGTGGGACCGATGCGCGCGGCAAAGACGTTCGCCGGCCGGCTCGCCGAAGCCGGCGTGCTGCCGAACGTTGCCCGGGTGCGTGCCGAACTGTTCGGCTCGCTCGGCGCCACCGGCCACGGGCACGGCTCACCCAAGGCGGTCGTCTTGGGGCTTGAAGGCGCGGACCCGGCAACCGTGGACACCGACCTTGCCGACCTGCGGCTGGACCGGCTGCGGGCCGAAGGCCGGTTGCGGCTGAACGACGCTCACGCCGTACCGTTCGACCTTGACGAGGATCTGGTCATGCACCGCCGGCGCAGCCTCCCGGCACACCCGAACGGCATGGTCTTCACCGCGTACGACGCACTCGGAACGCAGGTGCTCGCGAAGACGTACTACTCGGTCGGCGGCGGGTTCGTAGTGGACGGGTCGGCCACAGGCTCCGACCGGATCGTCCCCGACGAGACGCCGATCAAGTTTCCCTTCAGCACCGGCGCGGAACTGCTGGACATCTGCGCTCGCGAGCGCATGTCCATCAGCGACGTCATGCTCGCCAACGAGCAGGCCTGGCGCTCCGAGCAGGAAATTCGCGACGGCATGCTGCATCTGTGGTCTGTCATGGCGCAGTGCGTGGAGCGCGGATTTCATCGTGAGGGCGTCCTGCCCGGCGGCCTGAAGGTCCCGCGCCGGGCACCTGCACTGTTCCAGGAACTCTCCGAGTCGTCGGGCCGGGACCCGCTGCACGTCATGGACTGGGTCAACCTGTTCGCGCTCGCGGTGAACGAGGAGAACGCCGCCGGCGGCCGGATCGTCACTGCTCCGACCAACGGCGCCGCCGGCATCATCCCCGCCGTACTGCACTACTACGTGTGGTTCGTGCCGGGCGCGGACGAGGACGGCATCGTGCGCTTCCTGCTCACCGCCGCGGCGGTGGGCGTGCTGTTCAAGACCAACGCCTCGATCTCGGGCGCCGAAGTCGGCTGCCAGGGCGAAGTGGGCTCGGCGTGTTCGATGGCCGCGGCCGGCCTGTGTGAGGTGCTGGGCGGCACACCGGAACAGGCGGAGAACGCAGCCGAGGTGGGGATCGAGCACAACCTCGGCCTCACCTGCGACCCGGTCGGCGGTCTGGTGCAGATCCCGTGCATCGAGCGGAACGCGATCGCCTCGGTCAAGGCGGTCAACGCCGCACGGCTCGCCATCAAAGGCGACGGCAGCCACAAGGTCAGCCTGGACAAGGCGATCAAGACCATGCGCGACACGGGCCGGGACATGAAGACGAAGTACAAGGAGACCGCCCGCGGCGGCCTCGCAGTCAACGTGATCGAGTGCTGAATCGGCAGGAACGCCATGAGCGATGCAACCCTGGAACACGTCCTCACCCTCGACTGCCCGGAGTCACCGGGCATCGTCCACGCCGTCAGTGGCTTCCTGCTGGACCACGGCTGCGACATCGTCGACAACCAGCAGTTCGGAGACCGGCTGGAGAACCACTTCTTCATGCGCGTACACGTCGTCTGCGCCGACGGCGTGGACGTCACCGAGCAACTGCGGGACGACTTCACGCCGGTCGCCGAGCGGTTCTCCATGTCGTGGCGGCTGGAACGGGCCGACCGCCTGAGCCGAGTGCTGGTGATGGTCTCGAAGTTCGACCACTGCCTGAACGACCTGCTCTACCGCGCCCGCACCGGTGACCTTCCCATCGACATCGTCGCGGTGGTCTCCAACCACCGCGATCACGAGGGCCTCGTCGCCTGGCACGGCATCCCGTTCCACCACGTGCCCGTCACCCCGGCGAACAAGCCCGAGGCCGAGCAAACGCTCATCGACCTGGTGGCGGCGTACGACGCGGAGCTGGTGGTCCTGGCGCGCTACATGCAGGTGCTCTCGGACGAGCTGTGTGCCCAGCTCGGCGGCCGGGTGATCAACATCCACCACTCGTTCCTGCCGAGTTTCAAGGGCGCGAAGCCCTACCACCAGGCCCATGCCCGTGGCGTGAAGGTGGTCGGTGCCACCGCACACTACGTCACCGCCGACCTCGACGAAGGCCCGATCATCGCCCAGGAAGTGATTGAGGTCGACCACCGGCACCACGCCGAGGATCTGGTCGCCGTCGGCCGGGATGCCGAGGCGGGAGCGCTGCAGAAGGCCATCCGGTGGCACTGCGAAGGCCGTGTGCTCCTCCACGGCAACCGCACCGTCATCCTCCGCTGACCAGAACGGATCGATCATGCAGGGCAAGCCGACCTCCGCATGCTCCTGCTCCGCGAGCCAGGTGGCCACCCAGCGATGTGCGGCGTACTCGTGATGCATGCGTGCGGTGAGCTCGGGCTCGAGGTTCCGTTCGTCCACGAGAGCGCAGCCGGTACGACGTTCGTCGGACTATTGCACGAGAAGCTACGCGTGCACGGCCGCGACGCCGTCGTACCGTCCATCCGCGGGCGGGCGTGGATCACCGGCATCACCCAGGTCCTGCTGGATCCGAGCGACCCGTTCCCACGAGGCTTCACGATGGGCGACCTCTGGGGCGAGACCAGCCTGTGAGCACCGTCGTCGCCACTCAACACCTAGCCTGACCGCAGCGTACGCGATAGCGCTTGTCACCAACCCCATCTGATCCTCAGCTCGATCGGCAACGAAGCGAGCGCCTTCTCGGCCTCCTGCTTCTCCGCCGCAGCCGCGTCGTACTCCTCACGCAATTCGTTTCGGAGCAGGCGTCACGACGTCCTGCCGCCGGACAGACATGACCGGATATGGCCAGACGCGGGGGTGGCGGGCGGGCGAGTCTTGAGGGGACCAAGTCAACCCAGGAGGGATCGAAAGTGCTGGCAAAGGTGTTCCCCATCAAACTGAAGGACGGCAATCAGGCGGCGGCCGAGGAGATCGTGCAGGCATTCGCGCCGCAGGGTCCGGCGGTCGAGGACGGGACGATGTCGTTCCGGGTGTACCGCGATCCGGCCAACCCCGACTACCTGCTGTTCGTCGAGCACTTCGTGGACCAGGCGGCGTACGACGCGCACACCGGATCGGCGGCGTACCGGGACCTGATCGCCGGAAAGTTCGCCGACCTGATCGTCGAGTTCGTCGAGATCGACCACGAACTGGTGGTCAGCCTGTGACGTCGGACGCGGCCCGGCGGCTCCGGGCCCTACACAAGCAGCCGCCGTTGGTGCTGCCGAACGCTTGGGACGCCGGATCGGCCCGGGCGATCGAGGCCGCGGGAGCCCGCGCGATCGCGACGACGAGCGCCGGCGTCTCGTGGGCCGCAGGTGTGACGGACGCGGGCGGACTGACCCGCACGACGGCCATGGCGGCGCTCCGGTCGATCGTCGCGGCGGTGTCGATTCCGGTGACGGCGGACATCGAGTCCGGGTACGGCGACGTCGAGGCGACAGTTGCCGACGTCATCGAAGCGGGTGCCGTAGGCATCAACCTCGAGGACAGCGCAGACGGTGCGCTGGTCGATCCGGCCCGGCACGCCTCGAGAATCGCAGGCGCTCGCACCATTGCCGTCGCAGCCGGCATCGATTTGGTAATCAACGCTCGTACGGACACGTACCTGTTCGGCGACGGCACCGCCACGATCGAACGGGCGAAACTGTACGCCGAGGCCGGCGCGGACGTGCTGTTCGTTCCCGGCGTAGTCGATGCACCGACAATTCGGAAGCTGGTCGAGGAATCACCACTGCCGCTCAACGTGATGGTCGGACCAGGTGCACCGACGGTCGCCGAACTCGCCGAGCTCGGGGTGGCCAGGATCAGCGTCGGGCCCGCGATCACAGCCGGCGCCTATGGTTTGGCCGCGGCTGCCGCGCAAGAGCTCCTGTCGACCGGCACGTATCGAACGCTGAGCACGGCGGCCGACCTCGGCAGACACAACACGCTGCTGCGCTGATCACGCGAGCAGGTAGGCGGCCGCCAGTGAACGCCACGGGCGCAAGTGCTCGGACTCCCCCTCGAGCGGCCACGCATCGCGAGCACCGAGTCGCATCGCCACCTGATGCGCCGCCTTCCTGCTCACTCCCGGCACCACCGCCAGCGACCGGATCAGCTCCTCGGCGTCCTCCCCGCCGTCCAGCCAGACGTTGCCTGCAGCAACCTCCTGGGTCAGCGGTCCGACCAGCTCAGGATTCGCGCTGACAAGCGTCTCCGCAGACGGGAACGCATGGGTGAGCCCATGGCCGAGCCCCGGCACCGGCAACCCGTGCACCTCGACCAGCTTGCGGAGTACGTCGTCAGCGGCCAGCTCCGGAAGGTGATCGCGAACTACCGCCTGGACGGCGACCTCGAACGGGCCCCACGCACCCGGCACGCGAACGCCCGGGCGAGCCGCCATCAACGGACCGACGACCGGATCATCGGCCAGGAACGCCCGGGCGAGGACAGGTTCGGAATGCAGGCCGACCAGGCGGGCAGCGCGTTCGGCGACATGAATGATGCCTTCCCAATACGGCAGATGCGCCTTCAGCAACAGATGATCGGCATCGCCCGGGCCGATCTCGAGCACACCGGGATCACCGTCGAGCGAGATGGTCCGGCGGTAGACACCGTCCTCGACCGACTCGACGCCCGGGATCGCGTGCGCGCCGAGGAAGGCGACCATCGCGTCCCAGTCGTACGGTGGGTTGTACGGCAAACGCAGTACCAGACCTCCATCCGCGGCCAGGCGATCGCCGTGACGGCGGCGTTCGCGGAGCTCGCGCGGTGAAGCGCGGAAGATCTCGCGCATAGCCCGGTTGAACTGGCGCAGGCTGCCGAACCCCGACGCGAACGCGACCTCCGCGATGCTCAGCTCGGAATCGTCCAGCAACCGGCGAGCGAAGTGGGCGCGTCGCGATCGCGCGAACTGGTCGGGCGTGACACCGAGGTGTTCGTGGAAGATCCGCCGCAGGTGCCGCGCCGAGAGCCCGACCCGGGCACCGAGCGCGGCCTCACCCGACTCGTCCAGCACGCCGCTGATGATCAACTGCACGGCCCGGCAGACCAGCTCGGGCGCCTCGTCCGCAACCGTCCCCGCGATCCGGTACGGCCGGCACCGCAGACAGGCGCGATAACCCGCGGCCTCCGCCGCGGCCGCGAGCTCGAACGTCCGCACATTCTCCGCCAACGGTCTGGCCCCACACCCCGGCCGACAGTAGATCCCGGTCGTTCGCACCGCCGAATACGCCACCCGACCACGCTAACCGCGCCCGCCGACACTTCGGCTTGGCAGCGATCGTGGGAGGCCGAACCAGGGCAGCACGGTGTTTTCGAAGCGGGTCATGGCGGAGATGCGGTTGCCGCTGAGGGTGAGGACGTAAAGACCGACCCCGTGGCGGACGCCGGTGGGTGCTCGCAGGTAGGCCCCGAACGCCGGCTGACCGTTGGCTCGCGTCCGCACCAGGTCGAACCTGCGGCCCGAGCCGAAGATGCCGGCGCAGAACCGGGCCGCGGCGTCTCGGCCGAGGTACTCGAAAGGCATCGGTGGCATCGACACGAAGACGTCGTTGGTCAGCAGGCCCACCAGCGCGTCGAGATCGGCGGACTCCCACGCGCGGACGAAGTCCGCCACGATCGCGTCCTCGGACGCTGAGCCCGAGACGGGAGGCGGTTCCGCGGTCCGCGGCCGGTGGCGCTGCAGGCCGGCGCGCGCTCGCTTGAGGGCGCTGTTGACCGATTCGACGGTCGTGTCCAGCATGTCGGCCACCTCGTTCGCGCGGTAGGCGAGGACGTCGCGCAGGATGAGGACGGCGAGCTGACGAGGTGGCAACACCTGGAGGGCAGTCACGAAGGCCAACGAGATGGCTTCGGACTGTTCGTAGCGTGCCTCCGGGCCCGGCGGCGTCTCGGTCGCACCCTCGATTCGCGCGTCCGGAAACGGCTCGAGCCAGACGACTTCGCCGAGCCGGGTCGGCTCGGGCGGTTGAACCTTGGGCACGTCCCACTCCTTGGCCGGGCGCCGGCTCGCCGAGCGACGCACGTTGAGGCACCGATTGGTGGCGATTCGGTACAGCCAGGTGCGCAGTGAGGCGCGGCCCTCGAACCCTTCAAGACCCTGCCAGGCGGCCAGGAACGTGTCTTGCAGTGCGTCCTCGGCGTCCTGGAACGATCCGAGCATCCGGTAGCAATGCACGAGCAACTCCTGGCGATACGGCTCGGTCAGCTCCCGAAAGGCGTCACCGTCCCCGGCCCGTGCCCGGCTCATCAGGTCGGCTGTCACCAACCTCACCTACTTCCCGCAGCTTGTCGCTCTTCCATGCTGTACAGACACCGGCCGAAGAGCGAACTGGGCGGCTGGACGGCGCCCAGTTTCCCGGCATCGCGGTGCCTACATCATCGACGGACCACCCAGGCACAGAACGGGACCAGAGATGATGCTGAAAGACAAAGTTGCGGTGATCTACGGAGCTGGGGGCGGTATCGGCGGCGCCGTCGCCGTCGCCTTTGCCCGCGAAGGGGCCAAACTGTTTCTCACCGGGCGCCGGCCGGCGCCGGTCGAGGTGGTCGCCAAGGACATCGTGTCGGCCGGCGGATCCGCCGAGGCGGCCGAGGTCGACGCTCTCGACGAGCAGGCTGTGGACGAGCATCTGCAGTCCGTGATCGATCGGGCGGGCCGCGTCGACATCTCGTTCAACGCGGTCGGGATCCCGAATGCGGAGATCGTGGGTGTGCCGCTGACCGAGCTGGATGTCGAGCGGTTCTCGCTGCCGATCGCGACGTACACGAGATCGTATTTCCTGACCGCACGCCTGGTCGCCCGGCGCATGGTTCCGAACAGGGCGGGGGTGATCATGAGCGTCTCCGCGCTCCACTCGCGAACGGGCATCCCCTTGGTGGGAGGCTACGGCCCGGCGCAGGCCGCCAAGGAGGCACTCACCCGCGGTCTGTCCGCCGAGCTGGCACCACACGGCATTCGCGTGGTCGGTCTGCGGCCAGCGGGCATGCCGGAGACCCGCACGATCAGGGAGGCTATGAGCCTCGCGCCAAGGCATCCGGCCTGACCTGGGACCAGTGGCAAGAGATGCTCGCCAGCAAGACGCATCCGCGACGGCTCATGACTCTCGACGAGCTGGCTGACGTCGCGGCCTTCATGGCCTCCGACAAGGCCGGCGGCATGACGGGAACCACGGTCAACCTGACGATGGGCGGCCTCGATGACTGACAGCCAAGCAACCAAAGCACACACGAGCAAGGGGATGTCCTCCTACTGTCCTGCGCGGCGCAGTTCATGGTCGTGCTCGACATCGCGATCGTGAACGTCGCCCTGCCCTCGATCCAGCAGGACCTCGGCATCAGGCAGAGCACCGTGCAGTGGATCGTCATCGCGTACGGCCTCATGCTCGGCGGATTCCTGCTGCTCGGCGGCAGATTGGCCGACCTGCTTGGACGCCGCCGCATGCTGGTGACGGGGCTGATCCTGTTCTCGGCCGCCTCACTGATCGCGGGCGTGGCGGGCTCCGCCGAGCTCCTGATCGGCGCCCGGGCTCTGCTCATTCGTCGGCCGACCGCCACCCAGAGCCGGATCTGACCGGTCGCATGGACGTCACCACATCCTGGCATCGGATCATCAACTGGCTTACCGCGCACGATCAGGCCACGGCCACCCTGATCAACCCACCCGCTACGGCCGTCGATCTCCGCTACCTCGAAGCGGCGATCAACCGCCCGCTTCCAGCTGACTTGGTCGCACTGCTCGAGCTCGCCAACGGCACAGAGCACCGCGCCATCCAAGGTTCACTCATCCCGACCCTCTACAACCTGGTCCCAGTGAAGGACATGCTGTCTACGCGGCAGATGCTGCAGAAGATCCAGCATCGGATCAGCGGGCCCGGCCCTTGGCCAGGTGCCTGCGATCCGGCCGGGCGGCCGACGACGGAATGGCTCGACAGCTTTCTACCGATCGCAGCCGCAGGCGACGCCGGCCACCTCTACGTCGACCTACGCGACGGCGACCAGTTCGGGTTTGTTTGGGAGTGGTACCCCGAGGGCGGCGGGGCATCGGCGCCTTGGTGGGGCAGCGTCAGCGAGATGCTCGACGACGTCGCGGCCGCGCTCGTCGACGGCCGACCGGCCCTCCGAACCTACTCAAACGGAGCCGTCTGGCCGGAGCAGCGGCTCTCGCCGCAGCTTCCAGACGTAGACGACGGCTACCTGCGGTGGTTCGCGGTGTAGGGCTCGATCTACGACCCCGAGTACGTCGAGGCCGAGCAGTACCTCGCGAACGCCTCCAGGTCGACCTCGGCGATGACGAGCACTTCGGCGACGACTGGATCATCGAGCCGGAAGCCTGGATGCTCATGCGATGCGGGGCGGTCCTGCAGTCACAATCGAAGCCCGCCGTACTCAAGGCACTCGTCCACGGGTTGCGCGGTTCATACCACCGGAAGACCGTGCACGACATCCTGACCGACATCGCACGCCAAGCCGTCACGCTGTGGCGGGTGGACCTCGTTGTGGAGATGTGCGACGAGCCCACCTTCACAGCCGAGGGAGACGACGAGGACTTTCGCATCTACTGGTTCGCCTCACTTACCAAGATCAAGCGGTCACAGGTGGGTTGTGCGAAACGACACCGGCTTGCACGCGCAGCTCACATTGGCGGGCACTCCGACGCTCGGTCAGCGATGCTTGGCCGCCCGATTCCGCACATGTTCAGTGATGCTGGCTGAGGGCGAAACGGGCGCGAAGCAGGTCGGCGGCGCGTGAGCTGTGGCCGACGAGCAGGTCGAATTCTCCGGGCTCGACGATCCGTCGCCCTTCGGCGTCGACCAGGGAGCATTCCGCGGCGGGGATCGCCAGCCGGACCCGTACACTCTCACCGGGAGGAACCGCGACCTGTCGCCAGGTCTTGAGTTCCTGCTTTGCCCACGTGGCGCTCGTGACCAGGTCGCTGATGTAGGCCTGCACGGTCTCCAGCACCGGTCGGTCGCCGGTGTTGGAGACGGTTACCTCGGCGCGAACTACGTCGTCCAATGCCACGACTTCATCGAGTAGGGCCAGGTCGGCGTACTCGATTGTGCTGTAGGACAGGCCCTCCCCGAAGACGAAGAGTGGTTCCTGGGTCAGGTCGGAGTAACGGTCACCATGCTGGCCGCGCACCTGGTTGTAGTAGACAGGCTGCTGCCCAACATGGCGTGGCACGGACAAGGGCATGCGCCCCGACGGCTCGATGAGACCAAGTACGAGCTCAGCCACGGCCTGACCGCCTCGCATACCTGGGTTGAACGCGTCGATCAGCGCTGCCGCCGCCAGCGCCGCCTCGGGGAGTACTGAAGGCTTGCCGTGGAGCAGCACCACGACGACGGGTGTGCCGGTGGCGGCGAGGGCCTCGAGGAGGGCGACCTGTCCGCCCTGTAGATCCAGGGTCGCGGTCGAGCAACCTTCCCCCGTCAACGCAACGGTGTCTCCGACAACGGCGACAACGTAATCGGCTGCGCGCGCGAGGCTCACCGCCTCCGCGATCAGAGCCTCGTCCACTGGAGCCGGCGCAAACAGGGGCGGACGTGGCTGTCCGTCGGGGTACATCGGTCCTTGCGGGTCCGGTACGAGGCGCTCGATGTCGGCGCCTCGGGCGTAGGTGACCGTCCACTCGTCGGGAACGGCTGCACGGAACCCGTCGAGCACCGTGGTGACGGTCTCGCGCGGGTGCCCGTCCGGCATCCAGTCCACCTGACCGGATGCGCCGGCCCAGTCGCCGAGCATGGCCTGCGGGTCGTCGCCGTTGGGACCGATCACGGCAATCGTGCGCGGGCCCCCAGCGGTGACCGTGTGACCCTGGCCGTCGGCGGTCGATCCGCCGTCGAGGGGCAAGGTGCCGTCGTTGCGCAACAGCACCAGCGACCTCCGGGCGAGTTCGAGGTTGAGGGCGGTGTGCTCGGCGCACCCGATCGCGTCGGCCTGGCGTGCCCGGTCCGGCGCGCGGGGGTCCTCGAACAGGCCCAGTTCCAGTTTCAGCCGCAGGATCCGCCGGACGGCCTCGTCGATCGTCTCCTCTGCCAGTCGCCCCTGCGCGACTGCTTCCTGGGCGCCCTCGAAGAAGTCCGGCGTGGTCATCACCAGGTCGTTTCCGGCCTGCACCGCGACCACTGCTGCCTCGACGGCATCTGCGCAGACCTTCTGCTCCCACACCATCCGGCCCACGTTGTCCCAGTCGGTCACGAGCGTGCCGGTGAACTCCCATTCGCCCTTGAGGACGTCGTTCAAGAGCCACTTGTTCGCCGTGATCGGGACCCCGTCCATCGCCTGGTAGCCGAGCATGAACGTGCGGCAGCCCTCGCGAGCAGCTCTCTCGAACGGCGGCAGGAACCAGGAGCGCAGCTTGCGCCGGCTCAGGTCCGCCTCGCTCGCGTCGCGTCCGCCCTGCGTCTCCGAGTAGCCCGCGAAGTGCTTGGCGCACGCCAGGATTGCCGTCGGGTCGTCCAGTCCCGCTCCCTGATACCCGCGGACCATCGCAGCACCCAGCTCCCCGATGAGCAGGGGGTCCTCCCCGAAGGTCTCGTTCACCCGGCCCCATCGCAGGTCGCGGGTGATGCACAGCACCGGTGAGAAGGTCCAATGGATACCCGTCGCGGCGACTTCCACCGCGGTCGCCCGGGCCATCCGCTCGACGAGCTCGGTATCCCAGGTGCAGGCCATTCCCAGCTGGGTGGGGAAGATCGTGGCACCCGGCCAGAACGAATGGCCGTGGATGCAGTCGTCAGCGGTGAGCAGCGGGATACCCAGCCTGGTGGAGGCCGCCAGCTCGACGGCGGCGAGCATGCGCTCGGGCGAGGCATGCAAGATCGACCCGGCCAGCTTCGTGGCCACGACGTCTTCCAGGTCGTCCCGGGCGTCCAGTTGCAGCATCTGTCCGACCTTTTCCGGCAGCGTCATGCGGGCGAGGAGATCCTCGAGGCGCTCCTCGAGCGGTCTCGAAGCGTCCCGGTAGGTCGGCGAGGTCATGGTCAGTGGGCTTCCTGTGCGTTCTGGGCCGGGGTTCTGTCGAGACTATGCATCCGACGCGAGCTTGCGGTCACGCTCTCCTCGACGCGCCAGTAAGGTCACTGATGGGCAGCAGGTCAGGCCGGCGCGTCGCCACGATCAGCGGTGTGCCCTGCCGCAGTGGATGTGTCGCGCCCGCTACCTCGACGCTCGTCGGGAGCCCTCCGGTCAGCGTGATCGTGGTGTGCTCCGGGCCGATCGCGACGTCGAACTCGCGTCCCTGCCACAGCATCCGGCGCAGTGTGAGGCCGTCCAAGGGAGGTGGCAGGGTCGGGTCGAGCCTGAGTCGGTCTTCACGCCAGCGCATCCCGCTGAAGCCGTAGAGGAACACCTGCAGGAAACCGCCCTGTCCGGTGGTGAAGGTGAATACTCCTCCGTGCCGCTCCTCGGCGAACTGGTTGAACGGTCCGCGTATGAACGGGTCCACGCTGCGCCGCATGAAGTCGTAGGATGCGGACCCGGGCGTATCCAGTGCGGCGTGGGCGATCGCGTGGATGGAGTCGGTCATGGACGGACCGTCCGGGTCGGTGCGCGGCACGTAGTAGTCGAGATCGTTCCGCGCGACGTCGGCCGGCATCGGGTGCTCCCAGGGATACTGCAGCATTACCACGTCGGCCTGCTTGACGATTTCGCCGTCGTAGCCGTCGTACTGCGGATGGATGCCCAGATCCTCGTCGAGCGGGACGCGCAGGCCGTCAGCGACCCGATCCCACTCCGGGTCTGCGGCCACGCCCACGATCTTCGCCGCCTGGGTGGCGATCCGCAGGGTCCCCGCGGCCGCGACGTTGGTGTAGACGCTGTTGTCGACCGGGAAGTGGTATTCGTCCGGACCCATCACCTGGTTGATCTCGTAGCCGCCGGCATCGTCGGGTACGGCGGAGCTCACCCAGAACTCGGCGGCGCCCTCCAGCACCGCCCACGCCTTCTCGGCGAGCCAGCCGCGATCGCCGGTGGCGAGGTAGTACTGCCAGTGGGCGAGTGCGACGTCGGCGATGATGTGGTGCTCGAGGTCACCGGTTTCGAAGCCGGGTGGGGTCTGTTCGTCACCTCGCAGCGCGCTCTCCCAGGGAAACCTGGCACCCGCGAATCCTGTTCGGGTCGCATACTCCCGGGCCGCGGCCAGACGCTGCTGTCGATAGGTGTTCATACCCACCGCGATATTCGGGTGCTGGGCCAGCAGCGCTGGATACATCCAGGTCTCGGCGTCCCAGAAGACGTGCCCGTTGTAGCCGTCGCCGGACAGGCCGCACGGGGACAGGCTCCAGTCCACCCCGGCGCGGGTGCTCTCCAGCAGGTAGAACATGCTTGCGCGGACCTGTAGCTGCAGCACGGGATCCCCCAGCACCTCGATATCGGCCCGCCACAGGTCGGCCCACGCCGCCTCATGCTCGGCCAGCAGGTCGCCGTACCCGGTGTCCGCCGCGGCCGCCGCGGCGGCGCGAGCAGCCGACAACGGGTCTTCGGAGTCTTGGGAGCTGGCCACGCCGACGTACTTGGTGACCGTGTACGTGCTGCCGGCTTTCACATCGAACGTTGCCTGCACACCGACCGACTGAACCTGGTCTGTCTCGAACTCGGCGACGTCTGCCGCCACCCCGGTGGGCAGGTTCAGCCGCAACGCGAGCGCGGCGCTGATCCCCGTGCCGAGCGTGGTCACCGCCTCATGCGCCTCGGCCGCCGCGCCGTCGTACCCCTTGCTCGACCGTTCGGTCAGCCCTGCGCTAGTGCCGTCGAAGATCCCGGACACGCGCGCGCTTCCACTCCAGTGGGGGGTGAAGGTGAGCTGTACTACGGCCACCCGATGCCGCGCCTGGTGGACCAGTACCTGGTAACTGAGATCTGTACGGTGGCCCGCCGGCGAGGTCCACGTAGCTTGGGTAGTCAGCAACCCGGCCCGCAGGTCCAGCGTCTGCCGGTAGTTGCTCACCGCCCCGTGCTCCCACTCATCCTGTTCATCTGCCTGCGCCGTCTGTGGCAGCCGGCCAAAGGTGCCCGACTCGTCGGAGAACGCCAGCGTGGACCAGGTCGGGATGTTCGCGAACTTCTCGACCGGGCCGTCTTGGGCGAAGAACCCGGCCAGGTGCGCCTGGGTTTCGACCGGCGTCGTCGCGTATCCCATCCCCGCTGCGGGGATCCGGCCGCCGAAATAGCCGTTGCCGAGGAAGGTCGGCGCATTGTCGTCGTCTGTTTCGGTGGTACTCAGCGTCCACTCGGCGTCGGGCTGGGACCCCGTAGGTCCCAGGGCGTGGGTGGGGTTGTACTGGTCGGAGGGATCTCCGTGGGAGGTCAAGCGATCGCCCTTCCATGGCTGGGTCTTGTTGGGGAGATATGGGCCGGCAGTGGCTCAGGACTTGGAGCCGGACAGGGCGATGCCCTCGACGATCTGGCGTTGGGCGATCGCGAACATGATCAGCATCGGTGCGGCCAGCAACGTGGTGGCGGCCATCAGCGCGGGCCAGTCGGAGGTGTACTGGCCCTTGAACTGGTTGACCAGCAACGGCAACGTGAACTTGTCCGAGCTGTTGAGGAAGATCAGCGGGTAGAAGAAGCTGTTCCACTGACCGAGGAAGGTGAAGATCCCCAAGGCTGTGAGAGGGGTGCGCAGCAGCGGCAGGACGATCGTCACGAAGGTGCGGATCCGGCCGGCGCCGTCGAGCTGGGCGGCTTCCTCCAACTCCAACGGGATGCCTTTGATGTACTGGCGTAACAGGAAGACACCGAAGGCGTTGAACAGGGCGGACGGCACGATGAGCGCGGTGTGAGTGTCCACCCAGCCGAGCCAGCCCATGATGATATACAGCGGAATGATCGTGAGCTGGCCAGGGATCATCATGGTCGCGAGGAAGACCATGAACAGCCCACGGCGGGCCCAGAACTCGATCCGGGCGAACGCGTAGGCGGCCATCGCCGAGCTGAGCAGGGACAGGACGGTGACCGTCACCGCGATGTAGGTGCTGTTCCAGAACCCGCGGACGAAGTCGGCGCCACCGAGCGCGGTGCGGTAGCCCTGCAGGTCCCAGTCCTGCGGAAGCAGCTTGGGCGGCTGGATGAAGATCTCGCCCAGGGGTTTGAACGAGGAGAACAGCATCCAGGCGAACGGCAGCGCCATGGCGACGCCGCCGACGAGCAGGACCGCGTGCAGCAGCAGTGTGCGCGGCGCGCGCCCGGCGCGGGCCTTGGCGGTCGTGACCGCCTGGCCGGTGGTGTCGGAGAAGGCGCTCATTCTGTGTAGTGGACCCATCTCTTCTGGGCTGCGAGCTGGCAGCCGGTGACCCCCAGCAGGGCCAGGAACAGGAGGAAGGCGAGAGCCGACGCCTGCCCGAAGTCGAACGTCCCGAAGGCGAGCTGGACGATCTCGTAGACGACGGTGCGGCCGGCGTCCGGGGCCGCGGTACCGAAGAAGACGTAGATGTAGTCGAACACCTGGAACGAGCCGATGATCGAGGTGATCGACAGGAACAGGATGGTCGGAGACAGCAGCGGGATGGTGACGTGCCGCAACTTCCGCCACTCCGAGCATCCGTCCAGCTCGGCGGCCTCCAGGAACGTGCGGTCGATGCTCTGCAACCCGGCCATGAACATCACCAGCTGGTAGCCCAGGCCTTGCCAGATCCCGACCAGCGCGAAGGCGGGGATGACGAACCGGGCGTCCTGCAGCCAGTTCGGCGCGGGCAGCCCGATCGCGCTCAGCGCGTGGTTGACCGGGCTGATGTCGGGGTTGAACAGCCACAGCCAGATCGCCGCGACCGCGACCGAGGAGGTGATCACCGGGGCGAAGAACGCCAGCCGGTACACCGAGGTCAGCTTTCCGGCACGCTGCATCAGCACCGCGAAGAAGAAGCCCGTGAGCATCAGTCCCGGCACCTGCAGCACCGTGAACCAGACAGTGTTCACCGCCGAGCGCCGGATACGTGGGTCGGACAGCACATCCACGAAGTTGGACAGGCCGGCGAAGGAGCGGGTGCCGAACCCGTCCCAGTGGTAGAACGCCAGCACCAGAGCGAACACCAGCGGGCCCACCATGAACAACGCCAGACCCAACAGCTGGGGAGCCAGGAACAGGTAGCCCGCGACCGTCTCCTTGCGGCGCCGGCGCACGCGGCTCCGGTCGTGGTCCGGGATCCCCGCCTGCGCAGCGTTCTGGGACCCGGCGGTCAGCACGGCCATCAGTTGGTGCCGTTGATCAGCTGGACCACTTTGCCGCTGAACGACTGCGGCGTCTCGTTGCCCGCCTTGAACATCTTGTCCACCAGGAGCGGCAGCTCGGTGAGGACCGTCGGCTTGCCCGCGATCGCCCTGGGAACGGCGTAGCCCTTGGCGGCCACGTCGTTGAACAGCTTTCCGTGCGCCGGGTCATCGCCTTCGGTGACGATCTTCTCCAGGCCCTTCACCGAAGGCACCGCGTTGCCGCCGTCGGCCAGCCGGAACTCCTGCCCCCCGGCGTTCACGAAGTTGCCGAGGAACTTCAGCGCCTGGTCCTGGTTCTCGGTGTTCGCGTTGACCGAGAGCGCTGCCGTGTTGACCGGTACCGGCATGATGTCCTTACCGGACAAGGACGGGAACGGGGCGATGTCGTAGCCGAACTTCAGCTTCCTCACGTTCGGCAGGATCACGCGGCCGGTGGCGATGCTGCCCAGTTGGTTGGCGTAGAACAGCACGTCACCGCTCTGCCCCTGGGGTAGGGACCCGGTGTAGGTGATGTTTCCGGACTTGAGTTGCTCGAACAACCAAGCCAAAGCCTCCAGCGACTTGGGGTCGGCGTCCAACACCGCCTTACCGGACTCGTCGAAGAGCGTGCCGCCGAAGGTGGTGATCCATCCGAACCAGTCGTACCAGCCGCTACCGATCAGCAAACCCTTCTTCTTGGTGGCGCGGATCTTGTCCAACATGTCGGTCAGTGCGTCCTGGGTCCAGGTGCCCGCAGCGAACTGCGCAGCCGGGTCGGCGGTGACACCTGCGGCGGCCAGAAGGTCCTTGTTGAACCAGATCACGGCCGGATTGCAGTCCACGGGCAGCCCGAACAGCCCGGGGCTGCCATCGGCGGGCCTGCACCACTGGTACAGCCCGTCGTAGAAGTCATCGAGCTTGACCGCGGCGTCTCCGCTGTCCAGGTACTTGGTGAGGTCGAGTACCTGCTTGGTCTCGATCAGCTTGGCCATGTAGATGTCACCGACGTAGAAGGCAGCCGGAGCAGCTTTGGCCGACAACTGCGACAGCAACTTGGCGAGGTAGTCGCCCACCACCTGCTGGTACGTGACCTTGAACCCCAACTGGCCGGTCATCCTCTCGGAGAACTGACGGAACCGCTCCGACGCGGGTGGACCGTCCCAACCTGCCCAGGTCAATCCAGGTCCGCCCGAGGAGCCGCCCGAGGAGCCGTTGCCGCAGGCGGCAAGCGCGGGCGCGGCCGCCAAACCAAGACCGGCGAACATGCCCGCCTTGAGGAGGGTACGGCGGTCCACAACCGAGGTGGCGGCCACCCCCTTGATCACATTGCTGCGACTGAACATAGTCGTCCCTTCCGGTGGCGGTACGTCGCCGTAGAGCAGCTCTTGATCGTTTCGCCGCGTCACGGCGCCTGTTCGAGCTGGTGGCCGCAGATTCGCGGACCAATTTGTGTTACCGATAAAACGGGACCGTAGAGCTGCCGGTCACTACAGTCAAGAGGTCGTCTGCGGTCAGATCGACGGCGGTCGGCGACGAGCCGCCCACACTCGATCAGCCCTGGCAGGGACCTGGCGTCTTCGCTGCCTGGTTGCCGAAACCCTCACTATTCAAGGGATTCTTCGCGCCCCCGAGGCTACCGACGACCTACCGGAGGGAGGGTCGACGGACGTCCGCAGCGATCCAGCAGCCCGATCGGCCCGACGACATGGGCGGACGGCTCGAACCTGCTTGACGTCGCGGCTCCCGCCCGCGAGTATGTGTAGATGGATTTTACCGATCAAGCATCGGTGCCACCGCGCAGGCGCGGGGCGGCCGCTGGGGGGACGTCTGGGTCGTCAAGGCCGACCATGGCCATGGTGGCGGCGCGGGTGGGAGTCTCCAAGCAGACCGTTCACTACGCCCTGAACTCCCCGGAGCGTCTCAGCCCGGCAACCTTGCGCCGGGTCCTCAAAGCGGTTGACGAGTTGGGTTATCGACCGAACCAAGCTGCCCGTTCGCTCCGAACACATTCTCCGCGCGCCGTGGGCTTTCGGCTGTTCCCGACCGAACTTCAGTCGGGCGGGATCAGTGCAAGCTATCTCTACCAACTCTCGGTAGCGGCACACCAAGCCGACCACGCGGTCTTCTGCCATGCCGCCGCCACCGACGAGGAGGAGATCCGGGTCATCCAGGAAATCTTCAGCACGAAGACCGTCGACTGCTTCGTGATCACTGTCACCCGGAACAACGACCCTCGGATCACCTTCCTGCTCGAACGCGGCATTCCCTTCGTCGCCTTCGGGCGCCCGTGGGATCACCCGATGTCGGACATGTGGTGGGTCGACGTCGACGGCGCCGCCGGTGTCGAGCAGGCAGTGCACCATCTCGCCGAACGCGGTCACCAGCGCATCGCCTACTTGGGCTGGGAAAGGCCCAGCGGCCTCGGGGACGACCGGGAGTCAGGCTGGCGCCGCGCCATGAGCTCACTCGGCCTCGCGACCCGTGGCCTCGCAGTCCGCGGGACGGACGAGATCAGCACCGGCCGGGAGCTGGCTGGTCGACTCCTCGACAAGAAGACGCCACCGACCGGATTCGTGTGCGTCAGCGACACGCTTGCGATCGGTGCGCTCCGTGCATGCCGGGAGCGGGGACTGACCGCCGGCCACGACGTTGGCGTCGTAGGATTCGACGACAGCGTCGGCGCACACGTCGCCGACCCGGGGTTGACCAGCCTCGCCCAGCCACTGGATCTGGCCGCACGACACACGATGCGCCTACTCCTGGAGTTGCTCAAGAATCCAGATGCCAAGGCCGAACAGGTCTTGCTCCGGCCCACCCTCGTGGTCCGAGAAAGCACCGTGCCCCTATGAGCCTCAGTCACGCGGAGCGGCTACAGCCCGCTGCGGTCTCGACGCCCACGGAGCGGCTGCAGGCAGGCCGGCCGGCACGCGCGTGCTGTGACGCCTGGTCCTTCTAGTGCCGGGGAGCGCCTACACCCTCTGAGTCAGACGATGGATGGCTCGAACGGCATCGAGTTCGCCGCTGCGTGCAACTGCTCGATGACCCACATCAGCCCTGCGCTCCTACATCGCCGACACCGGACGGTGAAGGCATCCAGCGCGCGTTACTAAAAGGCCTGCATCTCGACACTCGGCAGCAGGAAGTCACGCTCTCCCTCGACAAGGGTCAGTAAGCGTTAGTTGACTGAACTCTTCCGACCGCAGCTTTGCCAAGGACGAGAGCGGGCCTGCGCCGATGTTCCGGTCGCACGTGCTGCCGTGCGGGGAGGTCAAGGTCGGACGTGGGCAGCAGGCTGACGCTCGGTGCAAGCCGACCCCCGTGCGGTTCGGGCGCGGGCGATTCCTTTGGGTGGTGGCCGGGATCTACATAGCGGGAGGCGCGGCGCGCATGCGCCGGTCTCTCTCAGGTACGCCGAGAAAGAAGGGCTGATCGCCGATGAGCACTCCCGCGACGATGCGCGCGCTGCAGCAGACTTCCCTCAACGGCCCGCAGGACATGCGCCTGATCACCGACGCGCCGGTACCGAGCCCAGGTCCGAGCGACGTCCTGATCCGTGTCACCGCCGCCGGTGTCAACTTTGTCGACATCTCGCAGGCCCGTGGCATGTTCGCAGGCGGCCCGCAGCCGCCGTATCTGGCAGGCATCGAGGGCGCCGGGGAAGTCACCGCAGTCGGTGCAGGGGTGACCGGCCTGGAGCCCGGCGCGCACGTCATCGGCGTCGGCGTGAGTGGCGGCGCCTTCGCCGAGTACATGGTGCTTCCGGCGGCCGGCGCGGTGCCGGTGCCGGCGGGCTGGACCGACGAGCAGTCGCTGGGTCTGGTCGTGAACTGGCCGACCGCGCTGGCGGCGCTCAAGCCACTGGGCCGCATCGCCGCAGGGCAGACCGTGCTGATCCACGCCGCGGCCGGCGGGACCGGCCAGGCCGCGGTGAAGATGGCCAAGCACTACGGCGCGACGGTGATCGCCACGGCATCGCCGGCCAAGCACGAAGTGGTGCGGGCGCTCGGCGCTGACCACGTCATCGACTCGCGCGGCGCAGACATCGCGGCGGAGGTCTTGGGACTGACCGGCGGTGCGGGCGTCGACCTGGTGCTGGAGTCGGTCGGCGGCGCCACCCTCGAAGCCAGCCTGGCCGCGACCAAGCGGGTTACCGGCCGGGTCGTCGTCTACGGCCTGGCCGGCGGCGAAGCGGCGATCAGCAACTGGGAACTGGTCTACAAGCACCAAATCCAGCTCATCGGCCTCAACGTCGGCACCCTGATCCAGGCCGCACCGCAGATCTTCGGCGAGGTGATGGGTGAGCTGTTCGGACTCGTCGCGGACGGCGTCTTGCGCCCCAGCCGGCCCACGACCTACGAGCTGGCCGAAGGATCGAAGGTACTCGCGGAACTGGAAGCGCGGGCCACCGTAGGCAAGCTGGCACTGCTGCCCTGACGAAACCCGTGGTGCCGAGCCGGTGCCGCCGTACACCGGAGGGCCCATGACTGGAGCTGAAACAGATGACCGCAACCGCGGCGCCCGCCGTCGAGCAGAACGATGTCCACATCCCGCTGGCGAAACAATATCCGGCGCTTCTGATCGTGGACCACGCGCAAGGGCGTTGCAACACTAGGCTCGCGGCGTGACATCGCATCTGCGGGCGGCACCCGATCGAGACCGGTTCACCGACGAGACTGAGCGGTTCCGCCGGGAGTTGTTGGCGCACTGCTATCGCATGGTCGGCTCAGCGCATGATGCCGAGGACCTGGTGCAGGAGACCTATCTGCGGGCGTGGCGGTCCTACTCTGGATTCGAGGGCCGAGCGTCGATTCGGTCCTGGCTCTACAAGATCGCCACCAACGTCTGCCTGAGGGCGATGGAGCCGCGCCCGATCCGGGTGCTTCCCTCGGGGCTGGCAGGCCCGTATGACGGACCCGACCGCGCGCCGAGTCCCACTGAGCCGGGCGAGGTCTCGTGGCTGGAACCGCTGCCGGACCGGTGGATCGCCCCACCCGCCGACGACCCGGCCGCGGTGGTGGTCGCGCGCGAGTCTGTGCGGCTGGCGCTCGTCGCCAGCCTGCAACACCTGCCTGCTCGCCAACGGGCGATCCTCATCCTGCGCGAAGTGCTGGCATTCTCCGCAGCCGAGACCGCGGAGATCCTCGACACCACCACTGCGGCGGTCAAGAGCGGTCTCCAGCGCGCACGGGCCCGGATGGACACCTTGGCGCCGGAGCCCGCGGAACTGCTCGAACCGACCGATCAACGGGCACGTGCGCTGCTCGACGGCTACATCGCGGCCTTCGAGCGCTCCGATGCCGGCCTGTTGGAACAAGTGCTGCGCGCGGACGCCACGCTGGAGGCGACGCCGTTCCGCGACTGGCAGTCGGGCAGGGCGATGTGCATCCACATACTCGACACCTACGTGCTGGGCGCACCGGGCGACTGGCGAATGATCGCGACCACCGCCAACGGCCAGCCCGCCGCCGTCGTATACCACCGGAACGCCAACGGCGAGTTCCGCGCCGACGGCGCCGTGGTGCTGTCCCCCACCCCCACCGGCATCTCCAGCGTGATCAAGTTCCACGATCCCGCGCTGGTCGCGAGGTTCGGCTTCCCGGAGGTGTTCGCGCACTGACCCGCCCAATGCTACGCGAGGGTACCGCCGCCGATGGCCTCGACGTTCTCGAGATGGACTGAGCTCCAGACAGGGGCGGATGGTCTCGTCAGCGGTGTGGGAACGAACGAACTGGTGCTGGTACGGCGATGCCGACCTTGTCGCCGACGTTGAGGGGATGGTCGCCGGGGACTCGTGCCGTCAGCCGGGTCTTCTGGTCGGGCAGTTCGAGCGCGACCATGGTGTGTGGGCCGTGATAGGTGACTGAGACCACCTGTGCGGCTCGGTCGGACGGTTCGCAGAGGTCGAGTTGCTCTGGGCGGAGCATCACCAGCACGTCGCCGGTGGCTGGTTCAGCGAGCTCGAGTCGGCCGAGGGCGCAGTCGACTGTTCGGCCGTCGGCGTGTCCGTCCAGGAGCATCGCGTCGCCCAGGAACCGGCCGATCTCGGGTGTCGCCGGCTTGCCGTAGACGCTGGCCGGGCTGTCCACCTGGGCGAACCGGCCGTCGAACATGACGGCCACCTCGTCAGCGAACGACAGGGCTTCGGCTTGGTCGTGCGTGACCAGGACGGTCGTCGCACCACGCTCCGCCAGGGCCGCGAGCGTAGCTTCCCGAGTGGCGGCGCGAAGTGCTGTGTCGAGCGAGGAGAACGGCTCGTCGAGCAGCACAACTGCGGGCTCACGGGCCAGGGCCCGGGCGAGTGCGACCCGCTGCTGCTGCCCACCGGACAGCTCATCCGGTCGCCGGCGAGCCAGGTTCGCCGGAAGGCCAACAAGTTCGAGCAGTTGGCCCACCTGGGTAGCTCTGCGCCGTTCGGCCCGCGGCAACCCGAACATGATGTTGCCGGTGACATCGAGATGCGGGAACAGCGCGCCGTCCTGCCGGACATAGCCGATTCCACGCCGCTCCGGAGCGACCAGGATCGATCCGTCGGTGTACACCCGGCCATCCACCTCGATCCGCCCCTGATCGGGTCGGACGAAGCCAGCGATTGCCCGCAGCAACGTGGTCTTGCCACTCCCGGACGGACCGAGGACGGCCGTGGTGCCGCCCGCGCGCACGCTCAGGTCGACTTGGTCCAGAACGGGCGGACCGCCGTACCCGACGGACAGTCCGGTGATCGCGATACCCGGGCCGCTCATCGCTGGTCCATGACTTGACGACGCAGTACGACGGTCAGCGGAGCGGACAACGCGATCAGCGCCGCCGCGAACGGAGCGCTCGCCACGTAGTCCAGCTCGTCACTCGCGGACCAGAAGGCCGTTGCCAACGTCTCGGTACCGGTCGGCGCGAGCAGCAGAGTTGCGGTGAGCTCGGTCGATGCGGCAAGGAACACCAAGACGAATCCGGTCAGCGCGGACGGCGACACCAGCGGGAGAACCACACGGACGAGAGTACTGAGACCAGAGACCCCGAGCGAGCGCGACGCCTCGATGAGCTCAGGCGGCGCTGCGGCCATGCCGGACCGCCAGGCGATCAAGGCACGAGGCAGGAAAAGCACCGTGTAAGCAAGCACCGCGAGCCCGGCGGTCTGGTACACCGGACGAGCCCACTGCACCGCCAGCGTCACCAACGCCAGCCCGATCACCACGCCGGGGAGAGCACTCGCCACATACGTCACCCGCTCCACCATCAGTGCGAGCCGAGACGGGTACCGCTGCAACAGCCACGCCACAGGCAACGCTGCGACCGACGCCACGAGACCTGCCATGGTCGCCAGGCCGACTGTGGAACCTGTCGCAGCCAGCAGCAGCCCGACGTCCACCGCGCTCGACGCGATCGCCCGTAGCAACCAACGCAGTACCAGGATCAGCGGCACGATCAGCGCCAGGCCGACCAGCGCGGCAAGCGCGACGACCGACGGGATGGTCAACCCGCCCAGCCGATAAGCGATCGGTCGTTGCCTTGCGCCCGAACCGATGCGTGCGATCCGTGTATGTCCGCGCAGCGGCACCTCGAGGGCCAGCACCCCCAAACACAGCACCACCAGTACGGCGGCCAGCACGCTGCCGGCGGCGTTGCTGAACCCGACCGCGAACTGCTGCAAGATCGCCGTGGTGAAGGTGGGATACCGCATCATCTGCAGTACGCCGAACTCGGCAAGCAAATGCAGTGCCACCAGCAGCGCACCACCCGCGACCGCCGGGCGCAACTGTGGCATCACCACCCGCAACACTGCGCCGACCGCCGAGCGGCCAAGCGACCGTGCGACGTCAAGATGTCCCTGGTCGAGTGCCCGCAGCAGGGCGGCGGCCGGCAGGAAGACGAACGGGTAGTAGGCGAGCGTCGTGATGAACACCGCACCGCCGAGCCCCTGGACCGATGGCAGTACTGATGTCCAGGCGTAGCTGCTGACGAAAGCGGGGATCGCGAGCGGAGCCAGCAGAAGCGTGCGCCATACTCCGGCGCCAGGCAGTGACGTTCGCTCGACCAACCAGGCCGCGCCGCAGCCCAGCAGCACCGTCAGCGGAACGGTCAGCACGATCAGGAGCACGGTGTTGACCAGCAACTCGGCCGTTCTCGGACGCAGCAACAGCCGGGTCAGCTCGCCACCGGCCGACACTGCCTGGTCGACCACAACCAGGACCGGAACGACCATCACTACGGCGACCAGCACCGCGGACACAACAACGAACCACGGCCCCCGGCGCGACCGAACCCCAGCGGGCGCAGTCAGCGGTCCCGCCAAAGGCGCCTCGCGGAGGTCAGAGGATCCCGGCATCGGTCATCAGTGCGTTCACCTTGTCGGAGTTCAGCGTGAACGGGTCGACCGGCGGCGCCTGCAGGCTGTTCAACGGCGGAAGCGCGGGCGCGGAGGCCACGCCGATACCGACCGCGTACTCCATCGAGTTCGAGTCGACCAGCACCTGCTGACCGGCCTTGCTGGTGATGAAGGCCAGGAACTTGTGCGCCTCGGCAGCCTTCTTCGCCGACGCCAGCACGGCGCCGCCCGACAGTGACACGAACGCGCCGGGGTCCTGGTTGCGGAAGTAGTGCAGGGCCGTGTTGCCACTGCCTTCCTTGGTGCCTGCCTGGTCGCGATACCAGTAGTAGTGGTAGATCACGCCGCACTCGATCTCGCCCGCATTGACCGACTTCATCGTCGCGATGTTGTTCTGCAGCGCCCGGGCATTGTCCTTCAGACCCTGCAGCCAGTCGGTGGTCTTCTGCTCGCCCTGACCTGCGAGCATGCCGGCGACGATGGCCTGGAAGTCCGCTCCCCCGGGCGCACAGCCCCAACGGTCCTTCCACTGCGGCTGGGCCAGATCCATCAGCGACTTCGGCAGATCATCCTTGGTCACCTTGCTCGTGTTGTAGACCAGCACCGTCGAGCGGGCGGCGATCGACGTCCAGGCCTTCGAGGACGGCGTCAGGTTGGCCGGCACCTGAGCCCGGGTTGCTGCGTCCAGCGGGGCGAGCAGTTTGTTCCGCTCGACCAGCGTCATCGCGGGACTGTTCTCGGTGAGGAACACGTCGGCCGGCGACTCGGACCCTTCGGCGACCAGTTGGTGACCCATCGACGAGTCGGCGCCCTTCCGGATCTGCACCTTGATCCCGGTCGCCGTGGTGAACGCCTCGGCCCACGCTGTGGTGAGGTTCTGGTGCTGCGCCGAGTAGACCTGCAAGGACCCTGGGTCGGCGACGTATGCCTCCGCCCCGTCCTCCTTGCCCTCGGCCCGGCACCCCACCAGCCCTGCGGCGCCAAGGGCACCCAGCCCGGTCAGGAACGTGCGTCGACGCATGTCATGTCCTCTCTCAACGGTTGCCTGGCCGCAAGGCGACGAAGGGTCACTGCGACTGTCGGTACGGGCGACACCCGCCGGCGCAGGACGTAGTTGCTGGCCGCACTGAACACCAGACCGATCGCGATCGCGGCAGTGAACTGGATGATCGGTCCGCTGAAGACCTCGAACACCTGGAACTGCACCAGGTAGATGTGCAGGGACGCGGCCGCCAGTACGGCGAGGGGGCGAACAAGCACTCGCGGTACCGGCAACGCCGGAACCAGCGCCAGGACGGTCAGGCCGACCATGATCGCCAGATTGCGTTCTCCCTCGCCGATGAAGAACTCGACGGCGGCGACGACGGCCACCACCGTCGTGACCAGGCGGCGCTTCCGGCTGTCGGCGACCGCTATCGCGACTCCCGCGACGAACAACCAGGCGACCGTGCCGGGCAGACCGCGTAGCGGCCCGGGGTAGAGCGAAAGCACCACGTAGCGAGGCACCAGCAGGATGACGAGAGCGATCATCGCTGTGCGCCAGGGGTCGGCGGCGTACGCGGCCCTGATCCGTGGAACGGCCAGCACGGCAACGGTGCCGATGATGATGACCACCAAGGCCTCGACGAACCAGAAGATATTGAGCTCGAGCGGCCGCACGAGCCAGTGCACCATCGCCACGTTCGACCAGCCGGCCGATCCGAACCCGAACAGCATCACCGCAGCGACCGTTACCGAGGGCACCACGACCGCGACGGCGATCCGAGCGGTCCGCCGTACGCGATCCGCCGTCGTCGGCGACGAAAGCACATACTTGGCAAACAGGAAGCCGGCCACCGCCATCAGAATGTGCGCTCCCCCAGCCAGCTTGAACAGCCCGACGTGACTTCCGCAGATCGTGACCACGGCAAGGCCCCGCAACAGGACGGTGGTCTCGACCTGCTGAAGCAGCGGATGCCACCTGCGAGCGCGCGACCGCCCGTCGGCCATCGCGAGCAGTTCGCGGACCGGCCGGTGATGCCAGTCGGGTGGCAGATCGCCGAGCAGACGGGTCAGGCCGACCGACGCCGCGACGTGGCTGAAGGAGTCACCGCCCAGCTCGACGAACGACCGATCCGGGTCGACGCCGCCACGACCGACCAACGGCGCCAGTACGGCGACCACCGCACTGAAGGTGTCACCTGATTCGACGGAGGTCTCGGTGGTGTGCAGCTCGGCGCAGGTCCGGCGGTCGGGCTTGCCGTTGGGCAGCATCGGGAGCTCGTCGACCACGCGGACCGAGACCACGGATCGGCCGAGTCCGGAGACCAGAGCGGCCCGCTCGCGGATCATGTCGGGAGTCGGCCCGCTGCCCCGATACGTCACCTGGAGCTGGTCGTCGGTGCCGGTGACACAACACTGCAGCCCATGTCCACGAAGGGTGCGCTCGACCTGGCCGAGGTCGATCCGGATCCCGACGATCTTCACGAAGTCCGAGCGCCGCCCGACGATCCGGACCAGACCGTCGGCATCGATCCGGGCCAGGTCACCGGTCCGCAGTTCGGTGTGCATTCGGCCCAGTGCGAGGTCGTCGGGGTGTTCGGCGTACCCGAGCATCACACCCGGACCACTGAACACGAGTTCGCCCACCGGACTGCCGGCTGAGTTCGCGGCTTGCTCTACCCCAGTCGGGTCAAGCCTGAAAGCGGACCCCGCGATCGGCCGGCCGACTGCGTCCGGGCTTCGCTCTGCGAGCTCCGGTGGAAGGACCGCCATCCGGGCAGTGGCCTCGGTCTGGCCGTACATCACCGCCAGTCCCCAACCTGCCGCTCGGCCCCGGGCCGCGATCGCGCGGACTCGATCCGGCGGGAGTGCACCGCCCGCCTGGGCAAGCAGGCGCAGAGACGGCAGGTCGTCCAGTACGCCGAGCGAGTCCAGCAGATCCACCACATGCGGGGTGCCCGCGAGCATGGTGACCCGCTGCCGACGCAACTCGTCGGGGAACCCCGGCTCGGTCACCGATCCAGACCACAACACGGTGGTTGCCCCCGCCTGCAGCTGGGCGTGGAGCACAGAGAGGCCGAAGCAGTAGTGCAGCGGCAGCGAGGTGACCGCGCGGTCGTCGGGAGTGATCGACAACGCGGCCGCGATCGCCTTCGCGTTGCTGACCAGATTGCTGTGACTGAGCCGGACCAGCTTCGGTGAGCCGGTGCTGCCCGACGTACTGAGCAACAGCGCGAGATCCGGATGAAGCAGGTGCCTCGGCCCGACGTCCGGCGACGTGGGCTCGAAGGTGCCGTCGGCCCGCAGCCAAACGTCCGGCGGATAGGCGGTGGTGATCAGCCGATGCTGGGGCGGCGTCACCAAGGCCACATGGCCCGCCGCCAGCACCGCAAGGTAGGCAAGCACGAGGTCGCGCTCTGGCGCCAGCGGCACATGAACCAGTCGCCGCCCGGTGTGGGCGGGAGGCAGCAAGGCGGTGAGCGCGGCCAGCCGCTCGGTCAGTTCCCCGTACGTGAGGCTTCCGGCCGAATCGATCAGGGCAAGGCGATCCGCTTCGGCCGTGTCTGACACCGGGACGGCGGCGCACGCCCGCCGCGAATCCAGCAGGGACACAAGGTGAGGCTAACCTAAGGTCTTATGGCCGTCCAGGCGTCGAGAATCACGGTGCTCACTGCCGGTTTGACGGTCGCCGACAGTAAATTACTGGACCTGCTGGACGACCGTGATCGACTGCGCATCGACCGCATCGCAGGTGAAGCCGATCGCGCCCGAATCCTGATCGGTGCGGCATTACTGCGTTCGGTCGCAGGCTCCATGCTCGGCATCCCGGCCCGAGAGGTCGTCGTCGATCGCACCTGCCCGGAATGCGGCGGCTGGCACGGCCGCCCAACCCTGCCCGGCACCGATCTGGACGTGTCGGTCTCCCACAGCGGAATGGTGGTCGCCGTCGCGGTCCTTCCTGGCGGCGGCCGAGTCGGAGTCGACGTCGAGCGGATCAACGACCGCCCGGTTCCAGAGGTGATCGCCTGGACACTCACCGAAGCCCAGTTCAAAGCCGGCGGCGGATCCGGCCTGACCATTCACCGCCTCCCGGACCCCGCACCCGGACACGTGATGACACTGGCCACCAACCAGCCCACCGCCGGTGTCACCGTGGTCGAATCAAGTGGATTGCTTCGCCGTACGGCGGCGCCCGGCGAGGACCACGATCCCGAGTAGTGCCGGGAGCGTCCGGGCCGAGCACCTCGCCCGGCTCCGCGACGAGCGCGAGCCCCTCGAGGGCGTTGCGCGTGCCGAACCGCATGGTGAGGCCGATTGCCTCGATGGTCGCCATGCCGCAACGGCGGCCGGTGCTGAATCCAGCCTGAGCAGATGCGTTCAGCCGGGACTCATCGCCTGGAGATGGGGGATGCCGGCGCTCGTGGGCGAAGACGAACTGCAGATGCGCCCCGGGACCTCTCGCCGTCCTGGGTATCGTCGCGGCGCTCCGCCAACGCGCGGTCTGGGCAAGCCTGCTCATCGTCGGCGGCCTCGCGCTCGGCCTCGGCAGCAGCAGCTACCTCGACTGAGCGACTGCGCGATCGCCTCGCGGGAGGCGGACCTCGAAGGTGGACGCGGCGGTGATGCGGATCGTGCCACGGTGACGCCGGATCACTTCGGCGACGATCGCCAGCCCCAAGCCGGTGCCGCCGGTCTCGCGGGAACGAGCGGAGGTCAGACGGACAAAGCGGTCGAAGACCCGGAAGCGGTCCTCCGGCGGGATCCCCGGGCCGTCGTCGGAGACTATGAGGACGACGGTGCCGGCGGACTCGGTCAACGCGAAGGAGATCCGGCTGCGAGCGTAGCAAGCCGCGTTGTCGGCGAGATTGTGGATCATCCGGGCGAGGGCGCCCTCGTCACCCAGCACCTGGCCGGCCGAGACCGCCGAGGTGTCGATCGTCAGGCTCGTTGCTCTACGCAACCATTCGGCCTCGGCGAAGAGCAGGTCGTCGAGATCCACCGGAGTCAGGCGTGGTTCGGTGTGGTCCTCGTCGGACCGGGCCAGCAGCAGGAGATCGTCGACGAGCTGCTGCAGTCGCAGGTCCTCGTCGAGGACGATCGCAGCCAGCTCGTCGACAGTCGTGCGCTCCGGATGAGCTTGCGCCACCTCGGCATGCTGGCGGATCGCCGCGATCGGTGACCGCAACTCGTGCGACGCATCGGACACGAACCGCTGCCGGCTCTCGTGCGAGCTCTGCAGCCGGTCGAGCATCCGGTTCATCGTCCGCGCCAGCAGGCCGATCTCATCCCTGCGTACGGCGGGCACCCGGCGATGCAACTCGCCGGCTGTGATCTCGTCGACCTCACGCCGGATCGCGCTCACCGGCGCCAGCATGCGCCCGGTCACGGCCCACGTCACGCCACCGACGACCAGCATCATCACCGGCACCCCGACCACCAGCACCCGGCTCACGAACCGCGTCGAGTCCAGTACGTCGACCAGCGGCCGCCCGACGATCACCTCTCCACCGGACTCCAACGACGACGCCGCGAACACGAAGTCCTCCGGATAGCCGGACGGCTCGACCGTCACGCACGCCGGGCCCGGCGACGCCAGCCTTCCGATGTCCTTGCCGCCGACCACCACGCCGGACCGGTCGATCACCTGCACCAACTCGGTGCTCGTCGACGACGCTCGTACGGCGGACCCGGACAACTCCGCCGCACGCTCCCGAACGGCGGTGCAGACCTGGGCCGTCAGCACCGAGCCGAGCAGGGTCACCAGGACGAAGGCACCCGCCAAGAGAGCCAGTCCCACGACCAGTACGGCGGCCAGCGTCACTCGGATCCGCATGTCGCCAACCGATAGCCCGAGCCACGCACCGTAGTGATGCACCGCTCCCCAACCTTCGTCCGAAGGCGACGGACGTACACCTCGACGATGTTCGGGTCGCCCTCGAAGTCGTAGTCCCAGACGTGATCCAGAATCATCCGCTTCGACACCACCTGACCACACCGACGAATCAGGAACTCCAGCACCGACAGCTCCCTCGCCGTCAGCACCAACTCGACCTCCCCGCGCCAGGCCCGCCGCGACGCCGGATCGAGGCGGAGCTCACCGGCCTCCAGCACCGCCGGTCGCTCGGCAGCGCCTCGCCGTACCAACGCCCGCAACCTTGCGATCAGGACGGCGTACGAGAACGGCTTGGTCAGGTAGTCGTCCGCACCCGCGTCCAGCGCCCGGATCTGATCGGTCTCAGCATCCCTTGCCGTGAGCATCAAGATCGGTGTCCACATCCGCTCGGCCCGCAACGTCGCGCAGATCTCGAACCCGTCGATCTCCGGCAACATCAGATCCAGCAGGACGACGTCGTACCCGTGCTCGCGCGCGAACCACAACCCGTCGGTGCCGGTCAGCGCCACGTCGACGGCGTACCCCTCCGCCTCCAACCCGTTCCGCAGACCGGTCGCGAGCCGCGGCTCGTCCTCCACCACCAGAGCGCGCATCAGCCACCTCCAGCCGATCCTCTCCCATTCTCGCTGAATCCCGGCTGAATGCACCGTTTCAGCTCGGGTTCAGCACCCCCGGCCTATCGTCCGCCTATGAAGACCATCGAGGCGATCGGGCTCAGCAAGCGGTACGGCGCGCGCAACGCCCTCGACGGACTCACGTTCGCCGCGAGCGCCGGCGAGGTGATCGGCTTGCTCGGCCCGAACGGCGCGGGGAAGACGACCACGATCCGCCTGCTCACAACGATTCTCGAGCCGACGAGCGGGACCTTCTCTGTGGCGGGCATTCCAGGCGATCAAGCAGCCCGGATCAGGCACCGGATCGGCGTGCTGCCGGAGAGCGCGGGCTATCCAGGCCGGCAGACCGGTGGCGAGTACCTGCGCTATGCGGCCCGCTTGTTCGGCCGGAGCCGCCGAGACGCACGCACTGTTGCCGAACGGTTGCTCAGCGACGTCGGACTCAGTGACCGCGCGGACGCACGGATCTCGTCGTACAGCAGGGGCATGAGGCAACGGCTCGGCATCGCTCGGGCCCTGATCAACGAGCCCGCGGTCGTGTTCCTCGATGAGCCGACTCTCGGCCTGGACCCGGCGGGCCAGCGCGAGATCCTCACCACCATCTCCGACCTCGCGGCACGTGGAGGCGCGACCGTCGTGTTGTCGACACACACATTGCCGGAGGTCGAGCAGGTCTGCAGCAGCGTCGTCGTCCTCGACCACGGGAAGCTGCGCACGGCCGGAGCGACCGACGAAGTCGTCGCCGGTACCGGAAGCCTGAGCGCGGCATTCCTCGAGCTCACAGAGGCCGGCCATGACTAGCTGGACAGTCATCGCCGAGCGCGAGAGTCGGGACCTGTGGGTCGGCGGACGCGGGCCTGTGCTGGTGTTCGGGTACAGCGTGTTGCTCAGCGCGATGACCTACCTGGCCGCGACCAACCAGGCGATGAACTTCCTCGAGCAGCGTGAGGCGGTCAACCTCACCGTCCAGGTCGGGCTCGCGGTCGGCGTACTGCTCACCGTCGTGGTCAGCGCCGACGCGATCAGTGGCGAACGGGAACGCGGCACCTTCGAAACGCTGCTGCTCACACCGGTGTCGCGACGTGCGATCGTGGTCGGCAAGCTCGCAGCCGCGTCGACCATGTGGCTGTCCTGCCTCGTCATCACACTCCCCTACCTCTGGGTGCTCGGCCGCGGCGTCGCGGGCGCCGGCCCGGCCGCGGTACTCGCCCTGACCGTCGGCAGCTTGGTCGCGGTCGGCCTCGGCGGGATCGGTCTCCTGATCAGCGCGATCACGAACTCCAACAAGACCAGCCTCGCCTGCGGACTGCTGCTACTGCTCGTGCTGTTCGCCCCGACCCAGCTTCCGGCGCTGCCGAAGACCGGGATCGGCGAGGCGATCACCCGTGCCAACCCGATCGGGTCGGCCTTGCACTACATCTCCCAGATCCTCGTGAGCCGACGCGGTTGGACACACGACCTCAGCTACCTTGCCGCTCCGGTCGTGGTCGCCCTGGTCGCCGCCACCGTCCTGATCCTGGCCGGCCCTCGACTCGCCCGGCTGACCGCGGGGCTGAAATGAACCTGCTCGCGATACTGCTCCTGACCGCACCTGACCCGGCCATCAGCATGAATCAGGACGAACTCGGCGCCGTCGTCGGCCAGACAGTCACGGTGGAGTCGGTCATCAGCGACTCCGGACCGGCGATCGCCCACCTCAACGTCGCCAGCGTCGACGGCGTGTACGTCGACCTCGAAGACTGGAGTCAAGACGTCACCAAACCCGTACCACCCGGCGCGGAAACCCACCTCGACTGGGAATTCCAAGCCGTCAACCCCGGCCGCTTCGTCGTCTACGTCGTCCTCGTTCCCCGAACCGGCAAACTCGTCGCCGGCCCACCGGTCCACATAACAGTCTCCAACCGCGAAGCCCTCGACACCGCCGGCGCACTCCCCGTCGCCATCACAGTCCCCACTCTCCTCGGCCTCGCAGCCCTCGCAGCCCGCCGTCGTACGGCGACCTAGGACGGCGCTCGGTGCCCCGCAGTCGCTGCTTCAGTCCGCTCCGGGGCTCGCGCATCCGGCGTGGTCGCCGGACGGTAGGCGGATCGCGTTCAGTACGACGGGAACCGACTCGACGTCATGACGCTGGCCGACTCGTCCGTGATCAGAGTGGGCTGCAATCTCGACCATCCGATCTGGCACACCGACAACCACTCGCTGATCGTCCAGGACAGCAGCCTGCCCGGATCGCCGCTCGCCCGCGTCGATGCGAGCGAACAGGGCGCGCGGATCGCAATCATCGACGGTTCCGAGGGTGCGACGCATCCGACGCCTTCGCCGGCGGGCGGCTGGCTGGCGTATGTGCCGCAGGGCACCGTTGGTCAGGTCGCTCTCCTGCCGCGCGACGGTGGGGCGGCGACGATGGTCGACCTTGGATTCGTGCAGGGCACGGTCATCGCCGATCTCGCGTGGGACACCGTCGGCGTGCGCCTCGGCGTACTCAGCAAGAGCTCCGGACGCGACATCATCCATTCCTTCAACGCGTTGCACGTTCTCGGCGGTGGTCAGGTCGACCTGGGAGCCGGCATCTACAACACGACCACCGAGACGTTCGCCGACTTGACCTGGCAGGGCCGCAATGTCGTCATCGGCGACACCCCGGCAACCACTGGACCGGACGTGTCGATCCCGTTCGACAGGTCCGCCCTGATCGGCGAGTTCGTTCAGTGCTACCTCGACGGCGAGTACCTCGGCTCGTGTACGTCGCCCTTCACGGCGACCGGATTGTCGAGTGGCCGGCACACGCTCCAGATCCAGACCACCAACCTCGGGAGCGGGCCCTACGGCTACAGCGGCTACGCCACCCGCACGTTCACTGTTCAGTAGTCACCTGATCTGGGAGATCTCTCGTCCAAGCGTCGGCGAATCACCGATGCCGGCTCGTCCTCCAGCAGCTGGCGAAGGCCGAGCCGGACGACCTCGTGGTCGTCGAGCAAAAGGACCCTGATCGTCATGAGAACGTGGCCATCCGGCCCTGCTGCCTCGGGTCGTCCTGCCCTGCTCGCCTCGACGGATTCCTGGTTGTCTGGAGCTGCAGGAACCAAGCGGAAGGCGGCATCCCCATGGGCACCGGGTCGCGCTCCCTGAACGTGCCGGGTGACCTCGGCATCAGGGTCAGGCAACGCCGAACGGCACTCGGCCTGAGTACGGCGGAGGTCGCCGAACGCGCCGACATGAGCGCTCGCCGGATCGAGCGGATCGAGACCAGCCCGGGCATGCTGACGGCCCGCGACCTGGTCAGGCTGGCCCACGCGCTCGACACCACGGTCAGCGACCTGTGCGCCCCGCCGCGGCCCCGGACAGCCAGGGCGACGCGACTCGTACCCCTGCTCGAGCCGATGCGCCGCGACGAATGCGTCGAGCTGATCGAGTCCGGAGTTGTCGGCCGGATCGCCTTCAACCGCGACGACGAACTGATCGTGATCCCGATCAACTACTGCTACCTGAACGACCTCATCATCTTCCGCACCGCGGCCGACAGCGCCGTCGCGCAGTACGACGTTGCTCCGATCGCCTTCGAGCTGGA
The DNA here is from genome assembly GCF_044458365.1 of Kribbella sp. NPDC050470. Classification (NCBI taxonomy): domain Bacteria; kingdom Bacillati; phylum Actinomycetota; class Actinomycetes; order Propionibacteriales; family Kribbellaceae; genus Kribbella; species Kribbella sp. NPDC050470. The sequence continues at coordinate 893,738 of NZ_JBITHV010000001.1, read as the reverse complement.
CTCCATCGACGAGGGCGTGATGGACGGTTGGAGCGTCCTGGTGAACGGCACGGTCCGTCCCGCCACCGACGGGGAAGCCGAAGCGGCAGGTAGCCGAGTCGACCCCTGGGCCGGCGGCACCCGAGACACCTACGTCGCCATCGCCCCCCACCGAATCACCGGCCGCCGCATCCGCTCCTGGTGACCGAACGCTCCCGGGCAGGGGTCGTACGTCGCCTGCTGACCCGTCAAGGACGGCACTGAGTACTACTTCAAGGGCTACAGCGGAAAGTGGCACGGCGTCGTTGCCGACTGACCTCCGCAGTTCGGACGACAGTCAGAGGTCCAGTTCGTGTTCGGAGGCGGAACGACAAGCTGAACCCGTCGCGCGTCGGGTTGCGTCGGTACGAGCTCTTCGGCAGTCGTGTGGTGCGGGACGATTGCGACTGGCACCACGTTCAGGTTCTCGGCGCTGCCGTCGACCTCGACCACAACCGGACCACCCCGGTTCCAGGTGCTCATCTCTGCCTGCCTCTCGACCCGCCCCGCAGCGGTGGTGATCCGGGCGTGCCGATCAGGCACCGCCACGGGAGCCAGAGCCTGGCGCCGGTTCGGCCTGATCGTCATCATCGTTGTCCTGTCCGGTCGTTCCCATGTCGATCGTCCGGCTGCCGAAGGCTGACGGAGCAGAGCCGCTCGTCCCCGCAGGAGGTGCCGCAGAACCCTACGTCTCGGGGCCGATGCCCGCGGCCCGAAGACCGGTGCGGCCGGGACCTTCGGCTCTGGGAGCAAGGTCTCCGGCGCGGGATCGTCACGTTGAAGGAGGTCACGATGACCAAGGGACGAGTGGTGGTGGGGGTCGACGGGTCGCCCGCCGCGGAGGCCGCGATCAGGTGGGCCGCAGCCGAGGCCGCCGCGCAGATCCTGAGGCTGTCCGGACACGCGAGCCTGATCGTGCTCGGTGCCCGCGGCCGCGGCGGTTTCGCCGGCCTGCTGCTCGGCTCGGTCAGCCAGGCCGTTCTGCACCACGCCACCAGCCCGGCCGCCGTGATTCCGGCCGCCGCGGCCGGAGGCTGACCTCCCCGGAAGCCCTTTCGCACGACGAGGTGATGACGATGTTGATCCGGGACCTGATGACCACGCCGGCCGTCACTGTGACCGCCGAGACGCCGATCGGTACGGCGCTGCGACTCCTGGACGAGCGCAAGATCACCGCGATGCCAGTCGTCGGCAAAGGCGGCGTACTCGAAGGAATCGTCAGCGAGGCGGACCTGGTGCAGGACGCCGACCTGCTGAACGACCGTGTTCCCATCGCCGCTGTCCGGACGACGGCGGACACGCCGCCCCGCCGCGTGGCCGACGTTATGAGCCACCTGGTCGCCACTGTCGATGCCGACGACGATCTGGAGGTCGCGCTCGACCTGATGTGGTCGACGATGGTGAAAAGCCTGCCGGTGCTGGGCAAAGGACGGGTCGTCGGCATGATCAGCCGCAGCGACGTCGTCCACCTGCTGGCCGGCCGCGACGACCGGATCCGCGCCGAGGTCCGTGAGCTCCTCGCCGCCGAGTGCCCGGACTGGCAGGTCGACGTCCACGACGGAGTCGTCACGGTCTCCGGGCCGGCCGACCCGCACGAACGCAAGCTCGCCGACGTGCTGGCCGGCACCGTCAAAGGTGTCGTCGCTGTCCGCATCCACTGACATGACAGTCCTCCGCAGGACCTGCTCGCCACCGGCTTGGTGATCACACTCGTAGCGCTCTACCTGAGCCACCAGGCCACCTTCATCGGCTCGGCCCTCCTGCTCTGGGGATTCGAGCTCGCCGAGCGCATCCAGGACGAGTCCCGGGCCCGATCCGGCTACGCCTCGGCGACCCTGGCCCATGATCGTGTTCCGGACGCCGAAGGGGTGGACCGGGCCGCAGGAGGTCGACGGCGTTCCGGTCGAAGGAACCTGGCGGGCCCATCGGGTACCGCTGTCCGGCGTACGGGCGTCGCCCCGAACAACGCGCCACCTGAGGGCACGGCGACGGATCCGTGACCAAAGGCCCGGAGGCGGTGGGGCGTCGTGCCCTGATGGGTGCCGACGGGCGAGCGGGACGCTGAGACCGTCCCGGGTTCGCGACGAGTCAGCGCGCCTGGTCAGAGGTGAGTGCAATGATGAGTGGAGCGAGTGCGAGGACGGCCGCGATCGCCGCCGCCATTGGGTTTGCCGGGCTGGCGGTCTTCCAGCTGTTGCTGGCGGCGGGCGCGCCGTACGGGGAAGCCGCCTGGGGTGGAAACACGGAGGGCCGGCTCCCGGCCGGCCTCCGGGTCGGCAGTGCCATCTCCGTCGTTGTCTACGCCGGCGCGGCCGCGGTGGTCCTGCGGCGTTCGGGCTTTGGGATTCGGCTTCCAAGCATGGTCGCGCGAGTCGGCACCTGGGTGCTGGTGGTGCTGCTGACGCTCGGAGCGTTGGCGAACTTCGCGTCGCAGAGTCCGTGGGAGAGGTTCCTGCTCGGTCCGGTCGCCTTGCTGTTGGCAGGGCTGTGCTTCGTCGTTGCCGGGAGTCCTGTGGAAAGAGCAGCGTCCTCAGTTCGACCGGCACGCACGAGCCACTCGCCGGGAGCCGACGAACGGCGGGAGGGGATGAGACATGGCTGAGTTCGTTCGGATCCGAGCATGGCGTGGCGAACGCGCCCGACCCCGCCCGGGCGAAGACCCAGCACCGGAGGTCACGTCGCGGGCCGAGCCCGGTCTGCCCGCGGGCCGAGGGCCACGAGATCTCGTCGCCCGGCATCCCTTCGCCGCGTTCGTGATCATCGCCTACGGGATCTCGTGGACGCTGTGGGTGACGTTCTACCTGGGCGGCGGCCAAGTTCCGTTCCTGCTGGGTGTATTGGGTCCGTTGACCGCGGCGGGGCTCGTCACGTGGTGGACGGGCGGCTCGGTTCGAGCATGGTTGCGGCCAGTGCTGCACTGGCGTGTGTCATTCCGCTGGTGGGCGTATGCACTCGGTTTGCCGGCCCTCTTGTTCGGTCTCGTGTCCCTGGTGCTGCAGCTGATCGGCTCCCCGGTCGACTGGAGCCTGGCCGTTGACCGACTCCCGTCGTACGTCGCGGGGTTCGTGTTCGTGCTTCTGCTCGGGGGCGCGATGGAGGAGCCCGGATGGCGAGGGTTCGGGCTTCCGCATTTGCTGGAAAGGCACTCACCGGTCCGTGCGACGCTGATTCTCGGGCTCGTGTGGGGCGTGTGGCACATCCCGGTCTACGGTCCGCTCGGTTTCGTGGTCCCGCTGGTGCTCGCGTTCTCCTACACCTACCTGTGGAACAGGACCGGCAGCATTCTGTTGGCCATCGTCCTCCACGCAAGCTTCACCCCGGCCCAGGACGAACTGATCCTCCTCCCGCGAGACCTGGCCTATACATCGACCCTGGACAGGCCCGACTGGGTGATCCTGGGCGTCTACCTCACCGCCGTCGTGACACTTCTGATCGCCACCGGGGGCCGCCTTGGGCTTCGCTCACGGGCCCGAGGGAAGCCCACACCCGAGAAGACGCTCGGATGAGGGCCGCGCGCCGGTTGGTCGTCGGACTCGTCATCATCCACGGACTCGTCCACCTGATCGGTGCCGCCGAGGGGCTCGGCTGGGCGGAGCCGACGCGCTCGAAGCTTTACTACACTCATATCCGTGGAAAATAATCGGCCGGCGCAATCACCGCCGTACGGCCCATCAGCCGGCACCGGGCGGAGCCGCGCACCACTGTCCAAGTCGCGCGCCGCTCTGCTGGAGACGCTTCGCGCACAGACCGAACCAACGACACTCAACGCGCTCGTCGCGACGACCGGGCTGCATGTCAACACCGTCCGCGAACACCTGGACGCACTGGTGCGCGACGGCCTCGCCCACCGGCACCAGGCGCCACCTGCCGGCCGCGGACGGCCCGCTTGGCTGTACGAAGCCACCGGCAGCGACGCCGCGGCCGCACCCGAGTACGCCGGACTCGCCAGCGCCCTGGCGGCCGCCATCCACCGCACCAGCACCACCCCACGCGAGGACGCCGTAACCGCGGGCCTGGACTGGGGCCACCAACTCGCCCGCGCCCGCAACGCCGGCCCTACCTCTAGTCCTGCCGCCGCCCGGCGAGAGGTCGTCTCTCTGCTCGACGAAATCGGGTTCGCACCGCAAGCAGACGCCCGCAACAACGTGGTGCGCCTCACCAGGTGCCCGTTGCTCGAGGCAGCACACAAGTACCCTGACGTCGTCTGTGGAGTTCACCTCGGACTCGCTCGAGGAGCACTGGAGGAGTACGGCGCGGACGACAACGGCACCGAACTGCTGCCGTTCGCCGAGCCAGGAGCCTGCCGACTTCACCTGAAGACCCGGCCCCGATGAGCCCACTCATACGCTCCACCAGAAGCCCGCGGAGATCGACAACGACCCAAGCGACACCGGCCCAAGCACCTGCCCGATCGCTGCCGGCACGATCAGCGCCGGGACCATCAGCCTCGGCACGATCAGCGCAGGGACGATCGCCGCGGGGCGGGTCGACGCCGCTCCGGCTGGCACTGCTCGTTCCTGCCGGCCTTGCCCTCGCGGCAGGCCTCGACGCCGCCTTGATCCTGCTTTGCGTCCCCGCTCCGGTGCGCGTCGGTCGCCTGCCGCCAACCACTCGGCTATGCCGCACCGGCGCTGCTTGGTCTCAGGGCCGTGGTGCTGCTCTCGCCCGCCTCGCTTGCCGTCGGCAAGTGCCTGCTTGTCGCAGGAACCGGCGCTCTGGTAGCGCGCTCTGTGCCGCTCTGGCGTCGTCAGCGTGACAACGCCGCGCTGATTTAGGCACTCGGAGCCGTCGTCGCATTGGGTGCTTCGGTGCTTTGGCTCGGCGGAGTCGCCGTACCCGTGCTCCTGCCATGGCTGGTCGGGTTCGTCGTGCTGACCATCTGCGGCGAGCGCCTCGAGCTCGCCCGGCTGAGCCTCGGCCCTTCGGTCGGGACGACGACGTTGCTGCTCTCGTGCGGCGTGTTGGCCGCTGGTCCAGTCCGAGCTCTACCTCGGTGACCAGGCAGGCATGGTCGACGCCACGAAGCTGAAGTCGGAGCAACCGACGCGGTGGTATTCAACGGCTACGCCAACCAGTACGACCACAGGCCACTCCGCCAGAACGGCCAGGCAGGCGCACAGAGCCTGGGTCTGCAGCCCGCCCAGGGCGGCTTCGTGGAACTCGCCTTCCCCGGACCCGGCGACTACCCCTTCGTCTCCCACCTCATGATCGACGCCGAACGTGGAGCCCACGGGGTCGTCCGCGTCACCGGGTAGGTCGTCTGCACCGGACGAGCAGGTCGGCGGCCGGCTTAGGTAGGTGTCGGGGTCGAGAGGAAGGTCGGGAGCTCCGCGTGGGCCTTGCTCACGGTCTCCCAGCCGTCGGCTCCCAGGGTCACCACCGAGACCGCGAAGACCCCGAGGTTCTCCTTGTCGATGTGCACCTTCAACTCGTCGAGCAATGCGGCTAGGTGTTCGGCGAAGCCCGCGTCGTCCGGATCGATCGCCGCGAGGCGCTGGTCGAACGTCAGATGCTCGTTCTCGAGTTCGTCGACCGCGTACGCGAAGTCGCCCTGCTCCCTCAGCGCCGCAAAGACACCTCGCTCCTCGCGCCGGACATGCTGCGTGAGCCGGCTGGAGAGCGACTCCAGCACCTCGACAGCTCGGGAGCGGTCACCGGCCGCCAGCGCTCGACGTACCGACCCAGCAAGGTCGAGCAGCACGAAGTGCTCATCCATCAGCTCGGCGATCGGCTCCATCTGCCGGCAGCCGCAGTGCTCGCACATTCCCTTGTCCTCCAACTCAACGGCGCTCCACGGCATATTTTACTACACTGAAAGCCGTGTAAAATATGCGGCGGATCACGGACACGACCGGCTCGCCGATTCAGCCGGGATCCTCATCCGGTACTCGCGGGTGGTTGATCTCATCGCGATGGTCGGCAGCCACGGACCGCGATTCAACGCCACCTCGTGCGAGCTAGCCGGTGCCCGATTCACTCTCGCTGACCCGTTCAGGGGGCCTCACCGAGGCGCTTGGCGCCGCACCGGCGGGCTGCTCGGTCTGGCCACCCATCCCGGCCTGCCGAATCAGGCCGGAGACCAGGTCTTGGGCCTCATCGATCGTCTCGTCAAGGGTGCGCATGCCGGCGTCGATGCGACCGGCCTGCAGCGACCACCGGGCGGCGGCCATCCCCTGCACCAACGAGTCGTTGATCTCGATGGCGTCGCGGTGCAGCAGCGCCGCAGCCTCCAACCGGCGCCGCTCGGTCTCAGCTCGGCTCAGTCGATCCGACGCATCCCCGAGCAACAGACCGAGCAGCAGCATCGGCAGGACGCGCGATACCCATCCGGTAGCCGTGAGCGACACGTCCCGTACGACAACCCAGACCACCATCAGCGCCACCGCGATCAAACCCGCTCCGACGCCGGCGCGCGCTCCGAACGTGATCGCGACCAAGGCCACGGGAAACACGTAGAGCATCGAATACGCGTCCACGGGATCCCCGGAGAGCAGCCGCAGCACCAGCACCACCGCGTACAGCGCACCCGCGACAGCAAGAGTGGGTATCGGACGATGCCGGAACCAGGGATCACGCGGAGGACCTGCCAGCGACCACACAGAGACGTTCATGTGCCCCAGCGTGCGCGGAACCCAACTGTCGTCACAGGGCCTACGGTCCCTCCCGCGCCTGCCTATAGACCCACCAAGGTGCTGGAAGAGGACAGCATGCTCCAGCCCGGCGGCGACGCGCTGCACCGCGGTTTCGGGTGGTACCGCGCGATTCCGAGAGCGCGGCCCAGAACAAGGTGCGGGCAACCAGCGGAGGACACAGCAGCGGGCACAGACTTTGACGGAGTCACAGAGCGTCACGCGCAAAGGTGCGGGACGTGCGGCGAACCCTGTCAGCCCGGCCCAGGGACAGCTCCCTCGGCGACCTTGAGTCTGGTCCACACGTTCATGTTGATGACGATCCCGATGATCTCGAGGATCTCATCGGGGGAGAAATGCTCGGCGAGAGCGTCGTGCCGTGCGGCGAAGCTGTCGGCGACCGTCGCATCGGCCAGCCGCGTCAACGCCTCGGCGTACGCGAGGGCGGCACGGGCGGCCGCGTCGTGGAACTCGGTCTCCCACCAGGCAGTGAGGGTGTCGATCACCTCCCGGCGGACACCGAAGTCGCGGGCGGCCTCGTAGTGGACGTTCAGGCAGTACGTGCAGTTGTTGATCTGAGACACCCGCAGGCGCAGGAGTTCGGCGAGCCGGCGGTCGATCCGAAGGTCGGCCTTGTAACCGAACGCTGCGGCGCCACGGCGTGCGAGTTCGGTGAGGTCCGCGTTGGCCGAACTGTCGGCCCGTCGATTCCGCACGATCACATCGCTCATGTCGTTCTCCTGTCGGGATCAGGCCTCGCGGCGCCCTCGACCTGAAGGTGTACTGGCGGCATCGCGCCATGAGGATGCTGGATCTACGGCCGACGCACCGGCCGACCGCCGTCGTGATAGCGAACGTGAGCAGCTCGGACAGCGGGCCGACGGCGGGTGTGCTGGTATCACGATGACCTCGCCGTGGGCGGATTCGCGCCCGGATCAGTCCCTGGCGGTCACCCTGGTCATCTGCGAAGCGCCATGGGTATCAGTCCCAGCGTCATCACCAGCAGGCGAACCGATCTGTCACTCGGTAGGCGGCTGGATCCGGGGCGATCCGCCGGCACTGCTGGAGACATGGCCGAGGCGCTGGTCACGTCGGCCCAGCGGACGCAGCGCCGGGGCGGTTTGGCGACAGCTCCACACCGTTCCCAGGATCAACAGCGGACAGCGGCGGTGACTGCGCGAGGTAGAGGACAAAGATTGGCCTCTACCTCAGGCAGGATCAGACGTATGACGACAACACAGCAGATTCCCGGCGGCAAGTCGACGGTGACGCCGTACGTGGTTGCGAAGGGTGCGGCGCGTTTCCTCGAGTTCGTCGAGCAGACCTTCGAGGTCAAGAGCTCGCTGGCGGTACCCAACCAGGACGGCACTCTCGGGCACGCGGAGATCACCGTCGGCCAGTCGGTCCTGATGGCCTTCGACGCGCAGCCGGACTGGCCGGAGACCCCGGCCTTCCTGAGCGTGTACGTGGACGACGTCGACAAGGTGTTCGCGCGGGCGCTGCAGGCTGGGGCGACGGTGGTGACCGAGCTGGCCGAGTCCAGGGTCACCGGAGACCGCGGGTGCCGGATCAAGGATCCGGTGGGCAACGTGTGGTGGCTGCAGACGCACCTGTACGACGTGGACCCGAGCACACTGGGCGAGGTGTTCGCGGACCAGGCCGAACTGTCGAAGATCCGGGCGGCCCAGGAGTCATTCGCCGACGAGATGCGCAGCCGGCGCTAGCGCCGGCCCGCACAAGTGAGCCGGCCGGAGCGCGATGCTCCGGCCGACGCTTTTCTGGGGGGGTGATCAACGAGCTGCTCGCTCGATCACCAGGGTGAACGCGGAGGCCTGTCCCGGAGCCTCCTTCCATCGCCCGGCGACGTCAGCACTGCGAGCTGGGCGCCGCTGCGTCCGAGGGTCAGCCTCGGGCGACGGTCAGGCACCGGTCACTTGGGCGTGGACGGAGTCGTGGGTGATCGGCCGGCCGCAGTGGTGGCAGACCAGGTCGACCTGGACCGGGTGGCCGCAGGAGTGTCGCCGGGTGAGGAATGGGGTGTCCACCGCCCACTTGTCACCCCACTGGGACAGGGCGAGCATGACCGGGAACAGTTCCCGGCCGGCTTCGGTCAGGTGGTACTCGTGACGCGGCGGATGTTCGCTGTACTGGCGTCGCTCAATGACCCCGGCAGCCTCCAACTTGCGCAGCCGGTCAGCCAGGATGTCGCGGGATGCGCCCGTGTACCCGGCGATCCGGGCGAACCGGTGCACGCCGTACCCGATCTCACGCAGCGCCAGGAGCGACCACCGCTCGCCGAGGACGTCCAGAGCCGCGGCCAGCGAGCAGGGACGGACTCCCAAGGGCAGCTCAGCCATGTCAATGCCGTTCAACGGCTCGGGATCGGTCATGGGCACCAACCTAGACCGAGTGTGTTGTCATTTCCAACTCACTGGTCTACCGTGACCCTCAGTCGGTAGGAAAACGCAACACACCCTTGGAGACTCACATGCCGACCCTCGCCAACAGCGAACCCGGAATCAGCGTCCCCGGAACAACCAGCCGTTTCCTCGACCCGACCGGGGCAGGTGACCAACGGCAGGGACAGTTGCGCTACCTCACCGGCGGCAGCGGCGCGCCCCTGGTCCTGCTGCACACCGTGCGCACCCAGGCCGAGCACTTCCGCCACCTCATCCCGCTGGTTCAGCAGCGATACACCGTGTACGCGCTCGACCTGCCCGGTATGGGCTACTCGCAGATCGTGCCCGGCGCTTCGTACGACGAACCCGCCATGCGCGCGGCCGTCGTACGACTCATCACCCACCTCGATCTGCGCGACGTGACGCTGCTCGGCGAGTCGATGGGAGCGGTACTTGCACTCACCGCCGCCGCCGACCTCCCCGACCGGGTCCGCCGCGTCGTGGCGGTCAACGCCTACGACTATCCCGGAGGAATCGCCAGGTCCAGTCTCCTGGCACGTCTGATCGTCACCGGCGTCATCACGCCGGCGGCAGGTCCGCTGCTCGCCCGGCTGGAACCCAGGCCCGTCATGCGCGCCATGCTGACCGGCGGCCTCGCCGACCCGGCCGCACTCCGCGACGACTACCTGAACGAACTCCTCAACGTCGGCCGCCACCCGGGCTACCCGACCGTCGCCCGCGCCGTGTACCGCAACCTGCCCAGCCTCATCGCCGCCCGCGACCGCTACCCCGAGGTCACCGCACCGATCCACCTCATCTACGGCCAGCAGGACTGGTCCCGGCCGACCGACCGGCAGGCCAACCGGCAACAACTCCCCAACGCCGAGTTCACCCAGGTCCCGAAGGCCGGCCACTTCATCGCCCTCGAGCGGCCCGACGTGCCGGCCGACCTGCTGAACTCGATCGCCTGATCCGGCCGCAGTCCACAAACGCGCTGGGAACGAGGATGCGGCTCACGGCGGCCGAACGGCGTACTGAGGTCCTGCAGGCCGCGGTGCAGGCGTTCGCGGCCAGCGGGTACGCGGCGACCACGACGGCCGAAATCGCGCGGGGGGTCCCGCTCGAACCGGTCGACCCCGACATCGATCTGCGCGTCGCCCGCCGGGCCGTGCGCCTGTACGGCAGGCGCGCCGAGCTATGGACGGCTGGGACGGTCGTGAGCAGACTCGGGAGCGGGGACTTCCAGGGGAGGGGACATGTTTCGACGCGCGATGATCATTGGCACAGCGCTGAGCACCGGGTTGAGTCTTGCCGTCCTACCGGCTCTGCCGGCGGCCGGTCAGGACTCACCGTGGCGCGTGGTCGCATCGGGGCTCGACAGCCCTCGCGGCCTGGCGTTCGCCCCGAATGGCACCTTGTACGTCGCCGAGGCGGGTGTGGGCGGGGCGGGTCCCTGCGTGCCGCATCCGCTCGGACAGATCTGCTACGGCGCCACGGGCGCGGTCACCGAGGTGAAGCGAGGGGATCAGACGCGGGTCCTCACCGGACTCCCGTCGTTCGAACTGCAGGGGACACCAGAGGTCTTCGGACCGTCCGACGTGGCACTGAACGGAAGCGGCAACCTGTTCGTGACGCTCGGCCTCGGCGCCGACCCGGCCGTCCGCGCGGCGCTGCCCGCGGAGGGGCAGACGGCCGCGACCCTGGTCCGCGCCAAGCCGGCGCAGGGGACGTTCCGGCTGGTGGCGGACCTCGGCGGCTTCGAGCTCTCGGACAACCCGGACGGCGGACTCCCGGACAGCAACCCGCAGGGCCTGCTCACCACCGCGGCCGGCCAGGTGGTCGCGGACGCCGGTGGCAACTCGCTACTGAGGGTGAGCGCAGCCGGACGCATCTCGACGCTGGCCGTCTTCCCACCGCGGCTGGTGCCCAACCCGTTCGGCGGCCCGGACATCCCGATGCAGGCCGTGCCGACGACCGTGACCCGCGGCCCGGACGGCGAGTTGTACGTCGGTCAGCTCACCGGATTCCCGTTCCCGGTCGGCGGCGCGAACATCTTCCGGGTCGAGCCGGGCGAACCACCTGAGGTCGTCGCCGGCGGGTTCACGAACATCATCGACATCGCGTTCGGTCCGGACGGCTCGCTCTACGTGCTCGAGATCGCCCACAACGGCCTGCTGTCAGGTGATCCGACGGGTGCGCTGATCCGCGTGGACCAGAACGGTTCGCGCACGCTCATCGCCGGCGAAGGTCTCACGATGCCGACCGGGCTGGCGATCCGGGACGGCGAGGCATACGTCTCGAACTGCGGCGTCTGTGCCGACACCGGCGAGGTCATCGCGATCCCATTGCCCGGCCAGACGAGCTGACAAACCGGTCCCGAGCGTCCCAGTCAGGCGTACATCCGCCGTACTGGTTGCCAGCGGCCACCGATCACGCATCGCTGGCCGCTGGACGTGTTCACGACCAGATGCGTCGACATCGCGACCTGGAGAAACCGACGGTCAGGGCAACATCGCGAGGCGGCGGCAACCAACGATCAGGGCCGGCTGCAGATCACGATTACGAGGTTCGAGCCGCTGCACTACCGTCGAGCTCGAGGCGTGTTGTCAGGGTGCGTGTTCCTCCTCGAACACCATCTCGTGCGGCGCAGGTGACCGGGATGAGTCAGGGCTGGGTGCTCGATCACCGGACAGTTGCCGTGGCAACAACGTGGGCAGCGGCTGGGTACCGGATCTGGCGCGCGCCGAGGATGGCCTCGGCGCGGCGTACGCCGTCCTTGGAAACCAGGCGCGGGCTGGCCCGGCCAGCTGATGCCCCGTTGCCGACACGCGATTGCCGGCACTACCTCGACGACATCGACACCACCGAACCACTTGTGCTCGGGAGCGTTCTCGTCCGCCCTCTCGCAGGCCTCGCCACACTGTTCGCGACGCTGCCGCCGCGACTTCACGGACTGCGCGGGGCAGGTGGACGGCCGTCACTACCACGTCTGAGGGGTGAGTGCGCCTACTGCAGCGGGCCTTTCGGCGCGCCGAGTCCGCGCGCGACATGGCGAAGGACGGCGTTGTCGTCTGTCGAGCGCCAGCGCACGACCGCGGCACGTTCTCCCATGCTGGACCTCACGGCGGATTGCAGGTCGTCGACCTCATCGACGTTCGTGACGAGCAGTACCGCAACAGCATCCCGCGTGCCTGAGAAGTCGGCCTCGATCGTGGACACGTCCAAGGCGACCGACCGGTCCGGCGCCCAGCGGATCACCACGCGAAGCTGAAGTTCGTCGACCCAGTACGTCGGCCGTCGCGGATGCCAGTCTGTGTCGCGGCTCGGTGGACTCACTTCCGGCAAGGCTTCCCGGACAGCGCCGTACAGCGCCTCTCGATAGGACTGGGCACTGCGGTCCTGGGCCCCGAAGGTCACCCGCTGCAGGCCGACCTCGTTCGGGAGTCGCCCACTGATGGCAGCCACGCCGAGCACCGCGCCGACGATCAATGCTCCGAGCGAGGTCAGGTCGCTGGCGCCTCGGAAGGCGAGCAGAACCCCCACCACGACGAGCACCAGCCCGCCGATCCCGAGACCGGCCCGAACACCGGGCCGCAGATCCGTCGCCACGACCTCACATCCCTACTCGACTTCATGATCACTCTTCGCGGGCATATTGTCACGGCTGGTGGGCGCTCAGACATCTTCACCAGCCTCGCCTACGCCTTTGCCCTCACCTTCCTCGACGCGCTGCTGGGCGGCACCAGCCTGGGCAGCGCACTACGAGCAACCCGCCTCGCCCTCCTCAACAAAGGCAACCCGCTAGGACTGGCGTACATCCGCTACGGCCTCGCTGACGCTCACCTGCTCGATCCAGCCGACAGCAGCCGATAGACACTTGGACGGAGCCCGGAAGCGACTCTGTGGCACGCACGGGCGAACGGTGGCGAAATCCAGCAAACCAATCACGCCCTCGGTCGGCTAGCACGGCGCGCTCAGCACGATCAAGGACTCGATGCGGCCCATCAGGTCCGTCGCGACGCAAAGACCGTGCGGGCCACGTGCCTTGTCATCGCCGCGAAGACCAGCACCCACACCGTGAAGGCCACCCACAGCTCAGTGCGGCCAACTACCTCCACCACCGGCAGACGATCCGCGCGGCCCAGGTAGATCCCTGCAACGCCATACATGCCCAACGGGAAGACGATGCTCCACAGGGTTGCCTCGTACCGCAGCGGCACCCGGCGCCGGACGTGACGCCACCAGCCCGCGGCAACGAGCACCGGGATGAGCCAGGTCGCGAACGCCCAGAACACCACCGAAAGACCCGCGATCAGGTCGCGCGTCACCGTCACCATCGGCGCGTCGGCCATCTCGACGATGCGCGCACCCGCGAGCACCGTGATGGCCAGGGCCCCCATAGAGACCCAGTACGGCGGGGTCAGCTCCTCGGGCCCGAACTCGTACAGCATCAGTCGCAGCGCGACGAGTATGCCGGTAGCCCCGTACAAGAACACTCCGACCGACCACGACATAATCGCCAGGACCGCGAGCTCCCGCCGTACCGGCTCGAAGACCGGTTCGACTGTGGCCGCCGCGACCGCGACGGACTGACTGCCTACCACCCAGATGAACCAGGTGCCGTTGGCGGTCGCCACCACCGGCCGCTCCTGACGGCCGAGTACAGCCGTCCACGGTACGACGTACCCCAAGGCGAGCCACGCCAGTCCGGCGACGACGAGCAGGACGGCCGTGGCAGTGAACCATCCGGACAGGCCGAGCCGGACGCCGAGAACGTTGATGCCGGCAACGAAGGTGAAGAAGCCGAACGCCCGGCGTGGATCCATGAAGTCCTCGACCAGCGCGGCGCGGTACGCGACGAACCTCCATCCGGTAAACAGCAGCAGCACGACGAATGCCGCACAACAGACGACCAGCAAGATCCGAGACAGGAGAAGGAAACCTTCCAGGTGCATACCGACCGAAATGATGCCGGAAGCCATGACCAGCGCGAAGTAGCCAGGCGTGAGCCCTTCGACAGCCCGTCGCACACGTGCCCCGAACCCATCAGCCACGGGTCGAAGTCTTTCACGACGGAAGCAGTGGGTACCCAGTTGGACGTCCGCGGGCGGATGTGAGGATGTGGGCATGGCGCAGCGGCGGGTGGGGATCAAGGATGTGGCGGAGGCCGCTGGGGTCTCGGTGACGACTGTGTCGCATGCGCTCAACGAGGTCGAGGGGACGCGGGTTTCCGAGGACACCCGGTTGCGGATCCGGGCGGTGGCGGAGCGGCTCGGGTATACGCCGAGCCGGCTTGCGCGTGGGTTGCGGTTGCAGCGGTCGCATCTGCTGGCGTTGATCAGCGACCGGGTCGCGACCACGCCGTACGCCGGGCGGATGGTCCTCGGCGTCCAGGAGGCCGCGTTCGCCCGCGGCTGGACGGTCCTGATGTTCGACACCGGCGGCGATCCGGACGTCGAGAAGCGGGCGATCGAGACGACGTTGCAGCATCAGGTCGACGGCGTCCTCTATGCCACGATGTTCCACCGCGAGATCGAACTGCCCGATAACCTGGCCGGGCTCCCCACGGTCCTGCTCGACGCTCGCAGCCGCGAGCGGACCGTCCCGTCGGTGGTCCCGGACGAGGTCGGCGTCGGACGCACCGCGGTCGAGGAGCTGCTCCGGCTGGGGCACCGCCGGATCGGCTTCGCGCTCAATCGCGACGACATCCCCGCCACCACCGGCCGCCTCGCCGGGTATCGCGCGGCGCTGAAGGACGCCGGCATCAGGTACGACGGGCGCCTGGTCGCCGTCGACGACGCCAACGCACACGGTGGCTACCGCGCGACCTCCCAGCTGCTCCAGCTACGCAATCGCCCGACGGCGGTCTTCTGCTTCAACGATCGTATGGCGATGGGTGCGTACCGTGCGGCCGCCGAGCTCGGCCTGCGTATCCCCGACGATCTGTCGGTGATCGGGTACGACGACCAGGAGAACATCGCCGACGGCCTCCACCCCGAGCTGACAACTGTCGCACTCCCCCACGCCGACATGGGCCGCTGGGCGGCCAACACGCTCCTCGACCTGATCGAGGAGCGCAACACACCCAACGGCCCGTTCCCCGTCAAGCTCCCCTGCCCCATCATCCACCGCGCATCCGCCCGTCAGCTGAGCTGAGCCTCGTGCGCCACCGTCCGGGTGCAAAAACGATTTGGTGAAGGTTTGTACGCGCACGACGGCAGAGTGTCAACTGTTCGTGCGAGCTGTTGACGTGATGCCGGAAGTCGGCGTACGTTCAGCGGCGAAAGTTCGGTTGTACGTATAACTGCGGAGGTGCCAGGTGACACGGAGGCGGTCCGGTCCGACCATGCACGACGTGGCTCGGGCGGCGGGGGTCAGCCAGGCGACGGTCAGTCTGGTGCTGAACGACGCCGAGGGCTCCCGGGTCTCGGCGGAGACCCGGGAGCGCGTGCTGGCGGCCGTCGCCCACCTGGGGTACCGGGTGAACTCGGCGGCGAAGTCGCTGCGCGAGGGACACTCCCGGCTGATCGGGTTCATCGGCGACATCGTGGCCAGTACGCCGTTCGCCGGCGAGATCATCGAAGCGGCGCAGGACCGGGCATGGGCCGACGGTCACCTGATGCTGATCGTGAACACAGGCGGCGACCGCGATCTCGAGGAGCGCGCGATCGACTCGCTGCTGTCTCGCCAGGTCGACGGGATCGTCTACGCCGCGATGTACCACCGGCGGCTGAAGGTTCCGGCCGCGTTGCGCGAGGTCCCCTCGGTCGTGCTGAACGCCGAGACCGAGGACGGTTCGCTGCCGGCCGTCGTTCCGGACGAGTACGCCGGCGGTCGCGCGGCCACGCAGTACCTGATCGACCGCGGTCACGAGCGCATCGGGTTCATCAACATCAACACCCTGGAGTCCCGGCTCCCCGCTGTGGTGGATCGCGAGCGAGGATTCCTGGACGCGGTCGACGCAGCCGGGCTGAAGATCGACCGCACCCTCGTGAAGCGGGGTGACGGTGACGCGGAGACGGCGTACCAGCACGCTCGCCGGCTCCTCGATCGCAAACGACCGCCGACCGCGATCTTCGGCGCCAACGACCGTACGGCGTGGGGCGCCTACCAGGCGGCGGCCGACCTCGGGCTGCGGATCCCTGACGACGTCTCGGTGATGGGCTTCGACAACCAGGAGCTCATCGCCGCGCACCTGCGCCCGGGACTCACCACCATGGCTCTGCCGTTCGCCGAGATGGGCCGGCAGGGCGTCGCCCGGCTGCTGTCGGGTCAGCGCGGGACCGAGGTCGAGGCTGTGACCTGCCCACTCGTGGAGCGGGCGTCGGTCAGGAGTCTGGGATGAGTATGGAAGCCCGTGTCTCCAGGCCCGGACTGGCGCGGAGGATGGGCCGCCTGTGGCAGGTCTACCTCCTGGTCCTGCCCGCGCTGGTCTACCTCGCCGTGTTCAAGTTCTGGCCGATGTACGGCGTGCAGATCGCGTTCCGCAACTACAACCCGATCGACGGCTTCAGCGCCAGCCCCTTCGCCGGCTGGCAGCATTTCGAGCGGTTCTTCGGCTCACCGCAGTTCGAACGTGTTCTGGAGAACACGTTGTCGCTGGCGGTGATCAACCTGCTGGTCGCCTTCCCGGTGCCTGTGCTGCTGGCCCTGATGGTGAACAACCTCCGCGAGGGCCGGCTGCGCAACTTCGTCCGCGGCGTCCTCTACTCCCCCACGTTCATCTCCACCGTCGTGGTGGTCGGGATGATGTACGTCCTCCTCTCGCCACGATCGGGGCTGATCAACCACCTCGTCACCCTGCTCGGCGGTCAGCCGATCCTGTTCATGGGGTCGCCGGAGTTGTTCCGTCCGCTGTTCGTCGGGTCGACGGTCTGGCAGGAATCCGGCTTCCAACTGGTCATCTACCTGGCCGCGCTGTCCGCGATCGACCCGGCGCTGCACGACGCGGCACGGGTCGACGGCGCGGGTCGACGGCGCGAACAGTTGGCAGCGGATCCGGCACATCGACCTGCCCGGCATCCTGCCGACCGTGGTGGTCCTCTTCATGCTTGCGGTCGGCAACTTGATGAACATCAGCTTCGAGAAAGCGCTCCTGATGCAGACGCCGCTCAACCGCGAGTCCTCCCAGGTGATCCAGACCTACGTCTACCAAGCCGGACTCCAGCAAGCACAGTTCAGTTACAGCGCCGCGATCGGCCTGTTCAACTCGGTCATCAATCTGGCTCTCCTGGTCACCTTCCACCTCGTCGTACGGCGGGCTCGCCGCGGGCAGGTGATGTGACATGGGTACGACGACACTCGCGGCAACGACCGTACGACGTACCCGCCGCAACCGCTCCGGACTGGCGGACCACGCATACACCGTGGTCGCCGCAACCGTTCTCGGCGCGGCGGTGCTGGCGATCGTCTACCCGCTGTACTTCATCCTCGTCGCCTCGTTCAGCGAGCCCGACGCGGTCAACAACGGGCAAGTCTGGGCATGGCCGGCGGGCTTCACGCTCGACGGCTACGAGCGGCTGCTCAGCGATTCCCGCGTCTGGCAAGGCTTCGCGAACTCCGCGCTCTACACCGGCTTTGCCACGGCGATCAGCGTTGCTCTTGTCCTCTCGGCCGGCTACGCGTTGTCCCGCAAGGACCTGCCCGGCCGGAACCTCATCACCGGCCTGTTCCTGATCACGTTGTTCTTCGACGGCGGCATGATCCCGCGCTACCTCGTGGTCAAGGAGCTCGGCCTGCTGAACACCTTCTGGGCGATGGTCCTGCCGAACGCGGTCGCCGTCTGGAACCTGCTGATCGCGCGCACCTACTTCCGGTCCGCGATCCCGGAGGAGGTGCGCGAAGCCGCCCAGCTCGACGGCGCCAGCGAGTTCGGCTACTTCTTCCGGATCGTCCTCCCACTGGCGAAGCCCCTCGTCGCCGTCCTCGTACTGATCCACCTGGTGTGGAACTGGAACGCGTTCTTCGACGCGCTCATCTTCCTCACCGACGAGTCGAAGTTCCCGCTGCAACTCGTGCTGCGCAACATCCTGGTGCAGTCCGAGCTGTCCGCGAACGGGAACCTCAGCAGCGACCTGGCGTCGTACGCCGCACAACAACGCGTCGGCGAGCTGGTCAAGTACGGCATGATCGTCGTCTCCACCCTCCCGCTGCTGATCGTGTCGCCGTTCGCGCAGAAGTACCTCACCCGCGGCGGCGTCGCGGGCGCCCTCAAGGGCTGAACATCATACGTATAACTCCTCGCAGGAGGTTGGTCATGAAGAAGGTCCTGTCCGCCGCGATGGTCCTGTCGCTCGGACTCCTCACCGCCTGTTCCGGCGGGAACGACGAGAAGGTGTCCGGCGAGGCCGCCGCAGTCGGCTTCCAGGAGAGCGGGCTGCCCCTGGTGAGCAAGCCGGTCACGCTGAGATTCTCCGGCCAGAAGGCGCCGCTCGCCCCCGACTACAACAGCATGACGCTGGTCAAGCAGTGGCAGCAGGACACCGCCGTACAGATCAAGTGGGAGAACCTGCCGGAGAACGTCTACAAGGAGAAGAAGAACCTGCTGCTGGCCAGCGGCGACCTGCCCGACGCGTTCTACAACACCGGGTTCACCGACTCCGACATCGCGACGTACGGCGCCAACGGGACCCTGATCCCGCTGGAGTCCCTGATCGACAAGTACGCGCCGAACCTGAAGAAGATCTTCGAGAAGCGGCCGGAGATCAAGGCCGCGGTCACCGCGTCCGACGGCCACATCTATTCCCTGCCGGCGGCCGAGGAGCTCGGGATCGGCGCCGTACCGTTCTTCTACTCGATCAACACCGCCTGGCTGAAGAAGCTCGGGCTGCCGATGCCGCAGACGCTCGAGCAGTACCACCAGACGCTCCAGGCGTTCAAGACCAAGGACCCGAACGGCAACGGGAAGGCCGACGAGATCCCGCTGAGCTTCATCGGCGGCTGGTGGTGCGCCGACGCCGGCGACCTGTTCGCCGCGATCTCGGGCGTGCCGGACAACCCCGATCACCGGATCGTCCGCGACGACAAGGTGATCTACACCGCGGCACAACCGGAGTACCGGGAGGCGATCTCGACGCTGCACCAGTGGTACTCCGAGGGGCTGATCGACCCGGAGACGTTCACACAGACCGACAAGCAGTACCTCGCCAAGGGCAAGAGCAAGGACGAGGTTCTCGGCTCGTTCGTGTGGTGGGAGACCGAGGAGGTCGTCGGCGCACCGCGGACCAAGGACTACGCCTTGATGGGTCCGCTCGAGGGGCCGAAGGGCAAGCTCGTCGGGCGGGCCAACGGCGGCGACTACGGCCGCGACGCGTTCGCGATCACGCGCGCGAACAAGTATCCCGAAGTCACGATGCGCTGGGTGGACCGGCTCTACGACCCGGTGATGTCCGCGCAGGTCGCGTGGGGACCAGCCGGTGAGGGCCTGCAGAAGAACGCGTCCGGTGTCCTGGTGAGCATGCCGGACAAGCCCGGTGAGAGCGCGGGTGAGCGCAAGCAGCGGATCGCGCCGGGTGGACCGCGCGTGATCCTGAAGGAGGACTTCAAGTCCGTCGTGGCGCCGGAGCCGCGGGCCGCTCAGCGGCAGACGGACCTGGAGAAGATCTACCTGCCGTACGCCGAGAAGCAGTCGTACCCGCTCGTCTTCTTCACACAGGAAGAACTGCAGCGTTCGGGTGAGATCCAGACCGAGATCAAGGCACTCGTCGACGAGAAGCGCGCCTCGTGGATCGTCCGGGGCGGGGTCGAGAAGGACTGGGACAACTACGTGAAGCAACTGAAGGCCGCCGGGCTGGACGATCTGGTGCAGATCTACCAGACGGCGTACGACCGCCACCGGGGAACGAAGTGACCGTTCTCGTCCAGGCCGCGTTCGCCCCGCTGTCCCTGACCTCGCTGACCGGGCGTCCCTCGGGCCTGGTCAGCTGGGGTCAGGGAGACGCCCACCTGACGCTGGGATACGACCGCTTCGGCCGGCCCTCGGCCGAAGTGAGCGACGGTTCCCGCGACTGTCAGCTGGTCGCCGACAAGCCGCTCGCGCTGGGGCGATGGGTGCGGCTGGCATTGTTTGCCGACGGCACCGAATTGCAGCTCCTGGTCGACGGCAGGACGGCGGCGAGCGCCGGCTGGCACGGTCCGCTGCCTACGGGTACGCCGGTCATCGGCCGACGGGCCGACCAAGCGGAAGGCGCGGACGAGTCCTGCTGCGGGCGGCTCGCCGACGTCGAGGTGGTGTGCGACCCCGCCGAGGCTCGCCGACGAGCCGCGGCGGGTTCACCAGCCTTGCCGGATCTGGACGTGGTGGCCGAGTTGCGGGCGTTGCGCGGTGAGGATCCGAATCGGCCGGAGTACCACTTCATGCCGCCGGCGCACTGGATGAACGAACCGCACGCCCCGATCCAGGTGGACGGCGTGCACCACCTCTTCTACCAGGCCAACCGCCGCGGACCGTTCTGGGGAGCCATCGAGTGGGGCCACGCGATCAGCAAGGACCTCGTTCACTGGACTCATCTACCGCCCGCACTCACCCCTGATCGGACCACCGTCGCGCCAGACGGCGTGTGGAGCGGCAGCAGCGTTCTCGGAGAGAGCGGCGAGCCGTTGCTCTACTTCACCGCAGGAGACTTCAGCCGTACTCCGGATCAGTCGGTGGCGCTGGCCCGTCCGTCCGGCGATGGCTGGATCGCCGACGAGGCTCCGCTCGTCGAGATGCCGGATGATCCGGACCTCGTCGCCGGGCAGTTCCGGGATCCATTCGTATGGCGGGAAACCTCGGGCTGGTTCATGCTCGTCGGCGCCGGTGTCGTCGATCACGGTGGCACGGCGTTGCTGTACCGGTCCCCCGACGGCCGGGCGTGGACGTCGTACGGCCGGCTCCTTGTCGGTGATCGATCGCGCCACCCGGAAACCGGACAGATGTGGGAACTGCCGGTCCTGCTCCCGATAGGTGGGGGCCGGCATGTCTTCCTGGTGTGCCCTTGGTGGCAGGAGCGGCCGGTGGACCAGGTTGTCGAGGTGGTGCACTGGATCGGCCGCTGGGACCCCGAGTCCGCCACCTTCACACCCGACCACCCCGAGCCCCGGCGCTTCGACTTGGGCCGGCACTTCACCGGGCCGAGCGGGACCGTGCTGGAGGACGGCCGCACGATCCTCTGGTCGATCGCCCAGGACGGACGGACTCCGGAGGCCCAGCGTGCAGGCGGCTGGGCCCACAACGCCGGTCTGCCACTCGAACTCGGATTCGCCGACCAGCGGCTCGCGATCAGCCCGATCCGCGAGCTCGAATCACTCCGGACGGCACCCTTGGACCCCGGGCACATCGGCGGGATGACCTTCGAGTGCGAGGTGACCGCCGAGGCCTCAGCCGACCCGCTGGTGGTCAGCCTCACCGTCGCCGGGCTGCTTGCTCTCGAGCTCACGATCGACGCCACCCGTCAACTGGTCCGCCTTCGACGCCCAGGCGCTTCGGCGTACGACGTCTGGCGTCCGGACGAGTACGAGGAAGGTCCGGCAGTGGTGCCCGCCGACGACGTACGCCTGCGTCTGTTCGTGGACCATTCGATGGTCGAGGCGTACGTCGGCGACCACATCAGCATCACCACTCGCATCGACGTCAGCGCCGGACCACCCGAGCTGAGCATCAGTACGCCGTACACCTCCTGCCGGGCCTGGCAACTGGCCGGCGCCGACAACTGAGAAGGACTGCCTGTGCTTGCACTGGACGACTACTGGACCTGGGACTTCTGGTTCGCCGAGAACGGCCCGGACATCCACCTCTTCTTCCTGAAGGCGCCCCGCGCGCTGGGCGATCCCGACCTCCGGCACCGCAACGCCCGGATCGGCCACGCTGTCTCCACTGACCTACGCAGCTGGACCGTTCTGCCCGACGCGCTCGTCCCCGGCCCAGCCGGTGCCTGGGACGACCTCGCCACCTGGACCGGCTCAGTACTGCGCGTCGACGACGGCTGGTGGATGTACTACACCGGCATCTGCCACGGCGACGACGGCCTGCGTCAGCGCATCGGCCGGGCGCACAGCACCGACCTCATCACCTGGACCAAGGACGACGCCTTCGTGCTCGAGGCGGATCCGGCGTACTTCGAGCAACTCGACGTCTCGGTCTGGCCCGACCTGTGCTGGCGCGACCCGTGCGTCTTCGCCGACCCGGACGGCGGGTACGCGATGCTCGTCACGGCCCGGGTGCCTGACGGCCCACCCGACGGCCGCGGTGTGGTCGCCCTCCTCCGATCCGAGAACCTCACCGACTGGACCCCCATCGGCCCCGTCACCGAACCAGGCGACTTCGGCCACCTGGAAGTCCCCCAAGTCGTCCCCCTCGACGGCCGGTACTACCTCCTCTTCTGCGCCTACGCCTTCGCCAACAGCACCAGCCGCACCACCCGCGTCGCACCTACCACCGGCACCCACTATTACGTCGGCGACGCCATCACAGGCCCGTTCAAGCCCCTCTCCGACCACCTGTTCGCCGCCGACGAGTCAGCCTCCCGGTACGCCGGCAAGCTCATCACCGATCCCACCACCGGCAACCCGGTCTTCCTCGCTTTCCTCCACAACGACCCCAACGGCACCTTCATCGGCGCCCTGACCGACCCGACCCCGGTCCTCGTACGCCCCGACGGCGAGCTGGAGCTGGGCTGACCGATTCGCGGACGACGACAGGGCAAGGAAGCCACGTCGGGTCCGTCGACCGGTACCAGGCAGTGCTGGTGCTCTGGATGAGGCGGGTGAGCGTGGAGACCGCCCAGGCGCCCATTTCGTAGTGCGGGAGAGCGACCGTGGTCAGTGCGGGATAGACGCTCGCGGCGATGGGCGCCTGGTCGTCGAAGCCGACGATCGAGACGTCCTCGGGGATCCGCAGGCCGAGCTCCTGGGCAGCGCGGTAGGCGCCCATCGCCATCCGGTCGTTGTAGCAAAAGATCGCGGTCGGACGGTCTGCGCGGTCGAGCAGTTCGAGGCAAGCTGTGTAGCCACCGGCTGCCTCTGACACACCGGAGGCAATCAGGCGATCGTCACGCGGGATGCCAGCGGTCTCGAGACCACGCAGGTAGCCGACCAGGCGGCCTTGCGTTGCCGGCACCTCGATGCTCGAGTTGGCGAACGCGATCCGGCGGTGACCTGCCTCGGCCAGCAGCGCCACCAGCTCGGCAGCGCCGCCGGCCTCGTCGGGCAGCACGGCTGGTACGACGCCCTGCCGGTCGAGGGCGCCGATCAGGACCGCCGGCACGGCCCGCAGCTCGCGCGGTACCGAGACCTCGTGATGGAACACGGTGGCGTAGATGATGCCGTCGACCTGGCGCTCGATCAGCGCCCGGGCGTCGGCCCGCCGTGCCTCCGCGCCGGCGTCGAGGTGCGAGTTGATGATCGCGAGCGTCAGGTTGTGGCGGCTCGCTTCCTCCTGCGCACCGAGGATTATCCGCCCGGCATGCGGAGTCGTCGCGATCTCCTCGGTCAGCAGACCGATCATCTCCGACGTACGAGTTCGCAGACCACGGGCGAGCCGGTTCGGCGTGTACCCGAGTTCCCGCGCGATCGACCGCACCCGTTCACTGGTCGCCTCGCTGGTTCGGGTGTGCGGAGTGTCGTTCAGAACGTGGGAAACGGTCGTGACGGAGACCCCCGCGGCCCGCGCGACATCCCGGATGCCGACCTTCGGCACCACCGTCTCCTCGTTGTTCATCGGTCCGGCCTCACTCGTCCCAGAGCCCGTGCTCCGGCCAGCGACGCGGCAGCCGCTCCTCGACCGGCGGCAGCTCGGCATGTGGAGCGTGCCCGCCGACCTGGTACCAGTACGCCACGCTCGAGTAGTCGTTGCCCTGATCGTTCGCATGACCGTGCTCGATCGACACGCGGAGGCTCTTCTCGAAGCGGACCGGGTCTTCGATGTGCCAGCGGAACATGCTCCACAACCCGAAGTGCTCCTGCGGGCTCGCCCCGAGCGTGATGCCGTGGTACGGACCGGCGTACTCGCCGCTCGGGAAGCCCCAGGCCGCGCCGAAGTAGTCCTCGGTACCGGTCCCGTGCAGTGACGGCGGCCAGACCTCGCCGTCGATGAAGAACATGTCGTCGCCCTCCCCCGGCCAGGTGAACACCTGGTTGGAGGCGTCGAAGTTGTCGATGCTCAGCACGCAACCAACGTAATGCCCCTTGCCGACCGCATCGAGGATCACGTAGTTGTCGTCGCCGGTCAGATTCGTCCCGGGCAGGTCCCACGGCGCCGGGTTCTCGACCTCGGCGGTGTGGCGCACGGCGGTTGCCGGCTTCTCCTGCCGGTAGTACGCGTGGAACCGGCCCACGTCGTCCGGTACCGGCTCGTCGGTCAGTTCGTAGTCGACGTAGTAGAAGAGGTTCTCGATCGGCTGGTCGCTCTCGTTGCGGAGCTGGATCCGCGCGTGGCTGCCGAACGGCATCGGAAAGTAGCTGTTCATCGCGGCCGCGAACGGTCCCTTCGGACCGCGGCGTGGACCGAAGACGGCGTTGAGCGGAAGCGAGATGTAGTGCTTCGCGACCGCGTGCCCGACACCGAAGAAGTCGCCGAGCGGCGCGCGGACGCTCGGGTTGTCCTCGCCGTCCCAGAACATCTCGATCACGAGCTTGCGCAGGTACTTCTCCGAGTAGCAGCGGGTCGTCAGCCAGATGTGCTCGATCCGGCCGGCGCCTTCGATGTCGGCGATGACGAAGGTCTCTCCGGCGGGCACGACCTCGAAGTCGCGGTTGCCGCCGCTGTGGTCCCAGCTCGACTCGCGTCGAGACCGGCCGGACTTGACGTGAGCCAGGCCGCCGAGCGGGCTGTTGGGTTGCCAGAATTCCATATCTTCTCCGGATTCGAGCGGTGTCAGCCCTTGACCGCGCCAAGGGTCAGGCCCGCGGCGATGTGCCGCTGCAGGGCGAGGGTGAGCAGGATGACCGGGACCGAGTAGACGGCCGCGAGCGCGGTCATCCCGCCCCAGTCGAGACCGAACTGGGTCTGGAAGTTCGCGATGACGATCGGCGTGGTCTGCGCCCGCACCGACGTCAGCAGAAGCGCGAACAGGAACTCGTTCCACGAGGCGAGAAACGCGAAGATCGCCGTCACCGCGAGCCCGCCGGAGACGACCGGCAGTACGACGTACCACAGCGCCTCCAGCCGGCCGCTGCCGTCGACCTTCGCCGCTTCCTCGAGCTCACCGGGCACCGCCTCGAAGAAGCTCGACATCAGCCAGATCGACAACGGCAACGAGATCGTGGTGTGCGCGATCGCGAGTCCGATCGAGGTGTCGGAGATGCGCAGCGTTCGCATCGTCTCGACCAAGGGTGCGCCAACCGCGATCGTCGGCACCATGCGGGTGATCAGCGCGCCGATCACGAAGACCCGTCCGCTCGGTGTGCGGTAGCGAGTGATCGCATACGCGGCCGGCACGCCGAGCAGTAATGAGAACGCCGTACTGAGGATCGCGGTCACCACGCTGTTGATCAGCGCCGGTACGACGCCTTCCCTGCTCAGCGCCGCGACGTAGTTGCCGAGCGTCCACTGCGACGGCAACACGTGCGGCGGTACGGCGATGGCGTCCAGTGGCGATTTGAACGAGGTCAGCAGCAGGTAGACGAACGGGAACCCGTACAGCACCAGTGTGACCGCCAGTCCGCCCCACACCAGGGCGCGCGTGGAACGCCGGCGCGTCTCGAGACCGTTCATGCCTGCTCGCTCCCCGGCCTCCAGATGGCGAGGATCGCCGCGGCAGCGACCACTAGCATCGCGATCAGATACACGGTGCCCATCGCGCTCGCCAGACCGGGATCGCCGTTGCGCGTCATCGTGCGGTAGATCAGCAGGCTGAGCGTCGTCGTACTCTCCTGAGGTCCGCCGTTGGTCTGGATGAGGATGATGTCGAATGCCCTCGCCGCATCGATGCCGCGGACGATCAGCGCGACGGCGATCACCGGCCGGAGCAGCGGCAGGATGATCCGGAACAGCAGCGTCGGATAGCGCACACCGTCGATGCGCGCGGCCTCGATCACGTCGCCCGGGATGTTCTGGAGCCCCGCGAAGAGCACGAGTGTGATGAACGACGTGGTCAGCCAGATGTCCGGCAGGGCTACCGAGAACAGCGCGATGTCCGGATCACTCAGCCAGCCGATCTGATCGGTGCTCTGCAGTACGCCGATGCGCCTCAGCAGCTCGTTGACGATGCCGAAGTTGTCGATGAGCAGGAATCGCCACAACAGGCCCGCGACGACCGGAGCGATCATCAGCGGATACATGAAGACGGTACGAAACACCGCCGACCGGCTGCCCAGTGCGGTGAACAGCAGGGCCACAGCGATGCCGAACGTGAACTCGAAGGCGACAACCACAAGCGTGTAGACGGTCGTGCGCAGCGATGCTCCCTGGAACGCCGATGAGCTGAAGGCTGCGGCGAAGTTGTCGAAGCCGACGAACGTCCGGGGCCCGCCGGCGATCGGCGAGATCTCGTAGAACGCGTTCGAGACGAATCTGATCAAAGGCCACGCCACGAAGGCGAGCAGGAACAACCCGGCCGGCGCCATCAGCAACAGCGCGAACCGGCGATCGGTGAGGCGCACAAGCGGACCCTTCGAAGTCGGCGGGATCGGGCTACTGGACGATCGCGTCGATCTGGGCCTTGGCCTGTTTGAGCAAAGCGGCGTTGTCGGCGCCCTTGGCAACTGCCTTCTGCAGCATCGGCGTCAGCACGGTGTTCACGATTTCCTGCCACTTCGGCGTCGCCGGTCGTGCGACCGTCGCGGGCGACTTCAGCGTCGCGAGGATCGCCGGGTAGTTCTCACGCCCGGCCACGCCGGCCTGCGACTCGAACGCCGAGATCCGGGAGACCAGGCCCAGGGACGTCTTGATCGACAGGTCGTTGTGGGCATACGCGAAGGCGACGAACTTCTTCGCCTCATCCTGCTTGGTGGTTGCCTTCGGCACCGACAGGTACCACGCACCCGGAACACCCGCGATCCCGCCGGGTCCGGCGATCATCGGAGCAACACCGATCTTCCCCTTGACCGAGGCATCCGCCGGGGTCTGCGTGTACGCATGTCCCCAGAACCGCATCATCGCGAGCTTCCCCTGGTAGAACAGGTTCTGCGCGCCGGCCCAATCGAGCTGCGCCGCACCCGACGGCGCATACGGCAACAGGCTCGTGTAGAAGTTCAGCGCTTCGAGATGCCGGCCGTCGTCGATGGTGACCTGGCCGCTGCTCGGATCGAGCACCATCGTCTTCGCACCGGTCTGCGAAACCGTCGCCAGCCACTCTGTCTCGACGGCGCCCTTGACGTCCGTGCCGTACAGGTCGGTCTGCCCGTCGCGGTTGGCGTCGCGGGTGAAGAACTCCGCCGCGTCGCGGTACTGCTTCCAGGTGGTCGGCGGCACGAGCGGATAGCCGTACTTCGCCTGGAACGCCGCCTTCTCCTTCGGATCACCGAACAGATCGGT
Organism: Kribbella sp. NPDC050470; assembly: GCF_044458365.1. NCBI lineage: Bacteria > Bacillati > Actinomycetota > Actinomycetes > Propionibacteriales > Kribbellaceae > Kribbella > Kribbella sp. NPDC050470. The sequence goes on along the minus strand of NZ_JBITHV010000001.1, from coordinate 866,241 downwards.
GCGGTAGTAGAGGATCTCCGAGTTCGTCCACACCGGCATACCGACGTACGAACCCCCGACCTGAGCCTCGGTCACCAGGCCCGGGAACAGGTCTCGCTTCACGTCCTCGGTGAACAGGTCGTCCAACGGCGAGACGCCGGCGGAGAACGCGCTCAACCAGATCGCATCGAGCGCGGCCACGTCGAACGACGCCTTCCCCGATCCCAGCTCGGTCTGGACCCGGTCGTACAGGCCGTCGTACGGCAGCTCGACCAACTCGACCGTCGTACCTGTCTCCTTCTTGTACAGGTCGGCGACCGGCTGCAGCTCGGCCTTGCCCCCACCCTCCACGAGTACGGTCAATGTGCTGCTCTCGGCCCCGGAGCCACCGCCCGCACCACATCCGGCGGCGACAAGCACCAGAGCTGTGACAGCGGCCGTGAGGTATACGCCGATGCTTTGACGATCGCCCGCCCTGCGAAACTTCATCACTCCGACTCCGATTCTCCCCGACTGCCTGATTAAACGTTTTGGCAAAACGTCTTGGCAGAGAGTGTTCCGAGCGACACCTACCCGGTCAACACCGCAGCCGACGCCAAAACGTTTGGCACTGGTGTAATGCCCGGGTCGCCGGCGTAGAGCGTCACCAATCGTTGGTTCGACCGCTGGCTGGTCCGGCAGCGGTCTATGACCGGCGTGTGCGGGAGCCGAGCACGGTGACGCGGGCGGGCGGCGGTCCAGCGGGCGGCGGGGATTGGCGATCGGTGGGTGTTGGTTGCCAACTGGCGAGCAGCTGGCGGCGGGAGTCGAGCGGGTGGACGCTTCGTACGTCGATCCGGCGTACTGCGTCGCGGCGTAGTCCGAGGATCGGCAGCGCCATACGTGCCTGCTGGATCGCCATTCCGGCGGGCAGGCCGCGGGTTCGCAGTACCAGTTCGCTGTCGCCGTCCAGGCAGGACACGACAGATCGGAGGCGCATCGGCCCAGGCATGTGGCGGCCGGCGCTGCGCATCGCGAACAGATCCGACGCCGACGGAGGCCAGCCGGTCCTGATCCGCACAGTCACGTCATACCGGGCCATACCTCGATGGTGCGTCAGCCGACCGAACGAGGTCGAGAGCATCTGACCCACTGAGTCGGTCGAGGCGACCGGTTCGCTACCGCCTCCTGCCCCGGAGCTGAGCTGTCGTTCTTGCACGGCCGCGCTCAGGCACCTCGTTGATCTGGATACGGCGATCGGTGAGCTGGCACGCGTGCCGAGCCCGGGCGGACGCATATGCCTTGCCGATCTGCTCCTGCACCCGACGGTGCGGCGCTCGAGGCGCCTGCGTCGTCGGCATCCGTATGCGGGAGCCGCGGCGACGCTGCGCTCTGCAGGCCTGCGACTGGCCCGCCCCACCCTGCACCTCAACCCATTCGGGCACTAGTTCGTCTGCGTAGCAACCAGACCACCGCAAGAGCAGGGCCGCCTGTCGTCAGAAGCCGGTGACCAGTAGGTCGTCGATGTCGTAGACGAGGGTGCTGTGTACGGCGACGACGCCGGCGATCCTGGAGGCGGCCACGATCGCGTGTTCTACCTGGCTGCGGTAGGCGAGTTGTCCGGTCAGGGTGACCACGCCGTTGTCGACCTGGATCGTGAGTTCTGCCGGGGAGCGCGCCGGACGCCGGCGGTCGCTGTTGATTGCGCGGTCGATGTCGGCAGCGATGTCGACGTCCGGGCGTCGATAGGCGCAGATCAGATCGCGTCTGGTGAGCAGGCCGACAAGTGTCAGGTTGTCGTCGACGACACACAGGGGTGGAGCTCCGGGGTTGGTCAGGCTGCGCGCGGCAACGCCGATCGGTGCGTCGGCGCCGATCGTGCTGACCGGTGAGCTCATCAACTCGCGCGCCGTCAGAGCGGTGGACTTGCGGCGTCGTCTGCGGCCGGCGACACCGCCGAGCAACGGCGGCGGATCGATGCCGCCGTGGTACTCGAGGTTCACCAGGAGGTCGCTCTCGGTGATCAGCCCGACGGGCCGGCGATTCCCGCTCAGGACGGGAACCGCCGGGGCATCGGAAGCGAGCAAGGCGCAGGCAACCAGTTTGAACGGCGTGTCGTCCGTCACCGTCACCGGCGACCGAGTCATGAACGTGGCGACGACAGGCTCGAGCATCGGTCTCACCTCGCTTGCGGACTTGCTAAGATTAGCAAGTCCGCAAGGGCGACGGGAAGCCGACAGCATGGAGGAGGGCCGGATGACGAGGCCGCTGTACCAGCTGAAGGCGGAGTTCTTCAAGAACCTGTCCCACCCGGCCCGGATCCGTGTCCTGGAGCTGCTCAGCCAGCGGGATCACTCGGTTGCGGAGATGGTGCGCGAGGTCGGCATCGAGCCCGCGAACCTGTCCCAGCACCTCGCCGTACTCCGTCGTTCCGGGCTGGTCACCTCACGCAAGGAAGGGGCGACGGTGATCTATTCACCGACCTCCCCGTACGTCGCGGAGTTACTGAGCGTCGCCCGCCGCATCCTGACCGGAGTCCTGACCGACCAAGCAGAGCTCCTGGACGACCTGCGCGAACCTGTCGGCCAGGCCGTCGGCGGTCCGCCACCCTAAAGACCGCGGCCGCTCTGCTTACCCTCCACCTGTCCCCCAGCAGGGCGGCCGCCCGCGATGGGAGGCTCACTCGCCACGCTCGCGCTGGGCGGTCTACGGACGGCTGCGGCGGCTGGGCTAGGTGACCGATCGGCTGTCGGGGATCTGATCGCAGAGTAGGCCGGCGCAGGTGCCGAACTCGTGCAGGTGGGCCGAGACCTCGGCCAGGCGGCTGAAGCCTGTCGCGTCTCCTCGGGCGATCGAGGCCCAGCACATCGCGTCGGCAAGCGCCATCGCGCGCTCGGCGACGGACGCCAGTGTCGCGAGTGGCATGGTCTCCGCCTCGCGACGGAAGCTGTCGACTTCTCGCGCGGACTCCTCGTCCGTGGCCACCGATCGCAGGTGCGCCAGCAGCAGCGACATTTCACCGGCAACATACTGCTGAGTCATCACCATCACCGCCGAACAGTCTCTCCAGCCTCTCCCCCAGCGTGCTCTCCACGTGTCGCCGCGTCCAGCCTCGCTCACGTGAAGAGGTAGAAGCCGGTGAGGATCACCGAGGCCACCCAGCGCTGGACTGTCTCGATCTTCCTGCGGGCCTCACAGGTCGTTCCCGGCGTAGGACAGGTTGAAGCTCTTGTTGGTCAGCGGGAAGTCCGGGACGATCGTGTCGGCCAGGGCGACGGGGAGGGCCGGCCAGTTGAAGAACGACGGGTCGACGATCTTCAGGCGGGTCACGGTCCCGTCGGGTGCGAATTCGATCCGGTGGGCGATCGTGCCGCGCCAGCCTTCGACCAGCCCGATGCCGGAGGTGCGGCCGGCGGCCAGCCACGTCGGTTTCGGCGCTTCCGCACCCAGCGGCGGCCGGCCGGCGACGAGCTCGGCGATCAAGGCGACGGAGTTCTGGATCTCCTCTGCTCTGGTGAGGAGGCGGGCCAGAACGTCCCCAGCGGTGTGCGTGGGCGCGACAACTGCGGTTGTCTCTGGCACGAAGGGGTGGTCGCGGCGAGCGTCGTGATCGATGCCGCTGGCGCGGGCGACGTACCCCAGGGTGCCGATGTCTTGGGCCTGGTCGCGCGACAGGATCGCAGTACCGGTCATGCGGTCCAGTACGACGCTGTGGCCGAGGGCGATGTCGACGACCTGCTGGATGTCGGCGGCGATGACGGCGAGCTGACCGGGTTCGGGGAGCGCACGGATGTGCGTCCCGCCCGGGGTGATCGCGCCGCGCAGCAGGCGGTGTCCGGTGACCTGCTTGTTGAGGCGGAGGAGTTGCTCGCGGATGCGCTGGGCGTGCGCGTTCGCGATGCCGTAGCCGACGTCGTTGCAGAGGGCACCGATGTCCGTGACGTGGTTGTAGAGCCGCTCGAGCTCGAGGAGGATCGCCCGCAGTGTCTGTGCCTGCGGCGGCACCGGCCAGTCTCGGGCTTCCTCGACCGCGAGGCAGAACGCCAGTGTGTGGCCCACGGTCGTGTCGCCGGAGACCCGTTCGGCCAGCGGCAGCACGTCGGCCAGCAGTTTGCCTTCGGCAAGTTTTTCGATGCCCTTGTGGACGAACCACAACCGGGCCTTCAGCTTCAGGATCGTCTCGCCGACTACCGAGAACCGGAAGTGACCGGGTTCGATCAGGCCGGCGTGGATCGGCCCGACCGGGATCTCGTAGACGCCGGTTCCGGCGACGGTCAGGAACGGGTACGGCTCGTCGATGTCGCCGAAGGTGGGTGGGTGTCCCGCGTTGTGACGCATCGGGAACCAGTCGTCCGGCCAATGCTGGTGCAGCACGAGGCGGCGTGGGAGGGGGTGGTTCGCGACCTCGATGCCGAACAGGTCGCGCAGTTCGCGTTCGAAGCGGCTCGCCGGGAACGACAGGGCAGCGAGGCTGGGGATCAGGGGTGTGATGCGGTCGGTGGGCAGGATGAGTTCCACTCGCCGGTCGGGGTTCGCGGCGGTGAAGAGGTAGACGACACGGAACTCCTCGGCGTCGTCGTGTGCGGCGACCAGTGCGAGGCGGTAGCCGTCGAGCAGCAGTGCCGACGCGCGGTCTGCCACCGTGGATGCGGCGACTGTGACCTGACGGCGGTTGGGGTAGGTCCTGGGATCTGAGCTCATCGGTTCCCCACGATCAGGCCGGCAGTCTGCAGCAGCTGGCCGAGCGGCCAGTCCGCAATCCCCAGTACGGCGAGGGCCACAAGCCCGGCCGTCAACGGCACGACCGTCATCACAGGCAGCGCGGTCACGTTCGCTCCGCCAGCCACCTCGCGTGGCTGACCAGGCCCCAGCAGCAGACCGGCGGCCTTCGCGACGACCGCGACGAAGACCACGAGCAGCAATACCAGGACGACGGCGGCCGCCCAGCCGACGTCCTCGTTGATCATCGCGCGAATCAGCCCGATCTCGCTGACGAACAGGCTGAACGGCGGCAACCCGAGCAGCGCCGCCAGTCCAGCCGCGAAGAGACCGGCGAGCATCGGCGCGCGCAAGAACAACCCCCGGACGGCATCGATCCGCGTACTGCCCTCACGCGCGAGGATCTCCCCTGCTCCGCAGAACAGCACCGCCTTCCCCAGTCCATGGCCGACGATGTGCAGCAGCGTCGCAGCGATCGCCAACGGCGTGCCGATCGCGACACCGACGACAGCAAGCGCCATGTGCTCGATACTCGAGTAGGCCAGCAGCCGCTTGTAATCACGCTGTGCCAGCAGCAACCCGGCGGCGAGCAGCAGAGATGCCAGCGCCACGGCCAGCAGCAGCCCCCGGACGAACCGCGGATCGACGCTGGCGACCGCGATCACGCGATAGCGGGCCAGCGCGTAGACCGCCACGGGCAGCAGTACGCCGGACATCAGCGCGGAGACCGGCGCAGGCGCTTGACTGTGCGCGTCGGGCAGCCAACTGTGCATCGGGAACAACCCGGCCTTGGTGCCGAATCCGAGCACCAGCAACGCGAACGCGAGCCTCATCACGCCCGGGTCGAGCTCGCCGCCGTGCGCGACGAGCTCGGTCCAGTCAAGGGTCCCGTGCTCGGTGATGCCCGCCTGCTTGGCGGCGTAGTTGACCAGCACCGTCCCGAGATACGCCAGCGCGATGCCGACCGAGCAGATGATCACGTACTTCCAGGTCGCCTCCAGAGACTTCCTGGTCCGACGGTGCCCGACCAGGAACGCGGTGACGATCGTCGTCGCCTCGACCGCGGCCCACAGCAGCCCCAGGTTGTTCGCCGACACCGCGAACACCATCGACGCCAGGAACAGCGGCACGAGTACGCCGTACCGCCGAGCACCCGCCGCATCCGTGCGACCCGACGCGAGCTCGCCGTCCAGATAGCCGATACCTGCCCAGGTCGCCACCACACCGACCGCGCCGATGACGATCAGCATCACGCCCGACAACGCATCGATGCGCAACAAGGTGCCGGCAGCAACCACGCCGCCGCCGGCGGTCCAGGCCGCTGCCAGCACACCGACAACCAGGACGACTGCAGCTGCCGCGACGGTCGCGACAGCCACCGATCGCCGCCAGCCCATCAGCAGCGCTGCGGCGGAAGCGAGGACCAGGGCAATCATCGGGGCGGCGAGGAGCAGCACCGCCGGGACACCGGTGAGACTCATCAGTCGTGCAGCTCCCGTAGCTCGTCGATGTCCGTCCCTCCGAACGTCGCACGCAGTCGCGCGGTCAGAACCTGCAACACCAGCACGACCAGCAACACGTCGAGCGAGACGGCCAGTTCGACGATCCCCGGCACTCCCCCGGTGATCAGGAACGCCGTCGTCGCGATACCGTTGTCTAGCAGCAGGAATCCGACGATCTGCGACAGCGCCCGCCGCCGCGTGACCAGCACGAAGAAGCCGAGCAGGACCATCGCCAGGCCGACCGGAACTGCCTCGGTCTCGGCCGACGGCGCCAGCCGCACGAGCGGCCGGGCGACGGCGTACGCAAGCAACGTCAGCAACGCCGCGGCGACGATCGACGCGGTCACGTTGATGAGCGGCTCGGTCTCCCGCGCCTCGCTGCTGTCCCGCAGCACCTTGCGCAGGATGCCCGGTACGACGACCGCCTTCAATGCCAGTACACCGATCGCGACCAGCACCAACTCGAAACTGCCCAGTCGCACCGCCAGCACCGCGGCCAGCGCGCCCAGCAGGAGTCCCTGAACCACCAGCAACCGCGCGATCGCCGACAGCTCACGCCGCCACAACACCAGCACCGACGACAACAGCAGGCCGCCGCAGATCAGATAGAGCAACTGGGTCATCACGATCACGCCAGGAAGAAGGACGACGAGACAGCAAGGACACCGAACAGGAACGACCCCGCGAGCAACTCCGGCACCCGGAACAACCGCAGCTTCGCCATGAACACCTCACCAGCGGCCAGCACGGCACCCAGTACGGCGACCTTCGCGACGAATGCCACGACACCGAGCAACAACGCCCCAACCGACGCCTCGGCGGCGACTCCCCACGGCAGGAACAGGTTCGCCCACAACCCCAGCAGCACCGTCAACCGCAGCGCCGACGCGAACTCGACCAGCGCGAGGTCGCGACCGGCGTACTCGAGCACCATCGCCTCGTGGATCATGGTCAGCTCCAGATGAGTCGACGGGTTGTCGACCGGCAGCCGGCCGGCCTCCGCGATGACTACCACTGCGAGCGCAACCGCGGCCAGCAACGTGGCCGGCGACAACACGTCGCCAGGCGACTGTTGGCCGCGTTCCACGATGGCCGACAGGTTCGTCGACCCGACCCGCGCGGACAAGGCGAACCCGGCCAGCAGGATCGTCGGCTCGGCCAGGGCTGCCACCGTCATCTCCCGGCTCGCGCCCATCCCGCCGAACGCCGTACCGGTGTCCAGACCGGCCAGGGCCAGGGCGACGGTGCCGAGCAGCAGCAGCGCGACGACCGCGAACAGGTCCGCGACCCCGTCCAACGGCGACATCGTCGCGATGAACGGTGCCACCGCCGCGATCACCAGCGTCGACGCGACAAGGACGACAGGAGCCGCGGCGAACACCCAACTCGACCCCTCAGGGGTGATCGGCTCCTTGCGGAACTGTTTGCGCAGGTCCCGCCACGGCTGCCCGATGCCGGCGCCCGCCCGGCCTTCGAGGACTGCTCTGACCTGCCTCATCAGGCCGATCAGGTAAGGAGCCAGCACGATCAGCACAACGAGCTGGACGACGACTCCGACGACGCTCATGTGGTCAGCCCCACGACGACCAGGACGGCGACAAGACCGAGCAGCCCGAGCGCGAGATACCTGTGCACGCTTCCGTTCTGCAGCCGGCTCAGGGTCGCGCCGATCCGGGTGCTGCCGGCAAGGACAGGCGGATACAGCACCGCCTCCAGCCGATCGTCGACACGTTGCCGGTAGCGGACGCTCTCGATCAGGTACTGCGACTCCACATGATGCGTGACGTCGACGTCGTACTCCGGGCGAAGCACGTCGTCGAACACCCGGGTCAGCGGCTCCGCGAACGACGTCGCCGTGTACTCCATCCGCGGATCCAGCCTGGTTCCGCCGCAGCCCCACACCAGCGACTCGCGACGCGGCAACCCACGGCGAACCAGCGCCACCACCAGAAACGCGGCAAGGAGCAAACCAACCAGGATCAGCAGCGGCGACATCGACCCCTCGATCCCTGTCAGCCGCAACGTCACCACACCGCTCAACGGCGCACCGACCTCGACCGTCGGCAGCACGGCCAAGGCCTTCGTCAACGCAGGAGCGACCGCGGCCGGCACGATCGCGAGCACAGCGCAGGCGACTGCCCCCAGCAGCATCGCGACCAGCATCGTCCGCGGCGATTCCTTCGCCGCTGCCGCTGCCGCGGATCTCGGCCGCGCCAGGAATCCCACCCCGAACGCCTTGACGAAAGTCGCCACCCCCAGGCCCGCGGTCAACGCCACCACACCGACAGCCAGCGGCATCGCCACCGCGACGACCGCGTCCGCACCGGGTAGACCGTGGATCAGGCCCTGCAACAACAGCCACTCCGAAACGAACCCGTTCCCCGGAGGCAGCGCGGCGGCAGCGAGTGCACCGACGCCGAACAGCGCCGTCGTCACCGGCATCCGCGACACCAGGCCGCCCAGGCTGTCGAGATGGCGCGTGCCCGTCGATCGCAGCGCCGATCCCGCACCGAGGAACAACACGGTCTTGAACCCGGCGTGGTTGAGCGCGTGCAGCAGCGCGGCGCCGACCAGCAGGCTCGCCAGCGTCCGGTTGCCGTCGGCAGCGAACATTCCACCCGCGCCGACCCCGAGCATGATCAGGCCCATGTTCTCGGTTGTCGAGTAGCCCAGCAGGCGCTTCAGATCCACCGCGACGCTGGCCTGCAGTACGCCGTACAGCGCAGAGACCCCGCCGACGATCAGCACCAGCAGCCACCACCAGCGCGGGCCACCACCGAGAAGGTCGAAGCCCACACGCAGGACGCCGTACAGGCCGAGTGTCACCATCGCCGCCGACATCAACGCCGACACCGGGCTCGGCGCCTCCGGATGCGCGCGCGGCAGCCACACGTGCAGCGGAACCAGGCCCGCCTTGGACCCGAACCCCACGAAGACAAGAACGAAGACGACAGCGCGGATCGACGCCGAGACATCCGCGGAACGCAGTGTCTCGAACGACTCGCCACCGGCGTTCGACGCGAACAACACGAGACCGAGCAGAATCGCCACCAGGCCGGCGTGCGTCATCGCGGCGTACCAGACTCCGGCGTCGCGGACCGCCGGCCGCACCCTGTGCTCGGCGAAGACCAATGCCAGGGACGCGAGCGCCATCAGCTCCCACAGGACCAGGAAGGTCGTCACGTTCCCCGCGACCGGGACCAGGATCATCGTCGCCACGAACACCGGCAGCAGCCCCTGCGCCGTCCGCGAACCGGCACCGACGCCATCCGCGTGATCCCCACCGGAGTAGCCGATGCTGTACAACCCGGCGATGATGGCGACTCCACCGATCAGTACACAGAACACACCGGACAGCGCGTCGACTGCGATCGCGGCCTCGCTCAACGGCAGCAGCTGCGGAACGGCCGCAGCGAACGTCTCGCCGCTCAGCGCCAGCACACCGGCCAGTGCGCCGAAAGCTCCGACAGCGCACGTGGCAAGGCCCGCGACGAGTGCACGTGGTCGCGGAGTTGCGGCGACAGCGCCCAGCGCACCGAGTCCAGCGCCCAGCAGTACGCCGAGCAGCGCCCAACCGATCGTCATCGCCCGGTCAGATCTCGCAACGCCCCGATGATCTGCGGCGGCTCCGGCGGGCATCCCCGTACGACGACGTCGACCGGGATCACATCAGCGACCGCACCCTCGACCCCGTATCCGCCGGCGAACACGCCACAGTCGTGTGCGCAGTCCCCCACCGCGACCACACGCTTCGGCGCCGGGGTGGCGTCGTACGCCTTGCGCAGCGGTTCGGCCATGTTCCGGGTCACCGGGCCCGTCACGAGCAGCACGTCGGCGTGCCGCGGGGATGCGACCAGGCGGGCGCCGTACCGCTCACCGTCGTACACGGGCCCGAACGCCGAACCGATCTCCACCTCGCACCCGTTGCACGACCCCGCATCGACGTGCCGCACCTGAACGGAGCCGGCGAACGCCTCGTCACGGCCGCCCGACCGCTCCGGGGCCGGCTCGGCCACCCTGCCCGTCGACCGAATCTTCCGCAGCAGCGCCCTCACCGCACCGCCCGCCGCACCCGCGCCCGCGCCCGGCCCGACGCTTGCGCGTCTGCCTTCAACCCGTCCAGCAACTCGGCCTGCTCGGTCAGCACCGAGGTGAGGATGGTCCGTGCCACGGCCAGCAACTCAGCCACATGCGGACTCGTCAACGAGTAGTAGACCTGCGAGCCCTCCTTGCGCGTCGTGACCAGACCGGCCCGACGGAGTACGGCGAGCTGCTGCGACAGATTCGACGCCTCCAGACCCAACTCCGGCAGCAACTCACTCACCGCCATCTCACGCTGGCTCAACAACTCCAGCACCCGGATCCGGGCCGGATGCCCCAGCGTCTTGAAGAACTCCGCCTTCAGCTGGTGCAGCGGTGTCGTCATCGCGCACGCCTTCCCATCACTTCACGCCATCCTCAATCCATGCGATCATGAATTGAAGAATTCTGCAACTGATGTGTAGATTGACGCGACAGCCCACTGCCGGCACCCCGGGACGGGAGACCATGAACGCGTTCGCCGACGAGCTCCACCGCAGGATCACCGACGCCCGCGAGGCCGTCCGCGCAGCCCAGGAAGCCGGCGATCTCGACGCCGAACGCGTCTACGCCGGCGAGCTCGACAGCCTCCTCCACCTCGCCCGCGAACACGGAATCAACGCCGAGGCCGACACACCCCACGACCTGACCTGAGCCGGTCGCCCAACCGCCAGCACCAACAACGGGAGCGACCCCTTGCGCTACGAAGTCACTGGAGTGTGACCAGTACTCCGACCCGTCGCGAGAACCGGGCGGCTGGCCTCGGCGACGCCTGGTTCGAGGTTGCACCTCACGGCCGAATCGCGACCTTCGATGCGGATGCGGTCCAGCCCCTTCACCGGATCAAGAGCACTTGACCTACGCGCAGCCGGCCTGACAGTTTTGACGGATGTCTGGGGCGCCGACGACCGTGACCACCGACGGCATGCGCAGGAGCCTGCTGCCGGCAACCGAGGCGGTCTCCGCGCTTTACCGCGACGACATCCACCTCACCGCGGGTAAGGCCGTGGTGCAACGCCTCCGCGAGTACGCCGAACACAACGGCCTGACCCTCGACGGCGAGCCGCGCTGGACCAATCACACCAGCCCGGCCTGGAACCTCGAGCCCGACGACCACCTCATTGAAGTCGTCTGGCCGACCCACTAGGCAGCACCGTCCGGCCGCCGGCCGTGCAAGCCACCGGCGAGATGGGATGCAGGATCGGGCGCAGGGGTCAGCGACGGATGCCGCGGATCTGCCTGGTCGGCCTGTTCGCTGGGATGATGGGTCGATGGATCTCAACCTGATCACGTCGTACGACGCGACACCCGAGGAAGTGTTCGCGCTCATCACGGACGCGACGTTCCAGGAACAGGTGTTCCGGAGGTTCAGCGCACACTCCTACGACGTTGCCGTCCGCAACGCAGGCGACGACGTACTGCTCCGGGTGCAATGGGAGACCGCCACCGACGACGTACCAGTCGTCGCACGACGATTCGTCGGCGACATGCTGAACCTCGTCCAGACCAAGACCTGGCACCCGGCGGGACAGGACGGCGCACGGGAGGCCCACGTCGAGGGCGAACTCGCAGGCGCCCGCGTGAAACTGGTCGGCCGCACCGTCCTGGTCCCGACCGGTCACTCCACCACCCAGGAATTCGACCTCCACGTCACGGCCTCGACGCCCGTCCTCGGGCCCCGCCTCGAGCGCATCGTCACCGACGCCGTCCGCACCCGCCTCGAAGCAAAGTTCGAAGTCGCCTGGTCCTGGCTCGCCGGCTCCCTCTGACTCCCCCGGCCACGGGTGATGCCGTCCGCAAGTCTGTGGCAAGACGGGCGGATCAGACTTGGCGTTGCTTCGGGAGGTCAGCCGTCGAGCAGCTCGCGTAGCCGGGTGGCGAAGGCGTCCGGGTCGCCGGTCTGCCCGTACTCCCCGCCCAGGAAACCGCCGTGGTCGCTCGGGAAGATCGTCGGCTCGACCCCGAGCGCATCGGCGACGGCGATCGTGGCGCGTTGCGTGATCAGCCCGTCCGACTCGATGCCGTACGCCGGCACGACCCGGGTCGGGGCAGCCCTGATCGCGTCGTAGTCAGGCTCGTACCCGGTGGTGTTGACGATGTGTCCGCGACCGAGCATCGGATCCTCGCGCGAGCCGTCGTCGTCGGTCGGCAACCCGAACTGGGCCGGGTCGGGAGCAGGCCGATCCGTCCAGTCGGCGGGGATCTCGCCGCTGTGCATGACCAGGATCAGGAATTTCGCCATCCCCGGCCCCAGGCCATCGCGCTCGTAGGTGTTCCGGACATCGTGGACTGCTGCGAACGCTGCCTCGCGGTCGGGCAACGCCGACACGAGCGGCGGCTCGTGAGCTACCAGGATGCGGACCACGTCAGGATGCGCGGCGACGAATGCAAGCATGTTCACAGCGCCGCCGCTGCTCGCCAGCACATCGACAGGACCAGGACCCACCGCGGCCTCGATCACTCGATGGATGTCGTCGGCGTGGGTCTCCGGGGTGGGATCCGCATCGGTGGTGAGCTCGCTGCGCTCACTCTGCCGCGGGTCGTAGGTGACCACCGTGCGGTCGGTGAAGTGGCCGGCCAACGTCGTGAACCCGGCGGCGGCCATCGGCGACGCAACCATCACCAGCGGGATCTTGTCCGCATCACTGCCGGGCCGGATGTCATAGGTCAGTACGGCGCCCGGTACCTCGATCGAACGAGTCGTGGCCTCGGTCATCTGCATCTCCTTCGCCTGCGTCGATCCATCCTGCCCAGCACCCTAACGAGATCGAAGCGGTCCGGTGCAGGCCGAACCTAGTGCCCATCCAGTCGAAGGACCGGAGGGCACTAGGTTTGGCGCAAACTCAGGCTGCTAGCCCGCCCGGTAAAGGGATCCGCCGCCGGAGATGGCGATCGCCGCACGTGCGCCGCCGACGTTGAGGTTGATGATGAACGTCGTGCCGGACCACCGGGTGGTGTAGGTGACCGACCCGCTGGCGCGCACCGGGACGATGAAGGACAGGATCGACGCGGTCCGGCCGGACCGGGCCATCATGATCGTCGGCGCCGACTTGCGAACGTAGCTGCTCGGGTAGTGCCAACCCTGGATCGGGTTGGTCTGGGCCTGCTTGATCAGGGTCGCGCCGGGCGGCAGCGCCTGCTTGAACGGGAGCTGGAACACCACCGTTCTGGTCGTGTCCCCCGCCGCCATCGCCACCGCGGTCGTCCGGGAGTACACGCTGGCCCGTTGATCCGGCGGCAAGTGCCACAGCGTCTGGAACGCCTGCGCCGTCGTCGCCGACGCACGGTCCCAGGTCACGATCAGATCCGGGTCCTTCAGCACCAGCACCGAACGCACCCGGCTGACCCCGGTCCCCGGCGCATCGGTGAACGTGTACGACTCCGCGTTCGCCTTCACCGAGTACGCCGTCAGCCTCGTCGCCGGGTTCGTCGCCTTCGCCAGCGGCGTCGTCAGCACACTGTGCGCCGCCGCACTGACCACCCAGGCACGCCACACGCCGGCCGAGTACGCCGCATAGCCGCCGTCGATCACGATGTCGCGGCCCCGCGCCGTGTAGGTGATGCTGGTGTGATCGCTGTGCCCATGGAACGCCCGCGCCGGCCCGTACCTGATGCTGTACGTCGACTCACCCCTGAACCCCCTCGCAGCATCGGTGCCCCAACCCGTCCGGCCGAAGACGTAGCCCGCCGAATACACCCCGACCCGCCACGGCGGCGCCGCACCCCTCGTGCCCAGCGAACCCGCGTACTCCATCGGCGTCCCCACCCACGGGTACGTCGCCTGCAACTCGGTGTCACCCAATTGGTGCAGCTTGCCCAGCGAGTTCGTCGCCAAAGCCAGCCACTTGGCCAGCAACGCCCGCCGGGTCACCATCGTCGTACCGGGATCGACACCGCCGTTCTGCAACACCGCGATCGCCCGCCCCCACAGCGAGTAGTTGAACGCCGCGTACCCCGTCGACTGCTCGTTCGTCGACCCTTGCGCATCGATCGACGTCGTGATCGCGGCCGCCAACCGCTGCTGCGCCAGATTCCGGTAATCGGCCCGGCTCAACGTGACACCGACCCCGAACAAAGCGATGGACTCGTCGGTCCCGTGATTCCACGCCCCGCTCCAATAGTTCGTCAGGAACCGCGCATGACTCAACAGCGCGGCATCCACCCACGCGTAGCGGGTCGGCACCGCGCCCACCTGCAGCCCGGACAGGATCGCCTGCCGCAGGCAGATCAGCACATTCGTCCGGTGCATCGTGGACTCCCACGCACCAACGTTGCCCTTCCACGAATACGGATTGTCCCGATACCAGTCGTACGCGATCGTGTTCACCCGCGTCAGCGCGGTCAAATCCCCCTGACCCGCCGCAGTAATCCCCTGACCGAGCCACCGCAACGAGTGCAACCACATGTACCAACTGGCGTTCCTGTACGGGTTCAGCGCCCAGTTGATGTTCCCGCCACCGTTACCCACCCTGTACGGCGCGTACGGCCCCCACGTGAACACATCCTTGTAGAGGTTCGCCAACGGATTCGTGGTCTGCAACCCACTGAAACCAGGACACGCATAAAACGGCGCCGCCAGCGACTGCATCTTGTTCTGCCCGACGTCCGTGGCCACCGGTCCAGTCGCCGGTACGACGTTGGACTGCCCCGGCACGAACTGCGCCTCGCCCGGCCCTTCCGGCGCCTCCACGATCAGGATGCCGGGCGACGGCGCCGCCGGACTTCTGGTCTCACCTGCCGCCGCTCCGGCCCCCAGGACCAGAGCGGCGATTCCTACAGCCGCACCGGCAGTGCGCTTGAATCGCATGAGTCGTCCTCCCCCACCGTCGCCAGAGAACAGCGACGGTCACGAGGCTCTGGCCGCAATCACCAGAGCCAAGGCTCACGCCCTGGGCGGACCCCCTTACACCCGCCCTGGGACTACACCTGGACGGGACGCCTCTCCCGCCCGGTCCTGCAGGACGCACCAGCCAGGCAGTGTCCAAGCCAGACCGTGCGTCGTGCCTCCGGCGAGCCCGCGGCCTTCCGCGTGGGCGGTCCGCTCACCGTCGTACCTCATCGAAGAAGTCCCGACCTGAGAAATCAGGCCGAGCGTGACAGCCAAGAACCGGCGACCAGGCTCATCACCCCCTCCACACCGCATCTGCCCGTCGCTGCGCTCTCCCCCTACAACAGCCTCGATGCACCCAGCCCACCGAAAGTTGCACCCACCAACGCGCGAGCGGTGCCTGAGTCAAGGCACAGCGCAGCCGATGCGATCAATCGTCAGTACGCCGGTCTACAAAGCTGCGATCAGTGAAGGCACGATCTACACGACACGCCGTCAGACGCCTGACCGGTCAGGGCGGATCAGTTCGTGGCTTCGCGGACGTCCGTTCCGTGCTCGGCGAACGCCTTGAAGTCCTGCATGTGCTGTAGCGACTGCTTGCGGAAGGCGCCGGGCATCACAAGTCCCACCAGCTTCATCAGAAAACCGCTGAACCGGTATTCGTTCTCGCTCTCCCACAGCGTCGTTTCCGGGCCGGCTTCGGTCAGCCGCTCGCGCGCGGCGCTCCACATGCCCTCGCCGACGATCTCGCGGTCGAAGTGAACGACGCTCGTTGTCTGGAGCTCGCGCAGGTCTGCCGACTCCCGGCGTGTGATGGTCTCGGTGCCCTCGAACCTCCGCCGGTCCATCTGCATCACGACCCGCGACCTGGTGCCCAGCTGCCCGTCCTCCCCACTCAGCGGCTCGTGCAGCACCAGACCCCGCAGCCACTTCGGCCGCTGTGCCGGGTCCTCGAGCAGCCCGACCACCGTCTCCCGCGGCAGGGCGATCTCGATGGAGACCGTGTACTTCATGGGCCGCATCATTCCGTTCTTCCAGGCGTGGGACAACGTGCCGGGTCTAGCGAGGAACGATGCCGCTGCGCCCCTGCCACGAACCGTGCTCCGACAGCGGCCGGAACCGGAGCGTGGCGAACTCATGGTGGAAGTCCCTGCGCCGGCGTTCGGCCATCGCGGCAGCATGACGGTCAGGCTCCGGAACACTGCTATGGCCGTGCACCATCTCCTCCATCTCGCCCACCGTCCGCCAAACAGAGAACGTAGAAATCGTCCGCGGCGGGCGCATCGCGGCCAGCGCCAACGTGGCCCCCGGATGGTCACGAACCAGCCGCTCCACCGGCTTGCCCCACTTCAGGAACCTCGGCACCTCCAGCAGGCGCATCCGAGCCAACGTGACCGCCACGACAGGTTCGGCAGGATCCCACTCCCCCGCCCTCGCCGGCAGGTCCGGCAGCGCCGCAAGCCGCGACCAACGACGAAGAAACTGCATACGCACATGCCAACCCGCAGCCAACTCCCTGCCCAACCGGTGATCCGCCAGAAACGTCTCGACCGCCGCCTCGTCCTCCCACCGCGCGAACATCACCATCCGACGCAACTGCATCCGAGCCGGCGAAACCGTCGGCGCACCGAGGCGCATCAGCGCCAGGCACTCGGCATACCGCAACCCAGGCGTGGAAGACACAGCCGGCGCCCTCCACAACGCCCCCGCCGTCGTCGCCGGACGGAGCTCCGCAAGGTGAAACGTGAAGATCGTCATCGTTCGGCAACTGTCCCACGAGTGAGGGCCCGTGGTGCCGCGTAAGAACTCAGGCCGACAACTTGCCCAAGCTATCGGTCGATGACCTACCGGCAGGTTCGCGCGTTGTACGACGCTGTACGCCCGTCCTTCAATGGCGTTCCACAACCGAGGAGGTTTGTGGCCCATTGCGTGAGTACGGAGCGGTGGCGGTCGCGTCGGACGGCAACCCACAAGGTCGCCGCCAGTGCCGCCGGCGGGCTCCGCTGCTCATTCGACCGACAGTGCGGTCCAGTGAGGGCCGAGAGGGTGCGTGTCTGGTGGCGGCTGGTGCATCGCCAGCAGCAGGATCGCGTGCGGCCGCCGGCGGCGTGCGGCGTGCAGGATCTGCCTGGCGGTGTCCGCGTCCAGGCCGGTCGTCGGCTCGTCGATGAGGAGGACGTCGGGCTCGGTGGCCAGCGCGCGGGCAAGGTGGAGTCGTCGCTGTTCGCCGCCGGACAGGTTGCGCCCGCCGACGCCGATGGTGGTTTGCGGTTCCAGTCCGGCGCGGTTCAGGTCCATAGCGATCAGCAGGTCGGTGACTTCGGCGTGGTTCACGGCGGGGTTGGCCAGGCGGAAGTTGTCGGCAATCGTGCCGGTGAACAGATAGTCGTCGGCCAGTACGGCGGTGACGACGGCGGGACCGGGTTGTCGCCGCAGCGCTGTAGCGATGGCGGCGATGAGAGTGGTCTTTCCGCTGCCGGACGGGCCGGTGATGACGAGGGTCTGGCCGGTGGCGACGGTGAATGCGATCTCGCGTTCATCCCGTGTGGGTGTCTCCGGCAGTTGGTATCCGGAGACTGCGAGGCTGCGACCGTCGTACGTCGCCCGGAAGGTCGTGGCGACCTCCGGCCGGCAGGTTTCGTCCTCTCCGGCTGCCGCGAGGTGGGCCTTGGCCTGGCGGAGTTGGATCCACGCGCTTGTGGCGGCGACCAGACGCTCGGCGTTGGCCATGACACCGGCGGCGAGCAGACCGACGAAGACCAACGTCGCGATCGTGGCGCCGGACCGCGCGGTGAGCAGCACTGTGAGCAGCAGCGCGGCAGCCGTCACTGCGCGGGCGCCGCCCAGAGCATGCGCGGTTGTCGCAGCGTCGCGGTTTCGCCCACCCTCGAAGGCCTCCAGGCGTTGCAGAGTGCGGTGCGCCAACTGGTCTGTAGCGCCCAGCGACGCCATCTCGGGCCATGCCTCGACCGCGGTCACCAGTTCGGTCCTCAGCAGACCACGGGTACGGGCCGTGTCATCCGTCCGGCACGCAGAAGCCACTGCGAGGACGGCACAGGCGATCACGGCTGCAGCCAGCGTCAGCGCCGCGAGTGGACAGCCGGCGAGGACGATTGCAACGCAGCCCCCCGCCGTCATCGCGGCGGCAACGACCACAGGCGTAGTGGCCTGGATGACCGCCATGCCGGTGGTGTCCGCGTCGGCCATGACCCGATCCAGCGACCGGCCGGACCAACCGGTGCCTTCGGAACCGGCGGCTTGGTCGTACACGGCGAGCCTGGCAGCGCTGATCCGTCGTAGTGCCGCGGCGTGTAAGACAACCCGATTGGCATAGCCGGTCGCGATCCTGCCGAGCGCGAAGGCGCGCACCCCACCGCTGGGCGCGAGGTAGGAGAACGCACTGTAGGCACTGGCTCCGGCCACAGCTGAAGCTGCAATGAACCATCCGGAGAGTCCGAGAAGCCCGACGGAACAGGCCTCCGCGAGAACGGCCAGCAGCAGGCCGAACGAGGCGAGTGCCTTTGCTTTCATACCTGCATCGCCTCGCGGACGGTATGGATCGTCCCGTCCGTCAGACCGAACAGGAGGTCGGCGGATCGGGCGAGAGCCGCGGAGTGCGTGGCCACGATGACGGTGCGGCCCCGGGTGGCGTTGCGTAGGGCAACAATGATCTGGGCCTCGGTGTCCGCGTCGAGATGCGCGGTCGGCTCATCCAGGACCCACAGACCCGCGTCGCCGAGGAACGCGCGGGCGATCGCGATGCGGCGCGCCTCGCCGGTCGACAGACCCCAGCCGCCCTCCCCCAGCCGCGTGTCCAGGCCTTGCGGAAGCCGTCTGAGAACCTCGGCCAACCCGGCCGCGGCGGCCGCCTTCTCGATCTCCGCCCGGCCGGCGTCCGGTCGTCCGATCCGGATGTTGTCGCCGATCGATCCCGGGAGCAGTACCGTCTGCTGACCGATCCAGGCACAGCCGCCGAGCCACGGCGCCGACCCACCGGTCGGAGTCAGCCACTGAACGGTCCCGTGACTCGGAGTGCGTACGCCGGCAATCAGCGACAGCAATGTGGTCTTGCCTGCGCCCGACGGTCCGGCCACGACCGTCCATGATCCCGCCTGAACGGTCAGGTTCACACCATTCAGCGTTGGCTCGTCGGATGCAGGGAACCGAAGAGAGGCGTTGTTCACGACAACAGTTACGGGTTCGACCGCGGGCGGTACACGTTCGGCATTCGAAGGAGGCTCGACCAGCAAACCGCTGATCGCCGGTACCGCCGACAGTGCCCGTTCCCGGCTGTGGAACGCCGCAGCCATGGTCCGCAGCGGCTGGAAGTACATCGGGCAGATCAGCAGAGCGAGCAGGCCACGGAACAGAGTCATGCCGGGCGCAGCGCCGATCCGCACGTAGCCCAGCAGGGCGAGACCGATGTACGTCGCGTTCGCCGCGATCGAGAAGGTGATGACGACGTCCATCACCGCTCCGGACAGCGATGCCCGCCGGATGACCGCGATGGTGGTGGCGTTCAGGTCATCGGACGCACGGGCCAGCTCGGAGTGGCGTCGTTCCAGCGCCCCGATGTTCCGCAGCGTCGGCAGACCTCGGAAGCTGTCGAGGACGACGGCGGCGAGCCTGGTGCCGGCCGCCGCCCGGGCGTCGGCGCCCTCCTTTGCGAACAGGCCCGCAAGCCGCATGTTCAGCGGGATGAGCAAGCTCGCCAGCAGCAGGATCACTGCGGCCGGCCACTGCAGCATCGCGGTGATACCAAGAATCAGCGCCATCGACACCGGAGCGGACCGTCGCTGGGGAAGGCTCCGCGCATGGAAGTCGGCGATGTCGTCGGCCAACTCCACCGTTGCGAGCGCGGCCGTCGAGGGGTCGGGCTCCGCATGCCGCTGCCCGGCCGGTAGCAGCCCGGCCACCAGGCCCCGCCGAATGGCGTGGGCGATGCGCCGGCGGCCGACTGCCTGGAACCGCGCCGAACTCCAGACAGCTCCAGCCGCCAGGAGACCACCGCCGAAGAGGATGCACAATCCCAGCCGGCTCGGCCGATCGCCGGCAAGAACCTCGCCGGCGATCAATGCCAGACCAGCCCACTGGACGATGGTGAACGCCGTCTCCAGTGCCTGGCAGCCGGCGGCACTCAGCAGCCACCGGCGGCCCGGCTTCGCGGCTGCAGCAAGCCACCGCGCAGTTGCCGTTCCGGCCTGGTCAGTCGTCATCGTGCATCCGATGTTCGTCGACAATCCAGGCGATCCCGCCGACGAGGGCGATGAGGAGCATGCCCACCGTGCTCAGCAGATGGCCGTGATCCTTGGGATAGCCGGAGAACATCCCCTGGCAGACGCAATAGAGGAACAAGGCGACAACGACAACGACGACCGTCAGCATCGTCCGTGTGAGCAATCGGCGCGCTGTGCGTCCGCCCTGGGTTCGAGCGCTCATCGAGCGTCTCCTGTCGTTCCGTTCGAGAGATGGTTGGCCGGGGCCTTGCCTCGGAAGGCGTGGTGAGCGAACCAGTTGTAGAAGAGGATCAGTGGCACGTTGAGTCCGATCCCGACCGCGAGAAACGCCAGCGTGCCGGGCGGTGCTGCTGTGCTGGTGAGGGTCAGGTCCGGTGCAGCGAGCACCGGATAGCGAGCCACCACCAGGGCAACGACGAGTGCCACGACGGCGGTGACCAGGCCCGCGAGCGGGAGGCCGTCGTACGGCGAAGTCGGCCGCGAGGTCATCACGCCCGTCACCGCGCCGACCGCGGCGAACAGGAGGAGCCCGGTGAAGGCGATGACCCGCGCAGGACCGTGCATGCTGAGCGGTGTGGCGGTCGCACCCACAGCTATGAGGCATCCGACAACCAGCAGCACCGCCAGGACTGCGCTGACCACGCCGCGGTGGCCCGCCCGGGCACGGAGTTCACCGGTCGCCTTCCACTTCGTGTAGGCGTACCCGAGCGCCAGATAGCCACAGGTGACCGTTACGGCGGACAGCGCCGAGAACCAACTGATCGCGCCTGACGAAGAACCGGAGAATGCCCCGTCCACCACGGTCACGTGCGCTGTCAGGGTCGCAACGGCGATGCCCTGAGCAAGCGCCGCGATCAGCGAGGCGACGCCGAACGCCCTTTCCCAGCGAGGCGCGGGATGAGCCTGTGAGGCCAGCTCCACACTGACGCCGCGAACGATCAGCGCGAACAGCATGACGATGACCGGCAGATAGGCGTGCGGGAGGATCGTGCCGAACGCGGCCGGGAAGCCGGCCCACAGGCTCACGCCGAGCAGGACCAGCCACGTCTCGTTGCCGTCCCAGGCCTGGGCGACCTGTTCGAGCATCTCGTGCCGATAACTCGCGTCCGGTTCGATCAAGGTGGCGATGCCGATACCCAGGTCGTAGCCGTCCAGTACGACGTACATCAGCAGACACAGGAGAATGAGCAGGAACCAGACCGTGGCCATCAGTTCGCCCTCCCGCCGGCCAGACTCGCCGTCGGTACCGAGTCGAGGGTCGGGTGTCGCTCGTCGGGAGCGACCTGGTCGGGGCCGATCCGCACCGTGTGCACGATGTAGGCGAGGTACGCGACCAGCATCACGACGTACAGCAACGAGAAACCCACCACGGAGAACACGAGCTCGCTGGGCGCCAGGTGCGAGACCGCGTCCGCGGTGCGCAGCTGACCGAACACGACCCACGGCTGACGACCCGTCTCAGCCGTGGCCCAGCCGCCCAGAACGGCGAGGATGCCCACCGGTGTCGTCCAGAGCAGGAACCGGTGGAAGCGTCTCGAGGTCCACAGTTTTCGGCGGAGGCGCAGGACAGTCGCGTAGAAGACGGTGCCGAACATCAGCAGCGCAGCCAGGAACATGACCCGGAATCCCCAGAAGACCGCAGCCATGTCGGGCCGATCAGCCTTCGGCGTCAGCTCGAGTCCGGGGATCGCCGTCCGACAGGTCAGGTCGCGGTTGATCGCGCTGCCCAGGCAAGGGATGCTCAGCTCCGCGAGGTTGCGCTCGGCCTGCTGGTCCGGGATCGCGAACAGGACGAAGCCGGTGTTGCCTTCTGTCCAGTTGCCCTCCAGGGCTTCCAGCTTGGACAACTGGTGCGGCAACACCGCGCCGGCGGTGTGGTCACCGACGAAGATCTGCACCGGTACCAGCATCGCCGCGACACCCAGGGCGATCGACACGGACCGGCGCGCGAAGGCCAACGCCCGTCCCTTGACCAGGTAGTACGCGCCGATGCCGGCCACGAAGAATGCGGCGGAGATCAGTACGGCAAGCACCATGTGCGGCCACCGCCAGAGGAACGACGGGTTGAAGATCGTGTCGACCCAGTCGGTCGGTTCGAACCGCCCGTTCCGGACGACGAACCCGGCCGGCGTCTGCATCCAGGAGTTGGCGGCGATGATCCAGGTCGAGGACAGGACCGTGCCGAGAGCAACCATCACCGTCGAGACGAACATCGTCGCGTGCCGGACCCGGCCGTCGCCGTACAGCAGAACGCCGATGAACCCGGCCTCCACGAAGAATGCCGTCACGACTTCCATCCCGATGATCGGCCCGATGATCGGACCGGTTTTGGCCGCGTAGACGCCCCAGTTCAGCCCCATCTCGAAGGTGATGACGATGCCGGCCACGACACCGATCGCGAAGCCGACCGCGAAGACCCGCCGCCAGAACCGGAACATCTGCAGATAGACCGCCTTGCGGGACTTCCAGTACATCCCGTAGAGCACGCTCAGCAGGATCGACAGCCCCACCGTGATGGCCGGGAACGACATGTGGAACATCACGGTGATGACGAACTGCCACCGCGACAGATCGAGCAGGCTCATGTCGGCTCCCCGGTCAGGCGTCGAGGACGGGCGCGGCCGCGGCCGCCTTGGTGAACCGGGGCAACGCGGCGGCACCGACGGCGAGCAGGGCGATGATGACCATCTGCACGGCTTCGACGGTGGCGAAGGCGTGCGGGGTGCTGTGCTCCGCACGGGCGAGGTAGAGCGTGCCGAGGGTGGCCACACCGAGCGCAAGGCCGCTTTGCTGGAGCGTGATCAGTACGCCGCTGCCGACCCCGCCGAGATGCGTCGGGACGTCGGCCATCACGCTGCGGAAGAGCCCGGCGAACAGCATCGACCCCCCGGCTCCGGACAGCGCGAGCGGGACGGCCATGTCCCAGAGGTGGACGTGCGGCCAGCGGTCGACGACAACGACGACCAGCGACGCCAAACCGGCGAACTGGATGATCGCTCCGGCCGACAGCGCCGCCCGTCCGAAGCGGCCGATCAACCGCGGCGCGAACAGTGAACCGGCGAAGAACATCAACGCCATCGGCAGAATCGCCAGGCCGCCGTGGAGCGCGTCGGCGTGCAGACCGTCCTGGACGGTCAAGGCGAAGACGAACATGAACGCACCGAAGCCGATGCTGAAGGCGAACACCATCACCAGGCCCCGCGACATCGACGGCAGCTTGAGCAATGACGGCGGCAGCAGCGGAATCTGCCCACGGCGCTCTGCGCGCCGCTCCACCACGATGGTGATGGCGCCCATCGCGACCGCGAGGGCGATCATCGCCCAGGTCCACCACGGCCAACCCAGCGAATGGCCTTCGGTAAGAGGGACCAGTACGGCGGTGAGTGTGGCGGCGAACAGGACGGTGCCGGGCAGGTCGACGCCTACCGGGTGATCCGAACGAGTGTTGGGCACGATGCGGGCTGCGACGATCAGCACCACCAGGCCGATCGGCACGTTGACCAGGAAGATCGGCCGCCACGATGCCCCGGCGATGTCCGCGCTGACCAGCAGTCCGCCGACCAGCTGACCGACCACGGCCGCGATACCGGACGTGGCGCCGTACAGGGCAAGGGCTCTTGCCTTGCGTTCGTGTTCGAGGGTGTGGTGGAAGGTGGCGAGCACCTGCGGGACCAGTAGCGCAGCGGTCGCGCCCTGCACGATGCGGGCGGCGATCAGTACGCCGACAGTCGGCGCGAAGCCACACACCGCCGAGGCCACGATGAAGCCGACGAGGGCGCCGAGGAAGACGCGGTGGCGGCCGAAGCGGTCGCCGATGCGGCCGCCGAGGACGAGCAGTGCGGCGTACGCGACGCCGTACCCGGCGATCACCAGCTCCAGCTCGGACGCCGACGCGTGCAGTGATGCGTCGATGCTCGGCAGCGCGACGTTGGTGATGAAGAAATCCATGATCGGCAGGAACGCGCCCGCCAGCAGGAAGAACACACCGGCCGGGTGCAACCCACCGGACAGCGCAACCGCACGCGGCGAGGGATGCCCAGCCTGCCGTGCGGGGAGAGTGACGGCCATTGCTTCTCCAACTAATTATGAGACGATAACTATTCGAACAGAATTAGTATGCGCTCATAACTATGGACAGGCAATCATCTATGCTGGCGATGTGACGAAGGACCCATCGCCGCGCCGCAGCCCTCGGCCGGCCCGCAGATCAGCCGCCGAGAAGCGCTGGGCCGACCTCGCCGACCTGGCGCTGGTGATCAGCCGGGAGATCCAGTACCGCGGCTACGCCGACGCCGAGGCTGTCGGCCTGACCCAGTCCGAAGGCATGGTGATGCGCTACCTGCTCCAGGACGAAGCAGCAGCCGCCCCCAGTCAGATCGCCGCCGCCACCGGACTCCAGCGCACCAACCTGTCCACGACGCTGCGCGGCCTGGAACACAAGGGCATGATCCAGCGGCAGGCCAGCCCGGCCGACGGCCGCGGCGTCACCGTCAGCCCAACCGAACACGGCCGCGCCAACTCTTCCCTGGTGAGGCACGAGTGGGCGACCGCCGTCAGCCTCGCCGCCGGCGGCGACGACACGCACCTGGACGCCGCCCTCACGCTGCTCACGGCCATCAGGGACGGTCTGGTCAAGACCCGCCCCCAGTCCCCCTCCCAGCACCCACCGGCGTAGCAACCTCGTCGGGAGTCGACGGCGGGTTAGGCTACTGATCGTTGGTAGACACTTCGCGGAAGGGGGCAGCCGTGTCCTTGCCGGTGAGCCCGCTGGACGAGAGTGACCGGCTCGTCCTCAGCGACCGGGTCTACGAGGCGCTCATCGACCTGCTGATCAGCGGCCGGGTCGAGCCGGGACAGGCGCTGCGGATCGAGCATCTGGCCACCTTGCTGAACGTGTCCCCCACGCCGGTCCGTGAGGCGTTGGCCAGGATCGAGACGACCGGCCTGGTGACCCGCGTCGCGCAGAAGGGCTATCGGGTGGCCCCGCTACTGGCCGAAGCCCAGATGTCGGAGCTCGTCGACGCCAGGGAACTACTGGAACTCGGGGCGATGGAGTTGATCTCCGGCGACCTGGACAGCTTGGTTCGCCAACTCGAGGCCGCACAGGAGAAGCATGCGGCAGCGGCTCAGCGCCTCGCCGAGCTGCCGGCCGGCGATCCGTCGGTCATGGCTCGGCAGCGGGAGTACTTCGAGGCCGACTGGTCCTTCCACCTGGCGATCCTGCACCGGTCCAGCAACCGGTACGTCGTCCAAATGGCCGAAGGACTGGGCGGACACCTGCACCGGCGACGCCAAGGTGTCGTGGTCGGTGTGAACGACTCGCAGTTCGCGGTCCGTGAGCACGCGGCGATCCTGGCCGCCTTCCAGCAGGGCGACCTGCCGGGCGCCGTCGAGGCCATGCGCGTCCACATGAACCAGATCCGCCGGCGGTCCCTGAAGGACCTGGCCGCCCAACCCCGCTGATCCCGTGTGACTCAGGTCACACAAAACTCCCTCTGGACCTCGAAATCTATTTTATATAGATTTTCGCACCACCTGCTGAGCCCGCTGAGTCCGACGCCCAGGGCTCCGACGAATCGAGGTCCGACCATGCCATCCCCACGTCCTGGCACCGCCACCCTCGCCGGCAGCGCCGCGGAGGCGACGCTGGGCTCGATCATGCGCAAGGTGCAGTGGCGCCTGGTGCCGGTCCTGCTGCTGATGTACACCCTGGCCTTCCTGGACCGGGTGAACATCGGTTTCGCCAAGACCGAGTACATGGCCGACACCGGGCTCACCGAGGCGGCGTACGCCCTCGGGGCCGGCATCTTCTTCGTCGCCTACGCCTTCTTCGAGGTGCCGTCGAACCTGCTGCTGCACCGGGTCGGCGCCAAGTTCTGGCTGGCCCGGATCATGGTGACCTGGGGCGTCATCTCCGCGCTGATGGCGTTCGCGCACAACGAGTGGATCTTCTACGGCGTCCGCGTGCTGCTGGGGGTCGCCGAGGCAGGCCTCTTCCCGGGCGTCATCCTGTACATCACCTACTGGGCGGTGGCGGAGTACCGCTCGCGGTTCACCGGGCTGTTCATGATGGGCATCCCACTGGCGTACGTACTCGGTGGACCGGTGTCCGGTGCCTTCCTCGATATGCACGGCATCCTCGGTCTGGCCGGC
Source organism: Kribbella sp. NPDC050470 (assembly GCF_044458365.1). Lineage (NCBI taxonomy): Bacteria > Bacillati > Actinomycetota > Actinomycetes > Propionibacteriales > Kribbellaceae > Kribbella > Kribbella sp. NPDC050470. Next base: position 839,764 of record NZ_JBITHV010000001.1, on the reverse strand, counting down.
TGGCAGTGGATGTTCGGACTCGAAGGTCTGCTCACTGTGGTCTTCGGGTTCTGGGTGTACTTCTACCTGGATTCCAAGCCGGACGACGCGAAGTGGCTGAACGCCGACGAGAAGAAGGTCCTCAACGCGGCCATCGCACTGGACAACGAGGAGCGCGCGGCCGCCGGTCGCGGCCACCACGAGCCCTGGTACAAGCCGTTGACCAATCCCCGTCTGGTGTACATCGCGCTCTGCTCGTTCTCCGTCCAGATCTGCATGTACGGCTTCACCTTCTACCTGCCGAGCCAGGTCCAGGCGCTGACCGGCCAGAAGGTCGGCTTCCTGGTCGGCGTCATCACCGCCATCCCCTGGCTGGTCGCGCTGGTGATCACCCGCTACACCACCCTGTTCTCCGACAAGACCGGTCAGCGCCGGTGGACGGCCGTCTTCGCCTACTCGCTGGCTGTGATCGGCCTCACCGGATCGGTGCTGTTCAAGGCCGAACCAGTCGTCGCGATCGCCTTCCTCTGCCTCGTCGCCGGATCCCTGGTCTCGGTCCAGCCGATCATGTGGACCTTCCCCGCCTCGATCCTGACCGGCGCCGCCGCGGCCGCCGGCATCGGCCTGATCAACTCTCTGGGCAACCTCGGCGGCTTCTTCGCGCCGAACATCCGGGCCGCCGTCCTGAACGCCTACGGCTTCGTCACACCGCCGAAGACCGGCACCCTCGACGCCGCCCAACTCGCCGTCAACGCTCACGCCCAGGACATGGCGACGTACACCATCGCCGGGGTGGGCGTGATCGGCATGGTCCTGTTCGCCTGCATCACCTTCGTGGGCTACCAGGGCAAGATCGAGCCGGTCGGCCGCAAACTGAAGGTCAGCCCCACCCGGACCGAGAAGGCCATGGCATGACCGCCTCCGCCACCCTGCAGGCCGGCGCCGCGGCCCGGATCCGCGAGCACAACCGGCGGACCGGCCGGCGACTGGCCGTCCTGGACGACGACCCGACCGGATCCCAGGCCGTGCACGGCGTCTCCGTCGTGACGGTGCTCGAACGATCCGAGTACGCCGCCGGGCTGGCAGCACCCGCGGACACCTGCTTCGTTCTCACCAACACCCGGGCGCTCGACGAAGCTCAGGCCGTCGAGCTGAACCGCGCCGTGGCGTACGACCTCTACACCCTGGCCGCCGACACCGGGGCGACCGTCGAGGTGGTCTCCCGCAGCGACAGCACACTGCGCGGCCACGTACACGCCGAGATCGAGGCCATCGCCGCCGAGCACCTGGCTGTCATCGGCCGCCCAGTGGACGGCGTGCTGTTCTGCCCGGCCATGATCGAGGCAGGCCGCTTCACCGTCGACGACGTCCATTTCGCTGTCGTCGACGGCGTACCGACACCGGTCGGGGACACCGAGTTCGCCAGAGACAAGACCTTCGGGTACACCTCGTCGAACCTGCGGGACTTCATCGCCGAACGGTCCGGCGGAACGATCGCGGCGGCGGACGTCCGAAGTCTGTCCCTCGACGACATCCGGATCGGCGGCCCGGAGCGGGTCGCCGAGATCCTCACCGAGGTGTCCGGGCTCGGCTGGGTCGTCGTCAACTGCACGTCGTACGCCGATCTCGAAGTGGTCGCGCTCGGACTGCAACTGGCGCGGGACGCCGGCAAGACCTTCCTGACCCGGTCCGGGCCCTCGTTCGTCAGGGCGCTGGCCGGAATCGAGGCGAAGGACGTACTCGGCCCGGCCGACCTTGCCATCGACGCCTCGCGCACCCGGCACGGTCTCATCGCGGTCGGCAGCCACGTCGGGCTGACCACCCGGCAGGTGCACGAGGCTCGGGGACGTGGCGGTCTCGTCGAGGTCGAGCTGCAGGTTCCTGCCTTGCTCGACCCGTCGAACGCCGCGACCCACATCGAGGAGACCGCGGCGCGGATCGTCGCCGCCCTCCCTGGTTCGGATGTGCTGGTCTGCACCAGCCGCGATCTGGTGGCCGTGGACAACGACCCGGAAGCGAGTCTGGACATCGCCCGCACGGTGTCGACGGCGCTCGTCACCGTGGTCGAGAAGGCCCGCGCGGCCCGCCCCGCCTGGGTCGTCGCCAAGGGCGGCATCACCTCCCACGACCTCGCCGCTCGTGGTCTGGGGATCCGGCGAGCCACTGTCGCCGGGCAGTTCTTGCCGGGCCAGATCTCGCTGTTCACCCCGGCCGAGGCCCCGCCCGATGTCATCGGCTGCGCCTTCGTCGTCTTCCCTGGCAACGTCGGGGCAGTCGACGCCTTGGCCTTGGTCCTCGACCGGCTGCGGGCCGCCACCGAAGGAGACCGGTAATTCTTGCCCATCTACGACCTGCTGAGGATCCAGCATCGCTTCCCCGCAAGGAGCAAATGACATGACCACCGTCGGATGGATCGGCCTCGGTGCCATGGGTGGCCCGATGGCCCAATGCGTGGCCGCGGCCGGCCACGCCGTCACGGCGTACGACGTCTCCCTCGAGCGCGCCCGGTCACTGGCCGGCCCAGGCCTGACCGCCGTCGACTCGATCCAGGCCGCGGCGGCAAACGCGGAAATCCTCGTCCTGATGGTGGCGACGCCGGACCAGGTCGCAGCGGTTCTGTTCGGCGACGGCTGCTCGGCCAGTCAGCTCAAGGCCGGAGCAGTCGTTGTCATCATGGCGACCGTCGGACCAGGCCCGGTCGAGGGCTGGGCCCAGCGTCTCGGCGAGCTCGGCGTGGGCCTCGTCGATGCACCCGTTTCGGGCGGTGTGGCCCGGGCAGCCACAGGTGACTTGCTCGTGATGGTGTCGGGCTCCGACGAGGACCTGGCCCGGTGCCGGCCGATCATCGACGCGATGGCCTCGACCGCGCCGACGGTCGGCCCGAAGCCGGGCGACGGCCAGAAGGTCAAGGTGGTCAACCAACTGCTCTGCGGCGTGCACATCGCTGCGGCCGGCGAGGCACTGGCCCTCGCCGACTCGATGGGCCTCGACGTCGCATCGACCTGGGCCGTGCTGAAAACCGGAGCCGCCGGCTCCTTCATGTTCAGTGACCGCGGTGGCCGGATGGTCGCCGGCGCCTTCGACGACGTACGCAGCGCCCTCGACATCTTCGTCAAGGACATGGGCATCGTCACCGCCACCGCGAAATCGGTCGAGCAACCCACCCCGCTTGCCGCCACAGCCGAACAGCTCTACCTCACCGGTCGCCGCAAGGGACTCGGCCGCAAGGACGACTCCGTCGTCTACGACGTACTCCGCGGTCGTGCGTGACACCCGTAGCCGGGACAGCTCTGCGCGGCGAGAACCCATCGCCATCAGGCGAACATGGCCCACTTGTCGACCTGCGGCTTCTTGAGAGTGGACAGATCGGTCTCGGCAAAGATATGAGCGCGGCTCCGTTCGGCGGCTTCGACGACGGCGTTCACATCCGGGAACGCGAGAGCTCCCCCGGACTTCATCACCTCGCCGTTGATGATGACTGTGTCCACGTTGCCCGGATGAGCCGACGTGACGACGTTGGCGATCGGGTTGTTGAGAAGTGTGAGGTTGAACGGGTCGGACTTCAGCAGCACGATGTCGGCGCGCTTCCCCGGCTCGAGTGATCCGATCTTGTCGCCGAGACCGCAGGCCGCAGCGCTCGACTGCGTCGCCGAGCGGAAGACATCCTCCGAGGTGATCTCCCAGCTCCAGACTGCTTCACCCGACCGGTACGCCGCGTCGGAGATGCCCCCACGCGTCGCGGCGAGAAGGCTGCGCATAGCACCGAACATGTCGCCGCTGACCGCCACCAAGCTGTCGGTCGACAGGGCCGGCTCGAGATCGTGATGCCGCATCCGAATGGTGGCCGGAAGCCCATGGCCACAGAGCATCTCGTGGTCCGGAGAGATGGATACATGCGTCCCGCTCTCGGCGATCAGAGCGAAGTCGGAGTCGGTCAGGTTGTTGCAGTGGACAAGCGTCAGGTGTGGGCCGAGCTGCCCGATTCTCCGGATGTCCTCGATCGGGACAAGTCCGTCGTCGCCCCAGCGGGCACCGGTCCAGCAGCCACCCCCGAGCCCACCGTCCATCGCGACGTGCAGATCCAGTTCCCGCGCGAGCTCGAAGTCGTAGCGCAGCACTTCCGGAGTGACCAGGAACGGTGGTCGCACCTTCATCCCCAGCGTCACCCGGGCGTCATCGTCGCGCAGGACATCGTCTCGCAGCCGCCGGACGTCGTCGGGGTGCTTGCGGCTGCTGTTGTGGTACCAGGCGTCGACCTCGAGGTCGTTCGGCTCTCCATGGCAGAACAGGACCCGCAGTCCGCTGTCCACGTGAGCCTGGATCGCTGCGTCGGCATGCTCAGGTGAGTTCATGATGTGGGCGAGGTCGGAGATCGCGGTCACACCGCCGTTGATGGCCTCCAGATCGGAGAGCAGGATCGCGGCGTAGACGTCCTCCGGGCGGTAGCGCGCCGCGAGCCGCCCTCTGGCCAGCGAGCGATACTCCACCACGGTCTGATCGGTGCTGACACACCGCATCAGCGCCTGCCACGGGTGCCGGTGCGAGTCGACCATGCCCGGCATCACCACCATCGAGCCGGCGTCGATGACGACCTCGTCCGCCACGGGCTGCAGGTTGGGACCGACCTCGGTGATCCAGCCGTCGGAGCTGAAGCGGACATCCAGGTGATCAACCGTCGCCGATCCTGCGCCGGCCGACATCACCAGACCTCCGCGGATTGTCGTCACCTGGTTCGCCATCAGCACTCCTGCTCTCGACCGGACGGACTTGATGTAGAGTTCTGTCCCGATACATGGGACACTGTCCCAGTCTGTTGCAGCAATCCGAAGGCGTCAAGGGATCCATCAGAGAGGAACTGCTCGATGAGACATCCAGCACAGGTGACGGACGAGTTCGCCGATGAGCACTCGGCCGCACTGGCAGTCGTCGCCCGGTACCAGCCCGGAATCCGGGCCCGATTCGAACAGCGTGCTCGCCTCGACCCCGCCTTCGCACACGCATGGCTCCGCTACGCGGCCCGGCTTCTCGGCCGTCCCACCCTGGATCCGCGAACCCGGTTGCTGGTGATGACCGGGCAGTTCACGATGTCGCGCCGCTACGAGCGCCTCCGGGAGACGGTCCAGGCCGCGATCGCCGAGTCCATCGACCTCAAAGAGGTTCTCGAGGTCATCTTCCAATGCGCGATCTACGGCGGCGAGCCGCTGGTCGACGAAGCGTTGTCGATCTTCGCCGACGAACTCGGAAAGGCTGGCCAGCTCGACGAGTTGTGCAGTCGCGGTCTCCAGGTCGGGCAGCGCGCATCCGAGCGCGATCTCGGCGAAGAGCGCTCACGGTGGCACCCCGAGGATGCTGCGGACCCACGAGCCGACGCGCTACTCGCGAAGTACGGCTGGCAAGGGATCAGCAGCGCTCTGGTCCTGCGACCGCGGCACACTCTCGACAACGCAGAGTTCCTAGGCAGCCTCGACGAGGGATTCACCAAGGCGTTCTACGACCTCGGGTACGACGACATGTACGGCCGGCTCGTCCTCGACCACCGCACGCGTCTGCTGTGCATGGTCGGCAACACGCTCGCGATCGGCGAGATCGTCCAGACTCGCCATCACATGCGAACCGCGATCCGTCAGGGAGCCTCACCCCGAGAGGTACTGGAGGTGCTCTTCCAGTCGGTGCTGCTTGTCGGCCACCCGAACGTCGTACCAGAGCGTATTCGCGATCTCGTCGCGATCGTCGAGGACGAGGGTGCGAGCTTCTGAGCTTGCGACGCAGACCGACGTCGAAGAGGGAGACAGGAACATGCAGGGACGGATCCTGGTCGTGGGCGCGACCGGACTGGTTGGCGCAGCGGCGACAGAGCACTTCGCCGCGCGACCTGGCTGGGAGGTGGTCACGCTGTCGCGACGGCCTCCGCTGGGCTGGACAGGTCCGCACCTACAGGTCGATCTGACCGACCAGAACGCTTGCGCAGCGGCGTTTCGCCAAGGCCCGCCGATCACCCATGTGCTGTACGCGGCTCTGCAGGAGGAGGACGATCTGGAGGCAGGCTGGCGCAGCGATCAACAGCAGCAGACCAACCTGGCCATGCTCCGCCACGTGCTCGACGGCGTTGAACGTAACGGAGCCCTGGAGCACGTCACCGTCCTGCAGGGTGGAAAGGCGTACGGCTCACATCTCGGCCGAGTGCCGGTGCCGGCCAAGGAACGCTGGCCCCGATTGCCGCACCGCATCTTCTACTGGCAGCAGGAGGACCTGCTCCGCGAGCGGGCCGCCGCCGGGCGATGGTCGTTCAACATCCTGCGCCCCCAGCTCATTCTGGGGCGCGCAACGTCGAGCCCGATGAACATCATCTCGGCGATCGGCGTCTACGCCGCCGTACTGCGGGAAATGGGCCGTCCCCTGGACTTCCCTGGAGGCGGAATCTACGTCACGGCGTGCAGCGACAGCCGCCTCATCGCCCAGGCCGTGGAGTTCTGCGCGACCACGGATGCCGCATCGGGCGAGACCTTCAACGTGGTGAACGGCGACGCCATCGTCTGGCGCGACCTGTGGCCCTCGATCGCGGCCCACTTCGACATGCCCGCCGGCGAGCACGTCCCGATGCGCCTGGCCGAGGAGATGCCACGGCAGGCCGGCGTCTGGGACGACATCGTGGCCAAGCATGGGCTGCAACCGCGAACCATGCACGACGTGGTCGGTTCCTCCTGGCAGACCGCAGACCTGACGTTCGGCTTCGGCAAAGAGCGCCCCTTCGACCGTCTCATGAGCCCGGTCAAACTACGTCTGGCAGGGTTCCCAGGCTGCATGGACACCGAGGACGCAGTCTTGTACTGGCTGCGCCGCCTTCAGGCGGAGAGGGTCATCCCGTCCTAGTGAGGCGCTGCGCGATGAGCTGCGCCAAATGCAGGGCGGACCGGTGCGCGAGGTCGTTCACCTGAGTGCGGCACGAGAACCCATCAGCAAGTACGACGTCCCCCTGCTCCGATCGCGCGATGGCCGGCAGAAGTTGCTGCTCTGCGACCGCTACCGAGACGTCGTAGTGACCTCGCTCCATGCCGAAGTTGCCGGCCAGCCCACAGCACCCGCCCACGCGATCGACGTCGGCGCCGGCCCGCGCGAGCAGGGTGGCGTCGGCGTCCCAACCCATCACCGCGTGGTGATGGCAGTGCGGCTGCGCCACCACTCGCAGGTCCGACATGTCCGGCGGTGTCCACGACGGATGATCAGCCAGGAGTTCGGCAAGCGTGACGATCCGGCCGGCCACCTCACGCGTGACATCACCCGGCACAAGACGGACCGCGTCGTGCCGTAGCGCAGCGGTGCACGAGGGTTCGATGCCGACGATCGGCAGCTCGCCGGTCGTGCGGCTGAGCGAGTCGATGGTGCGACCCAGGATCCGCTTTGCCTGGTCGAGTTGTCCGGTGGAGATCCAGGTCAACCCACAGCACACCTCGCGTGGAGTGAGGCGGACGCGGTATCCGGCCGCCTCGAGAACTGTCACCATCGCCTTGCCGACCTCCGGCGTGAACAGGTCGGTGAAGCTGTCGACGTACAGGAACACGTCTGCGGCCGCTCCCTCGTTCGCACCACGGTTGTGGTACCAGCTGCGGAACGTCTCTGCCGGGAAGCTGGGCACATTGCGATGCGGATCGATTCCCGCGACCGTGAGAAGCAGCCGCTGGAGTCCAGGCACCCGACCGAGGCGATTGACCACCGCGGGCGCATGACTGGCCAGCCGAGCCCATCGGGGCAGGCGACCGAGCGAGTAGTGACTGAGCGGTCGAAAGCGTCGCCGGTAGGTCTGGTGCAGAACCTCCGACTTCCAGGTCGCCATGTCGACGCCTGTCGGACAATCCGTGGCACAGCCCTTGCAGGAAAGGCACAAATCCAGCGCTTCGTGGACCGCGGGACTGCGCCATCCGTCGATCAGCTGCCCGTTCACCATCTCCTGCAGGACGCGCGCCCGGCCCCGGGTCGAGTCCTTCTCTTCGCGGGTGGCGACGTACGAGGGGCACATCACCGTGCTGCCTGCGCTTGCCGTCACCCGGCATTTCCCGACCCCGGTACACCGGTGCACTGCCTCCCCGAAGTCACCTCCGTCCTCGGCATAGGCGAAGCCGACTTGGCGGAGCTGCGGGAGCGACGATGTCATCCTGAGTGCGCCAACTAGCGGCACCGGTTCGACGAGAACGCCAGGGTTGAGTACGCCGTCCGGATCGAACACATGCTTGACCGCCGCCATGATCCGCAGCGCCTCTGGCGAGTACATGATCGGCAGCAGCTCACTACGCGCCCGTCCGTCGCCGTGCTCGCCCGACAGCGAACCGCCGTGACGGACGACAAGTTCGGCCGCCTCAGTGAGGAAGGCACGCATGCGGTCCGCGCCGTGATCGGCCCTGAGAGCGAAGTCCAGCCGGGTGTGTACGCAGCCGTCGCCGAAGTGACCGAATGGCATATGGGTCAGTCCGTTCCGGCGCACGAGCTCCTCGAACTCCTTGAGATAAGCGGCCAGAGCCACCGGCGGTACGGCCGCGTCTTCCCAACCGGCCCACGCGGGAGCACCCGAAGGAGCCCGGCCGGCCAACCCCGCGCCGTCCTCCCTGATCCGCCACAGCGCGGCGCTCTGCTCGATGTCACCGATCACCCGTGCTTCGAGGGCATCGACGGACGCGGCCAGCTCGCGCGCACGGTCGAGTACTTCCGAGCGGGACTCGCCAGGAAGCTCCACGAGGAGCCAGGCCGCACCCCGCGGCAGGTTCGGTACGGCGGCCGCACCCCGCCGGCGCCGGACCACGTCGACGATCCGGGCGTCGAGTCCTTCGCACGCAGTCGGGCCGTACTCGAGCACCATCGGCGTGGCTTCCGCCGCGCTGACGATGTCGTCGAACCCGAGCACTACCAGGACACGCTCGGCAGGCTCTGCCACCAGGCGCACGGTCACCTCGGTGAGCACGCCCAACGTGCCCTCCGAGCCGACCAGCGCCCTGGTGAGGTCGAACCCGTTCTCGGGTAGCAGGTTGTGCAGCGCGTACCCGGAGACCTGCCGCCCGAATCGGCCGAACTCGGTGCGCAGGACGGCGAGGCCGTCCCCCACGACCGACCGCACCTCGGCGACACCGGCGGCGAAGCCATCGGTCCGGGGACCGCCGACGCCACGACTGGCGAACAGTTCGTCACCGGTGCCGGTGACCAGCCGCAGCGCTTCCACATTGTCCGCGGTCCGGCCGTAGCCGAGCGCGCGGGAGCCGCACGCGTCGTTCCCCACCATCCCGCCGATCGTGCAGCGGCTGTGCGTCGAGGGATCCGGACCGAACCGCAGGCCGTGAGCGCCGGCGGCTCGCTGAAGGTCGGCCAGCACCACCCCGGGCTGCACTCGGGCGAGCCGGGTGGCCGGGTCGACGTCGAGAATGCCGTGCAGATTGCGGCTGAGATCGAGGACGAGGCCCGGCCCGATGGCGTTGCCGGCCACCGAGGTGCCGGCACCGCGGGCGGTGACCGGCACCCCGAGCTCACGCGCCGCACCGACCGCCAGTGCGACCTCGGCGGCCGAGGCGGGGAACGCGACGGCCTCGGGGACAACGCGGTACAACGAGGCGTCGGCCGAGTAAGCGGCGCGCGTGGTCGTGTCGTCCCGTACGTCGTGGAGCCCGGCCGCACGCAACCGTGCTGCGATCGAGCGTGCTGCATTCGAAGGCACACGTAAACCTTTCTCGATTCACGCGCGCCCGCGGCTCAGATGTGCTTGACCCCCATTGCGGTGAGGGCCGACGAAAGCTCGTGCGCTCGTTCGCGCACGAGCTCCCCGATGGCATCGAAACCGCCCTCGGGAGCGCGTGAGGTGGGTATGGCAACAGTGAGACCGCCGACGACGGTGTCACCGGAGATGAGCGGAGCGGCGACGCCGTCGACACCGACGACGCGCTCTTCGAAGGACGTCGCGTAGCCGAGCTGCCGAGCCGACTCGACGTCCTTCTTGAGAGCGGCGACCGTGGTCGGCGTCCGCGGAGTGAACTCGGTCAGCTCGAGGCTGTCGAGGGCGATGTCGGTCGCGGAGAGGATCGCCTTGCCGACCGCGCCGGCGTGCAGGGGCAGCCTGGTGCCGAGGGCCTGCACGTGCCGGACCGAGTGGTTGCTCTCGACCCGGTGGACGAAGGTCGCGAAGGTCTCTCCTTCGTTGTACGTCGCCAGGTAGCAGGTCTCCCCGACCTGGTCGACGAGCGCGGACATGATGTCGTCCACGATCTTGAGCGACGGGACGACCCCGAAGACCCGCGCCGCCAACTCGACGAGCCGCCGGCCGACCGTGTACCCGCCGTCCTCGCGCTGCTCGGCGTACTGACTCTCCGCGAGCGCTTGCAGGATCCGGTGGGTCGAGCTGCGACTGTTCCCGGTCGCCTCGGCGATCGTGCGGACGCTGAGCACACCTGCGCTCTGCGTCAGTGCGTACAAGGTGTCGGTGACACGCTGGGAGATAGGGACGGACTGGCCGCCCTTCTCCTCGCCGCTCTGATCGGTCGTCATTGGCCGTCCTTGCTCCTCGAGTGCTCTCCCCAAAGCGCGCACTGTAGCTGCCGCCGACCAGCGCACCGGTGATCACGGTCTCAGCTCATGCTGGCACACGGGTGTGCAGGCCGATGATCTCCCGCGCCTCGTCGGGCGAGGCGATCTCCCGGCCGAGCAACGTGGCCAGTTGGACAGCCTTGTCGACCAGCCGCGCGTTGCTGTCCGCGAGCTCGCCCGGGCTCAGATACGGGTTGTCCTCGTAGCCCACCCGGATGTGCCCACCCATGCCGATGGCCATGGCCAGGATGTTCCAGTGACGCTCAGGGCTCATGACACTGACGTTCCAGTTCACTCCGGTCGGCAGGGAGTCGACCATGAACTGCAGCGCTCGCTCCTGCGGCGGCGTCCACGACCCGCCGTCCCAGTCGATGAAGAGCGTCGTCCACACCGGCCCCGGCAGCAGCCCTTCGTCCTGCAGACGGCGAAGGTTCCAGAGCGCCCCCGAGTGAAAGGACTCGACCTCGATCTTCACGCCGTGCTCGGCGGTCACCTTCGTGTACTCGCGCAACTCCTCCAGCGGGTGCAGTGAGTAGATGGCGTTCGGCGGGTACGACGGGTCCGGCTGGAAGTACTCGTCGTGGGAGTTGAACGCCACCGACATCATGTCGGGCCCAAGCTTCATCAGCGGGACGCGATCCTCGAGCCGGGCGCCGGCGATGCCGTACTGGATGATGCCGTCCGCCCGGTCGCGGATGGACACGGTCATCTCCTCCCACCCGTCGACGTCGAGACGGCTCAGCTTCTTCCCGTCCTCCTGGATCTCCGCCTCGAGCGCCCTGATGCCGTGAAGATGCGCGATCGAGGCTCCCGCCTCGAGACACCGCACGTACTCGTCGGCGATGGCGACCGCATTCTCCCGGGTCGACGGCAGGCAATAGTGGTTCGCCGGATACGAGACCCGCGAGTCACACGCGGCGGTGATGATCAGCTTGTCCATGGGTTCCTTCTGTTCTCTGCTCGACATGTCCCGCTCAGTGGGACGATGTCCCATGAACGTAGCTCGATGATCGTTGCCCGTCAATCCCCCGGTGCCGGTTCGGTCACTCATGGCACAGTGGTCGACACGGTGTACGCCGTACGGAGCTCACCGAGTCCGTCGATGGCCACGGTCACGGAGTCACCGTCCACCAACGCCACGCCGCGCGCCTTGCCGACGCCCGCCGGCGTGCCGGTGAGGATGACATCGCCGGGCAGCAGACCCACGACGCCGGAGACGAAGGCGATCAGCTCCTCGATCGGATGGTGCATCGACGAGACGAGGTCGTCCTGGACGACGTCGCCGTTGTGCACGGTGCGAATCCGCAGGCGGCCAGGGTCCGGCACATCCGAGCACCGGACCACTCCTGGCCCCAGTGCGGAGCCGCGATCGAATGCCTTGGCAGCGAACCAGTCGACTTGGAACCGATCAGCCAGAACGGACGGCTGGAGGTCCCGCGCGGAACCGTCGTTGCCGATCGTGTAGCCGGCAAGGTGGGCTGCCGCGGCCTCCGGCATGATGCACCGGCCAGACCTGCCCACGACGACAGCGAGCTCGCCCTCGTAGTCGAAGAAGCTCGAAGCCGTCGGCAGCTCGACCGTCGACGCGTGACCGACGAATGCCGACGGCGGCTTCAGGAAAATCGCCGGACGCGGCGGGCTCGCGCCACCCGCCTCAGCCGCGTGGGCCGGGTAGTTCTGCGCCACGCAGAAGATTCGTGCACTGTCAGTGACAGGAGGCAGCAGCGACAAGCTTTCTGCCGGAATCGCAGGACCCTGAGTGGGCAACCCTGCGTGAGCCCACCGTTCGACGCACTCGGCCCAGGCCTCGTCGCCGAGCCCGGTCGGCAGCACCTGCCCTCGCTCGAGCACGCCGATCTCCGGTCGCCCGCTGTTGATGAAACGCACCAGCGCCTGCGCCATATCGCTCCCTCTCCCGCTTTCTGGTCGGCCCTTCGACAGCCACGTAACGACCTCTTGACAGCCGTGTGACCCGAACCATACGTTGTGGGACAGCGTCCCGGCAATCGGGACACCTGGGGGAAGAGTCGGGGAGTTCTTCCCCATCGGTCTTGGAAGGAACGACGACGATGATCCGATCTCGCTGGGCGTGGGTTGCCGGCACTGTTGTCACGGTCGCGGTCGCAGCCGGCGCCTGCAGCCAGCCGGTCGCCCCGACGGCTCAAAGCAGTGCCGTCAAGCTGGTGAAGGTGAAAGGCCTCTTCGCGAGTGCCTCGAACAACGTGCCGATGATGGTGGCCGCCGAGAACGGCTACTGGCGGGAGCGAGGACTGGACGTGTCCGTCCAGGTGCTCGACACCGGATCCGCGATCGCCACCGCCCTGGTCACCGGCGCGGCCGACATCGGCGCCGGGAACGCGACCTCGAGTGTCCCGCTGTCACGCGCCGCGGGGAACAACTTCGTGATGGTCGGGCCGTACCACAACAACCCGCTGGTGGTCGCGGGCACCGAGCGGGTCGCGATCATCGCCGGGAAGGACTCCGGCGTCCGGGCCGGCGACCCCCGCTCGCTGATCGGCAAGTCCGTCGCCATCACCGAAGGCAACACGAACGAGAACTTCCTGCGCGCCTACCTCGAGGCGCACGGGATGTCGATGAAGGACATCAAGCCGGTGAACATCGGCCTCGCGGACATGCCGACGGCGCTCTCCCAGGGCAACGTCGACGTCGTCGTACCGATGGAACCGCCGGTCAGCCAGATCATCCGCACCATGGGCGACAAGGCCGTGGTTCTGCAGCGTGGCGGGCCCTACGGCTCGAGCGTCGTCGGCGTCATGGTCACCGACAAGTACCTGGCCGAGCATCCGGATGTCGTGAAGCAGTACGTCCTCGGAGCCTGGGAAGGCGTCAAGTTCACCAGGGAACACCCCGAGGAGGCGGCGGCGATCGCCCAGCGCTACATCTCCGGAGCCAACGTCGAGGACGTCGCCGCGGGACTCAAGCAGATGAGCTCCGAGTTCGACCCGCGCATCTCGCCCTGCACTGAGAAGGCCGTGATGACCGAACAGGCGAAGCTGATCGCGGACCACAGCATGAAACTTGCCAAGCCGCTGCCGTACGACAAGGTCGTCGCCACCGACTTCATCAACGGACTGCTCGCGGACGACGCGAGTCTGGCCGAAGGCTTGGCGCCGCTGCCGACCACCGTGTCCGAGTGCAAATGAACAGGGGTACGGCGATGACCGGACAGCCACTCATGGAACCGGCAACTCAGGCACCCAGTTCGACGCGGAAACCGCTCCTCGAGGCGATCGGTCTGAGCCACGAGTACGAAGTACGCGGGTCGAAGGTCACCGCGCTGGACGACGTCAACCTGACCATTCGCGAAGGCGACTTCGTGACGATCGTCGGCCCGAGCGGGTGCGGGAAGTCCACCTTGGCAAGCATGTTCGCGGGACTCATCAAGCCGACCCGCGGCCAAGTGCTCTACGACGGGAAGCCGATCGAAGGTCCGTCGCGCGAACGGGGCATGGTGTTCCAGGAACTCGCCGTACTCCCCTGGCGGACCGTGACCGACAACATCGCCCACGGACTCCAGATCGCCGGCGTCCCCAAGGCCGAACGCAACCGGCGAGTCGCCGAACTGGTCAAGCTGATCGGGCTGGAAGGCTTCGAGAGCAAGTACCCGCGCGAGCTGTCCGGGGGTATGCGGCAGCGGGTGGCGGTCGCCCGGACCTGGGCACCTGAACCACCAGTGATCCTGATGGACGAACCGTTCGCTGCCGTCGACGCGATCACCCGCCTGACCCTCCAGGAAGAGCTGATCAGGCTCGCCAAGACGACGCAGCGCACCGTCGTCTTCATCACGCACAGCGTGGACGAGGCCGTCTTCCTCGGCGACTACGTCGTCGCCATGACCGCGCGGCCCGGTCGCGTGCTGGAGATCGTCCCGGTGAACCACCCGCCCGGTCAGCGGACCTGGGAGGCCATGGCCACCGACACCCGGCTGCAGGAGATCGTCTCCCACGTCTTCGAACTGGTGCGCGGCCGGGCCGCTCCGCCCGAGGCCGGGAAGCGGGCCGGGCGATGACGGTGACCACCGCACATCTGGACACGCGAGGCGGCGATCAACTGGCTCCGCTGCGGCGATTCCGCTTGTCGGGCCGCCCGCGCATCTGGCTCCTGCAGGCCGTCCCGTTCGCCGTCCTGCTCCCGTTGTGGCAACTGGCCGCGGCCAGGTTCGACGACGACACCATCCTGCCCGGTCCAGCCCGAGTCGGCGGGGCCGCCGCCGAACTCATCGAGCGCGGCATCCTTCCCGCCGCGGCCCAAGGCAGCTTCACGACCCTGCTCATCGGCACCGGCATCACGATCGCGGTGGTGTTGCCGCTGGCCGTCCTGCTGGCCCTGAACAGCACGGCCGCCGGGTTGATCCAGCCGATGGTCCGGTTCATCAGCAATGTCCCCGCCATCGCGCTGATCCCGCTGTTCATCGTGTGGTTCGGCTTCACCGACAGGGCCGTGTACGCGACCCTCGTCTACACCGCGGCGATCCCGCTGCTGTTCTCCGCCATGACCGGCGTACAGAAGATCCCGCAGGTGTACGTCAACGGTCTCAAGCCGCTGGGAGCCGGCACCCTGCACACGATCCGTGCCGTTTACCTGCCGGGAGCGACACCGGGAATCGTCGTGGGCATCCGGCTGGCGTTCAGCTACGGATGGCGGTCGGTCGTGGCCGGCGAACTCATCATCGGCAGCGGTGGCCTCGGCGAGATGCTCTCCCGCGCGCGCTCGACGAACCAGATCGACGAGATCATCGCCGTGATGATCGTCATCAGCATCCTCTTCCTGGTCATCGACCGGCTGTTCCTCTTCCCCTGGGAACGAGTCGTCGCCGGCCGATGGTCATCTCTGTAGGGGGTATGCCAACCATGAGTACGACTCTTGTGAACGTGTCAGCGGCCGTCCGGCGGTCGCCGTGGGCGCAGACCGCTGTGTCCCTGCTCATCATGCTGGGCCTGTGGATCCTCGCCACCACGATCCTGGGAGTGCCGGCCTTCACGTTGCCCACCCCCACAGCGGTGACCAGCGCGTGGTGGGAAGCGGCCGCTGGTGGCGGCCTCTTCTCCGACATCCTCATCAGTGCGACCCGTTTGCTGCTCGGCGGCGGCGCCGGCATCGCGACCGGCATCGTGCTCGGCGTCCTGGCCGGGCTGAGCGGCGCCGTGCGGGTATCCCTCGAACCCCTCGTCAACGCAATGTCCGGAATCGCCGGAATCGCCTGGATCCCACTGGCCTTGGCCTGGTTCGGAACCGGCCTGGCGATGTCCACCTTCGTCATTTGGAACGGCGTGTTCTTCGTGGTCTTCGCCAATGCCGCGCTCGGTGTCTCCAGAGTGCAACCGTCGCTGGCCCAGTCCGTTCGGACCATGGGCGGCGGATGGTGGGAGGTCCTGCGCACGGTCGTCCTCCCCGGCGCCCTGCCGGACATTCTGACCGGCGTCCGTGTCGGGCTGAGCTTCGCCTGGCGCGCACTGATCGCCGCCGAACTCCTCGGCGCCCCTCAAGGATTGGGCCAGTGGATCAACCGGGCCGCCCTCAACCAGCGGTCGGACCAGATCCTCGCCGGCTGCATCACGGTCGCCGTACTGGGGGTGTTCCTCGAACGCGTGACGGTGTCCCAGATCGCCAAGCACACCGTCGTCAAATGGGGAACCATCACCGACGCGAGTGGAAGGGGCGGTCGATGACCAAGCGAATGGCGCTGGCCCGCATCGCCTTCGGGATCCTGCTTCTGGCCCTGCTGTACGGAGGTCCGTACCTCTACGGACGCGCGACGGCGGACGACAAGCTCGCCGACTGCCTGGCCGGCACCGCAAGTCCGCAGAATGTCGTTGTGAAGCTGTCCTACGTACCGGGCCCCACACAACTCGAAGACCTTCAGCGGTACGGGCGGTACGGCGGCAGCCGCGGTGACCTGCAGAGCGTCGTGCTGCTCGACGTGCCGGCGCAGAACGTGACGCTGCTGTCTCAGTTGTACTGGATCGACCGAGTCGAGGCGGAGCACGGATGCTGACTTCCGGCGAGAGCGCGTCCACCGCGGACGCCGCGTCGCTTCCGACGTACGCCGAACTGCTCGAGCGCCACGACGGGCAGCCGCCGGGCTCGTCGTGGGGCGTATTCGGCCCCGACGATCACCTGGGCACCTTGAACCTCCTCGGCCCGGAGCAGGCCCGCGCCGCCGTTGGACTGGTCCGGCGCGGAAAGGTCTTCAACCTGGACTACGAGGTCAACGCCTTCACACCGTCGGTCTCCCCGAACAGGCAATCGGCGAAGCACACCATGTTCTCCCGCCACGACGGCTGCGTCCGCGACGACCGGCTCGACGAGTACTACCTCCAGGTCAGCTCCCAGATCGACGGCCTCCGGCACCATCGACACCCCTTACACGGGTTCTACGGAGGCGTGAACGACGACGCGGTCGCAGTGAGCTCACCGGCACTCGGCATCCAGCACGCCGCCGCGAAGGGAATCGTCGGTCGGGGCGTCCTCCTGGACGTCGCACGCCACCTCACCGCCATCGGCCGGCCACTCGATCTGCGCAGCGCCGAAGCCATCGACACAAAGACTCTCGACGACGTCGCGGCCGCGCAGAACGTCGAACTGCAGCCCGGCGACATCCTCCTGATCCACACCGGCTGGGCCTGGCACGCGATCGAAGAGCTGACCACCGAGGAGAAATCCGCTCTTTCGACCAGCCGCCAGTTCTGCGGCTTGCGCCAGTCCTCCGAGACACTCGCCTGGATCTGGGACCACCACTTCTCGATGGTGGCGTCCGACACCGTCGCAGTCGAAGTGATGCCGAGCGACCCCGACTCCCCCTTCCACGGCAACGTCGGCCGAATGATGCACCCCGACCTCATCGCCCTCCTCGGCATCCACCTCGGCGAACTCTGGCAACTCCACGACCTGGCCCAAGACTGCGCCACCGACGGCACCTACGAATTCCTCCTCACCGCCAAACCCCTCAACCTCCTCGGCGGCGTAGGCTCCCCACCCAACGCCCTGGCCATCAAATGACCGCCCCCCTCAACCACTGACCTGTCCCCCGGACACACAACAGCGGGGCAAACCGCCTCAGGCCGGTCGAGGTTGAGGACCCTCGGGCAGGCCCTCGACGACCCAGGTCAGGTCCTCTCCGTAGGTTCCGGGGCTGCCGAAGCCGGGGACCCGTCGAAGCGGGAGCCCGGCCTCGATGTCGGCTTGACGCAGGCTGAAGTCCCTCAACATCTCCACCGCCAGGATCCGTTGATGAGGATCCAGCGCGTCCACCCGAGCCCACTGATGCATATCGGTGACGAGCAGACCGTATGCCGACGCCATCCTCTCGAGCTGCTCGAGCTTGACAGGATCCGTAGAAAAGAACGTCGCAACCGTCCCCAGCACGGCAGACGCCAACGCGACGACACCACTGACCACCGGACTGACCAGCTGAGACAAGGCTCCTGCACCAGCCACCGTCGCAACGACAGAGGCAGACAACGTCAACACCCTGGTACGACGCCTCTCCCGACCGGCTCGCCGGGCACACCACAACTCCTTGTCACGACAGCCGTCAGCGAATTCGCTGATCTCCTGGACAGCCACGTCGAGCTGCCGCCGTCGCCACACCTGGTCCTTGACGTCCATCCGCTGCCCCCTCGCAAGCACGCACCAACGCCTGCCGGCGTCGCGCCGTGGGAGCAATATCGGATACCCGCGACCGTCTGAGCAATGTGCTGACGGCAACAATCTGGCTGAGCATCTCGCAGCTCCGTACCACAAGACTGGAAACATGATTCTCGGACGATGTGCGGGCGGGCGGTCTGGGCGAGGAAGAACCGGGTGAATCGGGAGAGCGTCCGGGCGCTGGCAGCGTCGGCGTGCCGGTGGGGCGGATGGTGAGGATCATCTTCACCGGCTCGCGGAACGTGAACGTCACGATGCCGGTCGGCACCGTTCCCTCGTACCGGCCCTCGGGTGCGGTGGTCGCGACGTGCAGGACGGTGGTCGCTCGCCAGGGATCGTTGCCTCAGGCGCGTTTGAGGTACTTCGAACCCTGCAGCAGCCAGGACCAGGTAGTCCATCGTCGCCTCTGGTCCACCGGCGACGTTGGCCGGCAGGTGCAACGTCGCACCCTCGACCGGTGCCGGTTGCGCCGTCATGCCCGCGACGTGGATGGTGCCGGTCAGCTGCACCGTGTGGACCGGGTCGTCGAGACAGCTGTCCAGGTTGGGGATCGACTTCGAGCCGTCGCGTGATCCCGCCCTGCCGAGCAATCGGCGGGCCTCGGGCGCTAACGGTACGGCGGGCGGGCCGCGCGCCGTACCGCCGCCGGGTTGTAGTCGTCCTACTGGGTGAACTTTTCGTGCGCGGCCATCGCCGCGCCGACGATGCCGGCGTTGTTGAGGAGCTGAGCCGGCTTTATCGGGGTGGAGATCTCGAGCAGCGGCACCCACTTGTCGGCGTGCTTGCTGACCCCGCCGCCGACCACGAACAGGTCGGGGGTGAACAGGTTCTCCACGTGCCGAAGGTACCGCTGCACCCGCTTGGCCCACTGCTTGTACGACAAGCCCTCGTTGTCCTTCGCCGCCGAGGAGGCCTTCGTCTCCGCGTCGTACCCGTCCAGCTCGAGGTGACCGAGCTCGGTGTTGGGCACAAGCTGGCCGTCGAGCAGCAGCGCGCTGCCGATACCGGTGCCGAAGGTCAGCAGGATGACCACGCCGTCGACACCCTTGGCCGCCCCGAACCGGGCCTCGGCGATACCAGCCGCGTCGGCATCATTGAGCACCGTCACGTCGCAGTGGGTGATGTCGGTGAGAACCCTGTCGACATCGGTCCCGATCCAGCTCTTGTCGACGTTCGCGGCGCTCCTGGCCACCCCGTTCTTGATGACGGCCGGGAACGTCACACCCATGTCACCGGTCCACCCGGCCTCCTTGACCAGCCGGCCGACGACCGCGGCGACGGCCTCTGGGGTGGAAGGGCTGGGCGTCAGGTACTTCACCCGCTCCGTAGCCAGGTCGCCCTTCTCCAGGTCGACGATGGCGCCCTTGATCCCGCTGCCGCCGATGTCGACCCCGAAAGCAGTCGACGTACTCATCCTCGGCATCTGATCTCTCCCCTCGCCCGCAGTTGCCGCACCGTGTCAGCGTCCTCGCCGGCGTCGAGCAGAGCGGCACAACCGGCCACCGACGCGTATCGACCACACATGATGGCCAGCCTGCCACGCCCCTCAAACGCCGTCAGCGACGGGCTGGCGGAATCACTCTCGTCCGGTGCCCCGCGCTCTGGTACGACAAGCAGCGACTCGCTGGTCATCCGTCTGCGGCCTGCAGCCCGAGTGTTCCTAAACGACCGTTTACGGCGCAGCGCAGCACCCGCTGCGGGACCACCCGGCGAGCCCGTGGGCACGTCGACGCCAATTTCCTTGAGCCCGGAGCTGTGATCGTGTTGGCTGGCGGCACCGAGCTGTCAGTACCGCTGGTGTCCGCTTGGCTGGAGTAGGGAGTTGAACGTGCAGGACGTTGACGTCGACCCCGGTGCCCATAATCGGGCAGCCTGGGACAAGTTGGTTCAGGTGGGTAATGAGTGGTCGAGGCCGGTGAGTGCTGAGGAGGTCGAGGCCGCCCGCAGGGGCGACTGGTCGATCGTTCTCATCGGGCGTGAGCCTGTCGACCGCTCCTGGCTGCCGACGGACCTGACCGGCAAGGACGTGTTGTGCCTGGCCTCCGGGGGTGGCCAGCAGGGTCCGATCCTCGCCGCCGCAGGGGCGCGGGTCACCGTGTTCGACAACTCGCCCGGCCAGCTCGGCCAGGACCAGATGGTGGCGGCGCGCGACGGACTCGAGCTTCGCACCGTCCTGGGTGACATGCGCGACCTCAGCGCCTTCGACGACGCCGCATTCGACGTTGTGTTCAACCCGGTCTCGAACTTGTTCGCACCCGACTTGGCATCGGTATGGCGTGAGTGCTTCCGCGTACTGCGACCCGGCGGAACTCTGCTCGTGGGCTTCCTCAACCCTGATGTGTACCTGTTCGACCACGAGGCCCTCGACGAGCGCGGCGAGCTGGTCGTCGTGCACAAGCTGCCCTACAGCGATGTCACGCAGTACTCCGCCGAGGAACGCGCAACCAAGTTCGGCGCGGATTCCCCCCTTGAATACAGTCACACCCTCACCGACCAGATCGGCGGGCAACTCGCCGCGGGGTTCGTCCTCACCGGCTTCGCGGAAGCACCGCACCATTCCAATGCATCCGCCCAGTACATGTCGCACTATTTTGCGACGCTGGCGGTCAAGCCAGGCTGATCGCGGCACCCGCCGAGACGGCCTTGCCATCAACCTCCGATCGCGTGCAGGCGCAGCGTAGGCGAGCAGGGCGAGGAGTTCGGCGGTCGCCGAATTCTGTAGGCGTTCCGCGTGTTCGGATCGCCGACGGGTGGTCGCGGACGGGCGGCGACCTGGTCGCGGACCTCGCTGCGGGGCTGGCGGTCGTTCGAGGTCGAGTTTGCAGCAGCAGACCGTCGGGATCGTCGAGCGGTTCTGGGCGGCCGAAGCCGTAGCCGACTCGGGTCGCCGGGGTTCGCCGGTTGCATCGAGTTCGTTGCGTGGGTAGGTCGTGACTGCGTCGGTCTGGAGGAGGGGAAGAACCTCAGGACGTGACCGTCGGGGTCTTGGACTCGGAACTCACCAGCAGTGGATTCGGGGAGTTTCACCGGCTTCGCGCCCGACGCCGGCAGTCGACGAGTGTGTTCTCTGGGAGTCTGCGTTGTCATCCGGACGGGGAGCCCGTGGGAGATACGTCATCTGACGCAAGCCGGGTGGGGGCGGCGCGGCCTACGTTCGGGGGGATAGCGGAACGAGGCCCGCGGGTGCGGGTGGAGGAGGTGCAGGATGACTGCAGGGGTTAAGAATGTCGTGCTGGTGCACGGTGGTTTTGTGGACGGGTCGGGGTGGCAGGGGGTGTACGACCAGCTGACCCAGGACGGTTACCGGGTGGCCGTCGTACAGAATCCGACCATCTCACTGGCCGGTGACGTGGCCGCGACCGAGGCGGTGCTCGACGAGCTGGAGGAACCGGCGATCCTGGTCGGGCACTCGTACGGCGGAGTGGTGGTGACCGAAGCCGGCAACCACCCGAATGTCGCGGCGGTCGTCTACATCGCGGCGTTCGCACCGGACAAGGGTGAGTCGGTCAACACGCTGATCGCCGACCCGCCACCGGGTGCGCCGGTTCCGCCGATCCTGCCGCCGAAGAACGGGTTCCTGTTCCTCGATCGGGAGCAGTTCGCGGCGTCGTTCGCGGGTGACCTGCCGCCGCAGCAGGCGGCGTTCATGGCCGATTCCCAGACCCCATGGGGAGTCGACGCACTCGGCGGAACGGTGTCGGAGCCGGCGTGGCGGGTGAAGCCGTCGTGGTACCTGGTCGCGACCGACGACCGGATGATCCCGCCGCCGGCGCAGCGGGCGATGTCCGAGCGTGCCGGGTCGACCGTCACCGAGGTCGCCGGCAGCCACTCGGTCTACGTTTCGCAGCCGGCCGCGGTGGCTGCGATCATCGTCCAGGCCGCCGAAGGCGTGTCCGGGTAGCTGGTACGTGCGGCGGTCGTGGGAGCTTATGCTCGTTCCCGGGGCCGCCGCCGTACAGCTTGTGAGGGGGTTGGGTGGAGGCGTGGGGTGGACTTGTCGGCCGAGAGGTTGAGCTCGAACAGCTGAGCAGATTCGTCGCCGGCGTTGGCGAGCACGGCGGCGCGCTGTTGCTGTCAGGTGATGCCGGCGTGGGCAAGAGCGCCCTTGTCGAGGCGGCGGTTGGTCAGGCTCTGGCGGACGACGTACGGATCTTGCGTGCAGCAGGGGTCCAGTTCGAAGCCGACATCACCTACGCGTCTCTGCACCAGCTCCTGCAAACGTGTCTGGACGAGTTCGACAGTCTGAGCCCGCGCAATGCCGGCACGTTGAAGGTTGCGCTAGGACTCGCAGACGGCCCACCGCCGGCCCCACTCATGGTTGCTGGAGCCGTGCTTGCACTCCTGCAGCGGTTGGCCAAGGAACGGCCGGTGTTGATGGTCGTCGACGACGTACCGTGGCTCGACCGGGCCAGCGGTCTCGTGCTCGGCATGGTGGCGCGTCGACTCGTAGGCACACGCTCAGCACTTCTCGGTGCCGCGCGCACGGGTGAGTCGAGCTTCTTCGACCACAGTGACCTCGCGATCGAGCACATTCAGCCGCTTCCCGACGAGGCGGCCGCCGAGCTCCTCTCGACCCGCTATCCCGCTCTGGCCCCACGGGTACGTCGGCGGTTGCTCGCCGACGCCCAAGGCAACCCGCTTGCGCTGCTGGAGTTGCCGGTCGCACTGGGCGACCATCTCGATGGCGTCGCAGGTTCGGTGCCGGCGGTGCTGCCACTCGGCCGACGGCTTCAGTCCGCCTTCACCTCCCGGATCAAGGGACTGCCCGACTCGACGTACGGCGTTCTGTTGCTGGCCGCACTCGAAGGTACCGGCGACCTTCGGCTGATCCGGCGGATCGCCGCCAGCCGAAACAGGGACGCGCTCGCTCCGGCCGAGCGAGCAAACGTGATCCGAGTCGACAACAGCACCGAACGTCTGGTCTTCCGGCACCCGCTGATGCGGTCGGCAATCGTCGACCTCTCCACGAGCAGCCAGCGCCGCGAGGCGCACGCCGTACTGGCGCAGCATCTCGCAGACCAGCCTGAACGACGTGTCTGGCACCTCGCCGAAGCCACGACGGAACCCGACGAGGAGGTTGCGGCGCTCCTGCAAGGTGTCGCACACGCCAACCTGCGGCGCGGCGACTCTGTCGGCGCCGTCACGCAACTGCTCCGTGCTGCCGAATTGAGCCCGACAGGAAGCGCCCGCAGCGGGCGCCTCGCCGAGGCCGCATACCTCGGCTCGATCGTCACCGGCGATCTTCGCGACGCACCGCGGCTCCTGGACGCGGCTCGGCAGTCCCACGAAGGAGCCGGCGGACCACTGTCCCTCGCGGTCGCCGGCGCCTACCAACTGCTGCATAGTGACGGCGACATCGACACGGCACACCGGCTCCTGGTCGACGCAGTCAACGATCTCGACGACCCCGGCGATGCACACAACAAGGTCCTGATCGAGGCCCTCTACACCTTGCTGATGATCTGCTTCTTCGGCGGACGGCCAGCGCTGTGGCCGCCGTACGATGCCGCGATCGCCCGGCTCAAGCCGCGTGTCCCCGAGCTACTCGGAATCCTCAGCAGAACCTTCAGCGATCCCGCACGGGCATCCCAGCAGGCACTGGCACAGCTCGATGCATCGATCGCCGGACTGACCGATCAGGTCAGTCCGGCTCGCATCATCCGGACCGGAATCGCCGCGGCGTACCTGGACCGCCTCGCCGACTGCCGCGACGCGCTCTACCGCGCCGTGCAACACGGCCGCGAAGGCGGCGCGATCACTTCGGCGATCGAAGCGCTCTTCCTCCTTGGCCAGGACTCGTTCCACACCGGCCAGTGGGACCAAGCGCAGCACCTTGTCCACGAAGGACTCCAGCTGTGTGACAAGCACGGCTACAAGCTGCTCAGCTGGCCGGGTCTACTGATCACCGGCCTCCTCGCCGCAGCCCGCGGCGACACCGTCACACCGGCGACGATCGCCCAGCAGATGAACGCCTGGGCCGGGCCACGGCGGGCACGGACCACGCAGTTGTACGCCGCCCACATCCAGACGCTGGCCGCCCTTGGGCGCAGCGACTTCGAGGCCGCGTTCACCCAGGCCTCGCTGATCAGTCCGGCCGGCACCATCGCGCCGTACTGCCCGCACGCGCTCTGGGTCTTCCTCGACCTCGTCGAGGCGGCCATGCTCACCGGACGCCACGCCGAGGCTGTCGCCCACGTCAAGGCTGCCCAGGCGATCAGCCTCGAGACGCTGTCGGACCGCCTCCGTCTGGTCGTCCTCACGACCGCAGCCATCACCGAGACCGATGTCGACGACGACCGTCTGGAAGAGGCGATCGCCTCCCCCACCAACGACCGCTGGCCGTTCGACCTCGCCCGAATCCAATTGACCTATGGCGCATATCTCCGCCGCACCAAGAACACCAGCCGAGCCCGCCATCACCTCACTGCCGCCTCGGCAACCTTCCAGCGCCTGAACGCACGCCCCTGGACCACCCGCACCGAGAACGAGCTCCGCGCCACCGGCATCCCGCACGACTCCCCCGGCGACGCCAAGCTGACCACCCAACAACGCCAGATCGCGGAGCTCGCGGCAGCCGGCCTCACCAACAAGCAGATCGCGGAGCGCCTGGTCCTCTCCCCGCGCACCGTCTCCACGCACCTCTACCAGATCTTCCCCAAACTCGGCATCACCACCCGAGCCGCCCTTCGCGACGCCCTCGACCGCCTCCCCCACCCGCACGAATAGATGCTCCGCCGACCCCGTGCATGGCCGACCCAGCACGGTGACCGCCGGTAGCGCCGGGAGCACTCGACGGTATCCCGTGGCTGCTGCCGATCACGGGGCCTGGCCGACCACGGTCGAGCCCACGGGTCGGCCGTGGCGCGACCACGCGCCGCGCGGCGGAACGTGAAGGCAAGAAAGTTTTGCCCGAGCGGACAGAGGCGGAAGCGTGAACGTGGGAGTGGCGCAGGAACAACGGAACCATGGCATCGGAGACCTCGACGAGGCATTGGCGATCTTCGCCGACGTGCGACCCCGGCTGATGGCGATCGCGTGCCGGATCCTCGGCAGCAGCGCCGAGGCCGAGGACGTCGTCCAGGAGACCTGGCTGCGCTGGCAGAAGACGGACCGCACGGTCGTCGAGAACCCACAGGCACTCCTGGCCACGATGACCACGCGACTCGCGATCAACGTGCGTCAGTCCGCCTGGAAGCGTCGCGAAACCCTACTGGACGCCGTACCGGAGGCCGCCAACACGAGCGACGATCCGGCGACCGGGTCCGAGCGCCGGGAGGCGGTGGAGCAGGCGGTGAAGCTGATCATGACGAGGCTGACGCCGAGCGAGCGAGCGGCGTACGTACTGCGGGAGGCGTTCGGCTATCCGTACCGGCAGATCTCGGAGTGTCTGCAGGTTGGAGTGGCCAACGCCCGGCAGCTGGTCAGCCGGGCCCGCGTCCATCTGGTCGCCGGCAGCCGGACGGTGGCGAACCCGGCTCCCCACGAACCCTTCCTGCACGCGTTCATCGCCGCGGCCCGGGCCGGCGAGCTCGCCGGCCTGGAAGAGCTGCTGGCCGGCGACGTCGCCGCCTGACCGCACGCTCGGTACGACGCGCTCGGTACGGCGTTCGGCCTGACGACCGGGCCACCGCCGGATCGTTTCCGGGTCGGCGTCGCGATGCTGAACCTGCTGACCGACGTTCCGGTGCGGATCCTCCGCAGTCGCGGTCACGTGACACAACTCGCTCGCGCAGCCGTCCTCGTCCTCCACGTGGGTGACGACGGGACCAGTGGGACCGGGCACGTGGCGGACCCGTGGTTGTCCCTGGTGTGAGTGGGCGGCCGCCGCGGGACGGTGGTGGCATCACAGAGGAGGCATTCAATGAAGCTGTTTCGTGGACCTCGCGGAGCGCCATCGCAGGCAGTTGTCAGCCGGAACTCGTCGGAGCAGGGACCCGACAACGGGCCGGTGATCGTTCTGGTCGACGAGCGTGGCACCGGTGTCGAGGCGCTGGAGTGGGCCGCGGCCGAGGCGGACGCACGGAGATCGGAACTGCGCATCGTGTACGCGTTGCGGTGGCCGCGACTGCTTGACCCGCTGGGTGACACGACGATCGATCTGGGAGCTCGCGAAGCCGCCGAGATGCACGTAGACGCAGCCGTACGGCGCGCCCGCCGAATCGCGCCCGCGTTGCGGATCACCACCCGGATCTTCCCTGGGAGGCAGGTCACAGCGCTGCTGAACGAAGCGCGTCGTAGCGAGCGGTCCCTCGTCGTACTCAACCATGCCCGCAGGTCCGGTCGGCTCGAACGGGCACTGGCCCGACGGCTGGTTCGTCGTACGTCGGCATCACTCGCGTTGATCGGGTTGTCCTCGCCGGGCGCCGTCGGGCCGTCGACCGGCCGGGTGGTCGTGGGCGTGAACGTCTCCGGTGGCCCACCTGCCGCCCTGGGATTCGCCTTTCGCGCAGCCCGGCGACGTGGGACGGGGCTGACGATCGTGCATGCGACGACCTCGAGCCGACTCGACGCGATCGACGATGCGGTGCGCATCTGGAGGATGGCCTACCCGGACGTCGACGTCCGATGGGACCTAACCCGCGGCCCGGTCGACGGCGCCATCCTCGCGGCCTCGGCGGCCGCCGCTCTGACCGTGCTGGGCCCCGACCGCCACCGGTCCCTCGGCGGCGCCACGTCATACAACGTCCTACACCTCGCCCGCGGCCCAGCCGTCATGGTCGGCTCCGGCTCCGCCTGACAGCAGAGGTGAACCCGGATGCCTTCGGCCTACCGCCGCCGGCTGGTCAGCTTAGGACTGCCAGGCGGCGGCGGACGGCGGTCAGGCTGTCGGCGGCCCGCTGCAAGTGCTCATAGGCGGCGACGAGGTCGGCGTCCGCTGCTTCGACGAACTGTTGCGGGGTGAGTTCGAGAGGATTGTCGGGCTCTCCATCAGGGCCCCATTTCGCCCTGCCGCCGTAGCGATTCAGGTCGAACGACCGCATCATCTGCGCCAGGGCGGACATGAGTGTGCGGACCTCATGGACGTCGGACACCACCACCTGCATGTCGAGGTGGTCGTCCGGGCGGCGCCGCTCCAGTTCGACGGCCCGCAGCAGTCCGGAGTACGCGTTCTGCAGCGCGGCCGTGACTTCGTTGCTCCCGACATCCATGGGGACTCCCTCCTGCGTCGAGGCCTGACTACCGCAGCAGTGACACGCAGGGCAAGAACTAAGTCATTGAAAACGCAACTTCGTTATCAGACGGTTCCGCCCTATGCCACAACCTCGGGCTCGCGCGGATATCGAACATCGGGCTCCAGCGTTTGCCTGGCCGCTGCCGTGCGAGTAACCCTCGCAGCATGGACAGGTCCGAGGAAGAACGCGCCATCTCCGAGATCGTGGAACGCCTGGCCCAACGGTTCCCCCAGGTCCCGCCCGCCGACATCGCCGACACCGTGTCGGCTGCACGGCCCGAGTTCGACGACGCGCCCATCCGCGACTTCGTGCCACTCTTCGTGGAACGCAGCGCGAAGCACAAGCTGAACGACCGCCTGACACCGACCGGCTAGAACGCGCGCACGGCTGGGGGTAGGCCCGGGAAGTCAGCCGACTCACTCACCTCGGCCCACCTCTGCACGTCGTCGAGCGCGCGCTGGTAGACGCGGGTGAGGTTGCGGACGGCTTCGGCGCCGAGCGGCAGCCGTAGCGGCCCGTCCGCGGTGCCGAGCATGTCGCGGATCACCTCGGCGGCTCGCGCTGGGTCACCTTCCTGGATGCCGTCGGCCTGGGCCATGTTGTCGCGCACAGCACCGATCACGTCGTCGTACGTCGCGTTCTGACCCGCCTTGTTGATCACCCCGGACGCGTTGAACTCGGTGCGGAAACGACTGGGTTCCACGATCAGCACTCGGATGCCGAACGGCGCGACCTCGCCCGCGAGAGCCTCAGACCAACCTTCGAGCGCGAACTTGCCGGCCGAGTAGCTGCCGACCGCAGGGAACGACATCCGTCCTCCCTGACTGCTCATCTGCACAATCGCACCCGATCGGCGCTCGCGCATCTGCGGAAGGACCGCTCGCACGTAGGCCGCGGGGCCAAGCACGTGCTGCTCGAGCATGTCCTGGAGTTCGCGGTCCGTCACCTCCTCGGCGGCTCCGACCTGACCGGCGCCGGCGTTGTTGACCAGCACGTCGACTCGCCCGAACACGTCCAGGGCGCGCTCCACCACCGCCGCGGCCCCTGACCTGTCCCGTACGTCGTGCTCGACCACCAGCAGTCGATCCCCATATTGATCCTTGAGCGCATCGAACCGGCCGGCTCGTCGCGCCGTCCCGACCACCTGCTCGCCTGCCCGCAGTGCCGCTTCGGCCAGCGCCAGTCCGAGGCCTGCGCTCGCGCCCGTGATGATCCATGTCTTGGTTTGCGTCATGGACCTGACGCTAAGGATTCGAGCGCGCTCAAAGGCAAACGCGAAGGAAGGACCGGTCAAGTCGGCGTCGCTGCGGAACGGCCGGTACGTCGAGACCAGGCACCAGGAACGACGACTGGGCCGGCCCGCTTGATCCACCGCGCGACAACCTCGGTCTGGACCCGGTGCACACCCGGGAGGGCACCGATGCGTTCGGTGAGGTATCGATGCAGGTCGTCGGCGTCAGCGAGTTCGAGGAACGCGAGGATGCTCGTCGTACCCGTGGTAGTCGACGCGAACGCGACCTCGGAGTGAGAGCCGAGGATGCCAGCGACATCGCCGAGCGACGCTGGTCGCACCTCCATCCAACAGATCACGTCGACCTGTCGTCCGTAGAGCTTGGGGTCGACCTCGATCTCGAACATCAGCATCCCGCTACCGGTGAACTCGGTGATGCGGCGGCGAACTGTCGATTCGGGCATGCCCGACTCACGGGCCAGGCTGGTGACACTCAAGCGACCGTCGGCGGCGAGGAGCCTCAGGAGACGGGCGTCGGCGGCTCCCGGTGCACCGACCTGTGACGGGGCGGTGCGGCGATCCGGGGTGAGGGCCTCGCGTTCGTCCGTGGTCAACGCTTCGAGCCGGCCGGGCCATCCCCCGATGCCCGCGATCGGCGCAAGCAGCCGTTGGGCGGTCACGGTCGCGATGCTGGTATTGCGGCGAAACTGCTCGACCGCGCCGGCGCCGTCACCGGTCGACGTCAGCGTCCGGAGGATGCAACTCAGACCGCCATCGCCCGCCAGCGAGGCGATCCAGGAGGTGTCGTCGCGATCCGCGAGCGCACGCGCGACCCCGTCGATCGACGTACTGGGCGCCGTGATCCGGAGGAACCACTCCTCCTGATCCCGCGGGTCGCGGCGAGTGATGCCGACCACGCGCAACGCCAGGCGAGAACGCAGCCGGTGGTAGCGACGCGAGACCGCACGCTCGGGCATCCCGAGCACCGCCGCGATCCGCGCGAACGACGCCCTCCCGTCGAGCTGCAGCGCGTGCAACACGCGCCGGTCGTCTTCGTCGAGGCTGACTGATTCCCCCATATCCACCGACTCTAGCGACAGCATCCACCAAGTAGTCCGCCGGTGAGCGACAACCTTCGACGTACGCGGCAGGTTGAGTGCGCGACCCGGCGGCACGGGTCTAGCCCGGACGATCCCACCTGATCAGGAGATGCTCATGCTCACGGTTCTGCCCATCCGCTACGTCGCCGACGTGGAGACCTCCCGCCGGTTCTACGAGGGGCTCGGCCTGACGTACCGCGCCGACGTGAGCGTCCCGGTCTGGGCGCACCTCGACGTCGCCGCCGGCGCCGTCGGCATCCACGACGCAGCCGTGTCGAAGGGCAAGCCGATCGGCACGGTCGAACTCGGCTTCGCCACCGACGAGAAACTCGAAGACGTCGCCGCCCGGCTCACCGACCGCGGCTACGAGCACATCCTCGTCGACGAGGACTTCGGCCGCAGTATCCGCGTCACCGACCCTGACGGCGTCACCATCCAGATCCAGGAGATCGACCCGGAGACCATGCGCCGCTCCCAGTCGCAACTGTGAGCCCGCCCGCTATCCAGGACGACGCCTTTCAGCCTGCCCTGGTGTGTCAAAGCCCGCGACGGGTACCGGAACACCGTCACCGACCGGTGATCGCTCGCACGGTGTCATCGGCCGGTGGCCGCACTCGGCCCTGCGACGCGCTCAACGCCGACCCGACGCCGCTGGACCGCGGGTACGGCGCCGCGGGCGTGGCGATCAACTCCGAGTGGACCGAGGGCGTGCGCGTCACTCCGTTGCCCCAGATCAAGTCATCGTTCCCGGTTGCGAACCACCACAAGGCCGTCGCCCTGACGCCCGAGCAGTGGAAGTACACGTTCGCAATTCTGGAACAGCGTGCTGGCGAGCTTCCAGCCCGGCCCGCAGGACGTCCACATCGACTACCACAACGACGACCGGCCGCCGCTGCTGTTCGTCTGCGGCGCCGAGGACCACCCTCATGCCGCCGAGCATCCAGCGGTCCAACGCCAAGCACTACAAGTCGGCGAAGACCATCACCGAGATCAAGGAGTACGACGGCATGCCGCACCTGTCGCCCGCGCAGAAGGGATGGGAGGACGTCGCCGACGACGCTCTGGCCTGGGCCGTGGAACACGCCCGCTGGTCGGCCCCAACCAGCTCCAGACAGCAGGCGACCCTCGACAACCAGCGTTGCGCACGTTCAGTGACAGTGCAACTCCAGAGTGTGCTCTAGCCTTGGCCGAATGACGAGTGTTGTGACCTTCGTCCGTGAGGGCGGGAACCACGTGTGCGGTTGGCTGCGCCGAGGCGTTACGCCAGACGGGACTGCGGGTGCTACTCGCTGAGACGACACCGGACCAGAACGCGGTGAGCTGGCAACGTATCTCTGGCTGGGACGTCCCTGTTCTGGCTCGTGGAGGTGTGCATGCCGACCCTGGTCAGTGGGATGCCATTGCGCGCGACGAGTACTACGCGATCGTCGTGGACACCGCCCGGACGGCCGGCTTCCCAGAGCGGTCCGCGCCAATCCTCAGGGCGTCGACAGACGTGGTCGTCACGCTCGTGCCCGTCGCTGGTTGAACTCGGAACAGTCAGACCGCTCCTCTCGAAGTACGCGCCGCGCGACCATCGATCCTTGGTTCTGCTGAACCAGGTCGGGGCCGGCTCCCAGGTGCTGCGGGAGGCGATCGCCGGGGCCGGTTGGGCGGTCGCACCGGCCGAGATCCCGCTCTCCGAGGCCCACGCAAGGTCCTTCGGCGAGCACCCTCGGCTCCTCGCCACCGCCTTCTCCACCTTCGCCGCCGACCTAAGCACCACCTGGCCAGAACCCATTCCCGCTGGCGCCCGATAGCGCAACAGCATGGCGGATCAGCAGCTCAGTCGAGCGAGGCGCCGCTGGTCAGCCCGAGAACCAAGCCGCCGACGATCAGGACGCTCGCCACGACGGCACGTTGGCGGAGGGCCGCGACGATCCCCACGACCGCCAGCGCGAGCGCGATCAAAACCAACACCGTTGCGAGCTGCATCGATTCACAGTAGGCCGCTGGCATTCGCAGTTGCGGGCTTCTCACAGCTCTCTAACGCCAGTGCAGAACGACGTGCTCGCTGCCTATCATCACGGCCCCACGACCGGAACTCGCGGACGCGCAATGCGTACGGCGGCCGCGTCAGGTTCTCGCCTCACGTGGGACGGCGGCCGCCGCGTAGGCATCCGCCTCGTCGAGGGTCTCGTGCAGGAGTAGCTGCGCGGCGATCCCGTCCAATCGATCACGGTTGTCGCATAGGAGCCGCCCGGCTTCCTGGTAGCACTTGTCGATCAGGCGGCGGACCTCCACGTCGACGGTGTTCAGAAGAGCGTCTGAGGCGACGGCCCGGGGATCCCCGTCCGACGGCAGCACCGAGACCGGACCCACCGCCGCGGACATGCCCGAGCGGCCGACCATTGCGCGGGCGATCCGGGTCGCGGTCTCCAGATCGCTCGGCGCCGGTTTCGCGCGTCGCGCCTTCGGCGACAGTGCCGGTGGTAACCACACGCGACAACGCAGCCAGATCAACATCCGCAGCCAGCGGCTTCCCGCGCGTGCACCCGCAGGATCGCCTCGCGGCCCTAGTGGTCGGGAGCGTGCACGGTGATCGTCCGGTCGAACCGCGGTCGGGCCGCTCCACGGTTGGTGGGACTGGTACGCGGCGTACGTGGTGAATCGGCAGACTGGCAGCAGTCCCGACGAGGCTGCCGAGCGCTACGTGGCCGACGTCAAGCACGTCGTCGTACCGGCCACCTGACCCTCTTGGGCCGGAGACCCGCCACCCGCGGGCCCGCTGAAGGCTGCGCGAACGCGGGTCTGCGCGGTGCGTCGTGCTCAGTCCGATTTGGTTGATGGGGCGGCCGCGGCAGGGGCCTCGGACTTCCAGCTGGCCAAGATCTTCAGGGCGTCGGCTGATGGCGAGCCCTTCTTCGCGGTGTAGAGGAACAGCTGTTGGTCGGGTTGCCCGGGAACGGGGAAGGTCTCGTACTCGATCTCGAGCCGCCCTACCAACGGATGCATCAGTGGCTTGCTTCCGAACGAGCACTCATAGACCGTGTGCTGCGGCCACCACTTGCGGAACTCGTCGCTCTTGACGGTCAGCTCGCCGATCAGCTCGTTGAGCTTGCTGTCGTTCGGGTGGCTGCTGGAGTCGCGCCGCAGGATCGAACTCATGTCGGCCGCGACCTCGTCCCATTCGAGATAGAAGGCGCGTGCCTCGGGCGCCAGGAACGCCCAGCGCGCCAGGCTGCGCGCCAGACCTGCCTCCTTCGTGAAGTCGTGCAGGAGGGCTTTGGCCAGCTCGTTCATCGCCAAGACCTCCATGCCGACGCCCAAGACGAACGCGGCGGTGTTGTCCATCTGCTCCATCATCTGCCGCAGGATCGGGCGCACCTTGGTACTCCGCTTCTCCTGCACGGTGCGCCCGGTCGGCGGCGAGAACAAGGAGAACAGGTAGCTGCG
This sequence comes from Kribbella sp. NPDC050470, assembly GCF_044458365.1. Lineage (NCBI taxonomy): Bacteria > Bacillati > Actinomycetota > Actinomycetes > Propionibacteriales > Kribbellaceae > Kribbella > Kribbella sp. NPDC050470. The sequence continues at coordinate 806,621 of NZ_JBITHV010000001.1, read as the reverse complement.
CTCCGTCGGGCTCAGCCGCAGGGCATCGCACAACGCACTCACGACGGCATCCGAGGCGTGCTTGATGCGGCCCTGCTCCATCCGGGTGTAGTAGTCGACACTCACGCCGGCAAGCTGGGCAACCTCGTCGCGGCGCAGACCGGGGACGCGCCGCGCACTGAGGCCCGCCCCGCTGAGGCCTACGTCGCCGGGACGGAGCCGGGCCCGTGCGGCGCGGAGGAAGTCGGCCAGAGTCGACGCGGTGTCCATGCCTCGAGTGTCCTCCGCTTCTCGCGGCGCTGGGTAGGTCAACTTTTCCTAGGCAGAGCGTGGCCTGTTCCGGGCCCCAATTCGTGTTGTCGCGGCGGTTGACTCTGGTGTGCCGACCGGAACAGCCGAACGGCAGATCCCCAACCAGCCCCGCTGCAAGGAGCAACCCATGTACCACATCGCCGTCTACTTCGACGTACAGCCGGAGCACCGCCAGGACTTCATCGACGCCGCCATCAAGGACGGTATCGATTCCGGTGCCAACGAGCCCGGGACGCTGCGCTTCGAGCTGATCCAGGACGAGACCGACCCCAACCGGTTCTACCTCAACGAGGGCTACGAGAGCCTCGATGCCTTCGAGGTGCACGCCGGCGGCCCGTACTTCAAGGAGTTCTTCGACGCGATCACGCCGTACGTCGAGGGCCCGACCTGGCTGATCAAGGGCAACCGCGTCGAGGCCTGAGCCGCCACCGAACCTCCACCGGGCCTCGACAACGCAAGGAGCACGACGCATGGCCAACACGCTGGTCCTCGTGGCCGAGTTCCAGGCCAAGCCTGGCCAGGAGGACGTACTGCGCGACGCGCTCGTCGCGATGATCGTCCCCTCGGAAGCAGAGGCCGGTTGCCTGGGCTACCGGCCGCTGGCCGATCCGGTCAAGCCGGGCTCGATGATCTGCCTCGAGGAATGGCGCGACGAGGCGGCGCTGGAGTTCCACTTCCAGACACCGCATTTCAAGTACGTCGCACAGGTCCTCGACGAGATCCTCGCGGCGCCGTTCACCCTCCGCCGCCTGACGCAGCGCCCGAGCCGGTCTGACCTGCCCGAACAGCGGGAAGGGGCCCGACGGCGGTCCCTTCCCCCGACAACACTCAACCGCCACCTGACAGGAACACCCATGTCCCAGAACACACTCGGCATTTTGCGTGCCGACCACATCGCCGTCCGAGTCCCGGACTACGACGGCACCGTCAAGTTCTACACAGAGGTGCTCGGCTTCACGGTCAAGCAGGAGTGGACGCTGCCCGATGCGCTGCCGGGCGCCAACTTCGCCTACCTCGCCCTCGGCTCCTTCGAGATCGAGGTCATCGCCGGCGGCCGGCTCAGCCCGATCGAGCCGACCGACGATGTCGCCGACCACCTCAGTCGCGGCGGCTACATCCACCTCTGCCTCCGGGTCGACAACCTCGACCACACCGTCGCCGGGCTCAAGGCCAAGGGCATCGAGATCCTCGCCGAGCCGTTCGAAGTCGCCCCGATCGGGCAACGCCTCGCGATGATCAACGACAACAGCGGCAACATCATCGAACTCGCCCAAGCCGCCTGATCCCTGGTCGAAGAGATTCTGTTCGAGCGGGAGCAGCCCTCGGCGAGCTGCGCGGGTGACGGTTCGTACCGACGGCTGCGCGTCGAGCGCAGCGGGGCGGTTGGCGTGCATCGAGCGGCCAACCGCCCCGCGCCGTCGCCGGTCTCGAAGCAGGCGCCGGCACCAGTGTCGTGGAGTATCACAGGAGTCGACGTGCCCGCCGCCGGGATTCTCGACGAAGGGTGCCTCTACCAACTGACCCGACAGCAAGGCGAAGCCCACGAACGAACCATCGAGGTCACATTCGAAGCGCCTGGGCCGAGGCCTAACGCCTTCACCTTCGGGTAACGAGCTGTCCACGCGATGCACTACTCGGCGGCAGCAGGCTGGGCAGGGCGCTTCGGACAACCCGCGTTGCCCTGCTCGACAAAGGGAACCCGTTGGGGCTGGCGTACTTCCTCTACGGGCTCGCCAACGCTCACCTGCTCGATTCATCGCGCGGCGGCCAGTAGCCGCTCGGTGCGCTCCTCCCGGAATAGGAACGGTTTGATGGTCCGGGACCTTCCCGGTTCACAGCCGGCGCAGGCGCAAGGTGCCGGTCAGCATCGGGAGGGTGAATTCGCCGCGGGCGGTTTCCGGTCCGCCCACCAGGTACGCGCGGATCCGGTCCAGCGTGGCCTCGCGTTCCTGTTGCGGCATGACCAGTAGTCCCGCACGCGTCGCGAGGGTCGCGACGAGGGAGTCGGCGGTGCGCAACTGCCAATGCTGGAACGTCGCCTGTTGCGGCGAACCGAATAGGGCGGGACCGCCCGTCTTCGGAAGGTGCAGGTTCGCCACCTCGGCGCGCCAACTGCTGGGCGTGTCACGGGGGCCGACGACTGCGCTCCCGCTGACCCGGGCGAGTCCGGCAACCCATTCGACCTGATCGTCGATGAGGTTCCACAGACCGGCAAGTACGCCGCCGGGTGCCAGCACCCTGGCGATTTCGGGCCCGGCGACGCCCATGTCGAACCAGTGCATCGCGTTGCCCGCCAGTACTGCATCGACGGAACCGTCCGGGAGCGGTATCGCCTCGGCACTACCCGGCAGCGCGCGGACAGCCGGCAGTTCGCGGCGCAGCTCGGCCAGCATTGCCAGGTCGGGCTCGACCGCGATGACTTCGACTCCCAGCGCGGCAAGCGTTGCGGTCAGCTTGCCGGTGCCGGCGCCGAGGTCGAGCACCCGCGCGCCAGGTGCCGGCTCAAGCGCCCACTGCACCGCGGCCCGCGCGTAGTCCGGACGATGCTCGCCGTACGCGACCGCAGCCGCGTCGAACGCCGAGCTGAGCAGAAGCTGATCGTCGCTGTTCACGCGATCAACGTATCCACGCTGTCCCAGATCAGCTACAGGAGTCACACTCCGGCGACTGCTTGGGACACGGATCGGCGTCGAGAACGCAGCGAGGCGATCGGCGCCGATGCGTTTCGCGACCCCGCCAGGGCATCAGAACTGCTCGCAGTCGCGAGGAACCTTTCGAGGAGGCATCATGCCGAGAACGTCTCGACAGCGCGCCGCGTCGCGCCGCGTCTGCTGCCGTTCGCTGCTTGGGCAAGGCGACCAGCGTCGCCACGCCGGCGGCCAATCCGCTGCTCAAGCCCGCGCAACTGGAGTCGGCGGCGATGCGCAGGCTGGTCGCGATGCCGCTGGACGGGCTCGGGTCCGTTCGGCGTGGTTCATTTCGAGTGGTGGCGACCGCGAAGGATGCACTGGTGGTACGCCTTTCGTCAGAGACTCCCCCAGCGCCGAGCGAAGCGATTGTCTGGGTCGGTCAACTCCGACCATTAGGGCTCAACACCATCCATGACGATCACAGTCCCCGTTCACGCCGGCCGGCCATTGGCTGACGAGGTACCGCGATGAGGAAGAGATTTCTCCGCGCGGTGACAGCCGCCGTGCTCATGTCGTTGGCGGCGTGTACGACCTCGCGGGATGCCCCAACGATCGCGCAGACTACGGCGCCGCCGACGCCCGCCCGGACTGCAGTCCCGGCGGCGACGGCCACCCCGACGATGACGAGGACACCTATGGCTGACACTCGGCTGCGGTTCTCCACGGGAGATGCTGGGATGGTCGTTCGGCTGAACGACAGTCCCACGAGCCGGGATCTGGTCTCGAGGCTGCCGCTCACCCTGACGTTCGAAGACTTTGCCGGCAGGGAGAAGATCAGTTACCTGCCTGAGCGTCTCACCAGGGACGGATCGCCGGGCAGCGCGCCGGGCAACGGCAGCCTCATCTACTACGTTCCCTGGGGCAACATCGGTTTCTTCTACGACGCCGACGGTGGGTATGACGACAATCTCGTCACCCTGGGAACAGTCGAGTCCGGCCTGGAGCACATCGACCGCTTCGAAGGCCGAGTCACCGTCGCGGTCATCCACTGACTGACACTCCCGGTCGTATACGTCAGCGCGATGGGCTCACGCCGGACCCAATGTCCCTGTGCAGGGGGACGAACTCGTGCTCACGCCGCCGAACGCGGTAGAAGGCGGCGCGCTACCCACGCGCGCCGCTGATCGCGGCGTCGGCGTCGGCGGCGGCGGCGAGGTTGGCAGCGCGGGCGAGATGGTTGCGGGAGAACGGGGAGAACGGGCCGTCGACGTGGTACGCCGCTGGGGGCGCCGGAGGACTGCTGATGGGGCTGGGCCTGGCGCGTTGGGCGGTGGGTCGGGGCTCGTGGCGGGCGAGGTCCATCTCGTTGGCTGATTTTGCACAGGTTTTCGGTCTTGGTGTGTTTGCTGTCTGTATCCCAGCCATCGACAGGCAGAGGAGGCAGGGTGGTGCTGCATCAGGCACGCACGGATAGCTCGCAGGACAGCTCGTCTGTCGACGGCCGGGCCAGGGTGTCGGGCGTGGATGCGGCCCGCGGAATCGCCCTGCTCGGGATGATGTGGGTGCACATCATCCCGGCCGTCGACGAGTCGGGACGAACGAGTACCGCCTACCTCTTGGCGAGCGGACGGGCCTCGGCGTTGTTCGCCGTACTCGCGGGTGTCGGTCTCGCACTGGCAACCGGCGGGCGCCACCCGTACCAGGACGGGCGCCTAATGCTCCGTCGAAGCGGACTCGTTGCCCGCGCGAGTCTGCTCGCGCTTGTGGGGCTGACGCTCGGAGCGGTCGACACCCCTGTCGCGATCATCCTCGTGTACTACGCGCTGCTGTTCGTCTGCGCGCTGCCGTTCCTGTCGCTCGGCGCGCGAGCTCTCGTCCCACTCGCGCTGGGCTGGTCGCTACTCGCCCCGGTCCTGAGCCACGTTGTGCGCTCCTCGCTGGACGAATCCGGCGGCGGCAACCCAACCTTCGGCACACTCACCGACCCCCAGGGCCTGCTCACCGAACTCTTCCTGACCGGGTACTACCCCGTACTGCCATGGATGGCGTACCTGCTGGCCGGGTTGGCCGTCGGCCGGCTCGCTCTCGACTCACCACGAGTCGCTGCCGGCCTACTCGTCGGCGGCGCGGGCCTGGCCGTCCTCAGCAAGGCTGCGTCCTGGGCACTGCTCTACCCGGCCGGCGGCCTCGACCGGATCGTTGGTAGTCCGGCCCTCGAACGCAGGCTGTCGACGTCGCTCGGCGGCACCACACCCACGACATCCTGGTGGTGGCTCGCCGTATCCGGTCCGCACTCGGGAACGCCGCTCGACCTGCTCCACACGATCGGCACAGCAGTGGCCATGCTCGGCGCCTGTCTGCTCGTTGCCCGCCGCGCAGCACCCCTACTACGCCCGCTGATCGCCGCCGGCAGCATGACCCTCACGCTCTACAGTTCGCACGTCGTCGCGCTCGGCGCCGCCGGAGACAGCGCTGACCGGGCAGCGCTACTGACGATCCACATCGCCGTCGCGGTCGCGTTCGCGCTGCTCTGGCGAGCCCGCCACCGACGCGGCCCCCTAGAAACCGTGGTCTCCGCGACCGAGCGCTCCATCCGAACTCTCTGGGCGCGACGATCGAGAAGCCCCAGCAGGCTCGAGCGCTGACCGGGTCCCACGACACGTCGATGGGGCGTGGGATGCTGCCTCGGTGACGCTGTTCCTCCACCGTGCCGAGCGCACGGACGTGCTCGCGCGCGGATTGGGTGACCTGCTCGCCGAGCCGTTGGCCGACCCGTTCGCCGAGGAACTCGTCGTGGTGCCGGCCCGGGGCGTGGAGCGTTGGCTGTCGCAGCGGCTCGCGCACCGGCTGGGGGCGGCGCCGGCGGGTGGCGACGGGGTGTGCGCTGGGGTCCGGTTCATGTCGCCGCGGTCGCTGGTGTCCGCAGTGCTGGGGCTCGGCGACGACGACCCGTGGGCGGCTGAGGCGATGGCTTGGCCGCTGCTCGCCGTACTGGATGAGTCACTTGACGAGGCCTGGTGCGAGCCGGTGGCCCGGCACCTCGGCCACTTCGACACTGGGACCGAGGCCGAGCTGCGCAACGGCCGACGGTATGCGGTCGCGGCACGGCTGGCACGGCTCTTCGCGGCGTACGCCGTTCAGCGGCCGACGCTGCTCGCGGACTGGACCGCGGGCCGCAACACTGACGGCCGCGGGGCAGCGGTCGACGACGACCTGGCGTGGCAGCCTGAGCTCTGGCGACGAATGTCCGACCGAATCGATGCGCCACCACCGAACGCGCGGCACATCGAGACGCTCACCGAGCTCCGCGATCGGCCCACGTCGTTCGACCTGCCGGAACGCCTGTCCCTGTTCGGGCACACCCGGCTCCCGATCACGGAGGTCGAGCTGCTGTCCGCGCTGGCTGAGCATCGCGACGTACACCTGTGGCTGCCGCATCCCAGCGGCGCGCTGTGGGACCGTCTCGCGGCCGCCGGGACCAGAGCAGGTGATCGATCGCTCGACAAGAGCCATCAAGAGGCTGATCACCCCCTGCTGGCCACGCTTGGACGGGACAGTCGCGAGCTGCAGTTGACGCTGGCAACGACATCGGCCGTCGACGACCACTCCGCGCCGCCTCCGGCGCCGGACACTCTGCTGGGTTGGCTGCAGGAGGACCTGCGCGCCAACACCGTCTCCCCCGCTGGCCGGCGCTTGGCGGCGGACGATCGGAGCGTCCAGGTGCACGCCTGTCACGGCGCCGCCCGGCAGGTCGACGTACTGCGCGACTTACTGCTGGGGATGCTCCAGGCCGATCCGACGCTCGAGCCGCGCGACATTCTCGTCATGTGCCCCGAGATCGAGACCTATGCCCCGCTGATCACCGCCCGGTTCGGGCTCGGTGACCTCGGCGGGAACAGTCATCCCGCGCACCGGCTCCGGGTGCAGCTGGCAGACCGGTCGTTGACCCAGACGAATGCATTGCTCGGGATCGCGTCCCAGCTGCTCGACCTCGCCGGCAGCAGGGCCACGGCCAGCCAGGTGCTCGACCTCGCCCAGGCCGAGCCGGTCCGCCGCCGGTTCAGGTTCACCGATGACGACCTGGACACCATCACCGCCTGGGTCCGCGAGTCGGGCGTCCGGTGGGCGTTCGACCGCACCGACCGCCGGCAGTTCGGCCTGGCCGACTACCCACAGAACACCTGGCGGTTCGGCGTCGACCGGGTGGTCAGTGGCGTGACGATGTCCGCCGACGCGCACGCCTGGATCGACACTGCGCTTCCGCTGGACGACGTCGGCAGCACCCGGATCGATCTGGCCGGCCGATTCGCGGAGTACGTCGACCGCCTGCAGCTGATCGCCAGTCGTCTGGACGGCGCCCGGCCGCTCGCCGAATGGCTCGACACACTCCGCGCCGGCATCGAGCAGCTGACCCGGGTCGGCCCCGACGACACGTGGCAGACCGGCCAGGTCCAGCGCGAGTTCGCCGGCGTCGCCGCCGGTGCCGGCAGCCTCGCCGGTACGGCGCTCAGGCTGCCCGACGTCCGGGCGTTGTTGTCCGCCCACCTGGCCGGGCGACCGACCCGCGCCAACTTCCGGACCGGCACGTTGACCGTCTGCACAATGGTGCCGATGCGCTCGGTCCCGCACCGTGTGGTCTGCTTGCTGGGGCTCGACGACGGCGTGTTCCCGCGCTTCGGTCTCGCGGACGGCGACGACGTACTGGCCAGGTGCCCGGTCACGGGCGAACGCGACGTCCGTAGCGAGGACCGCCAGCTCATGCTCGATGCGATCCTCGCCGCCACCGAGTCACTGGTGATCACCTACACCGGCGCGAACGAGTACTCCGGGCAGCCGCGGCCGCCCGCCGTACCGCTGGGCGAGTTCCTCGATGCGCTCGACGGCTGCACCGAGTCGGAGGTCCGGGACGCGGTCCTGGTCAGGCATCCACTGCAGCCCTTCGACGGCAAGAACCTCGAGCCGGGCCGGCTCGGCCGGCCGGGTCCGTTCACGTTCGACCCGGCCGCGCTGGTCGCAGGGCGGGCCGCGGCGGGGTCCCGGCCACCGCGGCCGGAGTTCCTGGCCGCTCCGCTGTCGCTGCCCGCGGGCGACGACGTGGGGTTGGCCGACCTGCTGGCCTTCTTCCGTGATCCGGTGAAGGGGTTCTTCCGGGCGCTCGACCTGACCTTGCCCTGGGAGGTCGACGGGGTGTCGGACGCGATGCCGGTCGAGATCGACAACCTGGAGAAGTGGTCGGCCGGCGACCGGATGCTCCGCGACATGCTGGCCGGCATCCACCCGAACGCCGCGCTCAACGCCGAGTGGCGACGAGGAACGCTGCCGCCCGGGAGACTGGGCTGGCGCACCGCGACCGAGATCCGTGATGCTGCCCGTGGGCTCGCCGTCGGCGCCCACCCCCATCGGCAGGGCAGTCCGCGCGCGTTCGACGTGGATGTTGACCTCGGCAACGGTCGGCGCCTCACCGGCACCGTGCCCGGCCTGTACGCATACCGGCTGGTGTCGATCAGCTACTCGCGCCTGGATGCCAAGCAGCTGCTGAGCGCGTGGGTGCAACTCCTCGCGCTGTCCGCCAACGACGAGGACCACAACTGGACCAGTCTCGTCATCGGCCGGGCCGCGCGAGGCCATGCTCCCGCGCTCCGGCTGTTCGGTCCGGTCGGGGCGGAGGCCGCTGCGCTGCTCGCTGATCTGGTCGCAATCTACGACGCCGGTCGCCGGGAACCACTGCCGCTGCCACTCAAGACGTCGTACGCCTGGTACCAGGCGCGCCGAACCCACGACGACCCGACGATCGCCGCCGGCCGTCGGTGGCGTCCGTCGAACTACGACGGCGAGAACGCCGATCCTGCTCATGTCCGCGTCTGGGGTCCCAACACGTTGCTGAACGTGCTGCTGCAACCGACGCGCCCAGGTGAAGAGCAACCAGGCGAGTCGACCCGGCTCGGGGCCTACGCTGCTCGGCTCTGGGGACCGATGCTGCGCTTCGAGCAGGGGGCGCCGTGATCGAGGCGTTCGACCTGCTCGGACCGCTGCCGACCGGCACCACCGTGCTGGAAGCGAGCGCCGGCACCGGGAAGACCTATGCGCTCGCCGGATTGGTCACCCGGTACGTCGCGGAGGGCGCCGCCCGACTCGACGAGATGCTGCTGATCACCTTCGGTCGCGCAGCGAGCCAGGAACTCCGGGACCGGGTGCGCGCCCAACTGGTGGAGGCCGAACAGGCCACCGCGACGCCGGACCTGTGGACCGACGACGCCGGCCTGCTCGGCCACCTCGTGCGCGGCAACGCGGACGACGTCGCGGAGCGCCGAAGCCGCCTCCGGGACGCGCTCGCCAACTTCGATGCCGCCACCATCGCGACGACTCACCAGTTCTGCCAGCTCGTACTGCGCTCACTCGGCGTCGCCGGTGACACCGACGCCGGCGTCACGCTCGTCGACGACCTCGGACCGCTCGTCGCCGAGGTCGTCGACGACCTGTACCTCGCGCACTTCGGCAGCTCGGCGCAGCCACCGCCCATCACCCGAGCCACCGCACTCGAGATCGCCACCAAGGTCGTCGGCAACCCGCACACCCGGCTGGTGCCCGAGACGCCCTCCGACGGCTCGCCCGAGAGCGTCCGCGTCGGCTTCGCGCGAGCCGTCCTGACCGAGATGGAGCACCGCAAGCGCCGCCTCGGCATCCTCGGGTACGACGACCTGCTGACGCGACTCGCCGATGCGCTGAAGGACCCCGCAGCGCCGGCACGTCAGCGGATGCATCGCCGCTGGTCGGTGGTCATGGTCGACGAGTTCCAGGACACCGATCCGGTGCAGTGGAAGGTGGTCGACGCCGCGTTCAACGGGCACAGCACGCTGGTGCTGATCGGTGATCCGAAGCAGGCCATCTACGCCTTCCGTGGCGGTGACATCGCGACGTACCTCACGGCCGCGGGAACCGCTGGTGAGCGCCGCACCCTCGACACGAACTGGCGCAGCGACCAGCCGCTCGTCGACTGCCTCCAGGTCGTGCTGGGCGACGCCCGCCTCGGCCACGACGACATCGTCGTCCACAAGGTCGCCGCGCATCATCAGGGCAGCCGGCTCACCAGGGCGCCGTCCGACGCGCCGTTCCGGCTGCGGGTCGCCCGTCGGGAGCAGTTCGGCTCGGCCACCCGCAAGAGCATCCCGATGGACGATCTCCGCGACCACATCGCCCGCGACCTCGCCGCGGACATCGGTCGGCTGCTCGCGGCCGGAGCGACGTACGACGGTTGCCCCCTGCGCGCGGGTGACATCGCAGTGATCGTCGAGGCACACAAGGACGCCCGGGCCTGCCGCGAGGCGCTCGCCGCCGCCGGGATTCCCGCGGTTTACTCGGGCGACCTCGACATCTTCGCCTCGCAGGCCGCCAAGGACTGGCTGTGTCTCCTCGAGGCGTTCGAACAACCGCACCGCTCCGGTCTGGTACGCGCCGCGGCGACCACCATGTTCTTCGGGGAGACCGCGGAGAGCCTGCACGCCGGCGGTGACGAGCTCACGGACCGGATCGGGCACACGTTGCGCGCGTGGGCCGACCACTTGCGGACGCGCGGAGTCGCTGCTGTCTTTGAGGCAGCGCAACTCAGTGGGATGTCGGAGCGGGTGCTGGCCTGGCGGGCCGGCGAGCGGGACATGACCGACCTCGCGCACCTCGCCGAACTGCTGCACGAGACCGCACATCGCGAGCGGTTCGGGCTGCCCGCACTGCTCGACTGGTTGCGTGCCGAGCGCGCCGGCAAGGGCCGGACGACCGAGCGGACGCGGCGGCTCGACAGTGACGCCGCGGCCGTGCAGATCATGACCGTCTGGGTGAGCAAGGGCCTGCAGTACCCCGTCGTCTACCTCCCGTTCGGCTTCAACCGCCACATCTTCGACGATGAGGAACTCCTGCTGTTCCACGAGAACGGCGTCCGAAGCCTCGACATCGGTGGGCGGAACCACAGCGGTTACCCGGCCAACGAGCGGCGCTGGCGGACCGAGGTCGCGGGTGACGACATCCGGCTCACGTACGTCGCGCTGACCCGTGCGCAGTCCCAGGTGGTCGCCTGGTGGGCGCCCTCCTGGGACGAGATCAACGGTGGGATCTCGCGGCTGCTGCGTGGTCGCAGACAGGGCGACCCGGTGGTGCCCGAGAGCTTGCCGCGGGCGGCGTCCGACGACGACGTGCTGGTCTGGCTGCGGCGCTGGCAGCAGGCCGGTGGGCCAGTCATCGAGGAGTCGGTGATCGGCGAGCAGCTCGAGCCGGTGGCTGCGGAGCTGCCGGGCGGGCTGACAGTCGCGTCGTTCTCCCGGGAGGTCGATCTCGCCTGGCGTCGTACGTCGTACTCCGGGCTGATCCGTGCGGCCGAGCAACAGGTGAGCGGCGTGGCCAGTGAGCACGAGGACAGTGGGCTGGAGGACGAGTCGATCGATTCGGTGCCGGCACCGGGCGTCGTACCACGCGAGGCGCTGCCGTCTCCGATGGAAGGGCTGCCGGTCGGGGCAACCTTCGGTTCGCTGGTGCATGCTGTGCTCGAGGACGCCGACCCGCATGCACCTGATCTCCGGGCCGAGCTGGCCGGACGGGTCCGTGAGCAACTGCGCATGTGGCGGGTCGAGGTGACCCCGGACGTCCTGGCGGAGGCCTTGCTGCCCTTGCACACCACGCCACTCGGACCGCTGGCGCCCGGACTCACCCTCGGTGCCCTCGGCCTCGGCGACCGGCTCCGCGAGCTGGAGTTCGAGATCCCGCTGGCCGGGGGCGATCTGGGCGGCACGGCCGACGTACGGCTGGCCGACCTGGCGCCGCTGCTGCGCCGTCACCTTCCGGCGTCGGACCCACTCGTCGCGTACGCCGACCGCCTCGAACAACCCCTGCTCGGCCGGCAGAGCCTGCGCGGCTACCTCTCCGGCTCGATCGACGTCGTACTGCGGATCCCGTACGGCGACAGCCACCGCTTCGTCGTGGTCGACTACAAGACCAACCGGCTCGGCGACCCCGAACAGCCGGCCACCTCGGCGGACTACGGGCGCGACCAGCTCGCTGCCGCGATGCTGCACTCCGACTATCCCCTGCAGGCCATGCTGTACTCGGTGGTGCTCCACCGGTACCTCCGCTGGCGGCTGCCGGCGTACGACGCCGACCGCCATCTCGGTGGTGTCATCTACCTCTACCTGCGCGGAATGTGCGGCCCGGACACGCCGCTCCAGGACGACCACCCGGCCGGCGTTTTCAGCTGGCCAGTGCCGCCCGCTCTGGTGCTCGAGCTGTCGGACCTGCTCGACGGGAGGACCTTGTGACTACGACCGTCGACGAGTTCGACGCCTCGCTGGCGCTCACCGCTGCCGGGAGGCTGCGTGACTTCAACCAGGCCGGAGTGCTGGTCGCGGCCGACGTCCATGTGGCCACTCGGCTGACGTCGATGCTGGGCGAGAGCGACGAATCGGTCGCGCTCGCGTGTGCGCTGGTCGTCCGGGCAGTGCGCGCAGGCTCCGTCTGCCTCGACCTCACCGAGGTCCGCGAAGAGGTCGGCCCGGACGGCGCCGACCTGGACTGGCCCGACCCCGACGAGTGGCTGGCAGCCGTCGCGGCCAGCCCACTGCTCGCGGCACCGCAGCCGCTTCGGCTCGAAGGCAGCCGGCTCTACTTCGACCGGTACTGGCGAGAGGAAGAACAGGTCGAGGAGGATCTCCGCCGCCGATCCGGCCAGCCGGCGCCGGTGATCGCCGACGAGGATGCACTGCAGGCAGGACTCGGCCGGCTCTTCCCCGGTACGTCGTACGAGGAGCAACGGATCGCAGCGGAGACAGCGGCCAGGCAATGGACGACCGTGCTCACCGGCGGTCCAGGCACCGGCAAGACCACCACAGTGGCAGCACTGCTGGCGTTGCTAGCCGAGCAGGCGGAGAAGGCCGGCCAACGCCGTCCGTGGATCGCGCTGACTGCACCGACCGGCAAGGCCGCGGCTCGGTTGGAGGAAGCGGTCCGCGACGAGATGCGCCATCGGCTCTCCGACGCGGACACTGCGCGACTGGGCGACTTCCACGCCCGTACCCTGCACATGCTGCTCGGTCGGCGCCCGGACTCGTCGACCCGATTCCGCCACAACCGCGACAATCGGCTGCCGCACGACATCGTCGTCGTCGACGAAACCTCGATGGTCTCGCTGACGATGATGGCGCGCCTGCTGGAGGCAGTACGGCCCGACGCCCGGCTGGTGCTGGTCGGCGATCCCGACCAGCTGGCCTCCATCGAAGCCGGTGCGGTCCTCGCAGATCTGGTCGAAGGACTGGTCGCCGGCGGACACGCGAAGGCAGCCGAGCTGCGCACGTCGCACCGGTTCGGCAGCGAGATCGGCGACCTGGCGCTCGCGGTCCACGAGAACCGCCCGGACGACGTACTCGCCGTGCTCCGCCGTGGTGGCGATCGGGTCACGTTCATCGAGGACGAAGACCCGCGAGAGAAACTGCGATCCGTGCTGCTCCCCGATGCACTCGCGATCCGGGCAGCCGCCGAAGCCGGCAACGCCGACGCCGCCCTGACTGCACTCCAACGGCACCGCCTGCTCTGCGCCCACCGCGACGGCCCGTGGGGCGTCACGTACTGGAACCGGACCGTCGAGCGCTGGATCACCGAGGAGACCGAAGACCCACTCTGGGACACCTGGTACGTCGGCCGGCCGATCCTGGTCACCGCCAACGACTACGGCCTCGGCATCTACAACGGCGAGTTGGGCGTCACCGTGCGCCGACCAGACGGCTCCCTGCGCGTCTACATCGACAGCACACGCGGACGGCTCGACTTCGCCCCCGGCCGCCTCGGCAACGTCGAGACTCTGCACGCGATGACGATCCACAAAGCCCAAGGCAGCCAGGCCGCCGAAGTGACCGTTCTGCTGCCCGGCGAAGACTCCCGGCTCCTCACCCGCGAACTCTTCTACACCGCGGTCACCCGCTCCCAGGACCACGTCCGCATCGTCGGACCCGAGGCCGCCGTACGCCGGGCCCTCGACCACCGAGCGCTACGAGCCACCGGCCTACGCCAGCGCCTCGCACAACGCTGAGCGGATGGCGACAGGCCGGTGTCGCGTCCGTGCGTCAGATCGGCAGCGGATCGTAGTTGGCGCCGAACGGGGCGTCCGGCCTCGTGAACTCCCCCATCAGCGCGCGCCTCAAGGGCGTGGTGCGCTCGAGGAACTCGGGGTCGTTGCCGAAACGGTCGGCCATCCGGACCCACGGTGGGCTGTAGACGTAGTGCGTCGTGTAGCGGTCGTAGTCGCCGTCGTGGCGGAAGGTTCGATGCCAGACGCCGTTGTGGAACACCAGAGCAGCCCCGGCCTCGGCGCACACGACATGGCCGATCGCGATGTCGTCGTTGCTCTCCCGGATCGAATCAGGCAGCCCGACCCGCGAGCGGTGGCTGCCGGGAATCAGCTCCATGTTGCCCATGCCGGGCACAGTCTGATCGGTGAGCAGGTACGACACCCGGAGCTGAAGCAAGGGAACCGGGAATCCCAGGTCCTTGAACTCGAAGGCGGACGATCCGTCCTGGTGCCAGCGGCCGTTCCCCGCGTGCGCCGGCTGCATGGTGTTCCAGCCGGCCTGCAGCACGAACCGGTCGCCGAGCAGACCCTGCACCTTCGGAAGGACGTCAGGATGATCTATGAGCCGCTCCAGAACCGGCTCGCTCTCGTAGGTCCGCCCGATCTGCCCGAACTCACGGTCGCGGCTCTCGTGCAGACGCTGCGAAACGTCGTACGCCTCCGCGGCCTCGTCCTTCGTCAGGACGTTCGGAATCAGGAAGTAGCCCCACGACTCGAAGATGAAGCGGTCGGTCTCGGTCAGTCGGCCTTTGTCGACGACGGGATCGAGCATCACTGTGTCCTTTCGTTGGAACGGCTTCTCGGACCTGGCTCGCGCAACAGCCACCCCTCGAGGCAACCCGCGGATGGTGGCTCTCAGGGTTTCGCGCGTCGTGCCACCGGCGAAAGTGCCAATACCCCCGGATTGGCATCCAACTCAGGATTCGCCGGACGAGCTGGGAGTGGGTGTGCTGGCTATCGGTTGCCAGGCTGGTTGTCCGTCGAAGCCGGGGGCCTTCGCCAGGGATCGGCGGGCGCCGGTCTCGAGGTCTACGACGTAGACGTCCCATGAGCCCTCTGCGTCGGAGTAGTAGGCGAGGGACCGGCCGTCCGGCGACCAGCGCGGTCGTTCCTCCGACGCCGACTCGGCCACCACCGAGCGCTGACCGGTGCCGTCAGCGGCTACTACCGCGATGTCGAAGCCGGACGACGTCACGATGTTGTACGCCAACTGCGAGCCGTCGACCGACCAGGCCGGGTTGATGCCGCGGACCGGCTGCGGGAGGAGCGGCTGTTCGAGGCCGGTGTCCGGATCGACCGCGTGGAGCTCGGGCGCGCCGCTGCGCGTGGTCGCGAACCCGATCCGCGAACCGTCCGGCGACCACTGCGGCTTGTCGTCCAGCCCGGGCGAGTTCACCAGTTGCCGGACGGTCGACCCGTCGACGTTCATGACGAAGATGTCCCAGTCCCCGTCCCTGTTGGAACTGAAGGCCAATCGACGTCCGTCCGGTGACCAGCTCGGGTAGAAGTTCGCGGCCGCGTCGCGGGTGATCTGCGTCAGTCCCGTCCCGTCCTGGGAGATGAGGTAGATGTCGCTCGCTTGCGGCGACCCTGCGTTGAAGGCCAGCCGTCGGCCGTCCGGCGACCAGGACGGGTGCGAGACCGGCGGGAGCGCGCCGGTCAGCCGCCGCACGTTCGAGCCGTCCGCCTGCATCAGGTAGAGCGCGTCGACGCCGTCACGATCGGAGACGAAGGCAATCAGCCCACCCGCGTTCGAGGCCGGCGGCTGTGGCAGCCCAGGCGGCGACGACGCCTGCTGCGACGCCTCGGGTTCGGGCGTCGACGACGTGCACCCGCCGAGCGCCGCACAGCCGAGGATCCCGGCCAACAGCGCGCCGCTGACCAGCCGCTGCCCGTGGACTGCCCACACGTCCTGAGCGTCACGGCCGATGCGACGGACCGCCAAGCAGCGGCCCGCTTCCGTGTCCGAATCGTTGCGGACAGACGGCGGGCGAGAATGGGGCCGTGAGGATCCTGCTGCGCGTCAAACCGGGTGCGTCCCGAACCGCCGTCGGCGGCCGATACGACGGTGCATCCGGTCCGGCCCTGGTGGTCGCGGTGTCGGCCCGTCCGGTGCAGGGCCAGGCGACGAAGGCGGTCCTGGAGGCGGTCGCAACGGCGTTCGGCGTACGGCGCTCGGCCGTCACGCTGGTACGCGGCGCGGCCAGCCGGGACAAGCTGGTCGAGATCGACGGCGACGACGCGGACCTTCAGCCCAGACTCGAAACCCTCCTCGGCTGAAGCACGATCATAGTTCCGCGATCCGGACGCCGTTGTCACATTCCGGCGGGGTACGTCGTCGTACTGATGAGCGCATCACACCACCAGCAGCCCGAGGAGGCGAGACCGATGCGTCAAGTCTTGATTCGACCAAGGCCAACACGAACCTTCAGGCGCAGACGCCTCAAAGCCCTCGACCTCCGCACCCCGTCAGGCCGCCCCCTCCCGTTCTGACACTTGGTGTCCTCGTCAGTGGTGGGCGTGTAGGAGGACGATCGAGCGGGGGTTGACCGGGACGTGGTCGCCGGCGGTGAGGTCGTCCGTGGGTGTGGTGCCGTCGAGTTCGTAGGTGTCGATCTCGCGGGTCCACGTCTTGCCGGTCTCGGTCGCCGGTACGACGAAGTCGAGCGGCTCCCACCAGGCGTTGACCAGGATCAGGAAGTCGTCGTCGACCATCAGGGATCCGTCCGGGGCCCGATCGGGTGCGTCGTCGCCGTCGAGGTAGAGCGCGATGCTCCGCGCGCCCGGGTCGGCCCAGTTCGCCGCAGTCATCTCGGTGCCGGCCGGGGTGAACCACCGAAGCTCCCCGGCCTCCACACCGGTGAGGAACCGGCGCCGCCGGAACACCGGATGGTCCCGGCGCAGCGCGATGAGCTTCTTGGTGAACGCTGCCAACCGCTCGTCCGATGTGGACCAGTCGAACCAGCTGATCGCGTTGTCCTGGCAGTACGCGTTGTTGTTCCCCTGCTGGGTCCGGCCGAGCTCGTCGCCGCCGAGCAGCATCGGTATCCCGAACGACAGCATCAGCGTCGTGAGCATGGCACGGCTCTGCCTGGCTCGTAGGTCCAGGATCAATTGATCGGTGGTCGGCCCTTCGACTCCGCAGTTCCACGAGCGGTTGTCGTTGCTGCCGTCGGCGTTCGCCTCGCCGTTCGCCTCGTTGTGCTTGGCGTCGTACGAGACGAGATCGGCCAGCGTGAAGCCGTCGTGAACCGTGATCAGGTTGACCGAGGCGGTCGGGCGCCGGCCTGCCACGGAGTACAGGTCGGACGAACCGCTGAGCCGGGAGGCGAACTCGCCGATCAGGCCGGGGTGGCTGCGCCAGAAGTCGCGCATCACGTCGCGGTACCGGCCGTTCCACTCACTCCACAGCGGCGGGAAGCGGCCGAGGTCGTAGCTGTCGGCCTGCCCGACGTCCCACGGCTCGGCGATGAGCTTGGTGCGGGAGACCACCGGGTCCTGCGAGATCAGGTCGAAGAACGCCGCCATCCTGTCGAAGCTGCCGTCCTCGCGCGCCAGTGTCGGCGCCAGGTCGAAGCGGAAGCCGTCGACCCGCATCTCGGTCAGCCAGTAGCGCAACGAGTCCATGATCAGCTGAAGGCTGACCGGGCTGTCGGCGTTGAGCGAGTTGCCGGTGCCCGTCGTGTCCACGTAGAACCGCAGGTCGTCCGGGGCCAGCCGGTAGTACGCCGGATTGTGCAGTCCGCGGTGGCACAGCGTCGGGCCGAGGTGGTTCCCCTCGGCGGTGTGGTTGAAGACCACGTCGAGGATGACCTCGATACCGGCGCCGTGGAGCGTGTCGACCATCGCCTGGAACTCGGCGACCTGCTGGTCGGGCCGACCGGCCCGGACCGCGGCGGAGTAGCCGGCGTGCGGCGCGAAGTACCCGATGGTGTTGTAGCCCCAGTAGTTGGTCAGGCCGCGTTCGACCAGGAACCGCTCGGGCACGCTCTGGTGCACCGGAAGCAGCTCCACGGCAGTCACCCCGAGATCGACAAGATGTGCGACCGCGGCCTCGTGAGCGAGTCCGGCGTACGTGCCCCGCAGCGGCTCCGGTACGGCGGGGTGCGTGGCCGTGAATCCTTTGACGTGGACCTCGTAGATGATCGTGTCGGCGTACGAGTAGGCCGGTCGGGGACGGTCGCTCCAGTCGAAGGAACTGTCCACCACCAGGCTCCGGGGGACGTGTCCGGCCGAGTCCAGCATGCTCGGGGCCTCGACCTCGTCGGTCGCGTAGCCGAGCAGTTCCGGCCCGAACCGCACTCCGCCGTCAACGGCTCTCGTGTAGGGGTCGAGCAGCAGCTTCGCCGGGTTGCAGCGTAGACCTCGACGCGGTTCGTACGGTCCGGTGGCCCGGTAACCGTAGGCCTGACCGGGCCGCACACCGGGCAGGAAACCGTGCCAGATGTCGCCATCGCGTTCCAGCAGCGGAATCTGGGTCTCCTTGCCGTCGGAGTCGAACAGGCACAAGAGCACACCATCGGCCGCCGATGCGACGGCGAAGTTCGTGCCGTCCGGCCCGGGGGTCGCGCCGAGTGGGGCGGCCGCGCCGGGCAAGGCGAGCGGGGTGGAGACCTGCGTAGTCATGATCGCTCACCCATCCCGCGGAGCACGTCGCCGATGGACTGGACCGACCCGTGCCGGCGCCGGATCAGATCGGCGACCAGACCGGTCCAGCCGGTCTGATGCGCGGCGCCCAGACCAGCCCCGTTGTCGCCGTGGAAGTACTCGTGGAACATCAGGTTGTCCTTCCAGTTCGGGTCGTGCTGCAGCCGGTCGACGCCACCGAAGCAGGGCCGCCGGCCGTCCGGGCCGACGAGGAAGATCGACACCAGCCGGGCGAACAGATCGTCGGCGATGGCGTCGAGAGCGAGCCGCCGGCCCGATCCGGTGGGGTACTCGAGCTTCAGGTCGGCGCCGAAGAAGCGGTGGTAGCGCAGTACGGCGGTGGCCGCCAGGAAGTTCAGCGGGAACCAGACCGGCCCGCGCCAGTTCGAGTTGCCGCCGAACATGTCGGTGGTCGACTCGGCCGGCTCGTAGTCCACCGTGGCGCGGATCCCCTCCACCTCCAGCGTGTACGGGTGGTCGCGGTGGAACGCGGAGATCGAGCGCAGACCGTACGGCGACAGGAACTCGGCCGGATCGAACAGCCTGTCGAACAGGCGGAGTACCTGGTCGACCCCGACGGTGCCCATCAGCAGGCGCTGCTGCCCGGCCTCGCCCCGAAGTACGCCGGCCGCCGCCAGGCTCTCGCGGTCGCGCAGCCCCTGGCGCTCGAGGAACTCGGCGAACTGCTTGCCCGGGGCAACGGCTCTCGCGAGGAGCTGGTCGTCGATCACGGCGACCGCCAGCAGCGGGATGATGCCGACCATCGAGTGCACCTTCACCGGTACGACGCCGCCGCCGCGGGTGACGATCCGGTCGTAGAACAGGCCGTCGTACTCGTCCCACATCCCCTGCTGCGACATCGCCGCGCGAATCGAGGCGAAGTGCTCGAGGAACTTGTGGACCAGGTCGCGCGCCGGCCGGTGGCCGGTCCGGTTCAGGATCGCCGCGATCGTCGTCATGGCCAGCGCGTACGCCGCCATCCAGCCGGTGGCGTCGGACTGTTCGAGCACGCCGCCGACCGGCAGGTGCGAACGGTCCAGCGGGCCGATGTTGTCCAGCCCGAGGAACCCGCCCTCGAACAGGTTCGACCCGTCGGCGTCCTCCCGGTTGACCCACCAGGTGAAGTTGATCAGCAGCTTGTCGAAGATCCGGCTGAGGAAGTCGAGGTCGCGGCCGCCGTCGATGGCGAAGACCTCCAGGGCCGCGAACGCCTGCACCGGCGGGTTCACGTCGCCGAAGTCCCACTCGTAGGCCGGCAGCGCGCCGTTCGGGTGCTGGAACCACTCGCGGCACACCAGCAGCAGTTGATCCTTGGCGAACCCCGGATCGACGTGCGCGAGCGCGATGCAGTGGAAGGCGAGGTCCCAGGAGGCGAACCAGGGGTACTCCCACTTGTCCGGCATCGACATCACGTCGAAGGCGTTGAACGTGCGCCACCGGTGGTTCCGCCCGGTGTGCCGCGAGGCGGGCGGCACCGGCTGTCCCGGGTCGCCGTCCAGCCAACGGGCAACGTCGTAGTAGTAGAGCTGCTTGCTCCACAGCATCCCGGCGAAGGCCTGCCGCATCACCATCGCCTCGTCGGGCGAGGCAGCCGCCGGAGTCAGCTCGGCGTAGAACTCGTCAGCCTCCGCATGCCGGGTCCTGAGGACCTCCTCGTACTCCGGTCCGAGGGCGGTTGCGAGGTCCGCACCTGATCCGGCGGGACGCAGCCGCAGTCGCAGCTCCGCGGTCGCGCCCGGTGCGACGTCCACGCGGTACCAGGCCGCGCACTTGGTGCCGCGCTGCGCGGGATCGACGGTCGGCGCACCCGTCACGACGTGGTCGTTGATCCCGTCCTTGGGGTACGTCGTCGACCCCGCGACGCCGTACAAGCGCTGGGTGTTGGTCTCGTTCTCACAGAACAGGAGCCTCGGCGCGGTCCCGTCCGGACCCGGTGCCGTCAGCAGCTCCAACTCACCCAGGGACGGGTGCGACGCGCGCACGGTCAGGTCACCCGTCGCGGCGAGCTCGGGCCGTGGAGCACCCGTGCTCCACGACCACGTGTTGCGGAACCAGACCGTCGGCAGGACGTGCAGCGTCTCCGCGGCGGGTCCTGCGTTCGTGACCTGGACCGACATCAGCACATCGGTCGGGCTCGCCTTCGCGTACCGCACCTCGACGATCCAGTACCGGTCGTCGTCGAACGCGCCGGTGTCGAGGAGTTCGTACTCCGCATCGAGTTTGCCGCGCCGTCCGTTCTCGGCTCGCAGGTCTTCGTACGGGAACTCCCGCTGCGGATAGTGGTAGCGCCACCGGTTCCAGGCGTGGCTCGGCACGGCGTCGCAGTACCACCAGTAGTCCTTCACGTCCTCGCCGTGGTTCGCCTCCGCACCGGTGAGCCCGAACGGCCGCTCCTTGAGGATCGGGTCGCGCCCGTTCCACAACGCCAGCCCGAGGCACAGCCGTTGCTCGATGTCGCTGAACCCGGCCAGTCCGTCCTCGCCCCACCGGTACGCCGTCGCACGGGCCCGGTCGTGCGAGAGGTAACCCCACGCCTCGCCGTCGGCGCTGTAGTCCTCCCGCACGGTGCCCCACTGACGCTCGCTGAGGTACGGACCCCAGAGATACCAATCGCTGCGCTGCGACGCCGGACTGTCGCCCGCCATTCGCTCGCGCTCGGCTCCGTGCGTGGGTGGCTGTGTCGTCACGCGATCCTCCCGGCGATGGCGATCGGGCAAGGCACCGCCCATTGTTCGCCGCCGGGCCACCCCCCACCTCGTCTGCAGCTGGTGATTCAGACCTGTTCCACCCGCCGACCGTTGTCGAGCTCGACTGTCACCGCCGGGCCGTTGCGAACCGTCAGACCCAACGGCACGAGCAGTGCGGTGGTCAGCCAGATCATCGGCCAGTTGGTCACCCGGCCAGTGAGGACGGTGCCTGCACCGAGGGTGTGCTCGCTCATGTCAGCTCCTTCACGAGGTGCAGCAGATCATCACGGTCCATGCCGTGCCGGCGCCCGAGGGCAATGAGCCGCCGGGCCGCATCGATGACGGCTTCTTCCGTCTGTTTCGCTCGCGCGACGCGCACGCCGCGGCCACGGCGGAAGTCGAGGATGCCGTCGTCGCGTAGTGCTCGGTACGCCGCCAGCACCGTGTTGCGGTCGACACCCAAGGCCTCGGCCAGCTCGGCGGCCGGTGGCAAGGCGTCGCCGACAACCAACTCCCCGGCCCCGATCCCGCGCCGGACCGCCGCCACGATCTGATCGCGCAGCGGCTCCAGCGAGTCGTGATCTATCTGCCAGTGCATAGTGCTAATGAAGCTAGCACTATGCACCTGATCCGCCAAGCAGGCTGAGCGCGGCTTCGGAGGGCGAACCAGCTTCCACCGTGTAAATGATCAGTGTCTGGTCGGGGTCGTCGGGCATTCTCAACGACTCGAAGTCGAGGACCAGCCCGCCGACCAGCGGGTGGTTGAGGACCTTGCGACCGTGGCTCCGCTCCCGCACCTCGTGGTCCGCCCACAACCTGCGGAAGGTCTCACTCTTCGCCGACAGTTCACCGACCAGGCGGGCGATCTCCGGGTCCTCAGGATGGTTGCCGGCGTTGACTCGCAGGTGCGCCAGGGTGTCGCGGGCCTTGCCGGCCCAGTCGGCGAACAGGGCGCGCATGTCGTCGTCGAGAAAGATCAGCCGCGCCCAGTTCCGCTCCACCAAGGGAAGCCGCGCGAAGTCGGTGAACAGCGCACACGCGTGCCGGTTCCAGGCCAGGACGTCCAGTCGGCGGTCGACGACGTACGCCGGGGATGTCTCGGCCATGTCGACCAGCCGCTGCACCCCAGGCCGCACCTGATCCCGCCCGGCACCGGCTCCCGGCCGCGGCAGCACGGGCCTGGCGAGATTGCGCAGGTAGTTCCGTTCGTGATGATCGAGCCGGAGTACGCCGGACACCGCATCGAGCACCTCGGTGGAGACATTCTGAGTTCGGCCCTGCTCCAGCCGTACGTAGTAGTCCACGCTGATCCCGGCCAGCTGGGCCAGTTCCTCGCGGCGTAGACCCGCCACCCGCCGGCGACCGCCCAGGTTCCGCAGCCCGACGTCCTCGGGCTTGAGACGCGCCCGCCGGCTACGCAGGAACTCGGTGAGCTCCATGCGCTTGCTCAAGGCAACGGTACGACGGTGCGACGTGCTCAAGGGTGGTTCCTCCAGTACCTAGGTTGCGCGAATCCAGGAAAAGCAGGGCTCTCGTTCGGGCGTCGCAGCCGTGGAAGCCTCGTCGCCATGAACTCGAATCACGTCGCCCTGCTACTGATCGCCGTACTCGGGCTGACTGCCTGCTCGTCAACCGACACCAGCTCAACGGCTGCGCCGGCCGAGACCTCCACATCGTCGACACCATCCATGACGCCGACGCCCTCGGCATCCGCAACCAGCCCTCGCACCATGTCCCTGACGGGCGCCTGGGCGACCGCGGACGGCAATCTGCGGATCGACTTCAAGGCCGACGGAACCTTCGAGGAGAACCTGGGCGGCACCACGTACGACGGCCGCTACACGGTTGCCGGGTCGATGCTGACCTTGACCACCAGCTCAGGAATCACCACCGACGGAACGATCGCCACCGACCACCTGCAAATCAGCACCTACGAACTCCGCCGCGCTTCCTGACACCTTGTCTTCGCAGTCATGCCGGCGACGCTAAACCTTCGACCGCACTCCAACGCAAGCCCGACAACGGTGGGGCTGGGGTGCTGGGCCGGGTCGGCACTGGGAGTGGGTAGTCCGCCCCACTGTCGGGTGCCGACCCGGCTGTCATTTGTCGGAGCGGGTTCTGATCTGCATGCCGGGGCGACGGCGGTGCACTGTCAGATAGGACATGCCGGCTGCGCCTGCGGTGAGGTCTCGGGTCGAACCATGAGGCAGCCAGACGAGGCTGCCGGTCGCGACCGGTTGCGAGCCTTCCGGCGTACCCATGGATCCGTCGCCGGCGACCACGACGAGTACGACGTCCAGGTCCGGCTCGACGTGGGTGTCGACTCGCCGGCCGGCCGGGAGATGCACCAGGTTCGCGTCGAGCTGACGACCCGGCTCCGACAAAGCCCAGCGAGCACCGGAGGGAATCTGCGAGTCCTCGGCCAGCGCCTGAAGGTCTGCGAGCACACGAACTCTGGGTTCCTCCACAGCAGCGCCTCCCCCTCTCTTCTCCAACTATTATTACATGTGCTATTGGTATTAAATGCAAGCGACCGGACAGGACAGCGGGCAGAACCCGCGGCGCACTGCAGTGCTCCAAGCGGTGCGTACGGCGGATGGCCCGGTCGGCGTCGTCGAGATTGCCGAGCGGACCGATCTCCACCCGAACACAGTGCGCTTCCACCTCGACGCGCTCACCTCCCAAGGCGTCGTCGAACGAACCCTCGACGAGCCATCGGGCCGCGGCCGCCCGCGCACCGTCTACTCGGCCCGCCCCGGTATGGATCGGGCCGGGCGACGGCAATACCGCTTGCTGTCCGAGATCCTGCTCGGCCGGCTCGCAGCAACCGAAGGCGAATCCGGCGCCGAGGATGCCGGACGCGCGTGGGGCCGGCACCTGATCGAGCAGCTCCCGCCGTTCCGCACGCCCGGCCGTCCGGAGGCCACCCGACGACTGGCCGCGATGATGGACGATCTCGGCTTCGCTCCCGAGTACGCCGGCGAGTCGCCGGACCGGATCAGGCTGCGGCACTGCCCCTTCCTCGAACTCGCCGAGGAGTACTCGTCCACGTTGTGCCCGCTCCACCTCGGCCTGATGCAAGGCGCGCTCACCGAGATCCGCGCCCCGATCACAGCGACCGACCTCGAGCCGTTCGCCGAGCCCGATGCCTGCGTGGTCCACCTCCGAGCAAGCCGGAAGGAAGCATGAACAGCCAATCAGTCGCCGTCGCGACCGCGGTCGTGTTCCTTTGGCTCGGGATGGTGCTCGCGATCTCGTTCCTCGAAGCGCCGCTCAAGTTCCGGGCCCCCGGTGTCACGATTCCGCTCGGGCTCGGCATCGGCCGGATCGTCTTTCGAGCACTCAATCGCATCGAGATCGCTTGGGCGCTGGTCGCGCTCGCAGCCGTGGCCACCGGTGCCCCGACCGCCGGCGTGGCAGCACTCACCGGTGTCGTGGTCGCCGTTCTCGCCGTACAACTCATCGCCATCCGGCCGAAGCTCAACCGCCGCTCGGACCGAATCCTCGCCGGCGAGAACCTGCCACGCTCGACCCTCCACCTGTACTACGTCGCCCTCGAGACGACCAAGGTCGCCGCACTCGCGACCCTGGGCGTCACGCTCTCCCTCACCTGACGATCACGAGCCGCGCGCGGCTGAGGTGTACTTCGTCGCGAGGCGGGACAGTGCAAGGGCGGCGACCAGCAGGCCGAAGTCGCGAAGGGCGACGTCGTAGAAGCCTGGAATGGTCAGCAGGTTGACGATGATGCCGGCGAGCCAGGCCGCGACGAGCAGGCCGCCGTACCGCGGCACCACGGCGACGGCGATCCCGGCCACGATCTCGATGACACCTACGGCGTACATCGCGTCCTGTGCCGTGCCCGGAACGATGCCGTCGATCCAAGAGGCCAGGTAGCCGGGCCAGTCGGTCAGCAGGTTCGCGAACTTGTCCAGCCCGAACAGGATCGGCGCCACCGTGAAGACCGTTCGCAGCGCCAGAAAGGCCTGGTAGGCCGGGTCGGACAGCGCGCGGCTGGGTGTGCCGGTGTTCGGCAGCTCGGTAGTCATCGCCATCAGCTCCTTCTAAAATAGATCTATATTGACTTTAGAAGCCATTCCAGGTTTTAGTCAACGGTGCTTAGCTTTAGAATGTGGTGATGGACGAGACCCGGGCAGCGCGGATCGCCGCGGTGGCCGCGTTGGAGGAGCCGACGCGGCGGCGGCTGTACGAGTACGTCGTACGTCAGGCCGCCCCAGTCACCCGGGACGAAGCTGCCGCGGAGCTCGGTCTCGCCCGGGCCACTGCGGCGTTCCATCTCGACCGACTGGCTGACGAGGGCCTCTTGGCAGTCGTCTTCGAGCGCCGTACCGGCCGCTCCGGCCCGGGAGCGGGTCGGCCGTCGAAGCTCTACTGTCGGTCTGACCGACAGATCGAGGTGTCACTGCCGGACCGTCGCTACGAACTCGCCGGACGCCTGCTGGCCGCCGCCATCGAAGACAATGAGGCCACCGGTGAGCCGTCAGGAGCAGCTCTCAACCGGCGCGCCCGCCAACTGGGCAGCCAACTCGCCGCCGGCCGTACCGTGGCGACCGGCTCCGGCGAGGTGCTGCGCATCCTCGAAGAGCACGGTTTCGAGCCGAGAGTTCAAGTAGACGAAATCGTCCTCGGCAACTGTCCCTTCCACGCACTCGCGCAGCAGCACACGACGCTGGTCTGCGCGATGAACCTCTGCCTGATCGAAGGTCTCTTGACCGGCCTTCACGCGACCGAATTGCAGGCCCGCCTCGAGCCTGAGCCCGGCCAGTGCTGTGTCCGCCTCACGCGCTCCCCTGCATCCAGTTGACACGCCCGGCCAACCAGCATCCGGCCGGTCAGGGTTCGATCAGGCCGGCGCGGATCGCGTAGCGGGTCAACTCGAGGCGGTCACGCAGACCGAGCTTCTGCAGCATGTTGGCTCGGTGCCGTTCGACGGTCTTGACGCTGATGAACAGCATCTCGGCGATCGCCTTCGACGAGTGCCCTTCCGCCACCAGTTTGAGCACTTCCTCCTCGCGAGCGGTCAGCACCTGTTCGGGGAGGTCCTGCCCGTCGCGGACACGGTTCAGGTAGTTGCGGATCAACGCCTTGACCGCGCCCGGATAGAGGAACGGCTCGCCGCGCATCGCCGCCCGGCAGGCCTCCACCAGGTCCCGGTCGGCGACCGACTTCAGGACGTAACCAGCGGCCCCGGCCTTCAGCGCCTGGAAGAAGTACTGCTCGTTGTCGTACATCGTCAGCATCAGAATGCGCAGCTCCGGCCGATCGGCCGAAAGTTCCCGCGCGGCCTGGAGACCTGTCATCCGCGGCATGGCCACGTCGAGGATCGCGAGGTCGATCCCGCCCGCTCGCGCCAGGTCGACGGCTTCCTTGCCGTCGGACGCTTCGGCGACCACCGTCAGGTCGGGTTCACCGTCCAGAATGAGCCGAACGCCTCGACGTACCAGCGCATGGTCGTCGGCCAGCAGGATGCGGGTGCGGGTGGTGCCACCTGGTTCAGACACGGTCGGCCCCCGCGGCTCCGACAGGCACCACAAGACTCAACTCGGTGCCTGCGTCCGGCCCGGCACCGAGGTCGAGCGCCGCACCGACCAAGAGCGCGCGCTCGCGCATCCCTCTGATCCCCGCCCCTTCGTGACTGAGCCCGAGTCCCCGGCCGTCATCGCGAATGCAGAGGCGCACGGAGGTTTCGTCATGGCTCAGCCGTACGTCGATCCGGGTGGCGTCGGCGTGCCGCGCAACGTTCGTCAGTCCTTCCTGCGCGACCCGGTAGAGCACCAGTTCGGTGGGCGCATCCAGCGGCGGCAGGCCCGGCTGGAAACGGTGATGGATCAGCAGCCCGGTGTGGGTGGACAGTTCCTCGGCCAGCGCCGCCAGAGCGCTGACCAGGCCGAGGTCCTCGAGCACACCTGGCCTCAGCCGGTGAGCGAGTCGACGTACCTCGTCCAAACTCGCGCGAGTCGTCTCCTGAGCATGCTGCAGGTCGGCGCGCACCTCCGGCTCGGTCACGCGATCGGCTGCCCGCTTGAGCTCGAGCAGCACTGCCGTGAGGCTTTGACCGACTTCGTCGTGCAACTCCTGCGCGATCCGGCGTCGCTCCGATTCCTGCGCCGACAGTGCCCGCGCGCTGCTGGTTGCGCGCTCGGCCTCCAGCCGCGCGAGCATGTCGTTGAAGGCTCGGATCAACTGCGACACGCCACCCTGCCCCGCGATCGGCAGACGCTGACCGGGCCGGAGAAGATCGACAGTCGCCATCCGCCGGGTCAACCGGTCCAGTGGAGCCAACCCGACCTGCAGCAGTACGGCGTTGGCCACCAGCATCACCGCCAGGCCGCCCACGAGAACGACCGCTTCGGTGAACAGGACCGGCACCGACACCGTGACCGGCGCCCAGAGCAGCAGCGCCGTCGCAGCCGCGAGCACCATCGCGTTCAGACCGAAGATCCGCCAGAACAACGGCACCGGACCGGGCCTGTTCATCACTGTCACCGCTACTCCACAAACTCTCTGCAGGCGGCCGAATTGCCTACCGTACAGCGTGCCCCCAGCCGCCAAGTCGACGCGGTGGCAGGCAGCCACCGGTCGCGGTCGCCTACAGCCCGATCACCCGCCGAAATGGGTGCCAGGCCCGATGGTGAACCTCCCGGCCGTCGGTCATGGTGGGTGGCACGACGCAGTCACCAGCCTGATGCGTCCGACGCCGGCCGGCGTGCGCGAACACCTCCTCGCGCACGCCGGCTCTCATCATTCCCGAGCAGTTCGAAAGGACCCGGATCCAGATGACCACGGATGTGGGCCGGACCCAGCACCTCGCCCAGCACGAGGCACGGCAGCGCCTCGAACACGAACGCAGTTCGCGGCTCGCTCAGCTCCGCGCGATCGAGGACAGCGCCCCGCACGCGGACGCGGACCTCCAGGCGGCCCAGACGGCGGCAATCCGACGCGTTCTCGAGGAGATCGACGCCGCGGGGCAGCGCCTCGCGGACGGATCGTACGGAACGTGCAAGAGCTGCCACGGGATCATCCCCGTCGAACGGCTGGAGATCCTCCCCTACGTCGCCCTCTGCGTCAGCTGCCAGCAGCGCTCCCTCTGAGCTGCCATCCGTGCAGAGAGGATCACGATGATCGAGCTGCCAGGCCTGGGGGCCGCCTTGCGCCGTCGTGGTTCCCGGGGCAGCCCGGGGCTCGCGCTGGATCTCGGTAGCGCCCGAACCCGGGCCTGGATACCCAGCCTCGGCCTGGTCGCGGACGCACCGACAATCGCGTGTCCACCCGACGTCCTCGGCTACCCCGTTCGCCGGGGCAGCATCGCCGACGCCGCGGTGGCAGCCCGGCTGCTCGCCCGGCTGCTGAGCCGCCACGTTCCGCCGACGCAGCGGCCGGAGCTGGTCGTCATGACCCTTCCTGTGCTGTCGAGCGACGCTGACCGCAGCGCGGCCCTGGCCGCCGTCGAGATACTCCGGCCACGCGCTGTGCTCACCATCGACACCGTCCGAGCGGCTGCCCTCGGAGCCAAGGCCGATCTCACCGAACCTCTGCTCGTGATCGACCTCGGCGCCGACCTGACCGAGGTAGGGGTCCTGGGCAACGACTCGATTCTCGAAGCACGCCGCGTCCCGCTCGGTACCAGCGACTTCGGCTCGATCACAGCTGACGATCTCGTCGACTCGACCTGCGCAATGGTGACCGACCTCCTGCATCAGAACTGCGGTCCCCAGGTAGTCGACGCACTCGACCGAGGTCCCCTCCTCACCGGCGGCGGCGCTCTGCGACCGGCCATCACCTGTCGCATCGCCGAGCGACTGTCGTGCTCGATCCGTACCGCGTTCGCGCCGCAGACCATCGCCGTACGCGGCGCCTGCGCAGCTCTCCTCGCCGCCGGCCGCCACCCAGGCACCGTCGGACGGCTGACAGAACCCCGTGACAGGTAGGTCGTCGGCTCAGTGGACGTTGCCGTTCGCAACGCAGGCGACGACATGCTGAACCGCGTCCAGACCAAGACCTCGCACCCGGCGGGGGGTTGACCGGTGAGCTTTTGGCGCATGCACTTGCTGGAGGGGTGATCAGGACATGGCCGCCGAGCTCATCGCAGAAGGACGAGCGGCGTTGCGCAGGGGCGACGCAGTCTCGGCGCGGGCTGCTCTCGAGCAGGCCGGGCGTGGCCCGGAGGTCCTGGAGGTCCTGGCTTCGGCGTCGTTCGTACTGCTCGAGTACGACCGCTCACTCCACGAGATGGAGACGGCGTACGCCGGATACCGGGCAGCCGGGGACGGCGCCGGCGCAGCCCGGGTCGCCCGGATGCTCGGCGGGATGCACGGGTCCACCTCCGGCGACTGGGCGGTGGCCAGCGGCTGGATCGCGAGGGCGAAGACGTTGCTGAGCGACCTCCCCGACAGCAACGAGCGCGGCTGGGTTGCGCTGACGGAAGGCATGTTCGACGGCGACCGCGCACGCAAGAACGCCGACTTCCGGCTGGCCGTCGAGATCGGCCGCCGTACCGAGGATGCTGACTTGACCTTCGCGGCCCTGGCCTATCTCGGCGCGAGCCTGGTGCACGACGACCGCACCGAGGAGGGCATGCTGCTGCTCGACGAAGCCTGCGCCGCCGTCGCCGGCGCTGAGGTCGACAGCTTCCTGGTCGTCGAAGAGATCTTCTGCCAACTCTTCTCGGCCTGCGAACACGCCCACGACGTAACGCGTGCCGACCAATGGATCAGGATCGGTGAGCAGGTCGCCGAGCGCCGTCGGCTCCCTGCGGTGAGCGCTTACTGCCATACCCACTACGGCGGCATCCTCACCGCCGCCGGTCGCTGGCCGGAGGCCGACGCGGCGCTGACCGCGGCCGTGCGGCTGTGGGCCCTCGGGCGGCGAACCTTGAAGGCCGGCGCACTCGCCCGACTCGCCGACCTGCGCGTGAGACAAGGCAGGTACGACGAGGCAGCAGCACTCCTGGACGGACTGACCGACGACGACTCGGTCCAGCCTCGCGCAGCGCTGCACCTCGCACGCGGCGAGTACGCCGTCGCGCTCGACTTGCTCGAACACGCGGCACACCGCGCCGACCCTCGGACCAGCTCATGCCTGCCGCTGCTGGCCCTGCTCGCCGATGCACAACTGGCAGCCGGCCAAGATCCGCAGCCAACGATCGAGGCGATGGCCGCCTGCGCGGACCTGCACCCGTCGCCGTACGCGAACGCGTTGGTTGCCCTCGCCCACGGTCGAGCCGGACACGGCGACCCGAAGCGCTGGCTTCGGGACGCACTCGACGGCTTCAACCGGTCCCAGCTCCCGCTCGAGGCGAGCCTGTGCCGTTTGGACCTCGCCCGCGCCTGCAGCCACGACAACCCCGAAGTCGCCATCGCGGAAGCCAGGAACGCACTCCGCAGCTTCGAAATGCTCGAAGCGGCACGGTACGTCGACGCGGCGACCGCCGTACTGCGTCAGCTCGGCCAGAAGGTCCGCCCACCGGCCCCGTCCGGCAACCCGCTCAGCCGTCGCGAGGAGGATGTTCTCCGGTTGCTCGGAGCCGGACTGTCGAACCCGCAGATCGCCGAGCGGCTCTTCATCAGCCGGAAGACCGTCGAGCATCACGTCGGCAACATCCTGGTCAAACTCGGCCTGCGCAACCGCGCCGAGGCCGCCGCCTACGCCGTCCGCCGGGAACCCGCCGCGAAATAGGGGAGCTCCCCGATACCGGATCCGCCTCCGCCGGGGACGGTGGTGCTGAACCACCCGACCAGGAGGATCCATCATGTACGACGCCATCGTCATCGGCACCCGGGCCGCGGGCGCACCGACCGCCATGCTGCTGGCTCGCAAGGGCTACCGCGTCCTCGCCGTCGACCGCGCGACGTTCCCCAGCGACACTCTGTCGACCCACATCATCCACGCACCCGGCGTGGCCGCACTGCACCGCTGGGGCCTGCTCGATCGGCTCACGGCCACGGGATGCCCACCGATCACGCAGTACTCCTTCGATTTCGGACCGGTCGTCATCAGCGGGACCACCCTGCCGGTCGACGGCATCGACACCGCCTACGCACCGCGTCGTACCGTCCTCGACAAGCTACTCGTCGACGCCGCACGCGAAGCTGGAGTCGAAGTACGCGAGGCCTGCAACGTCGACGAGGTGCTGATCGAAGACGGCAGGGTGACTGGCATCCGATCTGGCGACAGAGAAGCGCGGGCGCACATCGTGATCGGCGCGGACGGCCGCAACAGCAAGGTCGCCAAAGCCGTCGGCGCGCAGGACTACAACACCAAGCCACGGCTGCAGTACGCCTACTTCACCTACTTCAGCGGCCTGCCGGTCAGCGGTTTCGAGACCTACATCCGTCCGGACCGCGGATTCGGCGCCGCGCCGACGAACGACGGCCTGACGATGGTGGTGCTGGGCTGGCCGCACGCCGAAGCACAGGCGTTCAAAGCCGATGTCGCCGGCAACTTCTACCGGACCCTCGACCTGGTGCCGTCGTTCGCGGCCCGGCTCGGCGCCGCGAAGCAGGAAGCGCCCTTCCTCGGCGGTTCCGTGCCCGGCTGGTTCCGCACACCCTATGGCGATGGCTACGCACTCGTCGGCGACGCCGGCTACAACAAGGACCCGATCACGGCCCAGGGAATCACTGACGCCTTCCACGACGCCGAACGCTGCAGCAACGCGGTCGACGACTGGCTGGGCGGCGGCAAGCCCTTCGAGGACGTGATGGGCACCTGGCACCAGGAACGCGACGCCCAGGCGACGCCGCTGTACGAGTTCACCGCCCAACTGGCCACCCTCGAACCAGCACCCGCGGCGATGCAGCAACTCCTCGGTGCCATCCAGGGCAACCAGGACGCAATGGACGGGTTCGTCAGCGTGATCTCGGGCGCACTCTCTCCCACAGACTTCTTCGCCGAGGGCAACGTCCGACGAATCCTCGCCGAAGCCTCGGCGTCTCCCACACGCTGAATCCAGGTCAGTGCGGTGGGAAGCAGGCGGCCACGGCCAGGCGATCGACGAAGTCGTTCATCTCGTGGCCGGAATGGCCCTTGACCCAGTGGAAGGCGACGTTCCTGCGCTCGGTCACCAACTCCACCAGCGGCTCCCAGAGGTCCCTGTTGGCGACCGGCTTCTTGGCCGAGGTGAGCCACCCTCGCTCGAGCCAGCCGGCATGCCACCTGTCGCGGAAGCAGTTGACGACGTAGGTCGAATCCGACACGACCAGCAGCGGACCGTCATTGGCCCGCACCGCCTCGAGGGCGGCACGGATCTCCATCCGCTGGTTCGTGGAGGCAGCCTCGTGACCGGCCGCGAACTCGCTCGTCGACAGCGCCCAGGCCCAGCCGCCAGGTCCAGGGTTGCCCGAGCAGGCACCGTCGGTGAACACCGTGCGCGCGCCGACAGGGACTGTCATATCCGCCGGACGAGGACGGCGAGCGCGAACTGGAGGCATCAGAGCTAGATCGTACTGCGCTGGGCCGGGGCGCTAGCGCTCGTTCTGGAGGAAGCTCGGGCCGGGGAGCAAGGCGCGAAGGGTTTGGAGCTGGTCCGGCACGATCGAGTACCAGGACCACAGTCCTCGCTTCTCACGGGCCAGAATCCCTGCCGTGACGAGGATCTTCAGGTGGTGGCTGATCGTCGGCTGGCTGAGCTCCAGCGGCTCGGTCAGATCGTTGACACAGGCCTCGCGGTTCGCACTCGACTCGATCATCGCCAAGAGCTGCAGGCGGGTCGGATCCGAGAGTGCCTTCAGGACAACAGCCAGGCGTTCGGCTTCATCGCGGTCGATCGCGACACCGGCCACTTGCTGAGCGCCGTCGCCACTGGCCGCGCCGGCTGCCGCGGCGCTTCGACGGGGGCTCACCTCAGCAGTGTAGATCGTGCGATTGCCCGGTGCTGACAGCTGCCCAGGCCTCCAGTCACTGCGTGACCGCCAGGTGAACGTCGTACCGGGACTGCGGAGCGGGGCCGGCCCATCACATCCGGCTTGCATTACATCGACATTCGTCTATATGGAGCCTGGTGCTCACCGTTTGTTCACCTGGCGTTTACATCGAACTTCTTCGATCTAGTTGTCACATGAACGTGCGACAGCTCGCCGCGCCCCGGATTCGCGGGGCCCAACTCAGGAGGGGTGCCCGGTGGTCATCCGCCCGGTCAAGCACTTGCGTTACCTCGCCGTTTCGACGGCTGCGCTGCTAGCCCTGTCAGCCTGCGGCGGTAGCAACAACGAGAATTCCGGGGAAGGCGGCAGCGGCGAGGCGTTGTCTGGCCAGGTGGTCGTCGACGGCTCGAGCACGGTCGAGCCGCTCACTGCGGCCGCGGGCGAGCTGTTCAAGGAGGAGCAGAGCGGCGTCGACGTCGCTGTCGGCACCTCCGGCACCGGCGGCGGGTTCAAGAAGTTCTGTGCCGGTGAGACCGACATCTCCAACGCCTCCCGGCCGATCAAGGACGAGGAGAAGGCGCTGTGCGACAAGAGCGGCGTCAAGTTCTCCGAGCTCCAGGTCGCCAACGACGCGCTCACGGTGGTCGTCAACAAGGACAACGACTGGGTCGACTGCCTCACCGTCGCCCAGCTGAAGAAGATGTGGGAGCCCGGCTCCAAGGTCAAGACCTGGAACCAGGTCGACCCCAAGTTCCCGAACGAGCCGCTCCCCCTGTACGGCGCCGGCTCGGACTCCGGCACGTTCGACTACTTCACCGCTGAGATCAACGGCGAGGAAGGGGCCAGCCGGACC
This sequence comes from Kribbella sp. NPDC050470, assembly GCF_044458365.1. Classification (NCBI taxonomy): domain Bacteria; kingdom Bacillati; phylum Actinomycetota; class Actinomycetes; order Propionibacteriales; family Kribbellaceae; genus Kribbella; species Kribbella sp. NPDC050470. Next base: position 772,533 of record NZ_JBITHV010000001.1, on the reverse strand, counting down.
GACTACAACCCGACCGAGGACGACAACGTGACGGTCCAGGGCGTGTCCGGTGCCAAGGGTGCTCTCGGGTACTTCGGCTTCTCCTACTACGAGGAGAACGCGGACAAGCTCAAGGCGCTGAAGATCGACGGCGGCAAGGGCTGCGTCGAGCCGTCGGTGGCCACCGCCCAGGACGGCACCTACACGCCGCTGGCCCGCCCGCTGTTCATCTACCCGTCGGACAAGGGGCTGCAGAAGAAGCAGGTCCTCGGGTTCGTCGAGTTCTACCTCGAGAACAACCAGGAGATCGTCGAGGCGGCCAAGTTCGTGCCGCTGACGGACGCCCAGAAGGCGACCGCGAAGTCCGAACTGGACAAGCTGAAGGCCCAGTGACCATGCCGGACCCAACGGCAGCTACGGCGACGGGTGCCGCCACCGGGGGGCGGGGGCATCCGCCTGTCTGGCGCGGGCCTGCGGTCGACCTGACACAGCAAGACCCCCGGCGTGGCGAGCGATTCATCAAAGCAACGATGGTCACGGCGGCCTGGCTGTCCGTCGCAGTCACCATCGGGATCGTGGTGTCACTGCTGGCCCCAACGGTCACCTTCTTCACCCACGTCGGGCCCGGAGACTTCCTCTTCGGCACCGAGTGGACCGCAGGGTTCGGCAACAAGTTCAGCTGGACCGACAAGGCGTGGGGCGTGATGCCCCTGGTGGCCGCCACCTTGATCGTGACACTGATCGCCCTGGCCGTCGCAGTACCGCTGGGGCTCGGCGCGGCGATCTACCTGAGCGAGTACGCCTCCGAGCGGGTCCGCAAGGTGCTCAAGCCGGTGCTCGAGGTGCTGGCCGGCATCCCCACCGTGGTCTACGGATTCCTGGCGCTGACCATCTTCACGCCGATCCTCGGGAACCTGGTGCAGTTCGACACGATCCACAACCTGCTCTCGCCGGGCATCGTGATGGGCTTCATGATCGTTCCGACGGTCGCCTCGCTGGGCGAGGATGCGATGTCCGCCGTCCCCCTGGCGCTGCGGCAGGGCTCCTACGCGCTGGGCGCGAACCGGATGAAGACCACCCTGCGGGTGGTGTTCCCGGCCGCGTTGTCCGGGATCGTCGCGGCGATAGTGCTCGCGTTCTCCCGCGCGGTCGGCGAGACGATGATCGTCACCATCGCGGCCGGCAGCCGCGCCGAGCTGACCTTCGACCCGCGCGAAGGCGCCCAGACCATGACCGGCTTCATCGCCCAGGTCGCCAGTGGCGACGCACCCCAGGGCTCGCCGGTCTACTACTCGTTGTTCGCCGTGGGCGCCTTGCTCTTCGCGATCACCTTCCTCATCAACCTGGCCAGCATTCGTCTGGTGCGCAAGTACAGGCAGGCCTACTGATGACCACAGCCAGCGCGACCCAAGCGCCGACCCTGACCCGCGGACGGAGCAAGGACAGGATCGCCTCGACCGTGTTCGCCGCAGTCCTGTGGGCCTGTCTGGCACTGATCTGCGTCTTCCTGTTCTTCGTCCTGGCCGTGATCGTGCAGAAGGGCCTGGCTCGGCTCGACGGGAACCTGATCGCCAACCAGCCGTCGAAGATCAGGCCCGTGACCGCAGGCGTCCAGTCCGCGCTGCTCGGCACGCTGTGGGTCGGCGCGATGACTGCCCTGATCGCGATGCCGCTCGGCATTGCGGCCGCCATCTACCTGGAGGAGTACGCGAACCCGGCGAGGTGGTGGAACCGGGCGATCGAGCTCAACATCCAGAACCTGGCCGCGGTGCCGGCGGTCATCTACGGCATCCTCACCCTCGGCTTCGTGGTCCGAGGCCCGATCTCCGTCGGCGGCGTCGTGATCGCGGGCGGTGTCGCGCTGGCTCTCCTGATCCTCCCGGTCATCATCATCACGACCAGGGAGGCGATGCGTGCTGTGCCCCGGGAGATCCGCGACGGCTCGCTCGCCCTCGGCGCCACCGAGTGGCAGACGACCTGGAAGCAGGTGCTGCCCGCTGCCGTGCCCGGAATCGCCACCGGCTCGATCCTCGCGATGTCGCGGGCGATCGGCGAGGCGGCACCGCTGATCCTGGTCGGCGCCACCACCTTCGTCACGTTCAACCCGGACGGCCTGCTGTCGAAGTACACGACCTTGCCGGTGCAGATCTACAACCTCGTTCCGCAGGACCGCGACGCGTTCCGCGACCTCGCGTACGCCGCCATCCTGCTGCTCATCGTCGTCCTGCTGGCCATGAACGCCGTCGCGATCTGGCTGCGCAACCACTACCAGCGCCGCTGGTGACATGACCACCCCGGGAGAGCACGCCATGACGAACGTCGAACCGGACATCGCCACCGTTCCCGAGACGGTCGGCGCCGCCGGCGCCCCGCACGAGATCCGCGTCGAGCTCAGCGAACGCGGCGACCAGCACGCGCCGCCGGCCGAGCCCGACGGCGTGATCGAGCTCCGCGACCTCGAGGTGTACTACGACAAGTTCCTCGCCGTCTCCGGTGTCGACATGGTCTTCGGCAGCAAGCAGATCACCGCCCTGATCGGGCCCTCGGGCTGCGGCAAGTCGACCGTCCTGCGGTGCCTGAACCGGATGAACGACCTCGTCCCCGGCGCCCACGTGCTGGGCAGCATCCGGTACCACGGCGTCGACATGTACGACGACAGCGTCGACGTGATCGAGGTCCGCCGCCGGATCGGAATGGTGTTCCAGAAGCCGAACCCGTTCCCCAAGTCGATCTACGACAACGTCGCCTACGGCCCGCGCGTCACCGGCCTGAAGCCGAAGAGCATGGACGACGTCGTCGAGCGAGCGCTGCACGGCGCCGCACTGTGGGACGAGGTCAAGGACAAGCTCAAGCAGAGCGCGTACGGCCTGTCCGGCGGACAGCAGCAACGGCTGTGCATCGCCCGTACCATCGCCACCAACCCCGAGGTGATCCTGATGGACGAGCCGTGCTCGGCGCTGGACCCGATCGCGACGGCGAAGATCGAGGACCTGATGGTCGATCTGGCCAAGACCTACACGATCATCATCGTCACCCACAACATGCAGCAGGCCGCCCGGGTCTCGCACCGGACCGCGTTCTTCACCGCGGCGGCCGACGAGCACGGCCAGCGCACCGGCCGGCTGGTGGAGTTCGACAACACCAGCAAGATCTTCGGCAACCCGTCGGACAAACGCACCGAGGCCTACATCACCGGCCGGTTCGGGTGAGCGCGATGACCGCCCCGACGATGAACGCCCCGGAGTCAGCCGAGGTCCGGCCGCACCGGCGGCCCGGCCGGAAGGCGCAGTTCCGCATCTCGGTCCTGGTCGTCGACCACGGCGACGACGTCGACGAACTGCTGGCCGCCTCGGCCGATCAGCCCTTCGACGTGCACGTCTGCGCCGATGCAGCCGAGGCCCTCCTCCATGTCGGCAAGCTCTGCCCGGACGTCGTCCTCCTCGGCCCGTGCGCCGGGCGCCTGGATCCGATCGAGTTCCTGAGCATCGTGCGGACCGACGACCCGCACCAGCCGATCGTCGTCGGCGCCGAGGTGGGCAGCAACGAGTTCACCAGCCGGGCCAGCGACGCCGGCGCCAGCGCAGTCGTGCCCAGGCCGTACCGGGTCCGCGAACTCCTCGCACTCATCAACTCGCTCGCACCACCGCCGCACCAAGTCGGTCTGCGGCCCCCGGCCCTCGACCTCGGCCGGCTGCGGGTCGACGGCGCCGTCCCGCAGGCGTGGCTGGACGGGCGCCAGATCGAGCTACCGCCGATGGAGTTCCTCCTGCTGCGGTTCTTCGCGGAGCGACCTGGCGAGCTGGTCACGCGGCAGGAACTTCTCGACGCGGTCTGGGGCCGGGAGGCCGCCGTACGCAGCAACACGCTGAACGTCCACATCATGCGGCTGCGCAAGCGGCTCCGCGGCGACCACGGACCGGACTGGATCAGGGTGATCCGGAACCTCGGGTATCAGTTCGTGGTACCGACAGCCCCTGCCGTCGACCAGAAGTTCGCCCGATGACCGCGCGGCCGGCGACCGGGCTCGTCGCGGCGACCGGCGTACAGTTGGATCAGCACGGCACGATCGTCGTCGACCGGCAGATGCGCGCCAACGTCCCGGATGTCTGGGCCGCCGGAGATTGTGTCCACACCCATCACGTCCTGCTCACCGAGCCGACGTACGTGCCGCTGGGGACCACCGCACACAAACAAGGCCGCATCGCCGGAGCCCTTGGGACGCCATCCAACTCGCCGCGCTGCACTGGCTCGCAGCGCGGTAATCCGGCCACGGAGGCACCTATGCGCGAGATGTACCACGAGCAGCTCAACGACATCCTGATCGACCTCGAACGGATGACGCTCGTCGTCTCCGCCGCCGTGCAGCGCTCGACCAGCGCACTGCTCGCCGCGGACCTCAGTGCCGCCGAGGCGGTCATCGGCGCCGACACCCAGCTCGACGCCGCCGGCGAGACCGTCGAGGAGAAGATCTTCGACGTGATCGCCCGGCAGGCGCCGGTCGCAGCCGAGCTCCGGATGCTGGTCGCCGCGTTGCGGATGGTCGCCGACCTCGAGCGGATGGGCGACCTCGCCGCCCACGTCGCCAAGATCGCCCGCCTGCGCTACCCGGCGCCGGCCATCCCCACCGAGTTGCACGGCATGATCGAGGAGATGAGCCGCGCCACCCGGCGAATGGTCGACCAGGCCGGCGAGGTCATCTCCACCCGGGACGTCTCCGCGGCACTGCGGATCGAGGCCGCCGACGACGAGATGGACCGGCTCCGGCGCAACCAGTTCCGGCAGATGATGGATCCCTCCTGGCCGCACGGCGTCGAGGTCGCCGTCGACCTCGCCCTGCTCGGCCGCTACTACGAACGCATCGCCGACCACGCGGTCTCGATGGCCCGCCGCGTCATCTTCCTCGTCACCGGGCACATGCCGGCGGGCCAGTAGGCAACCCGCACCCAGTCAGCTGCAGCAGCCCGACTGGGTGCTCGGCTGGGCGTCGACCACGGTCAGCAGACCACCGCTGATCCCGGTAGCCAGTCCCCGGCCGGCCGGAGCCGCGATGGTGACGGCCTGCGGCGCCGGGCCGCAGCATCCGACCGCAGCCTCGTCGGACGACTCGCCGTACGCGAGGTTCGACGAGCACACCCCGGTCTCCGGCAGGTTCAGCTGGACGTCGCGCGCAGCGTCCCAGTCCCCCGCGATCGCCGCGACGACCGAGCGGGCCTGCTCGTAGCCGGTGGCCAGCAGGAACGTGGGCGCCCGGCCGTACGACTTCGCACCCACCGCGTAGTACCCCGGCTCCGGGTGAGTGAGCTCGTCGACGCCGTGCGGTGGAACGGTCCCACAGGAGTGCTGGTTCGGGTCGATCAGCGGTGCCAGCGCCCGCGTGGACGCCAGGATCGGGTCGAGGTCCAGCCTCAGCTCGCCGACGATCTCGTGGTCGGGCCGGAACCCGGTCGAGTTCACCACGTTGTCCGCGGCAACCCGCCGGTCCCCCGAGACCAGCTCCACCCGGCCGTCCGCCGTACGGGAGATCGCCTCGATCCGGAAGCTGCTCACCAGCTCCACCCGCCCGGACTGCACCAGCTGCCTCAGCCGGGACCCGAGCGCGCCACGCGCCGGCAACTCGTCGGCCTCACCGCCGCCATAAGTGCGGGCCTGGTCCGCGCCGCGAACCACCCACAGCACCTGCGTGCCCTGCTCCTGAGCGGCCAGATCACCAAGCTCCAGCAGGGTCGTCGCAGCCGAGTGACCAGCACCGACCACCGCCGTACGACGACCGGCGAAGCGCTCACGGTCGCGCACCAGCACGTCCGGCAACGCCGGCACGATCCGGTCGGCGACGTCGGCCTCGCCGCGCGCCGGGATCCCGGACCCGCCGAGCACGTTCGGCCGGCGCCACGTGCCCGTCGCGTCGATGACTGCGCTCGCAAGCAGTTCCTCGCCGTCGGCGAGCCGCACCAGGAAAGGCACCGCTTCGCGCCCCGCGGTACGGATGCGGTCGAAGCCGACCCGCGTCACCGCGGTCACCTGAGCGCCATACCGGATCCGGTCCCCGATCTGCGGCGTCTTGGCCAGCGGTGCGAGATAGGCGTCGACCAGGTCGCCGCCCGTCGGCAACTCGTCGAGGTCGGGCTCGATCCAGTCGGTCTGCTCCAGCAGTCGCCGCGCGGCACCGTCGATGTCGTAGCGCCACGGGCTGAACAGCTTCACGTGCCGCCACTCGTCGATCGCAGCCGCCACCGTCGGCCCCGACTCCAGCACCACGAACTCGAGGCCACGTTCGGCCAGGTGCGCCGCTGCTGCCAGTCCCACCGGGCCCGCTCCGATGACTACCACCGGCTCTGTCACGATCATCCTCCGTGCTGTCTAGACGTTCATCTAATCACGAAGCTTGCCTCTTGATTCGACAAGAGTCAAGATAGATCCATGTCGAAACAGGAGCTCGTCGTTCTCACCACCTGCTGCACGCCGATCTCCGAGGCCGCCCTCGACCCCGGCCAGGCCGCGGACGGCGCCGCCGTGTTCAAGGCACTGGCCGATCCGATCCGGCTCCGGCTGATGTCGATCATCGCCTCGGCCGGCGACGAGGTCTGCGTCTGCGACATCACACCGAACTTCGATGTGAGCGGGCCGACGATCTCGCACCACCTGAAGGTGCTCCGCGAAGCAGGCCTGGTCGACTGCGAGCGCCGCGGCACCTGGGTCTACTACTGGCCGATCCCCGAGCGCCTCACCTGGCTCTCGAACCTGCTGTCCGTCCCGACACCTGCAACTGTCTGACCGAATCGCCCTCGCGACCTGGTCGCCGGCCCCTGGTCAGGCAGTCGGGAACAGCTCGTCGACCAGTTCCCTGACCTGTTGGTGGATCTCGTCGCGGATCCGCCGTACCTCTGTGAGCGGCCGGCCCTCCGGGTCGCCGATCTGCCAGTCCAGGTAGCGCTTGCCGGGATAGAGCGGGCATGCATCGCCGCAGCCCATCGTGACGACGACGTCGGCGGCGCGGACGATCTCGTCGGTCAGCGGCTTGGGATACGCGCCACCGAGGTTGACGCCGACCTCGTTCATTGCGGTGACCACGTTCGCATCGACAAGGGCCACCGGCAACGAACCGGCCGATCGGACCAGCGCCCGATCGCCGGCCAGCTGACTCAGGAGACCCGCCGCCATCTGCGACCTTCCCGCGTTGCGGACGCAGACGAAGAGAACCTCGGACACCGAGCCCTGTGTCCTGCCCTCCGCCTTCGCCAAGGCAGCCAGTCGCTCGGCTGCGAAGTTCGCCGTCAGCGACGGCAGGAAACGTTGAACCCGGGATCGGGCCGCCAGCATGTCGTAGCTCTCGCCGACATAGCGCCGTACTGTCTCCGGCGAGAAGACTCCCGTGAAGCGGGTCGCCAACTGCTCAGAGATGCGCCGCAGCTGCCGATCGACCACGGCGGTGTCCAGGTCGAATGCCCGACCGCGGGCCGGCCCTTGCTTGGGCGACTCGACGCCGAGCAAGGTCGCCAACTGCGCGACCGCGTGGTGCGTCGGCCGGTAGTAGGTGTGCGCCTGCCGCCGTTCCCGGGTCAGCAGGTCCGCCTCGCAGAGCACCCGCAGATGGTGGCCGATCGTCGTCGACGACTGCTCGAGCTCGCCGGCGAGCTGACCCGCGCTGACCTCCCCGGCCGGATGTGTCAGCACCAGGCTCATCAGGCGCAGCCGGGTCGGATCCGCGACGACGCTCAGCTGAGCCGCGCGCCGCTCGGCGTCCTCGCGCGACAGCGGAATCACCAGCGCCTGCTGGCCCCCCGGCTTCGGCATAGCTCAATATTCACAGCCATCTATATACCGGTCAACGCGCCGGCCGCGGACCTCACGACGCCTGCAACTCGCCGACGAGCTTCTCGACCCGGCCGCGGATCTCGTCGCGGACCTGGCGGACGACCTCGATCGGCTGACCGGCCGGGTCGGTGAGCTCCCAGTCCTCGTACCGCTTGCCGGGGAAGATCGGGCATGCGTCGCCGCAGCCCATGGTGACGATGACGTCGCTCTCCCGGACGGCCTCGGTCTCCAGCAGTTGCGGCACAGCGCCGGTGATGTCGATACCGACCTCCTGCATCGCCTCCACGGCCACCGGGTTGATCTGGTCGCGCGGCGCGGAGCCGGCCGAGCGAACCTCGACGGTGTCGCCGGCCAGGTGCCGCAACCAGCCCGCGGCCATCTGGGACCGGCCGGCGTTGTGGACACAGACGAACAGAACAGTTGGCTTGCTCACTTGGAAGCTCCAGTACTCGCAGTGGTGTCGATGTGAGGGGTGACTACGTCGTCCGCAGCACGTCCGGCTCTCGGGTACAGCAGCGCCAGCAGGCCCACTCCGACGGCAGCGCCGACGAGCTGTGCGATCACGAAGCCCGGCAGAGACGCCGGGGCGATCCCGGCGAACGTGTCGCTGAACGCCCGCCCGATCGTGACCGCCGGGTTCGCAAACGATGTCGAGGAGGTGAACCAGTACGCCGCACCGATGTAGGCGCCGACTGCGGCCGGCGCGACCGACGCCCGCCCGGTTGCCGCGAGCGCGAAGATCAGCACGATCAACGCCGCCGTCGCGACGACCTCACCGAGCCACAGCTGCCCGGTGGCGCGTTCCGTCGTCGACCACGACACCGCCGCTTCGCCGTACATGAGATTCGCCAGTACGGCGCCCAGCACAGCGCCGACGATCTGCGCCGGGACGTAGGCGGCGAGGTCCTGCGCGGTCAGGCCGCTGCCGGTGCTCCGGCCGAGCCACCAGTCGACCGCCGAGACCACCGGGTTGAAGTGCGCACCCGACACCGGACCGATCATCAGGATCAGTACGGCGAGCCCGAGCGCGGTCGCGAACGCGTTCTCCAGGAGCTGCAGCCCGACGTCGTTCGGCGACAGCCTGGCCGCGGCGATCCCGGATCCGATGACGACGGTGACCAGAAGACCGGTTCCGATGCCCTCGGCAACTGCCCGTCGCCACAACGGCGTCGTGTTCACCGGCCGCTCACGACAGATACGTCGATCTCGTCGAGCAACTGGCGGACCCGGCGCTCGATCTCGTCGCGGATCGGGCGGATGTCGGCGACCTCGAGGCCGGCCGGGTCGTCGAGGACCCAGTCCTCGTACCGCTTGCCCGGGAAGATCGGGCATGCGTCGCCGCAGCCCATGCTGATGACCACGTCCGCGGCCCGAACCACCTCATCGGTCCACGGCTTGGGATACTCGCTCGAGATGTCGATGCCACGCTCAGCCATCGACTCGACCGCCGCCTGGTTCACCTCGGCACCCGGCTCCGAGCCGCCCGACCACCCGATGGCACGGTCACCGACCAGATGCTCGAAGAACCCAAGCGCCATCTGGCTGCGCCCGGCGTTGTGCACGCACAGGAACAGCACGACCGGCCGTCCGTCGTCGTGATGCCCCTCGACCCTGGCCAACGCCGTCAACCGCTGACGCGCGAAACGCTCGGCCAGCAGCGGCAGGAAGTTCGGCACCGTGCTGCCGGTCGCGAACTGGTCGTAGCTGGAGTGCAGGAACCGCTCGATCGTCTCCGGCCCGTAGATCCCGGCGAACTGCTCCCCCAGCCGGGAGGCCGCCGTACGCAACGCGAGATGCTGATCGATGGACAAGTCTTCACGGTGGTACCGACCGACTTCGGTCATGATCCCGTCCTCTTCTTCTTGCGATGGGACACCAGTGGCGCCAACCGGTCGACCCGATCGGCGATCTCGTCGTACGCGGCCTCGAAGGCCGCGTCCGTGTCCGTCGGCGCCGGATCCGGCACCGACCAGTGCACCCGCGGCCGCACCTCCGCCGGCAGGTGCTCGTACGCGATGTCGCACACCGCGATCACCAGGTCGTCCGACTTCACCACGTCGTCGACGTGCGCCGTACTCCAGCCGGCCGGATCCAGACCGCGCCGCCTGGCCACCTTCGCCGCCCGCGGATGCACCCGCTCCGCCGGCCGAGTCCCCGCCGATATCGCCGGGACGTGACTACGCCGAGCCCAGATCGCCGCCGCCAGCTGCGACCGGGCCGAGTTCTGCGTACACACGAACACCACGCGCGGCACCGCACTCAGCGGAGGAATCCCCACCTTCGACAACGCCTCAGGCACCAGCCGCACGTAGGTCCGGCGATGATCCCCTTCGGACCTCCCCCGCACCACGAGGCCGGCCTCCTGCAGAACCTTCAGATGATGCGCGACCAGGTTGGTCGGCATCTCCAGCAACGCCCCCAGCTCCCCCGGCGCCGCGTCCCCCACCGCCAACGCATCGACGATCGCCAACCGAGCCGGATCCCCGAGCGCCGCATGCACTCGGGCCCGCTCCACCAGAGACTTTCCCTCAACGCTCATTGCCTCAATGATCGCTGAGCTACTCCGCCCCTGTCAACACATGAGCTGCACCCTCCTCACACCCCCGGAGCAAGTCAATTCACCTGACGTGCACCAGCTGCCTGGTTCAGCGGCTGACGCGGCCGGTCTCGTAGGCCCACATGACGATCTCGACGCGGTTCCTGGCGTCGAGCTTGGTCATGATGCCGGCGATGTGCGTCTTGACGGTGCTGAGGCTGACATGGAGCTCGGCGGCGATCTCGGCGTTCGTCCGGCCCTGCGCCACAGTCAGCAGGACTTGCTCCTCGCGATCCGTGAGAGGTTCGACCGGCTGGACCAGCCGCCGACCGCCTCGTACGTCGGAGAAGGCGGCAAGCAGCCGGGCGGTGATGTTCGGGGCAATGAGCGCATCGCCGTCAGCGGCAGCATGAATCGCCTGGATCAAGAGCGCTGGCCCGGAGTCCTTGAGCAGGAATCCTCTGGCCCCGGCCTTGAGCGCTCCGTGCACGTACTCGTCGAGATCGAAGGTGGTGATCACCACGATCGCGAGCGGGTCGTCGACACCTGCGCCGGCGAGCTCGCGGGTCGCCGCGATGCCGTCCATACCGGGCATCCGGACGTCGAACAGGCAGACATCGGGTCGCAGCCGGCGGGCGAGGGTCACTGCCTCATGACCGTCCGCCGCCTGACCGACCACCTCGATATCGGGCTGGGCGTCGAGGATCATCGTGAGCCCGGTGCGGATCAGGTCCTGGTCGTCGGCGACCAGCACGCGGATGGTCATCGGGCCGCCTTGGGCAGGGTCGCCTCGACGGTCCAGCCGCCTTCCTGACCAGGCCCCGCCACGAGGAAGCCACCGAGAAGCATCGCCCGTTCGCTCATCCCGACCAGGCCGTAGCCCAACGGATTGCGTGCCGTCGCACCGCCGTCCCCGTCGTCGGAGACCGTCAGCCGCACGCAGTCCGCGTCGCCGATCACGCGTACGTCGATCCGGGTGGCGTGCCGCGCGTGGCGTACGGCGTTCGTGACCGACTCCTGGGCGATGCGATAGATCGCCGTACCGATCGGGGATCCGAGGTTGTCGAGGTCACCGGACAGGTCGAGCTCGACCCGCGGCGAGCCGACGCTGAGAGCCAGTCGCTCCAGGTCGGCGACCCCCGGTTGCGGCATCAGCGCACCGGCCCCGTCGCCGCGCAGACTCCCGACCATGACGCGCATCTCCGCGAGAGTACGCGACGCCTCCTCCTCGATCACGGCGAGCGCGTCCAGCGCGGCGTCGGGACGAGCAGCGCCGACGACTTGGCCGGCTTGCGCCCGGATGGCGATGGCCGAGACGTGGTGAGCGACCGTGTCGTGGAGCTCGCGGGCCAACTGTTCGCGTTCGCGCAGCCGCACCTGGTCCAGTTCACGCAGCCGCGACGTCGACCAGTAACGGACCGCCGTACCGAGCGTGGCCGGAAACATCAGGACCAGGCTGCCGACGATGGAATCGACAACCCCGGTGAAGTTTCCGGCCAGACCCAGCACCAACGTGACGAGGATGATCGCCAGCCCGATCCCGATCTCGCGTCCGGATCCCCACCGAAGCAGTGCGTACGGCAGCAGCAGTAGACACGCCATCGTGTTCAAGCCGACCGGGCTGCCGGTGGTGACCAGGCTCGCGACGTCGGCGACGATCACAGCGCCGAAGGCCCCGGCCACCACGGCCAGCGGATGCGTACGGCGCCACAGGAGAGACGTGATGACACCGAGCGCCAGCACGAGCGCGACAGGCCTCCAAACCAACGCATCGCGCAGTAGACCTTCGAGAATCGCCGTCGGAATCAGCACCAGCAGCAGCGCCCAGTCCCGCCACACCCGCTCGGGTGCCCCGGGTGCCCGCGGCTCCGCCCAGAGCGCGCGTACGGCGTTGGTCAGCATGTCCTCAGGGTAGAGATTCCCGGCGTACGGCGGATCAGCCCAAAGTACGGCGCGTCGGTCGGCCGATCGGGCTACCGAACTCCGCCCGTTCGCCTGAGGCGACGCCGCCGGCGTCTTCGCCACGCTATGACCACATCGGTCGCACCGCGCTGGAGGGGATCAGAGATGATGTCGAACTCGCTGTACCGGTTGGGACGGTTCGCCGCCCGACGGGCCTGGACAGTCATCGGACTGTGGCTTGCCGTGTCCGTGCTAGTTGTCATTGCCTCGGGCGCCTTCGGCCAGAAGCTCGAGGACTCCTTCGGCGCACCGGGGACCGACTCACAGCAGGCAACGGACCTGCTGACGGCCGCGGGTGCCGATCAGGCCGGCCTCACCGCCCAACTCGTCGTCACGCCGCTGGATGACCAGACGACCTTCTTCGACTCAGCCGAGGCGCGCGCAGCCCTCGCCCAGATCCGATCGGCGGCCTCCGAGCTGCCGAACGTGCTGGAGACGAGCGATCCCACCGCCACGCCAACGGCAGCCCCGGGAGTCATGTCACCCGACGGTCGGGTCGCCATCCTTCGGCTGCAGTATCCGGTGCTCGAACAACTGGACAAGTCGGACCTCGACAGACTGAAAGCGTTCGCTGCGCAGGAGCACCCACTCCGGGTCGAGGCAGGTGGCGACCTCTTCTTCGCCTTCGAAGAACCCGCTAGCGGACTCGGCGAAGCCATCGGGCTGCTCGCCGCGGTTGCCGTACTCCTGCTCGCCTTCGGATCGGTCATCGCGATGGGACTTCCCATCGGTATGGCGCTCTTCGGCCTGGCGCTCGGCGTCAGCTCGATGGCCCTGGTCGCCCACCTGATCGACATCCCGAGCTGGGCACCCGTGCTCGGCAGCATGATCGGCATCGGAGTCGGGATCGACTACGCGCTGATCCTCGTCACCCGGCACCGTGAACACCTCGCGCAGGGGATGCCCGTCGACGAGGCGGCCGGGCGGGCCGTCGCCACAGCCGGCCGGGCCGTCGTGCTCGCCGGCGGCACGGTCGTCCTCGCGATCCTCGGGCTCGCCGTCGCCGGCGTTCCGTTCATCACTGCCGGCGGCCTGGCCGTCTCGCTCATCGTGCTGACCATGGTGCTCGTCTCGATCACCCTGCTCCCCGCGTTCCTCGGCCTTGCCGGGCAGTGGATCAACCGTCTGGGGCTGCGGCGCAAACGTCGCTCCGCCGGGCCGGGTTGGCAGCGGTGGGCCGAGCATGTGGCGAGGAACGCCGTCGCGTACGTCGTCGGCGCCACCGTCCTGCTCCTCGCACTCGCTGCACCGCTGCTGGCTCTCCGCGTCGGCACCCCCGACGACGGCGCCCTCCCGGAAAACCGCACCCAACGCCAGGCCTACGACCTGGTCGCCGCGGGCTTCGGGCCCGGCATCAACGGGCCGCTGGTCATCGCCGTCGACATCTCGAAAGACCCAACCGTGATCCAGCCCCTCGTCGACGCCGTCAACGCCGACCACGGCATAGCCGACGTCGCACCTGCCCTGGTGAACGCCGAGGCCGGAGTCGCCACCGTGGTCTCCTTCCCGGCCACCGGACCGCAAGACGACGAAACCGTCCGCACCATCGAGCGTCTGCGCACCGACGTGCTCCCGGCCGCGATCGGCGGGCGCCCCGCCACGGCTCACGTCGGTGGTCAGACTGCGACCCTGGCGGACGTCGCCAACCGGGTCGAGGATCGCCTGCCATGGTTCATCGGCGCGGTGATCGTGCTCTCCATCCTGCTCCTGACAGTCGTCTTCCGGTCGGTCGTCGTACCGCTCAAAGCGGCCCTGATGAACCTGCTGAGCATCGGAGCCTCGTTCGGCGTGATGGTGATGGTGTTCCAGTGGGGCTGGGGCGCCGAGCTGATCGGACTGGAGGCGACGGTGCCGATCCTCCCATTCATTCCGCTGTTCATGTTCGCGATCCTGTTCGGGCTGTCGATGGACTACGAGGTGTTCCTGTTGTCCAGGGTGCGGGAGGAGTACGTGAACACCGGCGACAACGACACCGCCGTCGTCCGCGGCCTCGCGGCCACCGGACGGGTCATCACGGCGGCCGCGCTGATCATGATCTCGGTCTTCCTGAGCTTCGTCATCAACGACGATCCGAGCATCAAGATGTTCGGCCTCGGCCTGGCCACCGCCGTCTTCATCGACGCGACCATCGTGCGCCTCATCCTGGTCCCCGCCTCCATGAAGCTTCTCGGCAAAGCCAACTGGTGGCTCCCCACCTGGCTCGCCCGCCTGCTACCGGCAGCGCACGAGTCCCACACCTCCCGCCCGCCCGAACCAAGTCGGACCGACGACCACGCGCTCGTCTGACCCCTGTCGTAGCTGGAGGGAGGTGGGAGTCGTGTCAGGTGGTGCCGAGCAGGATCAGGAGGGCGGTGACCGTGAGGGCTACGCCGGCGCTTGCGGTCCACGCGACCTGCCGTGGGATCACGCCGTACTGGCGGTGCGCGCTGCCGCCAGTCGCCGGATGTCCGTCGCGACGACGGGCGATCCAGATCGCGACGGCGACCAGCAGGCCGCCGGCGCCAAGCAGCGCGATCGCAGCAGCAAGTTCACCGGGGAACCACTCGTTGACCGCGATCGGCAGGAACTGCACGGCACCCCAGCCTCCGAGTGCCAGCACGAGCAGATCCCGTGCCAGTACTGCGAGCGAGACCAGCGCAGCCGCTGTGACCAGAGCCAGCACGAGCCCGCCGTCGGCAGGCATCGTCATGCCGGCGCCGATGATCAGGCTGATCCCGCCGAACAGGAGTGCGCTCCAGCGCGGCCGTACGACGCCTCCCCAGCCGAGCAGGAACCAGATCGCGCCGACGCCCCACACTGCCAGCCCGGGAAGCTCGTCCTCAGCAGCGTTCAACTGGGCGGCCGCGGCGCCTGCCGTGCCGGCCAGCCCCGCGACCAGGACTGCCTGCTGCAGGCTCGTGGGCAGCCGCCACCACAGCAGCGCGGCGAGGGCCGTCGAGCCCGCGAAGACCAGCAGTGCAAGGTCCTCGTCCTGCCACTCGAGCACCTCGTTGCCGAGCAGGCCGAGGAAGCCGGCCGTGGACACCGTGGCACCGAGCCACAGGACAGCATGCATCCGCAGACCGGCCGGCCCAAGACGCTTGGGTACGGCGAACCCGGCCAGCAACAGCGTGACCGCTGCCGCGCCGACGACGAGCAGGTGACCGGCAGTCGAGAGGTCGTTCCAGTACTGAGAGGCGAGCAGCAACGACGCCACCACGATCAGCACACTGCCGAGGTATCCGAGCGCTTCGACCGCGAGGGAGGTCTCGTGGTGTTCCCGGGGCGCGGCCGGAGACAGCGGACGCGCCGGCCCGAGGTCGGCTCGCATCCGCTCAGCTTGTGCGGGCGTGATCACACCGGCTGCGACCCATCGATCGAGCAAGGCCGGCAGGTCGGCCGGACCGACGACCACGTCCTTCCCCATACCATCACCATCGCTCCGCCCGGCGCTGTTGCCCAGAGTCCAAAGTCACCTCGGTGCCGGGTCGCACGACGGCAGCCGCCATACCTCACGGATGCCACGCCCTTGCGGGACCTTTGGCCCTGACCGTGCGGGGGCTTCCCGGGCGACAGTCGACGTAGCAGGTCATTCCGAGGAGGAACGATGTCGTCACAGGCCGCCCCGATCGTTGCCGGGTACGACGGTTCGCAAGCAAGCCGGACCGCGTTGCACTGGGCCGCCGCCGAGGCTGACCGGCTGCGCACCCGCCTGCGTGTCGTCGAGGTTTTCGAACTCATCGTCGCGCTTCGCGCCACGCCCAGCACCGTGGTCCCGCTCGCTGCACTTCGAACCGCACGGGAGCACGGTCTCACTGCGCTGGCCGACGCCCTGCGTGCCCAGCATCCCGGCCTCGAAGTGGAGACCGTGCTGGTCGAGGGCACCCCCGCCGAGGCGCTCACGGAGGAGACCGCACACGCCCGGGTGCTGGTTCTCGGTTCTCGCGGGCTCGGCGGGTGGAGCGGGCTGCTGGTCGGCTCGGTCGCAGTACAGGTCAGCGCGCACGCACGGTGCCCCGTGGTCGTCGTACCGGCCGACCTACGTCCCCGCGCGCACGAGAAGGTGACCGTCGTCGTCGGTGTCGACGGCTCCAAGACGTCTGCGAAGGCCATCGATTTCGCCTTCGACCAGGCGGAGGCGATCGGAGCCACGGTCGTCGCCGTCAACGCCTGGTCCAACCCGTTCCTGACCCACGTGGACGGGCATTCGATGCTGCAGTTCGACGACGAGGCAGTGCAGGAGTCTGCCCGTCTCCTTGTCGCGGAGTCGATCGCGGGCGCCCGCGAGGATCACCCGGACGTGGAGTGTGAGACCCGGCTGACGAACGGCCATCCAGCCCAGGCGATCCTGCTCGCGGCCGAGTCTGCACAACTCGCGGTGGTCGGCTCCCGCGGCCGCGGCGGCTTCACGGGCCTGCTGCTCGGTTCCGTCGGCCAGGGCGTCCTGCAGCACGCCCACTGTCCGGTCGCCATCGTGCGGTGAGGTGATTCGGGATGTCCATCAAGTCTCCACCGGCCCTCGTCGTCGGGATCGACGGTTCCCGCGACGGGCTGATCGCACTCGCCTGGGCGGTCCGGTACGCCGGGCGGCGTGGGCTGACTCTGCGTGCCGTCCATGTCGTCGACGACGATCGCCCGTCGCCGCCGGCACCACCGGCCGCATACGACGACGGCTCCGGCGAGATCGAGGAGGCCGCCGCCGAACTGACTCGGCTCGGCTTCCGCGACGCCACCGGCGAAGTGCGGCATGGTCATCCGGCGACCACACTCCTGGAGCTCGCGAGCGAGAGCGGCAGCGTGCTGGTGATCGGCCGGCGCGGCCTGGGCGGGTTCGCGGAGCTGGTCATCGGGTCGACGTCGCAGGTCTGTGCGGCGCTGTCGACCGGGACGCTGGTCGTCGTACCCGACGAGTGGGATCCCGAGGCGAGCCCGAAGGGCCGGGTGGTGGTCGGCGTCGACGGCTCGGCCGACTGTCAGGCCGCTCTGGGTTTCGCCTTCGACACAGCAGCCCTCGAGGAAGCCGAGCTCGAGGCCGTCCACGCCGCCAACGTGCCGGAAAGCTATCCGCCGCCGGATCTGTGGATGGACCCCGAGCAGCAGCCGTGGATCCCACACGCCAAGATCCTTGTCGCCGAGTCCCTCGCCGGCTGGCGGGAGAAGTACCCTGACGTCGACGTCCGGACCCGCTGCACGGACGGGCATCCGGTCCAGGCCCTGGCCGTCGAGTCCGCCGAGGCGGATCTCGTCGTGGTCGGTGGGCGGGGACGCACCCAGTTCAGCCCACTGCTGCTGGGATCAGTGGCCCGCGGCCTGCTGCACCACAGCAAGTGCCCGGTGGCAGTGGTACACCACGAAACCCGCGTGGCTGCATGAGCGTTGAAGTTTCGCCGCCCCGCGGGTTGACCGATGCCGAGGCCACACGCGCTCTGGCCGGGCACGGGCCAAACGCCATCGCCGCGCCCAAGCCTGTCCCGGTACGCAGCCGCATCCTGGCGCAGCTGCGCGATCCGATGATCCTGTTGCTGATCGCCGCCGCAGTACTCACCGCGTGTCTGCACGACCTGACGGATCTCACCGTGATCCTCATGGTGATCGTGCTCAACACCACGGTCGGTGTGATCCAGGAACTTCGCGCGGAGCATGCGCTAGCCGCTCTGCACAGCCTTGCGGCACCCCACGCGACCGTGGTTCGCAGCGGCCGGACGACGGTGATCCCGGCCGCGGACGTCGTTCCCGGCGACCTGGTCGTCCTGGACGCCGGCGACATCGTGCCTGCCGACCTCAAGCTGTCCAGTGCAGTTCGGCTACAGGCCGACGAATCCGCGCTGACCGGTGAATCAGTCCCGGTCGAGAAGGACCACGAGGACGAGGCGTTCGCCGGCACGGTCATCACCCGAGGCCGTGGCTCAGGCACGGTGTCCCGGACCGGGCCGGACAGCGCGCTGGGCAGGATCGCCGGCCTGCTCGCATCGCAGCGGCCACGCCCGACTCCCCTGCAGAACCGCCTCACGGCGCTCAGCCGGATCCTCAGCCTGGTCGCGCTGGTCCTGTCCGGCATCGTCGCCGTCGCCGGCCTGCTCAGAGGACTGCCGCCGGCCGAGATGGTGGTGACCGCGGTCAGCCTCACGGTCGCCGCCGTACCGGAATCGCTGCCCGCGGTGGTCACCCTCGCCCTGGCCATCGGCGCCCATCGAATGGCTCGGCGCTCGGCCCTCGTCCGCCGGCTCCCCGCCGTCGAGACACTCGGATCGGTCACCATGGTCGCCGCGGACAAGACCGGAACGTTGACCGAGAATGTCATGCTCGCCGAGCGGCTGTGGACCGAGCACGGCGAGTTCATTGCCGGCGGCAATGGTTACGCCCCCGACGGCGAGCTGTCGCCGCTCGGCGAGGCCCAGCCGCCGGACCGGCTGCTGCGCGACCTCGCCCTCTGCAACGACGCCGACCTGCGCCCGCCGG
Source organism: Kribbella sp. NPDC050470 (assembly GCF_044458365.1). Lineage (NCBI taxonomy): Bacteria > Bacillati > Actinomycetota > Actinomycetes > Propionibacteriales > Kribbellaceae > Kribbella > Kribbella sp. NPDC050470. The sequence goes on along the minus strand of NZ_JBITHV010000001.1, from coordinate 753,806 downwards.
CAGCCGGCCAACCCGAGTGGCTGCCGCTCGGCGATCCGACCGAAGCCGCACTGCTCGTCCTCGCCCACCGAGGTGGCGCCGATCCGGCCGGGCTGCGCGCGACATACCCGCGCATCGCCGAGATCCCGTTCGACAGCACCCGCAAGCGGATGACGACCTTCCACCCGCTGCCCGACGGCTCCGGCGTACTCGCGGTCGGCAAGGGAGCACCCGAGGTCATCCTCGACCCCTCCGTCACGTCGTACGGCGATCTCGCAGCGGCCGGCGCTGTCGCAGCGGAACTCGCGGCCGACGGCTACCGGGTTCTCGCCGTCGCGGACCGGGTGCTGCCGCCGGGCGCGGAGCGATCCGAGAACGGACTGCGGCTGGCCGGTCTGGTCGCGATCACCGATCCCGTCCGCCACAACGCCGCCGAGGTGGCCGATTCCTTCGGTCAGGCCGGTGTCGGGCTGCTGCTGATCACCGGCGACGCGCCCGGGACCGCGCAGGCGGTGGCCGGCCGCATCGGCCTGCACACCGACCAGGTGGTCACGGGCGCCGACATCGATGCCGGCGCGGATCCGGCCGGCGGCCGGGTGTACGCCCGGATCCGCCCGGAGCAGAAGCTCGACATCGTCCGCGCCTGGGAGGACGCCGGCCACGTGGTCGCGATGACCGGCGACGGCGTCAACGACGCACCCGCACTGCGGCGTGCCGACATCGGCGTTGCCATGGGCAAAGAAGGCACCGAGGTCGCCCGGCAGGCGGCGGACCTGATTCTCACCGACGACGACCTCGGCACGGTCGCGGCCGCGATCGAGGAGGGCCGGCGGATCTACGCGAACGTGCGCACGTTCCTGCGGTACGCGCTCAGTGGCGGGCTCGCCGAAGTACTCGTGATGCTGATCGGTCCACTGCTCGGGTTGGCCACGCCGCTGGTACCGGCCCAGATCCTGTGGATCAACCTGCTCACCCACGGCCTGCCCGGTGTCGCGATCGGAGCGGAGCCGGCCGACCCGCGGGCGATGCGCCGTGGACCGCGCTCTCCGGGCGAACAGGTCCTGGGCGCCGGTCTGTGGCAGCGCATCGCCTGGACCGGAACGCTGATCGCAGCTGTCAGCCTCGCCGCTGCCCTCTGGGCCCGATCGACCGGAGCCCCCTGGCAATCCATGACCTACCTCGTCCTCGGACTGGCCCAACTCGGCGTCGCGATCGCACTGCGCCGGCCTCGCCCCCGCGGCGAACCCCGGCTGCGCTTCCTCGACGTCGCCGTCGCCGGAGCGCTCGTCGCCCAGGTCGCCCCACTGTTGCTGCCGCCCCTGCGCGACCTGCTGAGTCTGCAGCCGCTGTCAATGACCCAGTTCGCGGTGTCCCTCGCCTTCGCAGTACTGCCTGGCCTGGTGGTCGCTCTACTCCGCCTCCGACGTCGGCCTGAACCCAACTGCGGCGATCAGGGCCATCCGGTCCACCTGGACCAGGCCCTTCTGCCCTGTCCCGATCGCCATCCGGCGCGGTCTGCTGGGAGACGGTGCACAACGAAGGAGTACGGCGATGAGCGATTGGACGGCGGACGCACTACGCCGGTACGCAGACAGATTCGGCCGTGACCTCGGATCGGTCCGGGCGGAACTGCTGACCGGCGACACCGCTCCTGCTGTACCGGGTCCTCCGTCACCGGGAGCTGCCGGGGGCCTCGCGCGGGACCACAGCCTTCCGGCCGCTGCCGGGACCGGGCCTGCCACGTTCTTCGCCGACTTCACCGCACCACACGGCCGACGGCACGTCCGTGCCTGCGGTGCCGCCGCTTGCATGGCGGCCAGCGGCGGTGGCCATCTCCAGCAGATCGCGGATGCGCTCGGTGTGCCGATGGACACCTGCAGCGCCGACGGCGCAGTGTCACTCCAAGAGGTGCGTTGCCTCGGATACTGCTACGCCGGACCTGCCGCTCTCGCAGGGGACACTGCCTACGCCGGTTCGGATCTCCCTGCGCAGCTCACCGGGAAGCACCCGCCGCAGGATCCCCCGATCCCCGTCCACGCGCACAGCCGGAAGGCCGTCGTGACAGCTGGTCTCGTCGCCGGCGACGCCAGTTGGTCGGTGTGGCCCGAGGTCGTCCGGCGCGACGATCCCGCCGAGGTCCTGGCCGCGGTCGGCACCGCCGGGCTGCGTGGGCGCGGCGGCGCGGGCTTCCCGACCGCGCGCAAGTGGGCCGCGGCGCGGACCCATCCTGGACCGCGCGTGGTGGTGGCCAACGGCGACGAAGGCGACCCGGGTTCGTACGTCGACCGGCTGCTGATGGAACGCGATCCGGACCGGCTCCTCGAAGGGCTCGCGCTGGCCTGCTTCGCGGTGCAGGCCGAAGAGGCGGTGATCTTCGTCCGGGCCGAGTACCCGCGCGCCCGGGAACGACTTCGGACCGCGATCCGGCGCGCGTACGCGGACGGTCACTTCGGGCACCGGGTGCACGGCAGCAAGCAGTCCCTCGACGTACGGGTCGAGCCTGGTGCCGGATCGTATGTGTCCGGCGAGGAGACGGCCCTGCTCAACGCGCTCGAAGGTCTGCGCGGGGTCGTCCGGCCGCGACCGCCGTACCCCGTGGAGCACGGCCTCGGCGGCCGGCCGACGGTGGTGAACAACGTCGAGACCCTTGCCGCCGTCCCCTGGATCGTCAGGCACGGCGGCGCGAGCTATGCCGCCCTCGGCACCGCCGGGGAAAACGGAACCGTGGTGGTGAGCCTGTCGGAGCGATTCGCCCGGCCGGGAGCCTACGAGGTGGAGATCGGCACCTCGGTCCGCCGGCTCGTCGAGGAACTCGGCGGTGGTCTCCGCGACGACGCCGTACTGCGGTCGATCCAGATCGGTGGCCCGCTGGGTGGATTCCTCGCTGCTGACGACCTCGACCTGCCGCTCAGCGACGCTGCCCTGTCGACGCGAGGTGCGGCCCTCGGCCACGCGGGGATCGTCGCCTTCGACGACCGCCTGACCGGTGAGGAGATCCTGCGGCATGTCTGGCGGTTCGCAGCGGCCGAGAGTTGCGGCGCCTGCTCACCCTGCCGCGTCGGCACCCGACGCGGCCTCCGGCTGTCCCACCTGGTGCCGTCGGCGGACGTGGTGACCGCGCGCGATCAGGTCCTCCGCACCATGGCGACCGGCAGCCTTTGTGCCTTCGGGCGGCGAGTCCCGGTCGCAGTCCGCAGCCTCGCTCGCGTCTACGGAATCGAGGGCCGGCCATGATCCAGGTCTTCATCGACGGCCAGCCCGTCGCGGTTCGTCCCGATGCCACCGTGCTCGACGCGGTCCGGGCCGCCGGCCGGAGCGTTCCGGCGCTCTGCCACGACGATCGCCTGACGCCGGCCGCCTCCTGCCGGACGTGCCTGGTCGATGCAGACGGCAACGGTCCGGTCGCGGCCTGCACGACGCCGGTCCGGGACGGACTCCGGATCGGTCTCGCCATCGGCGAGCAGTGGCGCCGGGACGCGCTCGCGACCATCGTCGCCGGGCTCCCGGCACGGGCTCTCGACGTCCCCGCCGACCGCAGCGAGCTCGTCCGGCGTTGCCACGAGCTCGGCGTCACGGGCGAGCCCCTGGCGTTGCCGGCCGAGTCTCGCGGAGTCGACCATTCACATCCGTACGTCAAGCTCGATCGCGATCTCTGCATTGCCTGCGGTCGGTGCGTCCGTGCTTGTGCCGAGATCCAGGGCTCGTTCGCCATCACGCTCACCGGACGCGGCCCGGACACAGTCGTCGCCCCCGGCACCGGCGGACTCTGGTCCGACTCGGACTGCGTCAGCTGCGGTGCCTGCGTCGACACCTGTCCCACCGGAGCGCTGTCCGAGCCGGGGCTGCTCGACCCCCGGCCGATCGAGCAGTGGACCCGCACCACGTGTGGGTACTGCGGCGTCGGATGCACCCTGGACGTGGCCACCCGCGACCGCGAGATCGTCACCGTCCGGCCGGTCGTCGACGGGACGGTGAACCGTGGCCACGCCTGTGTGAAAGGCCGGTTCGCGCACAGCTTCGTCAGTTCACCGGATCGGTTGCGCTCACCACTGGTACGACGCAACGGCGAACTGGTCCCCGCGTCCTGGGAGGAAGCGTTCGACATCGTCGCCGGACGACTGCGACAGCTCGCCGCCCCCGACCGGTTCGCGGTCATCTCCTCCGCGCGGGCCACGAACGAGGAGAACTACCTGATCCAGAAGTTCGCCCGGGTGGCCATCGGCACGAACAACGTCGACAACTGCGCGCGACTGTGCCACGCCCCGTCTGCGGCCGGCCTGGCGACCACGTTCGGACTCGGCGGCGGGACCAACGCCTTCGACGACCTCGACCGCTGCGACGCGATCCTGCTCGCCGGCGCCAACCCGACCGACGCCCACCCGGTCGTCGGCGCCCGTATCCTGCAGCGGGTCATCGACGGGGCCCGGCTGGTCGTGATCGATCCCCGCCGTACCGAGCTCGCCAGGCACGCCGACGTGCATCTCCAGGCCCGGCCGGGGACGAACGTTGCCGTCTTCAACGGTCTGGCCCACGTCCTGATCCGGGACGGCCTCGTCGACAGGGGATTCCTGTGCAACCGCGCGACCGGGTACGACGAGTTGCAGGACCTGGTCGGCGACTACACACCCGACCGGGTCTGCGACATCAGCGGCGTCGCCGTCGACGACCTGGTCGCGGCGGCCCACCTGTACGGCGAGGCCGCCGTACCGGCGATCTTCTACGGGCTCGGCGTCACCGAGCACCTGCACGGCACGGACGGCGTACGGACGCTCGCGAACCTGGCGATCCTCCGCGGCGCCGTCGGAACCGCCCGCGGCGGTGGGGTGAATCCGCTGCGTGGACAGAACAACGTGCAGGGCGCCTGCGACATGGGCGCGCTGCCCGATCTGCTGCCCGGCTACCAGAAGGTCGGCGATCAGCAGGCCCGGGCCCGGTTCGAGTCGGCGTGGCGGGCACCACTGCCGACGACCCGCGGGCTACGCATCCCGCAGATGTTCGAGGCAGCGCGCGCCGGGCGGCTGGAGGTGCTGTGGGTCGTCGGCGAGGACGTGATGTCCACAGACCCGGACACCGCTGCCGTTCGGGCCGCTCTCGAGGCGTGCCCGTTGATCGTCTGCAACGACTTGTTCCTGTCGGCCACCGCACAGGCCGCGGACGTGGTGTTCCCGGTCGCGTCCTGGCTGGAGAAGGACGGTACGTTCGTGAACTTCGACCGCCGGTTCCAGCGCGTCCGGCCGGTACTCGACCCACCTTCCGGAGTGCGCCCGGACCTGGACGTCTTCCTGGAGATCGCGACCAGGCTCGGTGTCGATCTCGGCTGTGCCACGCCGGCGGAAGCGCTCGACGAGTGCAACTCGCTCGCGCCACTGTTCGGCGGCGTCTCCCATCGACGGCTCGACGCGGGCGCCGTACTGCACTGGCCTTGTCCGTCCGGTGACGACTCCGGCAGCCCGACGCTCTACCTCGAGGAGTTCGCGACCCGGGATCAGCGGGCACGCCTGGCCGCGAAGCCTTACCTGCCGCCTGGCGCCGAGCCGGACGCCGGTTTCCCGTACCTTCTGGTCACCGGACGGCGTGCGGAGCACTACAACTCGGGTGAGATGACGCGGCGCACTCCGAATCTTTCGCTCCGGGACGGCGAACACCTCGACATCGAACCGTTCGACGCGGCCTCGCTCGGCCTGCACGAGGGCGAGTCCGTCGAGATCACCAGCCGGTACGGCAGCACCGCGCTTCCCGTCCACCTGACCGACGACGTCGCGCCCGGCCAGGTGTTCTGCGCGTTCCACTTCCCGGCTGCCGGCATCAACGACCTCACCTCCCCCGTCGGCGACGAGATCACCGACTGTCCGGAGTACAAGCTGACCGCGGTCCGGCTCCGTCGAGCCGAGGACCTTGCCCGGACAGGCCCTTGGTCCCGTCGGAACGGGACATAACCGCCCTGCCCCAGCCGTGGCAACCGCTGTGTGCTGGCAAGAGGAGGACCTGTCACACGCAGGAGGGCGGTCGCGGCGATGATCGGTGCCGCAGGTCAGATCGAGGTGTCGGGCCTGACCAAGGTGTTCGGGCCGGTGCGGGCGGTCGGCAACCTCAGCTTCGTCGTCGAGCCTGCGACCGTCACAGGGTTTCTCGGCCCGAACGGCGCCGGCAAGACGACCACGCTACGGTGCCTGCTCGGACTGGTCACACCGACCGCCGGTACGGCGACCATCGGCGGTCTGCGCTACGTGGATCTGCCGCATCCGTCGTCGACTGTGGGCGCTGTCCTCGACGCTGCCACGTTCCATCCCGCGCGCACCGGCCGGAATCACCTCGCCGTACTCTGCGCGGCCAACGGCTATCCGGTACGGCGTGCCGACGAGGTGCTCGACCTCGTCGGTCTCATGCCCGCCGCGAAGCACCCTGTGCGCGCCTACTCGGCCGGCATGCGCCAACGACTCGGCCTGGCGGCTGCGCTCCTCGGCGATCCCGGCGTACTGGTGCTCGACGAGCCCGCGAACGGCCTCGATCCCGAAGGCATCGCCTGGCTGCGCCGCGTTCTTCGCCGGATGGCCGCCGAGGGTCGCACCGTTCTGATCTCCAGCCACGTCCTGAGTGAGGTCGAGCAGACCGTCGACAACGTGGTGATCATCGACAACGGCACCTTGATCAAGCAGGGCAGTCTGACCGAGCTCGCCGATCGGCAGGGTGGCACGGTGCAGGTTCGCGGGCCCGACCTGGACGGGCTCGAGTCGGTGCTGTGCCGCCGGGCCCACGTGCAGCGTCATGACGGTGCGCTGGCGGTCTCCGGGTTGCGAGCAGCCGAGATCGGCCATCTCGCCTTCCTCGAACGGCTCGAACTGCACGAGCTGACGCAGCAGCGCAGCGACCTGGAGGAGATCTTCTTCGCCCTGACCGGGGACGAGGTGGGTGCACGACCATGACCAAGCTGATCCGGGCCGAGTTCACCAAGCTGTTCACCACCAGGCTGTGGTTGTGGCTGCTGATCGGCGCGCTCGCGATGACCGCTCTGTTCACGAGCCTGACGATCGGGCTGGAAGGCCAGGCAGGCAACCCCGGTCCGCCGCTGGACTCCGCCGAAGGGCAGCGGGCCCTCTTCAGCGCCGGTGGCAGCGCCTCGGTCTTCACCGCCGTCCTCGGCGTCATCGCGATGACGGGTGAGTACCGGCACCGGACTGTCACTCCGACCTTCCTCGCCACACCGCGCCGCGGCCGCGTCGTCATCGCGAAGGTGATCGCCTACGCGCTGGCCGGTCTCGGATACGGCGTCGCCACCGTCGGCGTCTCGGTCGCGATCGCGGTGCCTTGGCTGGCCGCGAAGGGCATCGACATCGACCTGGCCGGCAACGGCCTCCCGCAGACGTTGGTCGGCGTATGCGTCGGTCTCGCGATCTTCACAGTCGTCGGTGTCGGCATCGGCGCGCTGGTCCGCAACCAGGTCGCCGCAGTGGTCGGCCTGCTCGTCTACTCGCTCGTCATCGAGTCGTTCGTCTCCGTGCTGCCGCACATCCGGGACTACTACAGGTACTTCCCCGGCGGCGCGTTCAACGGGCTGATCAACAACTACCAGCCCGACATCCAGTTCCTGGCCGCCTGGCAGTCCGGGCTGCTGCTGGCCGGCTACGGCGTGCTGTTCGCGGCGTGTGGCATCGCCCTCGCCGTACGGCGCGACATCACCTGATACCCGACAAGAGGAGGCCCATCATGAGTACGACGACAACAAATCCACGGAAGGTGTGGTCCGCAGGACGGGTGATCACGCTCGTCCTCGGCATCGTGGTGGCGTTGATGTCCGCCTTCGGGCTGGTCGTCGGGGGCACGATGCTCTGGTTCGACCAGACCCAGCGCGACGGCGCCGGCTTCCTGACGTCCGACACCGTGTCGATCCGGACCGACGGCTACGCCCTGGTCAGCGAGGACATGACGATCGATGCAACTCCCGGCGTACCGCGTCGCCTGCTCGGTGACGCACGGCTGCGCGTCGAGGCTGCCGACGGCAGTCCGGTGTTCGTCGGCATCGCCCGGTCGAGCGACGTCCACAAGTACCTCGGAGGAGTCGCATACTCGACGGTCCGCTCGTGGTACGGCTCGAACAGCGACAAGTACGTCGACCATCGGGGCACTGCACCGGCGACGTCGCCGGGCGAGCTGTCGATCTGGCGAGTGCAAGCCGATGGCAGCGGGACGCAGTCGATCACCTGGCCGGTCGAAACCGGTGGCTGGACGATCGTCGTCATGTCGTCGGACGCGTCCGCCGGAGTCGACGTCCGGATGGACCTCGGCGCCACCGCACCGGCGCTCGACTGGCTGTCCATCGTCGTACTCGTGAGCGCCGGCGCGTTCTTCGTGCTCGGCGTGGTCGCGATCGTTCTGGCCGTGCCGCGGGCAGGCCGGCAGGCGGTGTGATCAGCATGGACACCCGGACAGACGAGCTGCCGAGGCCGCTGCAGCCCGGGCCTGCACTGACGGCGCTCGCGCGCTTCCACCGCGACGTCACCTGGACCGGGACGATCAGGCCGGGGGTCTTCGGTCCTGACAGCCCGGAACTGACCGCGACCGGGGAGGGTGTGCACCACCTCATCCAGGACGGTCTGTGGATCGTCGGCGACTACTGGCAGGACCAGTTCCTTGCCGACGGCACCTTCGTGGCCCGCTGGCAGCTGCACTGGGTGGCCGGATGGGACCCACAGGCACAGGAGTACCGCGCCACTGTGGCCGACAACAACGGCCACGCCGAGGTCCTCCGTGGGCGAATCGACGGTGACCTGCTCACCTTCGAGTCGCTCGGGCGGCCGCCGGTCCGGCTCCGGATGTTCTGGCACCTGACCAGCGACACCGAGATGATCTGGCGCAACGAAGTCTCAGTCGAAGGAGGCCCTTTCCAGCTGGTCGAACGCTACATCTGCCGCGCGAAGGCACCGGCTCGGCAGAACTGACGACGGAGCCGGGTGGGATCCGGGTCATTCGATCGGAGGTACGAGAAGCACGGGGATGTCGGTGAACTCCAGCAGATGCTGGGCGTTCACCGACCCGTGCGGTTCGCGGGCCAGCACGATCAGCTCGGCGCCACGGCGAGCGGCGACCGCGAGCACCTGCTCGGCGCCACGGCCGGAGAGCACCTCGGTCTCCGTCCGGAGTCCGAGGTCTGCGGCCCGCGCGGCCACCCGCGACAGCATTGCGACCGCGCCTCGAGCCCGCCGCTCGGTCGCCTCCGGAATCGCCGCGGCCCGCAGCCTCGCGTCGAGCACATGGTCTTCGACGACCGCGACGAGCATGAGGTCGGCACCGACCGCCGCCGCGAGCTCGGTTGCCAGCTGCGCCGCTCGAAGCGACGCCGCCGAGTCGTCCACCACGACCAGCATCCGCCTCATCGTCGATCCTCCGTCCCGGTCCGGCTCGCCGCCCAGCGCAGCCGCACGTTCTCCTCGCGCTCGGTCTCGTCGAGGCGTTGTGACAGCTCCGCCAGCCGGAGCTCCAGCTTCGGGATCCATCGCAACTCGAGCGCCCGCTGCTGCTGGCGAGTCAGCGCCAACTCGGCGGCGACCAGGCTGACCGAACGCTGTGCCGCCGCGAGCCGGACCGCGGCGACCAGGGCGGCACGATGCGCCTGCGCCGTGTAGGCCAAGGCCGAGCTCCCGGCCGGCTCGGCCTGCGGCCCGAACCGGACGTCGGTCCGAGTCGGATGCCGGACGCCCATCGTGACCTCGTACCCGATCCCGACCTCGGTGGTTGCCCTCGGCGTCGATTTGTTGATGGCGCGGGTCCCGTCCAGCGCCGTAGCACGCCGCAGCCAGCCCGACGCTGCCCGGGCCTGCTCGTCGAACGCCTCGGCAGCCCGTACGGCGACCAGCTCGAGCCGTTCGCCCTCCGCGGCAAGCGCACGCTGCTTGCGGTCCAGCAAGGCGACCGCCCGCTGCGCCGTGGTCAGTCGGGCCGTCAACGCCAGCCGTGCGGCACGTCCGGTGGCCGGCCCGGTCATCGGGCGGCCCTCGGGAGATGCTCGGCGGCCAAGGCGTCCGACACCATCGTGAGCTCACGCCTCGGCAACACCGACACCGCCTGCCACAGCCGATCCAGGGTGTCGTCGAAGCCGCGTGCTTCGTCGGCGCGCTGCCGCAGCAGGGAGTCCTCCAGCGCGGTGGCAAAGGTCAGGTAGGAACGGTCGGTCTCGCTGAGCGCACCCGCACCGATCAGGTCGGCCAAGTCGGTCGCCTGCCGGGCCCGCGCCAGCGCCGCAATGGCCTGTGCGGCAATGTGCAGATGGTCGTCCCGAGTCCGGCCAGGACCGGCGCCACTGCGCATCAGACGCGAGAGCGAGCCGAGAACGTCGAGCGGAGGATAGAGACCGCGCGCGTGCAGGTCCTCGGCCAGCACGATCTGTCCCTCGGTGATGTACCCGGTCAGGTCCGGGACCGGATGGGTGAGGTCGCCGGCGGGCATCGTGAGCACGGGCATGATCGTCACCGACCCCGGACGCCCGCGGACCCGGCCGCACCGCTCGTACAGGGACGCGAGATCGCTGTAGAGGTAGCCCGGGTACGCACGCCGCGCCGGAATCTCCCGCCGCGCCGCCGCCACCTCCCGGACCGCGTCGCAGTAGCTGGTCATGTCGGACATCACCACGAGCACATGGATGCCCTCGTCGAACGCGAGATGCTCGGCAACGGTCAGCGCGATCCGTGGCGTCAGCAGTCGCTCGATCACCGGGTCGTCGGCGGTGTTGAGCAACATCACCAACTCCCCCTCGGCAGCGCGCGCCTCGAGTGCTGCCCGGACGAAGTCGATGTCGGCGTGCGGCAGACCCATCGCCGCGAAGACCACCAGGAACGGGTCACCGGACGCGGTGGCCTGCGCCGCGATCTGCGTGGCGAGCAGCAGGTGCGGCAGACCCGGCACCGAGAAGATCGGCAGCTTCTGGCCACGGACCACTGTGGTCAGCGCGTCGATCCCGGACACCCCGGTCAGCACCGGCTCCCGTGGTGGTTCCCGGTGGACCGGGTTGAGTGGCCACCCGTTGACCGCAGCCGATACCGGCCCGAGAACCGGCGGGCCGCCGTCCAACGGCTCCCCGCGACCGTCGCAGACCCGGCCGAGCCAGCCACGACCCAGCGGAATCCGGAACGGGCTGCCGGTGAACTCGACCCGGACCCCACCCGGACGCACGCCGCCGGTGCCTTCGAGCACCTGCAGCACGGCGAGATCGCCGGCCACCTCGAGGACGACGCCATGGCGCTCGGAGCCGTCGTCGAGCCGGACCACGGCGGACTCGTCCCAGCCGACGCCACGCACCTCGCGCACGACCAGCAGGGACCCGCGCAGCGACTCCACCGCGCCGTACTCCACACCCCTGTTCATCGGGGTCCTCGCTCGCTCATGGCAGCGCCTCCAACGCCTGCATGACCGCTGTCCGGCGATCGGTCAGATCCTCTGGTGCAGGGGCTTCCTCCCGCGCCCTGACCAGCGGACCGAAGTCGAACTCCTCGAGCTCGGTCGCGGTCACACCGCGGTCGACCAGGGTCAGGCAGCGCTCGACGACGTCCAGAACCAGTTGCAGCAGCCGGGCGCCGCGCTCGACGGAGCAACTGGCGTCGACCGGGCTCAGTGCACTCTGCGCCAGCACCGCGTCGCGGAGCAGCCGGCCACCGAGGATCGTCACGCGTTCCCGGCCCGGCAACGTCCTGGTGCCGACGATCTCGGCGAGCTCGGTCAGCCGCGCGGCCTCGGCGAGCAGTGTCATCGCCCGCGCACGTCGCGAGGCCCAGCCCGCGTTGTCGTTTGCGGCGTGCCACACCCCGGCGGCGCTGACGTCATGGGAGTACGACGCGGACCAGCTGACCGCCGGGTAGTGCCGCGCGTAGGCGAGATCACGATCCAGACTCCATACGCCCCGGACGAACCGTGCGGTCGCGGTCGTGACCGGCTCCGTCAGGTCGCCCCCAGGCGGCGACACGGCGCCGACCACGGTGACCGACGCCGTCCGGCCGCCGTCGGTACGGACCCTTCCGGACCGCTCGTAGAAGGCGGCGAGCGCCGAGGACAGGTCGGCCGGGTAGCCCTCCTCCGCGGGCAGCGCTCCGGTCCGGCTGGCGAACTCCCGCAACGCCTCCGCCCACCGCGACGTCGAGTCGGCAACGACCACCGCGTCGTACCCCATGTCCCGGAAGTACTCGGCCACCGTGATCGCGGTGAACACACTCGCCTCGCGCGCCATCATCGGCATGTTCGAGGTGTTCGCCAGGATGACGGTGCGATCGATCATCCGCCCACCGGTGCGCGGGTCCGCGAGCTCGGCCAGTTCGCCGAGGACATCGGCCATCTCGTTGCCGCGCTCCCCGCACCCGACGTACACAATGACGTCGGCGTCGCACCACTTCGCCAACTGCTGCAGCAGGACTGTCTTGCCGGTGCCGAATCCACCCGGTACGGCGGTGCTCGAGCCGGCACCGATCGGGAACAGCAGGTCCAGGATGCGCTGTCCCGTGTGCAACGGCACGAACGTCTCCTCCCGGTACCGGTACGGCCGCGGTCGGCGGATCGGCCACAGCTCGAACAGGCCGACCTCAACCTCGCCCACCCGGGCGACCGCCTCCCCCGCCGACACCTTGCCCGCACCGGCGAGGAATCTCAGCCGACCGCGCACGCCCGGCGGAACCAGGACCCGATGCTCTACCGCACCGGCGCCGGTCACCACACCGAGCACCACCCCTGGTTCGACCTGCTCACCGCTGACAGCACGGGGCACGAAATGCCACCGGACCGCCGACGCCACGTCCGGAGACAGCAGCTGAGGGGACAGCCAGGTCGGTGCCGCCGACAACGGCCGCAGCAGTCCGTCGAAGACCTGCCCGAGGAGGCCGGGCCCGAGCCGCGCCGACAGCGGACCACCGGTACGACGGACCGGGTCGCCGACCGTGAGGCCGCCGGTGTACTCGAACGCCTGCAGCGTGACGGCCGTGCCGTCGATCGCGACCACCTCGGCCGGGATCCGGCGCGCACCCAACTCGACCACTTCGTACATCGACGCGCCCGCCACATCGGTCGCCTCGACCAGCGGACCGTTGATCCGGCCGATGCGGCCCTCGGACGACGTCATCGTGTCCACAGCGCGGCCACCTCCGCACCCGATCGATCGACGACGCGTTCGGCCATGGCGGGCAGACTGAGGTCCAGCCTCCGGCTCCCCGCCGACGCCAGCACGCCGCCGTCCGGGCTGTCGGTCACCGTGGCTTCCGGGCCCAGCAGTTCCTCGGCCTGGGCTACCAGGCTCTTGCGGACGCGTTCGTAGTCCGGGCTCCCCACCAGCGCCACCGCGGCAACCCGGCAACGGCGCCGGAGCTCGACGTACAGCTCCCGCTGCGCCGCCAGGACGGTACGGCGCGCGTCCCGCCGGCTGTTCGCTATCCGCGCCGTGAGGACGGCAGTGGCCTCAGCCTCACCCTCCAGACGGGCGTCAGCGACGAGTTCGTCCGCCGTGCGTCGTGCAGACGCGAGCATTGCGTCCCGGCGGTCCTCAGCACCTCGCAGGACCGCGGCTGCATCCGCGCGCGCCGCGGCCCGCAACGCGCCGCGGACCGGATCCAGCGCGGCGTCGGCGGTCGGGGGCAGCGGTCGGCTCATGGCGGCAGCACCACAGTCAGCACGGACGCCGACGTCAGCGATCGCGGACCGAGCGCTTCGGCCGCCGCCGGGGTGAGCAGCACGACGCCCACGTCGGCGGGCAGCTCGTGCCACTGCCGACGCACCTCCGCCGGTGTAGTAGCCGTGAGCAACCGCACACCCACCAGCCCGTAGCCCGACGTTCGAATCGGCTCTCCGAGGACAGCGATCTGTGTCATCGCGCCTCGCCTACCAGAATGATGGCGACGATCAAGCCGTAGATCGCGATCCCTTCGGCGAGCCCGACCACCACCATCGCGCGACCGAACAGCTCCGGACGTTCGCTCATCGCGGCCAGTGCGGCGGCACCGGTGTAGGCGACCGCGACGCCGGCGCCGATCGCCGACCCGGCCACAGCGATCGCGGCGCCGAGCAGCGCGGATCCGTTGGCCGTCTGCGCTGCGGCCCGCGGCGCGCCAGCCACTTCAGGAGCGCCTGCGGCGAACCCCCAGTCCGCGGTCACGATCGCGATCAGCAGGACCACTGCGACGGTGAGCAGCACGATGTTCGCCACAGTCAGCAGAACGGCCGACCATGGATGGCGGCGAAGGAAGTCCCTCACGATGTCACCTCCAGTTCCTCCGCGGGCAGCCGCCACGGACGGAAGGGCCGCCCGTCCGCCTCGAAGACCCGGGAGAACAACTCGTAGTACTCCAGACGAAGGGCCTGAATGCCTGCCACCAGCGCCTCCAGCGTGAACGCGACGGCGGTACCCACGACCAGGACCAGTCCTGCACCCAGCCGGCCGGACGCCGACCCGCTGTCCCACAAGGCGACCGCGCCCAGCCAGACGATCCCACCGAGCGCGGCATGCGTCAGGCCGAAGGCGGCCAGCCGGGCGAAGGAGACGACGTTGGAGCCGAGCCGGACGACCACGTCGAACAGTTCGACCGTTGCCTGCAGCACACCGGCCGCGCCGCCACCGGACGCGGCCAGCAGTCCGGCGAAGGTGAGCACCAGGCCGGCGATCGCCAGCAGGACTGCGGCGATCAGCAGTCCGTCGTTGCCGAAGTAGACTCCGCCGACAGTGCCGGCCAATGCGACGAACAGCATGCTGCCCGCAACTCCGGTGCGCGCGTAGAGGGCGTATCCCCAGCCGCCCTCGCGGAACCGGTTCACGATGCCCAGTCCGTACGCGCCGCCGAGCAACGCGGCCCCGACTCCGAGCGCGGTCAACAGGAGGGTGGTCACGTCATCCACCGGCGACAACCACACGACTGGCACCAGACCGGTCGGTCCGAACATCTCGCCGTACAGGAAACCGAAGACCACGCTCGTGGCGCCGGCGCCGGCGAGGAACGGCCAGGCCGGCCGGAGCTTCGCGAGCCGCGCGACACGGCCGCTCCGGACGAGCAGCGCGCCGAGCAGCAGGAGCAGACCGTGGCCGACGTCACCGAACATCATGCCGAACATCGCCACGTACGCGATCCCGGCGACCAGCGACGGGTCGACGTCGGCGTACGGGACCGTGGTGTAGGTCTGCACGATCAGCTCGAACGACCGGCCCGTGCCCTTCTGCCGCAACAGCGTCGGTGGCTGGACGCCGGGCGGGGGTGGCAGCGGTACGGCGGCCCCGCCGACTGCGACGACCGCATCCGTCAGGTCCGGCAACGCCGCCGCCGGTGTCCAGCCCAGCATGGCCGTCACAGGACCGTGTTCGACCGCTTGCGCGGTGCGCCGGCGCAGTTCCAGTTCGCGGGCCGACCAGTCCGGCTGCCGATTCCCGACGACCGCGAGATCGACCTCGGACCGGACCGGGTCCAGCTCGACCAGTCCGGACGAACTGACCTGCTCCAGCAGTTCGCGAAGCTGGTCGACCGGTACGACCAGCGCGACCCGCTGCATCCGGACCGGCCGTACGGCGTCACGCCAGGACATCGAGCACCTCCCCCGGGCCGCCGCCGTACGCCGCGTCGCCGAGAGCGACACGTGCCCGCCAGCCATCGACCGCGAGGACAGCCACAGCCCCCAGGAACGGGTCCACGCCAGGCGTCCCGCGCCGTAACAGGCGGAAGCCGTCCGACTCGATCCGAAGCGCCAGACCGGTCTCCGCCCGCCACAGGCTCACCGGGGAGTCGACTCCGTCCAGAGCCCAGCGTCCAGCGACCGGCAACGCTGCGCGCAGAGCGGACACCGATCGAGCCTGCGTCCAGTCCGGCCCAAGCAGCGGCGCCGCGGATCGAACCAGCCACTCGACCGGACCAGTCGTTGCCACAAGCAACTGCTTGGCGACCACCAGGGCCGCAGCACCGGTCGCCCATTCGAGGGCTGCCGGAGCCTCCGCCGCGACCATCCGCAACCACCTCAGGGTGAGCATGTCGTGCAGCGCCTGCAGCGAACCGTCACCGGGGTCACCCCACGGCGAAGCTCCGAGCGCCGAACCGAGCTCGATTGCCGATGTCGTTGCCGCGATTCTCGGCCAGGACAACGCGAGGCTGCCGAGCTCGTAGTACCGCTGCGGCCGGCCGGGCTCGGCGAGAGCTCGTGCATGGACCTCGATGTTCGCGCACTCGTACCGGCCGCCCAGCGCCCGCGCCAGACCGACCGCCGACCTGGGCAACCAGCCCGACAGGACCCGCAGTTGCCACAACTCCGCGGCCGTGATCAGCCACTCGGCGTCCGGCAACGACGTGCCGGGAGCGGCCGCCCGGGCGTACGCCGTGCCGTCGAGCAGGCCGAGGGCATCGGCGAAGCTGGGCGCCAGCGCGATGCGCCGGGCGGCGCCGGCTCCGATCCGCCGACGTGCCATCGCCTTCGCCCGGACGGTGGCGGCGACCCAGCCCGCGCTCATCAGCCGGCTCCAGCAGCGTCCGCATCGGCCAGGATCCGGTCGACGACCAGGGCCACCACGCCGTCCATGCGCTGCAGCCCTTGTCTGGAGACCAGATCCGCTTCCGCCGACGCCGCCGCGAGCGTCTGGTCCACTGCGGCGTCCCCTCGGGCCCGAACAGCCGCAGCCGCGTCGGCTCGCTCACCCGCTGCCCGGGTTCGGGCGTCCGCAATCGACCTGGCCGCGTCACGCTCCGCGCCCCCGGCGATGTCAGCCGCCTGCTGCGCGGCGCGGGTGCGGATCTCCTGGCACTCGATGATCACCTCGTCGAGAGCGGCGAAGACGGCGACGAGTTCGGCGGGCACGCCGGAGGGGTCGTCCGCAGGGACGCCGACCGGCCCCGCACCGCCCGGTGTGCCGACGGGACGAAAGCGACGCAAGCGGTCCAGCATGACGCTCACAGCCATCCCCCCATCCGGTTGTTCGAGTGGCCGGCCTAGCACGATCGTCACCGCGTTCCGGTGGGTGTTCCCAGGGCCCAAGGTCCCGTCTGTCACCGCAACCGACCCGCGGATCCGGCGGGATCCTTGGTCAGGTCGTGGCGGCCACCTGCCACCAGGGTTCCTGGTCAGTCGGCTCGACCGCAGTCAGGACGCCGGGGTCGGCGAACAGTTCGTCTCGTCGCAGGCCCGGGACCACCTTGTAGTGGATCGAGCCCTTCACGGAGACGAGCTCGAGAATCCGCCACAGCGCGCGGGCATAGGCTTCCGCTCGGTCCGGGCCGTCCCATTCGTAGAGACCGCGGTACGCCCCGGACTCGTCGTGGGCCAGCCACAGCTTGGAGACGAATCCGTCGAAGCCGACGAACAGCGGAGTGTTCAACCAGGACTCCCACCGGAACGCGGTGTGTCCCCAGCCGCGCACGCCTCGCAGCCGGAACGTGACCACGAGGACGCACGGATCGGCAACCGGCCGCTCGACCACCGTCTCGCGGTAGACCCGGCCATGCGATCCGTCGGCGAAGGTCAGCCGCCGATCGAGGTTCTCGTGCGGCAGGTGGACTCGCCGTCGCGCCAGCAGCACGACGGTGGACGCGACACAGCGCGCGACCCGCCCGAAGGCGGTGGCCCGGGGCAACGGACCTTGTTCGGCCATCACATACCTCCTCAGGCGACTCGTGCGTGTCCAGCATGACCGCGTGGACACAGGCCGAGCAGGGACCAATGTCCCGGTCTTCGGGACATTGGGACCTGCAGGCCGGCCCACGATCGGATGACGGTGAAACTGGGAGGCTGATCGTGATGGCAACAACTCCGCAGACCGAAGAGACCAACGCCGCGATGGCTTGGCGAGCGATCTACTGGGGCTTCCTCGCGTTGTTCGGCGTGGGCGCGTTCGTCCACATCGGGCTCGCGCTGTTCAGCCCCGAGTCCTACGAGCCGTTCGCCGACGAGGCACTGTTCGGCTGGGTGTACGACGCCTGGCAGAACGTCTTCCTGGCCTCACCGACCCTGTGGGCGCTGCTGCTGGGCACCGGTGAGCTCCTCGTCGCCGTACTCCTTGTTCGCTCGCGGCGCATCGGCTACGTCGCCGTGGTCGTCTTCCACGTCGCGCTGATGCTGTTCGGCTGGGGTTTCTGGCTGTGGTCCGTGCCGGCGCTCTGCTTCGCCGTACCCGCGATGGTCCACGAGTTCCGCACCCCGCAGCCAAACCGATAGACCGAACCGCCGACCGTCGCTCGCCTGCCGCCGGCCTCACAGTACCTTGGCGACGCCGGGAGCTCGGCTGATCAGGAACCAGGCCGCCAGGTACGAGCCGGTCACGGCGCCGAGGGCGACAATCAGCGCCTTGGCCTCGGCGGGCAGGTCGAGCGGGCGCAGCGCGAGTGCCAGTCCCAGCAGGAAGAGTGTCTGGAGCATGAAGGCGCCGTAGGCGCTGCGGCTCAGACGCTGACCCCAGCGATACGGGCGATTCAGCCGGTGTTGCGCCACGCTGAGCAGCCAGACCGACCCGAAGACAGTCAGTACGGCGTCGACGACAGCGAACACCGCGGCAGGCCAGTGCCAACCGCCCAGGACCTCGTCGACAGGCCGACCGGCGGAGACTGTCGCCAGCAGCGCCGCCATCGCCACCACGCCCGCCAGGGTCAGCGTCCGGCATCGGCCGGCAAGCTGTTCCGGAACCGCGGTCAACCACCCCTGACCCGAGGCGGCAACACCGACGGCGAAGGCGGTGATGCAGACCGGCCACTCCCAGAAATTCAGGTCCGTGACGCCGCTCTCCGAGCCGTAGGGATAGATCAGCCTGATCGCGAAGGAGGCCGGCGCCACGACACCAGTTGCCAGCAGCAACGTGCGCAGGGTGATGCGACGGTGGCCCTGACCATGGCCATGGCCACGGCGCCGGCCGGCCCAGCCGGCGTACCCGAGGGAGAAGATCAGGAGTACGCCGACGAACCACAGCGGCCCGGTGTCGAGTCGGCCGGCGGCCAGGTACTCCGCCCAGAACGATCCCGGTGCACTACCCAGCGGGTGGCGCAGTGCATAGGCGAGTGCGGGCTGCACGAGGAGGACGTACAGCCCGAAGGGCACTCCCAGGCGCAGCAACCTGTCGCGGACGAATCGTGCCGTCCCCTTGCGCTCGAGCGACGGCGCCGTGAGGAGTCCGGCAACCAGGAACAGGAGCGCGATCAGGAAGAACGCGAACGGACTCAACAGCACGAGCAGCACGATCTCGGTCACCGGCGCGAGGGTGACCTCCCGCAGCTCCGTGTAGGTCCACGCCTCCAGGGTCGAGTAACCGAGCACCGCGTGGATGACGATGATCGCGGTGATCAGTGCGACCTTGAGATTGTCGAGGTACGGCCGGCGCGTAGATGTCCAGTCCTCGAGCGAGACGCGGTCCCGCGAGGATGTCTGCCCTTCGAGGTGCGCAGCCATGACACCTCCGGTTCCCACGGGGTCCGGCCGGTGCGGCGGCGTCGCGTCGCACCGGCCGTTGCGGGGCACGGCTGGATCAGACCGGGTGGCCGGCGCGGTCCAACCAGCCGGCGTGGTCGATCAGCTCAATGGCCAGAACGACCAGGATCGACCCCATGAAGATCGCCAGCAGCACCTCCGCCGCGGCGGTCTCCGCAAGGGCCAGTGCGACGACGCCCAGTCCGATGGACACCGCCGCGATCCCGATCTCGATCTTGCCGAGCCGATCCTGCTTGGTGCCGCTCAGCAGCACCCCGAACGCCAGGACGCCCAGCAGCAGCCCAACCGCGGCCATACCACGGGCATCCTCCACGAACGGCATGTCGCCGTCGATCAGGTAACCGACGTACGGGATGCCGATAGCGACGACCAGCAGCGTCGCCACAAGATCTCTCGCCTTCAGCTTCATCAACCTCACCTCCTTCCCGCACCTTCACCGTCCGCCCGCAGGCATCCGGCAAGCAGGGCCGAAGGTCCGCGTTCGCGCCGCGAACGACCCCCGCATGATCAGGCAGAGGACGCTGCGACGAACTCGGGTCCGGCGCCCCGGCTCCTGGCCGCAGCCTTCCGGCGGGCGGCCACACCCGGTTCGTTCGCCACCGTCACGCCGCCGAAGACCGCGACCGCGTGGAGGTTCAGGCGAGCGGCGTCGGCCGGCAGGGGGTCCACTGATCCGCTCAGGTCCTCGACGCCGCCGAAGACCGACCTACCGGACAACGCCAACCGCCACCGGGCCGGCAGCAGGACCTCGATCCCACCGAAGATCGCGACGGCGTCGAGATCCGCCTCGATGTCGATCTCGGCGTCCCGCAGATCGAGAGTGGACGCGCCGAACACCGCCGTGGCATCGGCTCTGGTCAGCCGGCCGGACAGGACCTTCGTGGTTGCCTCGCCGAACATCGCCCAGGCGCTCGCGTCCCGCGCCGGCGCGCGGAACCTCCGGTACAGTCCGTAGCCGACGGCGGCCCCGACGACGACGGAGAACCCAACCAGCACCACCCGGATTCGCTTCATGATCAACTCCTTGGACGGCCCGCCAAGGCAGGGCCGGATCAGTGGACTGCGACTGTCGGCAGCAGGACGGAGGGCTCCAGCACGCGAACGTCGTGGCGCTTCGGTGCATCGCGACGCCGTACCGGACATGAGTCACTCGGTCTGTGCTCTGCGAGGGCGAAGCACCACAGTCAGCGGTCGGCTCCGAAGCGGGGGCGGGGGTGGACCGGCGGGCGAAGGTCGTGGTGCGGTCGGCGTACTCCGCGGCCTCGGCCGCAGTGGTCACAGTGATCAGGACCGCCGCGCCCCAGGCCGCTGCCTCGCGCAGCAGCTTCCCCAGCGCCAGCCGGCCGGGCGCGTCGAGCTCGGCAGTAGGGTCGTCCAGCACGACCACTTCCGGACGGTGCATCAGCGCTTGTACGACGCCCAGCCTGCGCAATTGTCCCCGGCACAACTGGCCCATCGGGCGGTCCAGGTCCAGGCCGATCCGTTCGGCCAGCTCCACGGCGTACGACGCCGAGCAGCCCCGCACGGCGGCACAGATGTCGAGCACGTCGCGCGAGCTCAGCGAGCCCATCGTCTCCAGGTCCTGGATCAGGAAGCCGATCCGGCACTTCAGCTCAGCGTGATCGTCCACAGGGTCCAGGCCCAGCACTCGGGTGGTCCCGGCGGCCGTTGTCGCACCGACCAGCACCCGGCTCACCGTGCTCTTGCCGGTGCCGTTGGCGCCCAGCAGGGCGACGATCTCGCCGCGGCGAACCCGTAGCTCGTCGAGCTCGACTCCGTGCACCGACAGCTCACGAACCACGATGGCCGGGTGCTGCGCCCTGTCGGTTGCGTCCTGCTCGATGCTGTTCATCGCCCTCTCCCGTCGGTCGATCATGAGACCGAGTCTTCCGCTCAGGGAGTGACGCAGGACACAGTCATCGGGCCCCAACTCGCCAGGCCCCAGGACCCGCGGCCGGCCCCGCCGCGGGGGCCCTAGGTCCCGCTCTGTCCGGGCCCGCAGCCGACTCCGATCGTCCCGAGACAGGAGTCGGTGCCGTGCGGCCGTTGAGGTCACGGCCGCACGGCACCTTCGGCTGGAGATGCGCGCCCCTCAACGCTCTTCTCCAGCGGATCAGGAGTCGTGAACCACCGCCACCGGGCAGCTCGCGTGGTGAAGAACACCGCGTGCGACCGATCCCAGCAGCATCGGTGACATCCGGTGCCGGCGGTGACCACCCACCACCAGCAGCGGTGCGTGAGACTGTTCGGCCGCAGCGACGACGCGGCCGACCGGATGCCCGCGAACGGCCACGGTCTCGATCGCGAGGTCGGGATACAGCCGCCGCCAGTGGTCGGCGGCAGCGTTCACCACCCGCCGGGCGCCGTCAGCCCATTCGTCCTCGATCCGGGCGACCACCGCCGCGTCCGAGCTGTAGATGTTCGGCAGGTCCCAGGCGTGCACCATCCGCAGCGGAATGTGCCGCTCGACAGCCGCCGTCGCCGCGAACTCGATCGCGGCGTGCTGCTCGTCTGCCTTGCCGATGGCGACCACGACTGGACCGGTCCGCTCCTGCGTCTTCCAGTCGGCGGGCACGACCACCACCGGAACCGTCGCCGCATGGACCAGTGCCTCGGAGGTCGAACCGACCAGGAGGCGCTGGAACGTACCCATCCCCCGGCGGCCGACGACGATCATCGAGCCGTCCGCCCCGGCCTCGGCCAACCGCTTGGCCGGCGACCCGGCCGTCAGGTCCGCGTCGACGTCCAGGTCGCCACCTCTGGACTTCAGCTCGCGCCGGACGTCTTCGATCAGCTCCGTCGTCTGCGCGTCGACCACAGCCGGCTCCCAGTACGACGTCGGCCGCAACCGTTCGTCGAAGACGTGGATCGCTCGGAGGGGCTCGCGCCGGAGGTTCGCCTCCTGCAGAGCCCACTCGAACGCACCGGTGTCGCGCCACGAGTGGTCCACCCCGACATAGATCGCGCTGTTCATGCCGATCACCGCACCCACGGCGTGCGCCGAGCGAAACTGGCGGTCATGATCGCTTCCTTTCGGTCGGGAATCACCTCGATCGTGGCGTCGGCGCCGCGCGTCCGGCAGGGGCCGGAGTCACCAGCGGCAGTGCCGAAGGTCCCTGGCCGCCCGTGGCGCAGCGCGAAGCTCAGTCCAGCAGGACGTCGCTGATCGGCCGGCGCG
Source organism: Kribbella sp. NPDC050470 (assembly GCF_044458365.1). Classification (NCBI taxonomy): domain Bacteria; kingdom Bacillati; phylum Actinomycetota; class Actinomycetes; order Propionibacteriales; family Kribbellaceae; genus Kribbella; species Kribbella sp. NPDC050470. The sequence continues at coordinate 731,245 of NZ_JBITHV010000001.1, read as the reverse complement.
GAACCGGCGGGGTCGGCGGGCCGTAGCCGAGACTGATCACCGCCTGGGGCCGCCGCCAGGTACCCAGCGGGTCGTTGATGAGCCAGCGGAGCACCTCGTGCTCGATCGCCTGGTTCAGGACCGAGGTCGAGACACCGCGACCGGTCGCCTCGAGCAGAATCCGCTGCATCGCCTGACCCGCTCGCAGCCACTCGTCGGGGCCGTCGTACCGGGTGGACAGCACCGCGAGCTGTGGGTCGTGCTCGAACGTCGCCAGCATCCTCCTGGTGGCGTCGGCGGAGCTTTCCACCTTTGTGGCCAGTCGCAACCACTTCAGCCGCGCGGGCTGGTTCAGCCAGTCCAGCTCGGCACCCTCGAGCCGCGCGCTGAACTCCAGCAGTGTGCGCACGTCGCCCGGGAGCCGCCGCTCGTCGTACGGCTCCCGGTTGGTCCGGCGCCGCACGACGTACGGCGCGAGCGGCCCCAGCTGCTCGACGTCCGGACCGCCCGGAGAGAGGTCGAGCTCGGCGACCAGGTCCGGGCGATGCCGGTCGATCACGCTGCGGACCACGGCCGTCAGGCCCTGCCGGGCGGCGGCCACCCGGAGGTTGAAGATCGCCGCGCCCAGGGCGAGGAACAGCATCCGGCCATCCGGGTCCTCCGCCGGCTGCTCGCGCGCCCGGTCCCGGTGGACCTCCACCACCCAGGCCCGGAAGCGGAACTTCCACGGCTGGGAGTTGTGCAGGGACGGAGCCGCGACCGCTGCCCGAAGCAGCTCGTCGCGCTCCTGCTCGCCCAGTCCCACCGTCATGTCGGCTGCCTCCGCTCAGGCTCGTGCCGTCACGCATGACGATGACCGTCGTCAACGGGGTCCGGCCAGGGGCGAAACGCACAGCAGAACCAGGACCTTGGTCGTCCTTTGAGCGTCCTCACGCCGGTAGCGGACGGGCCGGCAGCCGGTCGCCTGCTGGTCCCCCGGCGGTGAGGACCTTCGGCTCTGACCGGCACCGCGCAGTCGGCCTGCAATGGAGGTAAGCGAAGGAGAAGGTGAGAACAATGCTGATCAGGGACCTGATGACCACACCTGCGGTCACGGTGCTGAGCGAGACACCGGTCAGCGAAGCCTTGCGGCTGCTGGACCAGAACAAGATCACCTCAGTGCCGGTGGTCGACCGCAACGGCGCACTGATCGGTCTGCTGAGCGAGGCCGACCTGATGCAGGACGCGTTGCTGCTGTCCGACCGGTTGCCGTCTGCTCCGATCACGGTGTCGGCCGCCAGCCGGCGGCGCCGGGTCGTCGATGTGATGGCCCACCTGGTGATGAGCGTGCACCCCGACGACGAGCTGGACGACGCGATCGACCTGATGCGATCGACGATGGTGAAGAGCCTGCCGGTCGAGGAGGCGGGCAGGGTGGTCGGCGTGGTCAGCCGAAGCGACATCATCCACCTCCTGGCGACCCGCGAGGACCGGATCAGCGCCGACGTCAACCAGGCCCTGAGCCAGCGGAATCCCAGCTGGCACGCGGAAGTCGACGGCGGAGTCGTCAAGGTCACCGGCCCCGCGACCGACCACGACCGCCGCCAAGCCAGGGCCGTCGCCGACTCCGTCCGCGGCGTCGTCGCCGTACACATCGCCTGAGCAAGCGATCCGACTGGCAGGAGGAGAAGATGACAACAGCCAGCACCGGGTCAGGTGGATCCTCTCCTGGGCCCGATGAGCGGAGGCTACGGCGGCTGCGGACCATTGCGGCTGTCGCGATCAGTACGACGGCCGTCCTGGTGGCCGCCCTGGCGATCGTTCTGCTTCGTGGTGACGAAACCGTGCAGCCGGGTGGGCCGCCGACGGGGACAGCCTCTCCGGCGCCCACTGTGACGACCAGCAGGACACCGAGCGCGACACCGAGTGCCACGCCGAGCACTCCGGCGCCGACGAGCTCCACCCCGGTCACGTTCGAGTACCAGCCGCTGTGGCCGTTCGCTTCGATGGCCGAGGCGCAGGCCTGGCAGGAGGCGTATCGGTCGGGTGGCCATCAACCCTGGCACCTGGACGCCGGCCGGACCGCGCTGGCCTTCACCACCGGCTACCTCGGCTTCACCGAGATCGATCGGGTGGTGTCCCGGTCGGTGCGAGGCTCCGAGGCCTGGGTGGCGGTCGGGTATCGCGATCCGAACGGGCAGCTCAGCGTGGCCGCCGTACTGCATCTGGCCCGGATCGGGACCGGTGCCGACGCACCGTGGGAGGTCGTCGGCAGCCGGGACACCACGCTGACCGTCGAGCGGCCGGCGTACGGCGCGAAGGTGACCTCACCGATCACCGTCGGCGGCCGGATCACCGGGGTCGACGAGTCGATCGTGGTCGAGGTGCGGCAGCCGTCGAGCGAGCAACCGATCGGCCGGGCCCCCGGCGTACCCGCCGGCGGCGAGAACCAGCCGTGGTCGACGAGCATCAGCTTCCGCGGCGCGACCGATCCGGCCCTGACCATCGTCGCGTTCACCGGTGGACATCTCCAGCGCGTCGAGCGCTTCGCCCTCACCGGCACCGAGAACTGACCATCCCCGCCGGGTCCTGCCGGGGCGGGACCGCTGCCGCTGCCTGAGGCGGGCCGGTCGGCACACCCTGAAGGTGGAGGAAACCATGCGTATCGAGTCGCGGACTGTTCCCGCACAGCACATTGCAGTCATGAAGGCGACGCTGGATCGCGAGGAGCTGGGTTCCTGGATCCCGGCCGCGTTCGACCGGGTCGTCGCCTACCTGCGTGCCACCGGCATCGCCCCGCGCGGTATGCCGGTCGCCAGGTACCACCTGTTGCCCGACCACAGGTTCGACATGGAGGTCGGGTTCCCCGTCGACGCACGCGTCGCGGGTGACGAACACGTGGAGCCTTCCGTCCTTCCGGGCGGTCGCGTCGTGGTCGCCTGGCACATCGGCCCGTACGAGCGACTGGGCGAGACCTACGAGGCCGTGGACGAGTGGCTGAAAGCCCAGGACGGCGTCCGCACCGGTGATGCCTGGGAGGTCTACCACGACCCGCCGACCGACGACCCACAGTTCTGGCGGACCGAGGTCGTCCAACCGTTCACCCCCGCGGCGGTCGTCCCTCACGATCCAGTGGCCAGCACCTGACGCTGTCAGCGGCCTGCAGGTTCGTGTACGACGGCGACCGGGCGGGTTGCGTGCTGCACCACACCGCGCGCGACCGAGCCGAGCCGCATGGCGGGCAGTCGGCGGCGCCGCTGACTGCCGACGACAACTAGTTGGGCATCGTGGCGCTCCGCCGCCCGGACGATGCAGTCGACCGGGTGGCCGCGCCACACGTCGACGTCGATCAAGACATCCGAGTACTTGGCGCGCCACTGCTCCGCGATCTGCTGGAACGTCCTGCGGACATCCGCTTCCCACTCCGCGGCCAGGCCTGACGAGTTCACCGCCTCCCAGCTGTACATGTTCGGCAGGTCCCAGACGTGCAGCAGCCGCAGCGGCACATTCCGCTCGGTCGCCTCCATGACCCCGAACTCCATCGCTGCCTGATCATCACCCGACTCGTCCACCGCGATGACGACCGGCCCGTTGTGGTCCGCAGCCTTCCACCGATCCGGAACGACGACGACCGGCACCGTCGCCGCCGCCGTCACGGCCTCCGACGTCGATCCGATCAGCAGCCGCCGGAAGGCGCCGATTCCGCGCCGGCCGACGACCAGCATCCGGCTGCCAGCGGCCCTCTTGACCAGGGTTTCAGCCGGTGGCCCGACGACCAGATCCATCTCGTGGTCGAGTGTGCTCGGGCCGCTGTCGAGGTAAGCCTGGACCTCGCCGGCCAGGTCCATCGCCGCGTCGTCGATGACGTTCGGTTCCCAGTACGGCGTCCGCCGTACCCGCTCGTCGATCACGTGGACCGAGTCCAGTGGCTCGTGCCGCAGCTCGGCCTCCTGCAGTGCCCATTCCAGTGCGCCGCTGGTGCGCCATGAAGCGTCGAGTCCGACGTGGATGACCGGTCTGACAGGTGCAGTGCTCATAGCAGATGCCTCTCCTTCGTTCTCATCTCGATCGTCCGGCCGGGGGCATGACCTCGGCAGAGGCGGTTGTCACGGCTGTGGCACGCCGAAAGCCCCGGCCTGTTCGAACAGGACCTTCGGCTCTGGTGGGCACCACCGGCCGGCGCGCAGAGTCGAGCCATGACATCCGTGTCCGCTTCGCCGGTCCACGGCGCTGTGACCGACTGGCTCCTTCGTTTCGACGGATACGACCCGGCGGACGAGCGCCGGCGCGAGGCGCTGTGCGCGGTCGGCAACGGGTACTTCGCCAGCCGCGGCGCCTGGGCCGGTTCCGCGGCCGGGGACCGGCACTACCCAGGCACGTACCTGGCCGGTTACTTCAACCGGCTGACCGACCGGATCGGCCAGGCCGACGTCGAGAACGAGAGCCTGGTCAACCTGCCCGACTGGCTCCCCCTCACTGTTGCCATCGACAACGGCGAGTGGCTGACCCCGGACAATTCCGACGTCCTCGAGCACGACGTGGAGCTCGACCTCCGCCGGGGTGTCCTGACCCGCCGTTTCCTCCTGCGCGACCGGCACGGCCGGGAGGTGCGCGGGATCGAACGCCGCCTCGCGAGCATGGCCGACGCCCATCTCGGCGGACAGACGCTCGCCGTCACCGCCGTCAACTGGTCGGGCCGGATCCGGATCGGCTCCGCGGTGCGCGGCGGCGTCACCAACTCCGGGGTCGAGCGCTACCGCAAACTCGCCGGCCGGCATCTCACCGACCTCACCCCGGTGGTTGCCGATGACAAACTCATCGTGACCGCCACCACCTGTCAGTCCCACCATCGCGTGGCCGTCGGCACCAAAACGGTTGCCCTCCACAACGGCGACGTTTTCGACTGGGCCACGCGCACCGACAGCACGTCGGCGTACGCCGAGCTCAGCGTCGAGGTGACGGCGGGCGACGTCGTCAGTGCGGAGAAGGTCGTCGCGATCCACGGATCGCGCGACGCCGGGATCTCGGAGCCGGAGCTGGCCACCCGGATCGCGCTGGACAACGCCCCGGGATTCGAGCAGCTGACCGAAGCCCACGCCCTGGCCTGGTCGCAGCTGTGGCGACGCTTCTCCATCGATCTCGAGGAGCCGTTCGACGGAACGCTGGCCGCACTCCGGCTGAACCTCTTCCACCTGCTGCAGACCGTGTCGCCGCACAGCATCGACGCGGATGCCGGCGTACCGGCGCGTGGCCTGCACGGAGAGGCGTACCGGGGGCATGTCTTCTGGGACGAGCTGTTCGTGTTCCCGGTCATCACCCTGAGGATCCCCGAGCTGACCCGTGCACTGCTGCAGTATCGGTGCCGCCGGCTTCCCGCCGCGCGGCTGGCGGCGCGGCAGAGCGGATACCCGGGCGCGATGTTTCCGTGGCAGTCCGGCAGCGACGGCCGTGAGGAGAGCCAGCGACTGCATCTCAACCCGCTGTCCGGGCGCTGGACCGAGGACGCGACCTTCCGCCAGCGGCACGTCGGTCTCGCGGTCGCCTACACCATGTGGCAGTACGTCGAGACCACCGGCGACGTCGGATTCCTGAGTGACTACGGCGCCGAAGTCATCGTGGAGGTCGCGAGGTTCTTCGCCGCGCTGGCCGAGTACGACGCCGGCCGCGACCGCTACGTGATCAGGGGCGTAGTCGGCCCGGACGAGTTCCACACCGGGTATCCCGGCCGGGCGGATCCCGGTGTCGACAACAACGCCTACACCAACGTGCTGGCGGTCTGGCTGTTCGACGCCGCGGCCCACGCGCTCGACCGGCTGCCGCCCTGGCGCCGTACCGAACTCATCGAGTCGCTCGGGCTCACTCAGGCTGAACGCAACCGGTGGGACGAGCTGACCCGTCGCATGTACGTGCCGTTCCACGACGGCGTGATCAGCCAGTTCGAGGGCTACGAACGACTCGAGGAACTGGACTGGCCGCACTACCGGCAGAAGTACGGCGACATCCGGCGGCTGGACCGGATCCTCGAGGCCGAGGGGCGCGACGTGTCGTCGTACCAGGTGTCCAAGCAGGCCGACGTGCTGATGCTGCTCTACCTGCTGCCGCGCCGAGACCTGTACAGCCTGATGGACCGACTCGACTACCCGCTGTCGTCCGACATCCTGCGCTCGACCGTCGAGTACTACCTCGCCCGGACCTGCCACGGTTCGTCCCTCAGCGCCGTCGTCCACGCCTGGGGACTAGCGACCCTCGATCCGGATCGCGCACTGGCCTTTCTCGAGCAGGCTCTGCACAGTGACGCCGGTGACGCGACGCGGACCGGGACCACTGCCGAAGGCATCCACCTCGCGGCGATGGCCGGCAGCGCCGACATCGTCCAGCGTTGCTTCACCGGGCTGACCACGACCAACGACGTACTGCGGTTCGGTCCGCGGTGGCCGGGCAAGCTGGGGACGCTCCGGATGGTGCTGCGCTATCGCGGTCATCGGGTGGTCGCCGAGATCTCGACCAAGAGCGTCACCCTGACCGTCGACCCCGAACCCGGCCCCGCGATCGCCGCCCGCTGCTACGGGCGCACCCGCCTACTACGCCCAGGCGAGACCCACACCTGGACGCCTGCGCACTGAGTCTCTCCGGATCGAAGCCCCGGGCAGGGCCTTCGGCCCAGGGTGCGCCGTACCTTCGCCCCTACCACCGGGCTCGGTCCCGGGGGCAGGCTGGAGCAGTGAGAACGCAATCAGCCGGGCGTCGTGCCACGGTGGCGAGTGCGAGCCCGCGCACGCCGGATCACCTGCTGGAGACCGCGGCGCAGCACGCGTCCATCTCCGTGCCGGTCGCCGCGCCCGACGACACCGTCGGCGAGGTGCTGCGCGGGATGGCCGGCCGTCAGTTCGACACCGCCTCGGTCGTCGCGGTCTGTGCCGATGACCGGCTCGTCGGCGTGGTGACCATCGAACGGCTGCTGGCCGCGGGTCCTGATCTCTCCATGCGGGCCGTGATGGATCCCGCTCCGCCCACTGTTGCCCCCGGCACTGATCAGGAACGCACCGCCTGGCAGGCCGTGAAGCACGGCGAACCCGGGCTCGCGGTCGTCGACAGCGCCGGTCGCTTCCGTGGCCTCATCGCACCACAGCGGCTGCTGGCAGTCCTGCTGGCCGAGCACGACGAGGACATGGCCCGGCTCGGCGGCTACCTGCACACCACAGCCGAAGCCCGCACTGCCAGCACCGAGCCGGTCCCCCACCGGTTGTGGCACCGGCTGCCCTGGCTCCTGCTCGGCCTCGCCGGCGCACTCGCCGCCGCCGGAATCGTCGGCGCCTTCGAGCAGGCGCTGGAACGCGCAGTACTGGTGGCGTTCTTCGTGCCCGGCGTCGTGTACATCGCCGACGCCGTCGGCACTCAGACCGAGGCCCTGGTGATTCGCGGACTGTCCGTCGGGGTGGGGATCCGGAGGATCGTCGTCCGCGAGACACTGACCGGCGTGCTCGTCGGCGCGCTGCTCGGCGTCGTGGCGGCGCCGGCGATCTGGCTGCTGTGGAACGACGTCGACGTCGCCGTGGCAGTCGGCCTGGCCGTCTTCGCCGCGTCGTCCATCGCAACGCTGGTCGCGATGGCGTTGCCCTGGTTGTTCGCCCGCTTCGGCGCCGATCCCGCCTTCGGATCCGGACCGCTGGCGACGGTGATCCAGGACCTGCTCTCGATCGCGATCTACTTCGCAGCAATCACGGTGGTGACGACATGACCCAGCCCATTCTCATCGGGTACGACGGATCATCGGCGAGCCTCGCCGCCCTCCGCTGGGCCGCCGCCGAGGCCCGGCGGCAACTCGTGCCGCTCCGTGTGGTGCACGTGGCGCCGTGGCCGATTGTCCGGAGCGTGACCGGCGCCGCGGTGATGCTACGGCAGGACAGCATCCGCACCGCCGCGGGACATCTGCTCGACCAGGCCTGCCGGTCCGTCCGGTCCGCGTATCCCGGCCTGACCGTCGAGGTCGAGGTGGTGTTCGGAGACACCGGGCCCGTTCTGTTGCGGGAGGCCGCGGATGCGGCGATGCTCGTGCTCGGGTCCACGGGACTCGGAGAGTTCCGTGAGTTCGCAACCGGCTCGGTCACGACCCACGTCGCGACCCACGCGCACTGCCCGGTGGTCGCCGTACCCGCCGGCTGGACGCCGGAGCCAGACGGCGAGGTCGTTGTCGGGGTCGACGGGTCGGAGCGGTCCACGGCAGCGATCGACTTCGCGTTCCGGCACGTCGAGCAGAGCGGCGCCCGGCTGACGGCACTGCTGGCTTGGCACGACCCGGTGAGCACCGGCCCTGGCGACATGGTGCCCGTGGTCTACGACCTCGATGCCCTCGAGAGGGACAGCGCACTGGTCCTCGCCGAGACCCTCAGTGGGCACCTGGCCGACCACCCGGACATCAAGGTGACGGAAAGGGTCGTCCACGCGGCCGCCGCCGACGCACTGTTGGATGCCTCGAGAACCGCCCAGTTGGTGGTCGTCGGCTCACGCGGACGCGGCGCTGTCCGCGGCCTGTTGCTCGGCTCGGTCAGCCGCGACCTCCTGCACCATGCCCGCTGCCCGGTCGCCGTCGTCCGCTGACCCGGGCCGAGAGTCCCTGTCTTTCAAGGCCATCCAGCCGCAGCGGAGGCGAGCCGACGTGCCCACGATGAACTTAGGGGCAATGCTCGCTGCTGAAGGAGGAGAAGGCTGATGTCCGAGAAGGTGCTGGTGGCTTACGCCACCAGGATGGGGGCGACCGCCACCATTGCGGCGGCGATCGGCGCCGAGCTGCGCAGGGCCGGTCACGAGGTGGAGGTCCATGAGGTCACTGATGTCAAGGCGGTCAGCGAGTACGGCGCCGTCGTACTGGGCAGCGCGCTCTACTTCGGCCGTTGGCGCCCCGAGGCCGTGCGGTTCCTCCGCAGCCACGCACGGGAGCTGGGCAGCCGGCCGGTCTGGTTGTTCCACAGCGGGCCGATCGGGCCTGGCCGGGATGCGGCGCAGAAGGTCCCGTCCGACGTCGCGCGGCTGGCCGCGAAGATCGGCGCGCCGCCGGTGAAGACCTTCTCCGGGAACCTCCAGCCGGACACCGCGGCCGGGCGCCTCGCGCACCGGGCCCGGGTCGACACCATGGTCGGCGACGCCCGCGACTGGCCGCAGATCCGCACCTGGTCCGACGAGATCGCATCCGCTCTGTCATGACCGACGTCCTGGTGGTCGGTGCCGGGCCGGCCGGGCTCACCACTGCCCTGCAGGCTGTTGCGCACGGCGCGAGTGTTCGCGTGGTGGAACGACGACCGGACGCGTTCCGGCCGTCGCGTGCCCTGATCGTGCACCCGCGGACGCTCGAGTGCCTCCGGCCGCTCGGCGTGACCGGCGAACTGCTCGACCGCGGCGACATCGCGCCCCGCGCCGAGCTCCACCTGGGCCACCGGCGGGTATCGGTCGAGCTGTCCGGCCTCGACCTGCCCGACACGGCCTTCCCGCATCTCACGTTGGTACGGCAGGCCGATGTCGAGGAAGTCCTGGCGCAAGCGCTGGCCCGGCGCGGCGTGACGATCGAGCGAGGAGTCGAGCTGACCGACGCCGCGTTCACCGGGTACGGCGGCGGCCTGGTACGGGCGACGCTCCGCTCGGCGGCCGGCATCGAGGACACGACGTGCCGGTTCGTGGCCGGCTGCGACGGCCCGGACAGCACGGTACGGCGCCTCGCCGGGATCGGCTGGCGAGGTGCGTCGTACCGCCAGGAGGTCGTTCTCGCCGACGTCGAACTGACCGGTGACCTCTCCCCCGGCGTCGTCCATGTCGCTGCCGGACGCAACGGGCTGCTATTCGTGTTCTCGCTCGGCGAGGGCGCGACCTGGCGTCTGCTCGCGACCCGCCCGGTCCGTGGCGCGCCGGACGCAGCATTCGGCCAGCCGGGTGGGGACGTGCCGACACCGGAGCTCCAGCGGCTGATCGCCGACTCGGGGCTGGCTGCCACCATCGCGGAGGTCAGATGGTCCGCCAAGGTCCGGCTGCAGCACCGGCTGGCCGCGGCATACCGGTACGGTCGCCTGTTCCTCGCCGGCGACGCCGCGCACACGCATTCGCCGGCCGGCGGGCAGGGCATGAACACCGGGATCCAGGACGCGGTCAACCTCGGCTGGAAGCTCGCGTACGCCGCCGACCGCGAACGATGCTCCGAGTTGCTCGACTCGTACGACCGGGAGCGGCGGCCGGTCGCCCGCAAGGTGCTGGCGATGACGCATCTCATCTTCTTCGCCGAGGCGTCGACGCACCCGCTGCCGGCGTTCCTGCGCGGGACGCTGGCTCCGCTGGCTGCCCCCGCGGCGCCCTTGCTGATGCGGCAGCGACGGCTGCTGGCTGAAGGCGTCCGCACACTGTCCCAGCTCCGAGTGAACTACCACGGCAGCCCACTCTCACAGGTCGGTACAGCTCCGGCGGACCGGCAGCTCCAGCCGGGTGATCGGTTGCCGGACGCAACGGTGACCTGTGACGGCCGCACAGTCCGGTTGCACGAACTGACAGCCAGCCCCGGAATCCATCTCCTGCTCTCCCGCGACACCGAGCAGCCGGACCCCCTCGGCCCGCGAGTCCACGTTCATCGCCTGACCAGCCGGCCCGGAGGCGACCTCGTCGCGGTCCGCCCCGACGGGTACGTCGGCCTGCACAGCGGGCCGGCCGATCCCGTCGTACTCCGCTCCTGGCTGGACCTCGTCGGCGCGAGCCCCCCTTGCGGCGGCACGGGCCACGGCGCATCGTCGTACTGATCGGCAACTCGTAGGCAGGCACTCTGGGGAGGCGTGGATGACCTCGGCGATCTCGGTAACGGGGCTGGTGAAGACGTTCGGGCCGACGCGGGCGCTGGACGGACTGGACCTGGAGGTGACGACCGGCGAGGTCCACGGTTTCCTCGGGCCGAACGGCTCCGGCAAGACGACCACGATCCGGATCCTGCTCGGCCTGCTGCGTGCGGACGCCGGCACGGTCCGGCTGCTCGGCGGCGACCCCTGGACCGACGGCGTCGCGCTGCGGGCTCGGCTGGCCTACGTTCCGGGCGACGTGACCCTGTGGCCGGGGATCACCGGCGGCGAGGTGATCGACCTGATGGGGAGGCTGCGCGGCCGGCTGGACCGGCGCCGTCGCGACGACCTGCTCGAGCGGTTCGACCTGGATCCGCGGAAGAAGGCCGGCACCTACTCCAAGGGCAACCGGCAGAAGGTCGGGCTGATCGCCGCGCTCACCTCGGACGCGGAACTGCTGCTGCTCGACGAGCCGACCTCCGGCCTGGATCCGCTGATGGCGTCGGAGTTCCAGCGCTGCATCGAGGAGGTGAAGGCCGAAGGCCGCACCGTGCTGCTGTCCAGCCACATCCTGGCCGAGGTCGAGGCGCTGTGCGACCGGGTCAGCCTGATCAGGCTCGGCCGGACCGTGGAGAGCGGCACGCTGACCGAGCTACGGCACCTCACCCGCACCTCGATCTCGGTCGAGACGGAGCGTCCGCTCGACGGGCTCACGACGCTGCCCGGTGTGCACGACCTGGCGGTCAACGGCAACCGGGCGGCCTTCGACGTCGACAGCGCGCACCTCGACGAGACCATCCGGCAGCTGTCCGTCCTCGGCGTCCGCAGCTTGACCAGTACGCCGCCGACGCTCGAGGAGCTTTTCCTCCGTCACTACGACAGCGAGACCACGTCGTGAGCACGGCGGCGGGAACCGGCACTCTCCTGCGCTTCATGCTGTGGCAGGAACGCCGCAGCCTCCCGTGGTGGCTGCTCGGCGCGGGCGCGCTGCTGGCCTTCCAGTCGGTCGGCAGCCAGGACCTGTACAACACCCCGGAAAAGCTCGCCGCCCTGCGGCAGACGATGACCGGGAACACGGCGATTCTCGCGATGAGCGGTCCCGAACGGCTGCTCGGCACGATCGGCGGTGAAGTCGTCTTCGAGGTGTTCGCGTTCCTCGCGGTCGTGATCGCGTTGATGAACATGTTCCTGGTCGGGCGGCACACCCGGACCGACGAGGAAACCGGTCGTGGCGAGCTGATCCGATCGACCCGGATCGGCCGGCGCGCCCCGCTGGCGTCCGCGCTGTGCCTCGCCGTACTGGCCGACCTGGCCGTCGCACTGGTGCTCTTCGTCGCGGCCGCCGGCACCGGTCTGCCATTCGCCGGTTCCGTGCTGGTCGCGGCCGCGGGTGCAGGAGTCGGAATCGCCTTCGCGGGTCTGACCGCGGTGGCCGCGCAAGTGTTCGAGAATCCCCGGTCGGTGTACGGCGCGGTCGGTGTCGCGATCGGCACCGCCTTCGGGTTGCGAGCCGCGGGGGACGTCGGCAACCCCATCTGGTCCTGGTTGTCCCCTATCGGCTGGGGGCAGCGCACCTTTCCCTACACCGGCGACCGGTGGTGGCCTCTCGCGGTACCGGTGATCGCCGGCGCAGCCCTCGTGTCGGTTGCAGTAGCCTTGCTGGAACGCCGCGACTTCGGAGACGGCTTGCTGCCCTACCGGCAAGGCCGGGCCACAGCCTCCTGGGCACTGGGCTCGCCGCTCGGACTGGCCTGGCGCCTTCAGCGCGGTTCGATCATCGGCTGGACGGCGGGCCTGCTCGTGCTCGGCGTCGCGTACGGGTCGTTCACCGACTCCATCCAGGACTATGTCACCAACAACCCCGAGATCGCCGAGTTCCTGCCGGGCGGTGCGGTCGACGTAGTGAACTCCTACCTCGCTCTGGTGATCCTGTTCTGCGCACTGCTCGCGTCGGCGTCTGCCGTGGCAGGCGTGATGCGGGCTCGGCACGAAGAGACGTCCGGACGGGCCGAGCCGGTACTGGCCACCAAGGTCAGCCGCTGGTCCTGGCTCGGCGGTCATGTCGTCGTCGCCCTGATCGGCGGCACAATCGCCCTGGCCGCGGCCGGCCTCGGCCATGGCCTGGCCTACGGAGTCGCAATCTCCGATCCTGGACAGCTCGTCCGACTGACCGGAGTCGCCCTCGTGCACCTGCCCGCCGTCTGGCTCGTCGTCGCGATCGCCGTACTGGCCATCGGCTGGATACCGCGAGCCGCAGGAGTGGTGGCGTGGACAGTGGTCGGCTACTGCGCGGTGGTCGCGGTCTTCGCCGAGTCGTTCCGTCTGCCCACCTGGTCACGTCAGGCCTCACCGTTCGTCCATCTCCCGAACGCCCCACTGGACACCGTCACCGCGACCCCCCTCGTGGTCGTAGGCGCCGTGGCGGCGGCCGGCCTCGTCATCGGCTTCCTAGGCCTCGCCCGCCGGGACTTCGGGTACTGATCAGAGCACCCGGCCGACTCCGGGCACCCGGGCGATCAGCAGCCGGGCGAGCGCGAACGAGCCCCAGATTCCCCGCCGGCCAGTAGTAGCGCTTCACTTCGGCCGGCGCCGGAACCGGCGATGATCACGGCGATGACGACGACCTTGAGGTTGTCCAGGTAGACCTCGCGGCAGCCCATGGTCGGGCCCCCTACGCACACGGTGGCGGACACGCCCGCCGGCGGGCCCGGCCGGGGCGCCCCGGCCGGGCCGGTTGCGGTGGAGTCACTCGGTCTGGTCGATGGTGACCGTGCGCGCCTCGGCGGTCTTCGCCGTGATCGGCACCGTCACCTCGAGGATGCCGGCCGCGTACTTGGCCGCGACCGCGCCCTCGTCGGCTCCGTCCGGCAGCATGACCCGGCGGGTCAGCGAGCCGTAGTGGAACTCCGACCGGGATCCGTCGTGCTCCTCCTGTTGACGAGTCGCCGCGATGGTCAGCATGCCGTTCGCGACCTCGACCTTGATGTCCTTCGCCGGGTCCATCCCGGGCAGCTCGGCGCGGACGACGTACTTGCCGTCCTCGGTGAACTCCTCGAGCCGGACGCCACGCAACGTGGCCGGCCAGGCGAACATGCTCGGCAGGCTCTCGGCCCAGTCGAACAGGTCCACGAACTGGCGCCGGTTGTCCCGGTGCTGGAGTGTCGTCATAGTCTCTCCTCTCTGCTGTACTTCCTCCTACCTCCACCACAGCTCGCCTGATCGCCCTGTCCCAGGGAACTAGGCACCATCGGGAACGGACCTTCGGCCCTGACCGGGCGATCGCCCGGCTCCTACCGTCGGAGATGACGGAGGGGGTGGAGATGCAGGTCAGACTGCGGGATCTGCTGGCCACGGGACTGGTTCTGGCCCTCGTCCTGCCCTATCTCGCCTACCTGGCGGTGGGGGAACTGCCGTTGATCGACACCACCCGGGACATGACCGCCGCCGCGCTGATCCCCGGCGGAGCCGTCATCTACGTGCTGGTGAGCGCCGAGCAGTACGACGCACTGGGGTGGTTCGTCGTGACGCTGGCCGGCACCTGCGCGCTGGCCGGCTTCCTGGCACTCGGCCTCACCGGCTCGTCGGTCGCCGGTGTCCTGCTCGCCGTCTTCGTTGCCCTGGTCATCGTCATCTGGGCGGTCGAACTCGCCGAACACACGACCTTCCCGATCCCGCGCCGGCACTGAGGAGGAGCCCACCATGAAGGCCCAACCGAACACCACACCGGAGCAGTCCGGCAGTCGCGTTCAGCTCACCGTGCGCGGCCCGGTGCCGCGCGACATCGCGACCTACGCCACCGCGAAGATCGACCACGTCCTGAACTGGACACCGGACCGCGTCCAGCACCTGCACGTCGTCGTCACCCTGGCGAACGAGAAGCACGAGGAGGCGGCCGGGATCGAGGTCGAGGCCATCGTCGACGGGACGCCGATCCACGTCCACGCGAAAGGGCCGACCCTGACCGAAGCCACCGACGCAGCCACTGACCGGCTCCGCCGCCAGCTCAGGGAAGGATCCGGCACAGCTTGACCTCAGGGGTGCCGGGTCATCCTGCGGCGCAGGAGTTTGGCGGTTGTATCGGTGAGCAGGAGGACGATCGCGGCGGCGCCGGCGAACAGCCAGCCCTGGTACGACGGCCAGTCGCCCCCGAGCAAGGCGGACAGTTGCGGCACGCCGAGGAAGACGGCCAGCAGGACCAGCTCGGCGAGCACGGCAACGATCAGGGCGCGGTTGCGGGCCGGCGGGATCTCGAACACGGTGCTTCGCTCGCTGCGGCAGGCGAACGCGTTCGCCAGCTGGGCGAGGCCGATGACGGCGAACGCAGTGCCAGAGGCGATCGCGAGTCCGGCGCTCGTCGGCTCCGCGCCGAGCTGCCAGCCGTGGCCGGTCAGCACGATCAGTAAGGCGGCCATCGCGAGCAGTGCCTCGACTGGTCCGAGGATCCCGAACGCTCGCACGAGCAAGGCGCGGTCGACGATCCGGCGATGCCTCGCCGGGCCGTCCAGTGTGCGCCGGCCCGGTGGCTCGACACCGAGTCCGAGCGCCGGGAGCATGTCGGTGCCGATGTCCAGGGCAAGCACTTGCAGAACGCCGATCGCGAGTGGGATCGATCCACCGGACAGCGCCCACACCGCGAACGGTGTCAGCTCGGCGACGTTGTCGGTGAGGTGATAAGTGAGGAAACGCCGTACGTTGGAGAACGTGGCCCGGCCGAGCCGGATCGCGGTGACGATGCTGGCGAAGTGATCGTCGAGCAGCACCAGGTCGGCCGCCGCCCGGGCCACGTCACTGCCCGACGCCCCCATGGCGACACCGACGTCCGCCTCACGCAGCGCGGGTGCGTCGTTGACCCCGTCGCCGGTCATCGCCACGACGTGCCCCCGGGCCCGCAACGCCCGCGCGATCCGCAGCTTGTCCGCCGGCGTCACTCGGGCGACGACCACCCCGTCGTCCCGGTCGAGCAGTTCGCCGAGCTGCTCGTCGTCGGCCGGCAACTCGTTGCCCGTCACAACGATTCCCCTGGAGCCCAGCAGCCCGACCTCGCGGGCGATCACCGCTGCCGTGGCCGCATGATCGCCGGTGACCACGGCGATCCGCACGCCGGCCTGCCGGCAGGTGGTCAAGGCCTCGTGCACGTCCGTCCGGGGCGGGTCCTCCAAGCCGAACACGGCCAGCAGTTCCAGCGCGTCCGGGCGGAGTTCCAGCCGGCCGTGCTGAACCAGCACGCCCTTCGCCTCCGCCACCGCGAGCACGCGGTGTCCCCGGCCGGCCAACCGCTCGACCGCGGCGGTCGCGTCCGGCCCACCGTCGACGCGGCAGTACGGCAGCAGCGCGTCGGGCGCGCCGAGCACGATCGTGTCGCCGTCGGCCACCGCCGCGCTGTACCTGGTCTCACTGGTGAAAGTGACGCGATGGCTGATCGTGCCTGGATCGAGGGCCGGAACGCCGAGCCGCCGGGCGAGCACGTCGAGAGCGACCTCCATCGGATCGCCCTCGGCGACCCAACGACCCTCCAGGCTCACTGCTCGGCCGCGGACGCAGGCCAAGGCCGCTGAGACTGCGCGGGCGGCCGCAGCGATCGCCGTCGGATCCCCTTCGGCCGAGCCGACCGGGTCGTAGCCGTCGCCGTACATCGCAACGGTTCCCTGCGGGGTCCAGACGTCGAGGACCTCCATCTGGTTCATCGTCAGGGTGCCGGTCTTGTCCGTGCAGACGTACGTCGTCGCGCCGAGAGTCTCGACCGCGTCCAGCCGACGGACCAGGGCGTTCCCGTGAGCCATCCGCTGTGCGCCACGCGCCAGTGACAGCGTCACCGTCGGCAGCAGGCCCTCCGGCACCAGAGCGACCGTCACGCCCACGCCGAACAGCAGCGCCTCGGTGAAGCCCAGGCCGAGGACGAGCGACACGGCGGCAAGCGTGACGCCGACCGCCACCGCGATCATCGCGATGATCCGGATCAACCGATGCAGCTCGAGGGTCAGCGGGCTCGGCGGCCGGTCCGCGCTCTCGGTCAGCGACTGAATCCCGGCCAGCCGGGTGTCGCCGGCCACGCCGGTCACGACCGCCTCGGCCTCGCCTTGTACGACGTACGTCCCGGCGAAAACGTCACCCCCGGCCGCCGGGCGGACCGGTACCGACTCGCCGGTGAGCATCGACTCGTCCACGGCCAGGCCGTGCACCGCGACGAGACGCAGATCGGCCGACACCCGATCGCCTGCGCTCAGCAGGACGAGATCGTCGCGGACCAGTCCGGCCGAGTCGACACTCGTCACCTGCCCGTCGCGGATGACCTGAACCCGGGCGGGAAGCAGGTCGCGCAGCCGTTCGGCCGCACGGTCCGCGCGGTACTCCTGAGCGAAGGCGAAGACCCCGTTGAGAACGATGATCACCACGATCGCCGCGGCCAGCGGCGCGAGGTCGGCCGCCAGTGCCAGCGCGGCGGCGACCCACAGCATGACGGCGAACAGGTGGGTCAACTGCCCGGCAAGCAGTCGCCACGCCGGTGTTCGCCGGGGTGGCGGCAGTTGGTTCGGCCCGTCGGCCGCGAGTCGCTGGGCAGCCGCTGCCGCCGACAGACCTCGGGCAATCAGGGTTTCCTGCGAGCTGGGCATGACCACCTCCGCATCGAGCATCCCGATCCGGGGCCTCCTGGCAGCAGGGCCCATCGTCCCGATTTCGGAGCCGAACGGATCTGCACCGCGGTCGCCCGAACTGCCAGCCTGCAAGTGAGAGGAAGGAAACCGCCATGCGAGCATCAGCAGGCGACTGGCTGGTCGTCGAAGGCACCCATCTGAACGAGCACCAACCGCGCGACCGCTGAGCCGGGCAGCCGTGCTCACTCCGGCGGAGCCGCGGAGGACGTGGCCCGCGCTGCTTCGGTCGGCGGCCACGTTCCTGATCCTGGTCGTCCTGATCCGGTACGTGGTGTTCCCGAAGCTGGCCGGTGCGGAGGACTCGCTGCACCTGCTCGCCGAGATCCGGCCCGGCTGGGTGGTTCTCGGTGTCGGGCTGGAAGCCTTCAGCCTGCTGTGCTACTCGCTGTTCACCCGCGCGCTGTTGCGGACCAGCCCGATCCGCTTCTCCTGGATCCTGCGCTCGGACCTGACCGGCTTCGGAGCCAGTCACGTTCTGCCGGGGGGCGGTGCCACGGCGACCGCCATCCGGTTCCGGTTGCTGGTCTCCGGCGGCGCTCGCACGCCCGAGGTGACCGCCGCCGTCGCGGCGGAAGGGGTCGGCACCTGGCTCGCGCTGGTCCTCGTCGCGTGGGTGAGCGCAGGGGCCGCGCTGCTGCTCGATGCGACGGCGGCCTACCTCGTGGCGTTCCTCGTCGGCACGGTCGCGATCGCTTGCGGGCTGCTTGCCGTACGGGAGCGGTCGGCGGTCGAGCGGCTGGCGGGCCGGCTGCTGCGCTGGACGCTTCACCGGCTCCCCCAGCGGGTCCGGCCGTGGACCGCCTCCGTTGCACTGCGTCTGCGGGACCCTGCTCGCCGACCCCGAGGTGCGCAAGGCCTTCTTGGGGTGGGCAACGGCCAACTGGGTGCTCGATGCTGCCGCGTTGTGGGTCTTTCTGGCCGCCTACGGTGAGCGCGTCCATCCCGTCATGCTGCTGGTGGCCTACTGCGCGGCGAGCCTGGCCGCGATAGTCCCGATCACTCCGGGCGGCCTCGGAGTCGTGGAAGGCGTCCTGATCTCCATGCTGCTCGGCTTCGGGGTGCCGGCCGACGCCGCAGTACTCGGCGTCATCTCCTGGCGCCTCGTCCAGTTCTGGGCCCCCGTCCCGGTGGCCGGCCTGTGCTACCTCTCACTCCGCGCGGAGTCCCACACCCGCCGAATCCGGCGCCGCACCGGTTGAGTACGGCGCCGGCCGGCGGTCACGGGACCGTCACAGGGGCGGTGTCGTCGAAGGCCCAGGACAAACTGTTGACGACGCCGACCACTCCGTCGACCTCGGCCGTCAGTTTCCCGGCGACCTCGGCCGTGCTGCGGCGATCGACCTCTCCGGAGAGCGTGACGACGCCGTCCTGCACACTGATCTCGAGACCGATCGGGTCGTCCCAGAGCACGTGGTCGACGACATCGCGCCGTACTCGCTGCGCGATCCGGTCGTCGGGCGCCAGGAAGGCCTTCAGCAGGTCCGACCGGGTGACGATGCCGGTCAGGAAGTCCCCGTCGGTCACGATCAGCCGCGTGATCCCCCGGGTCGCCATCAACCGCGCCGCCTCGGGAATCGTCGCCTCCGGTCCGATCGTCACGGCCGGGTGCGACATCAGGTCGCCCGCCCGCAGCCCGGCGGCCCGGGACCGGGCCCGGCGCCGCCACCACCGCAACACCTTGGGCGGCCGCGCGGTGCGCTGGAACTCCTCCTTGCGCATCAGATCGGTCTCCGAGACGACTCCCCCGATGCCGCCGTACCGGTTGACCACCGGCACGGCGCTGATGTGGTGCTCGGCCAGCAAGGTCACGATGACCTTGTACGGCGTGTCCTCGGGCACCGCGACGACGTCCGGCGTCATCACGTCAGCGACGGTCAGCAGATGCCTCATCGCCCGCTCCTGCCTGCTCGGTCATGGCTTGCTGGTGCATCAGGCCGATGATGTTTCCGTCGGGGTCGGCGAACATGGCGAACTGACCGATTCCGGGGATGTCCGTCGGTTCGACGACGGTCTTCGCGCCGAGCTCGCCGGCCCGGTCGAGGGTCGCCTTCAGGTCGTCCACGGCCACGTAGACGGTGACGTACGGCGGCATCTCGCCGCGCGTCTGCATCAGGCCGCCGCCGATGCCGGGACCGGCGTCGCCGGCCGCGACCAACGTGTAGTCCGGACCGGCCGGCTGCAGTTGCCAGCCGAACAACGCACCGTAGAACGACGTCAGTTGCGCGAGGTCGCGTCCGCCGACCTCGAAGTGGATCACCGGGTTGGACATGGTCCTCACCTCCAGGACTCGAGGTGTCCTCCCACTTCCACCGAACGCCGCCGGTGGCCGCCGTCCCAGGGCCGAAGTCCTTTCCATTGACCCCCGAAGGTCCGGAAGGTCGTCTGCTCATGGTGTCCAGGCTGTTCGAGGGTTGGGGTCAGGGACCTTCGACCCTACTGAGGCGTCGGCGGCGGGGGGATGGTTGACGGATGGACGACGTCGTTTCTGTCCAGGAGGAGACCGTGACCGCCATGCCCGACTTCGACCACTCCCGCTTGCAGATCATCAGTCCCGCGGAGTGCCTGCGGCTGATGCGGTCCGTACCGCTCGGCCGGCTCGTCTACACCTACGGCGGCCTTCCCGCGGTTCGCCTGGTCAACTTCCTCGTCGACGACGACACGATCGTGTTCGACTCCGGACCGGGTGACAAGCTCCGGGCAGCGGAACGGGGCGATGTGGTCGCGTTCGAGACCGACGTGGTGGACGCCGAGCGGCACCTGGGCTGGACCGTGACAGCTGTCGGCCACCTGTCTGTGGTCACCGCGGACGAGGCGGCCGCGCTCCGGCGGACCCTGCCGCTACATTCCTGGCTGCCGATGGACGACCCACACCTCGTCCGTCTCGGCATCGAGTCCGTCAACGGGCGCCGCCTGGTGCCGTGGGGTCAGCGACCGCGATCAGGCGTTTGAATCTCCGCGGTGACGGTTCACATCCGGGGCGCATTCTTCGTAACGTAGGCACGTGACAGATGGATCACGGACCGGGCGGGGAACCTGGGACGAGGGGGCGCTCGAGTTCGCCGGACTGTCCCGGGTGCGCCTCGACGCCCTTTTGCAGGAGCTGCTCGGCCGGGTCGACGAGATCATGGAGTCGCAGGAGCGGCTCCGCGCCCTCCTCGACGCGGTCGTCGGCATCGGCGCGGACCTCGACCTGAACAGCACCCTCGACCGGATCGTCACCGCCGCCTGCGAACTGGCCAGCGCCCGGTACGGCGCACTCGGCGTCGTCGGACCGGACGGCAAACGACTGGTCCGGTTCATCACGTACGGCGTCACCGACGAGCAGATCGCCGCGATCGGCCCGTATCCCGAGGGCCACGGCATCCTCGGCCTGCTGATCGACCACCCCGAGCCGATCCGCCTGGCCGATCTGGCCGAGCACCCGCGGTCATACGGCTTTCCGGCCAACCATCCGCCGATGAAGACGTTCCTCGGCGTGCCGATCCGCACCAGGGAACTCGCCTTCGGCAACCTGTACCTGACCGAGAAGACCGGCGGTGCCGACTTCACCGAGGACGACGAGCGCACGGTCACCGCGCTGGCGGCCGCGGCGGGTGTCGTGATCGACAACGCCAGGCTGTACGCCGACACCGAGCAGCGCCGCCGATGGCACGAGGCGAACGCCGAGATCACGCAGCTGATGCTGGGCCAGTTCGACTCCGACGAGGCACTCCACCTGATCGCACGGAGAGCCCGCGAGGTGTCCGGCGCGCAGGTCGCGGCCGTGCTGCTCGCCGACGACGAACAGGACCTCGTGGTGCGTGCCATCGACGGCCCGGCCGAGTTCCAGCCTTTCCTGGGCCGCCGCCTCCCCGCCGATCTCCCGGTGATCAGCCGGGCCGCCTCGGGCAGCGGCGAGCAGGTCGTGATCGAGGATCTCGCGCAACTCCTCAAGGACGCCGGTGGCCTGACCGAGTTCCCGGAAGGCGCAAATCTAGGCCGTACGACGATCGCACCGCTACCGGCCGGCAGTACCGGCACGGGCGGCCTGCTCGTGGTGGCGGCCGAGCAGGGAGCGACCTTCCGGGTCTCCGACGGCGCCGCCCTGGTCCAACTGTTCGCCGGCCAGGCCACTCTGGCACTCGAGCGGGCCCAGGCCCAGCGCGACCGCGACATGCTGGCCGTCCTCGAAGATCGCGACCGGATCGCCCGGGACCTGCACGACCTGGTCATCCAGCGGCTGTTCGCGACCGGACTGCAGCTTCAGGGCATGCAGCGGCTCGCCCGGCCCGAGCACCAGCAACGACTGCATCGCGCGGTCGAGGACATCGACACCACCATCCACGACCTCCGGGCCGCGATCTTCGAGCTCCAGCAGGCCCCCGACGCCACGTCGCTGCGCGGTGACATCCACGCCCTGGTCGCGGAGTACACCGACCCACTCGGCTTCCGGCCCCAACTCACCTGCACCGGCCCGATCGACACCGTCGTACCGGAGGCCGTCCGGCCGCAGATCCTCGCCACCGTTCGCGAATCGCTGTCCAACGTGGTCCGCCACGCCCAGGCGTCGCATGTCACCGTCGAGATCGCGGTCGACTCCCACCACGTGCTCGCCCGAGTCGCCGACGATGGAGTCGGCATCGGGAACTCCCGTCGATCGAGCGGCCTGCGCAACCTGACCGAACGGGCGCACGCCCTCGGCGGAACTGTCCAGATCACCGACAACGACCCGCACGGCACGGTGGTCGAGCTGCGCGCCCCGCTCAACGGCGACTGACAAGCCGAACGGCCTGCCAAGTCGGGACTCTTGACCGCAGCGGGGCCCTCCTCGCACGGGTCAGGCTGGAGTAGGAGCCAGTGGGAGGAGCCTCCAGTGTCTGACCAGCAACTGCCGGCGAAGGACGTCGACATCCTGCTCGCGGCGGCCGTCGCGGCCCCGAGCATGCACAACACCCAGCCTTGGCGCTTCGCGGTGAAGGGCCGCGTGATCGACGTCTTCCTCGACGGCTCACGGACCCTGCCCGCCGAAGACCCGACCGGCCGGGCGATGCGGATCGCGGCCGGCGCCGCGACGTTCAACCTGCGCTGCGCCGCCGAGTCGCTCGGCTACGGCACCTGGCTCGGACTCGCACCGTACCCGGAGGAACCCGACCTGCTGGCCAGGATCGTCGTCGAGCCCACCAGCACACCCGACGAGGAACTGAGTGACCTGGCCGGGCAGATCCCGAAGCGCCACACCGATCGCCGCCCCTCCGGCGCCGACCCACTCGCGCAGAGTACGCGGGTGGCGCTCGTCCAGGCGGCGTACGCCGAAGGCGCCGAGCTGACCTGGCTCGACGAGCCCGAGGTCCGCACCGTCCTCGACCTGGTCGTCGAGACCGATCTGCGCGAGATCCACGACTGGCATCGCCGGGCCGAACGCGCCCACTGGGTCGGTGGCGAGCGACCTTCCGAGGGCGTGCCCAGTTCCGCGCTCGGACCACGCTCCGCCAGCTATCCGGCAGCGGTCCGCGACATGGGCACGCGGCCGACCGACCGGATGCGTCAGGAGACGACCTTCGAGGCTCATCCGGACCTCGCCGTACTGTCCACCGCAACCGACGAACCCGCCGACCAGGTCGCCGCGGGACTCGCGCTCGAACGCGTGCTGCTCACCGCGACCCGGGACGGCGTCAACGCGTCCTTCCTCAATCAACCGCTGGAGTACGACGACCTGCGCAGGAAAGTGCAGCGCCTCACGCGGCAGCCGGGACACGCCCACATGATCATCCGCTTCGGCCGCGGCCGTCCGGCCGAAGGCACCGCACGCCGGCCCGTCGCCGACTTCCTCGACAAGGAGCAGTCATGACCACCTCACTGCAGCGTGAGATCGAGAGCTGGGAGGCCGAGCTCGAGCGCATCGCCGAGACCAGCGCGTCCGACAACTGGCTCGTCGAGGAGCGCCGCCTGACCGAAGCGCAGTACACCCTCACCGCGTACCGCAGCCGCATCCTGCCGCTGTTCGCCTTCCGCCAGCAGTACGACGCGATCGTCGCCGACGAGATCATCCACCTGCTCGACCGGCTCGAAGACCTCCGCGACCACCTCTACAGAACCGTCCACCCAGCCGACTCGCACCACCACGTCGCCGAGACCCTCGCCGCCCTCCGGGCCCTCGGACACGTCGCCTACCGCTTCGACCAATCCCTCGAAACCGCCCGATGACCACCCTCACCTTCCTCGGCGCGGCCGGGACGGTGACCGGCAGCAAGTTCCTGCTCGAGCAGGACCGGCACCGCGTTCTGGTCGACTGCGGCCTCTTCCAGGGCGACGCGCGCTGGCGCCGGCGCAACTGGGACCCGTTCCCGGTCGATCCGGCAACCATCTCCGCCGTCGTCCTGACGCACGCCCACCTGGACCACTGCGGATACCTGCCCGGCCTGGTCAGGCAGGGCTTCCGCGGCCCGGTGATCTGCACCCCGGGGACGGCGGACGTCGCGGCAATCGTGCTCCGCGATGCGGCCCACCTGCAGGTGGAGGACGCACAGCACGCGCGGCTCGAGGGCTACTCGCGACATGATCCGCCACTGCCGTTGTTCGACACAGATGACGCCGAACGAGCGATCCGCCTGTTCCGGCCCACTGCCGACCGGGTCGAGCTTCCCGGCGGCATCACTGTCGCCCTGCATCGGGCCGGGCACATCCTCGGCTCCGCGTTCGCCGAGCTCGACCTGGACGGGCGTCGGCTCCTGGTCAGCGGGGACCTCGGCCGCCAGGACCATCCGTTGCTGCTGCCACCCGAGACTCCTCCGGCGGTCGACACCGTCCTGGTCGAGGCGACGTACGGCGACCGGCTCCACCAGCCGCTCGACCACGCCCGGCTCGGACGGCTGATCAGCTCCACAGCCGAACGCGGCGGCGTCGTGCTGATCCCGGCCTTCGCGATCGACCGTACGGCGGTCCTGCTGCATGAGCTCACCGGCCTGGCCCGGGAGGGCCTGATGCCCAGGCTGCCCGTCTACGTCAACAGCCCGATGGCACTCGCCGCACTGAACGTCTACCGCTCGGCCGTCAGCAGCAAGGCTCCCGAGTTGCGGCCCGAGGTCGTCGGCGGCCCGGATCCGTTCGACCCCGGCGATCTGCGCCTGGTCCACTCGGTGGAGGAATCCATCCGGATCAGTGATCCCGGTCGCCCGTCGGTGGTGATCTCGGCGTCCGGGATGGCGACCGGCGGCCGCGTGCTGCACCACCTCGCCAGGCTGCTGCCCGGGGCACGGAACACCGTCGTGCTCCCCGGCTTCCAGGTCCCCGGAACCCGTGGCCGGGCGCTGCTCGACGGCGCCCGCTCGGTCAAGATCCACGGGCGGTATGTCCCGGTGCGGGCCCGGGTCGTCGGGCTGCCCGAGTTCTCCGCGCACGCCGACGCCGACGAGCTGGTGCAGTGGCTCTCCGCGGCGCCGCAGCCGCCCGAGGTCGTGTACGTCGTCCACGGTGAGGACCACGCCCGCGCCGAGCTCGCCGACCGAATCCAGGACGAGCTCGACTGGACCGCCGTGACCCCCGGCCACCTCGAGCGAGTCAAAGTCTGATCAGGAACGCAGCCGGCGGGCGTACCAGTCGGGCTCGGGGCTCGCCGGGGCGAGGCGCATGCGGACGTCGACCGCGAACACGCCGGTCGCGCCGGCGATCAGCGGGTTGATGTCGAGCTCGGCCAGCTCGGGGACCTGCTCGGCCAGCCACGCGATCCGGTGGATCACGTCCAGCACGGCCGTCTGGTCGGCGGCTTCCGCGCCTCGGTAGCCGGCGAGCAGCACTGCGCACCGCAGTGATCGCACCATGTCCGCCGCGTCCAGGTCCGTCAGCGGCAGGCCGCGCCACTGGCGATCGGCCAGCAGGTCTGTCAGCACGCCACCGCTTCCGGCCATCACCAGCGGGCCGAAGAGCGGATCCCGGACGACGCCGATGACCAATTCGGTTCCAGCGGGGGCCATCGCCTGGATCACGACGTCCGGGTCCTGAGCCGCCGCGGTGACCTCGTCGTACGCGGCCGCCAGCTGCAGCTGGTCGGCCAGCCCAATCCGCACTCCCCCGATGTCGGTCTTGTGCAGGACAGTCCGCGACGCGGTCTTCAGCGCGACCGGGTAGCCGATCGACTTCGCCACCCGGATCGCATCCGCCCGGGTCGATGCCACGGTCACCGGGATCGCCTTGACTCCGGCGCTCTGCAGCAGCTGTCCCACTCGCACCTGATCCATCCAGCCACCCTCAGGACACTCGTCGAGGAAGCCGCGAACCACGGCTCGCGCACCGGCGGCATCGACCCGGGCAAGCTCCGGTACGGCGCCCTGCGGACGAGCCCGCCACTCGGCGTACCGGACTGCGTGTGCCAGCGCCCGTACGGCGCTCTCGGGGAACGGGAAGACCGGCAGCCGCCGCCCGCCCGCCACCACGATCTCGGGGGCAGCGTCGAGCGCACCGACGCAGTTCACCAGGATCGGCAGGTCGGAACCGGCCGCCGAGTGGGCGATCGCGTCGTAGATCTCGTCGACGCGGCCGGCGCGGGTGGCCGCGTAGTTGATCAGCACCGAGTCGACCTCGCCGCTGTCGGCGATGAGCCGCAAAGCCTGTCCGAGGCTGCTCGGTGACGCAGCTGCGCCGAGGTCGACGGGGTTACCGCTGCCGACCGCGCCGAGTTCCATAAGTTCGGACTGAACCGCGTCACTCAGCTCCGGCAGCTCCAGACCGAGCCGCCCGGCCGCGTCCGCGGCCAGCACCCCGGCACCACCGGCGTTACCGACCACAGCCAGCCGACGGCCGCGTGGCAGCGGCAAGGCAGCGAGGACACGAGCCGTCTCGACCAGCTCCTCGAGCGTGTCCATCCGCAGTACGCCGGACTGCGCGAACAATGCGTCGACAGCAGTCTCCGGAGTCGACGCGGCGGCGGTGTGCGAGGCACCGGCCCGCCGGCCACCCGCGGAACGGCCGCCCTTGACGACGAGAATCGGCTTCGTCCGGCCGACCAGCCGCGCCAATCCGCCGAACTTCCGCGGGTTCCCGAACGACTCCAGGTACAGCCCGATCACCGCGGTCCGCGGATCACCCCACCAGTGCAGCAGCAGATCGTTGCCGCTCACATCGACCTTGTTGCCGAGCGAGACGAACTCCGAGATGCCGAGCCCGCTGCGGCCGGCCTGGTCCAGCACCGCGACGCCGACCGCTCCGGACTGCGCCGCGATCGCCAGCGCGCCGGGTGTCGGCAACACCTCGGCGAACGTCGCGTTCAGCTTGACGGCCGGGTCGGTGTTCACCAGGCCGATGCAGTTCGGGCCGATCAGCCGGATGCTGTGCCGGCGCGCAACCTCCAGAATCTCCTGCTGGGCCGCCTGACCGGCCGTCCCCAGCTCGGAGAATCCAGCGGTCAGCACCACTGCTCCGGCGACGTTCTTGGCTCCGCAGGAGACCAGAACGTGCGGCACCTGCTCGGCCGGAACCGCGATCACCACGAGGTCGACCACTCCCGGCACGTCCTCGACCGATGGGTACGACGGCTGGCCGCCAACGCGGTCGGTGTGCGGGTTCACGGCGTACACGGGTCCGGTGAAGTTGCCTCCGGCGAGGTTCCGGAGCACCTCGTGACCGATCCCACCGGGCTTGCGACCGGCGCCGATGACCGCCACCGCGCGCGGTGCGAACACCCGGTGCAGTGAGCGGTCCTCCGCCGCACGTTCCCGGTCGGCCATCCGCTCCAGCGTCGACGGCCGGTACGCCGTGTCCAGGACCAGCTCCACGACTCCGCTCTCCAGCCGCCGTACCTGCTCGAAGCCCGAGTCGGCGAACACGCGCAGCATGCCGGCGTTCTCGGCCAGGGTGTCGGCGCGGAGTCGCTCCACCCCGTTCTCCCGCGCGGTCGCGGCGAGCTGCTCCAGCAGCAGCGTCCCGATCCCCCGGCCGTGCACCGAGTCCTCCAACAGGAACGCCATCTCGACCTGTCCGGGCCGCAGCGGTTCGTAGCTCGCCACGCCCACCACGCGGTCGTCGTACTCGGCCACCAGCGCGACGTGACCGTCGTGGTCGGCCACCAGGTGGTGCATGTGCTCGTCCGCCATCGACCGGCTGATCCCGAAGAACCGCAGGTACATCGACCGATCCGACACCCGTTCGTTCATCGCACCGAGCGCCGCCTCGTCGTCCGCCCGCACCGGCCGGATCCGCACCACCGACCCGTCCGAGGCCAGCACGTCCCATCCCGCCATGAGCCGGGAATCCGGCCGCTCGACCGTCGTCATGACGTCTCCTTCCGACACTCCTCCAGCTCACCCCGGCAGGGCAGGTCCGGGCCAGAGCCGTACGGTCCCGGCGGCCCAGGACCTTCGACTCTGGGCCCGGGCACCGCTCGGCCGACAGGCTGGTCTCACCCAGCCCTGAACTGGAGGAAGCATGCATGAGCTGACCGGTAAGCCGCTCGCCGACGACGAGGTTGCCGGCCTCGACGCATACTGGCGCGCCGCCAACTATCTGTCCGCCGGCCAGATCTACCTGCTCGGCAACCCCTTGCTCGACGAGCCGCTGCGCCCCGAGCACGTCAAGCCACGCCTGCTCGGGCACTGGGGCACGACGCCCGGGCTGAACATGGTCTACGCGCACCTGAACCGGGTGATCCGCCGCCGCGAACTGACCATGATGTACGTCATCGGTCCCGGGCACGGCGGACCCGCGATCGCTGCCAACACCTGGCTCGAGGGAAGCTACAGCGACACCTATCCGGACGTCTCGCGGGACGCGGCCGGTATGGCGCGCCTGTTCCGCCAGTTCTCCTTCCCCGGCGGCATCCCCAGCCACGTGGCTCCCGAGCTGCCCGGATCGATCCACGAGGGCGGTGAGCTCGGCTACTCGCTCAGCCATGCGTACGGCGCCGCGCTCGACAACCCGGACCTGGTCGTCGCCTGTGTCGTCGGTGACGGCGAGGCCGAGACCGGCCCGCTGGCGACCTCCTGGCACTCCAACAAGTTCCTCGATCCGCGCACTGACGGCGCGGTGCTGCCGATCCTGCATCTGAACGGCTACAAGATCGCCAACCCGGCCGTGCTCGCCCGGATCGGCGACGACGAGGTCACCCGGCTCTTCGAGGGCTACGGCTATCGCCCGTACCTTGTCGAAGGCAACGATCCCGGACACGTCCACCAGGCGCTCGCGCTGACGCTGGACCGGGCTCTCGACGAGATCGCGGAGATCCAGGCCGAGGCCCGGAGCGGGCGAGGCGCGCGACGCCGTGCGTGGCCGATGATCGTGCTGCGCACCCCCAAGGGATGGACCGGTCCGCAGGAGGTGGACGGCGTACCGGTCGAGGGCACGTGGCGCTCGCACCAAGTGCCGTTGTCCCAGGTCCGGACGTCTCCGGATCATCTGCGCCTGCTCGAGAGCTGGTTGCGCAGCTACCGTCCGGAGGAACTGTTCGACGCCGACGGCCGGCCGGTCCGGCAAGTGCTCGCCCAGGTCCCAGCTCCGGACAGCCGAATGGGCTCCAGTCCGCACAGCAACGGCGGTGTGCTCAGCCAGGACCTGAACCTGCCGGATCTTCGCGAGTACTTCGTGCCGGTGCCGGGCCCGGGCGGGACGGACCACGAGCCGACCCGGGTGCTGGGGACCTATCTGCGCGACGTCATGCGCGACAACCTGGCCCACCGGAACTTCCGGGTCTTCGGTCCGGACGAGACCGCCTCCAATCGGCTGGACGCGCTCTTCGAGGTCACCGGCAAGGCGTGGAACGCCGACGTGCTGCCGACCGACGAACACCTGCGCACCGACGGCAGGGTGATGGAGATTCTCAGCGAGCACACCTGCCAGGGCTGGCTGGAGGGCTACCTGCTGACCGGGCGGCACGGCTGGTTCTCGTGCTACGAGGCCTTCGTGCACATCGTCGACTCGATGGTCAACCAGCACGCGAAGTGGCTCAAGGTCACCCGGGCGCTGCCCTGGCGACGGCCGATCCCCTCACTCAACTACCTGCTCACGTCCCACGTCTGGCGACAGGACCACAACGGCTTCTCGCACCAGGACCCCGGGTTCATCGACCACGTGGTGAACAAGAAGGCCGAGGTCATCCGGGTCTACCTGCCGCCGGACACCAACACTCTCCTGTCGACCGCCGAGCACTGCCTGCGCAGTCACGACTACATCAACGTCGTTGTCGCGGGCAAGCAGCCCCAGGCCGACTGGCTCGGCCCTGAGGCCGCCGCCCTGCACTGCGCCCGGGGTCTGGGCATCTGGGACTTCGCGAGCAACGACGACGGTACGCCGGACGTCGTGATGGCCTGCGCCGGCGACGTACCCACCCTGGAGACGCTCGCAGCAGTGAGACTGCTGCGCGAACACCTTCCCGCGCTGAAGATCCGCGTCGTCAACGTGGTGGACCTGATGCGCCTGCAGCCGCAGTCGGAGCACCCGCACGGGTTGCCGGACGCGGACTTCGACGCGCTGTTCACGGCGGACCGGCCGATCATCTTCGCGTACCACGGCTACCCGTGGCTGATCCACCGGCTCACCTACCGGCGGACCAACCACCGCAACCTGCACGTCCGCGGCTACAAGGAGGAGGGCACCACGACGACGCCGTTCGACATGGTGGTCCGCAACGACCTGGACCGGTTCCACCTGGCCCTGGACGTGATCGACCGGGTCCCCGGCCTCGGTCAGCAGGCCGCCGCAGTACGGCAGTGGCTCACCGACCAGCGGGCCCGGCACCACGCCCACATCCTCGCGTACGGCGAGGACCTGCCCGAGATCCGCGACTGGCGCTGGACAGGAGGCTCGTCATGACCGCCGGAAGAGTCGTTGTCGGCATCGACGGTGCCGACGACTGTGAGAACGCGATCCGCTGGGGTGCGGCCGAAGCCGCCGCCCGGGATGCCGAACTGCATCTCGTCCACGCGTTCGTCTGGGCCGAGTTCCGGGTGCGGTTGGGGCCGACTGCGTTCGCTCCCGGCTTGCGTGCGGCGGCTGACAAGATCGTCGCCGACGCGGTCGAGCAGGCCCGGAAGTTCGAGCCGGCCGTGGCCGTCACCGCTCGCCGGGTCGACGGGTTTCCGGCGCCGGTGCTGCTGGCGGAGTCGGGCGATGCCGACTCGGTCGTGATCGGCAGCCGCAACGCCGGCCGGGCGCTGGGGCTGTTCGTCGGCTCGACCGGCCTCGAGCTCGCTGCGCACGCAGGCTGCCCGGTGGTCGTGGTCCGGCCGGGCGACGAGGCACTGGTCGGCGGCGCCGTCGTCATCGGATACGACGGCTCCCCCGCGGCGGACGCTGCCGTCGACTACGGCCTCGGCTACGCAGAACGGCACGGACTGGTCGCCCGGATCGTCACGGTTCGCCCGGAGGGGCAGGACGACGACCACGAGATCACCGCGGCACTTCGGGCCCACGACGTACGCACCGCCGAGATCGTCGAGGTCACCGGTCACCCCGCAGAGCTGCTGCTCGAATGGTCCGCCGACGCCCAGCTCGTGGTCGTCGGATCCCGCGGCCGCGGCGGTTTCGCCGGCCTCCTGCTCGGCTCGGTCAGCCAGACCCTACTGAGCCAGTCCCCCTGCCCGATCGCCGTCATTCCCCCGTCTGCGATCCGTTGACTCGGCCGAAGGAGCTCTGCCATGTCCGGGAACGTGCTGGTGACCTACGCCAGCAAGATGGGCGCAACCCAGGAGATCGCCGAGGCCATCGGCACCGAGCTGCGCGCCCGCGGACACACCGTCGACGTCGACGCCGCCGACCAGGTCCGCAGCGTCGAGCCGTACGACGCCGTCGTGCTCGGCAGCGCGATCTACATGCGGCGCTGGCGACCGGAGGCTGTCCACTTCCTTCGCCGGAACGCCGACCAGCTCCGCAGCCGCCAGGTCTGGCTCTTCCACAGCGGGCCTGTCGGCCCGGACAAAGACGAGGTCCAGGACATGCCGGCCGCCGTACAGCGTCTGGCCGACGACATCGGTGCGGCGCCGGCGGTGACCTTCGCCGGTCGGCTCGAGCCCGAGACCGCAAAGGGGTTCCTCGCCCGTCACCTTGCCACCGGCAACCTGGCGGGTGACTCCCGCGACTGGGACCAGATCCGGAGCTGGGCCGCGGAGATCAGCGCGGCGATCTCCCCGATCCCGGACGTTCCGGGCGACGGCTACCTCGACTGAGTCTTCTTCGCGTGTTCGAGGGCGAAGATGGCGGCCTCGGTGCGACGTTCGACGTTGAGCTTGCGCAGTAGGGACGAGACGTAGTTCTTGACCGTCTTCTCGGCCAGGTAGAGCGACTGCGCGATCTGGCGGTTGGTCTTGCCCTCGGCGATCTCGGCGAGGATGCGGCGTTCCTGCTCGGTGAGCGAGGCGTACCGGGGATCCTCCTCGGCCACCGGGTGCCGCAGGCGTTCGAGCACCTTCCTCGTCATGGCCGGGTCCAGCAGCGACTCACCGGCGGCGAGCCGCCGTACGGCTCCGATCAGGTCGCTGGCGTGCACCTGCTTCAGCAGGTAGCCCGACGCACCGGCCATGATCGCTGTGAACAAGGCGTTGTCGTCGGAGTACGACGTCAGCATCAGGCACGCCGGCGGCTCGTCCATCATCGAGCGAACCTCCCGGCAGACGGTGATGCCGTCGCCGTCGGGCAGCCGGACGTCCAGCAGCGCCACATCCGGCCGTACGGCGGGAATCCGGGCGATCGCCTCGGCGGCCGTGGACGCGTCCCCGACCACCTCGATGTCAGGCTCGTCCTCGAGCAGCTGGTGCAGACCCAACCGGACCACCTCGTGGTCGTCGAGCAGAAACACCCTGATCGTCATCACCATCTCCTTCGGCTTCACCTGCCAGCCTGCAGGTCCGGCGCGCCGTACGGAAGAGGCAAACGGTCCCGGTCCGGACGGGACCTTCGGCACTGCTCACCGTGAACGCGCGGTGCGGCCGTCGGGTCCTCGTGCCCTGCCGCGGCGGGCCGGTTGATGGTTGCCTGGAGTTACCGGAACAAGGAAGGGACGACCGATGGACACCAGGACGCAGCCCGTGGAAGTGCCGGGTGACTTCGGCAACCGGGTCAGGCATCGCCGGACCGAGCTCGGCCTCAGTACGTCGGAGGTCGCCGAGCGCACCGGGATGAGCACCCGCCGTATCGAGCAGGTCGAGACCCGCCCGGTCGCACTGACCGCCGGCGAGCTGGCCAGGCTGGCCCGCGCGCTGGGCACCACGATCAGCGAACTGAGCGCACCGCTGCAGCACCGGACGACCAGACGCGCGCGGATGGGGCCACTGCTCGAGCCGATGCGCCGGGACGAGTGCGTCAAGCTCGTCGAGTCGGGCGTCGTCGGCCGGATCGCCTTCAACAGCGCCGACGGCCTGGTCGTGATCCCGATCAACTACTGCTGGGTGGGTGACCTGATCGTCTTCCGTACCGCGGCCGACAGCGCCGTCGCGCAGTACGACCTGGCCCGATCGCGTTCCAGGTCGACACGGTCGACGAAGGCCTGCGGGATGGCTGGAGCGTCCTGGTGAACGGCCAGGTCCGTCCCGCCACCGAGCCCGAACTGGAGGCCGCACGGGAACGGGTCGAGCCCTGGGCCGGCGGACGGCGCGAGACCTACATGGCCATCGAGCCACAGCGCATCACCGGCCGGCGGATCCGCTCCTGGTAGGTCGACGACGAGGGGCTCACCGTCGATCGGTGAGCCCCTCGGTCGTGGGATCAGATATCCACCTCGTGCTCCCGGAGCCGGGCCCGGGCCTCGTCGAAGTCCTCACGGCTGATCTGACCCGCGGCGAACCGGCGCTCGAGAATGTCGAGCGGTGAGGGAAGTCCGGCCGGCCGCGGCCGTGGCCGGTGGACCAGCCAGACGGTGCCCCACACCGCGCCGCCGACGGCCAGTGCCCACAGCACGAGCCCGAACACGAGCCAGCCCATCCCGGCTCCCATCGAGTGCATCATGGCTCCTCCTTCGGTCCGCAGGCGGTCAGGACGCGACCGCCGAACCGCTGACCATCCGGCCGAGTTCCTCGCCCCACCTGCGGGCCCGCTCGACCTCGTCCGCGCCGATGGGGCCGGTGGTCTCGTCCACGTAGAAGCTCGCCGGCGCGGTCAGCATCCGGAAGCCGTGGTGCCGCAGCACCTTCGCGGCGGACTTGGCCGCCGATCCGGGCAGCCGCCGTACCTTGGTGATCCGGGTGTCGAAGGTGGCCGCGTCAACGTGCTTGCCATCAGCAAGCGTCTCCAGCCAGTCGCGGATTCCGGCCTCGATCGGCATCACGACCTCGTGCTGGTTCTGGGCGTCCCGCCGGGTCGACGCACGGCTCATCGAGAACGCGTGCGTGGGTCCGCCGACGACGACCAACCGCACGTCGCCGGGGAGCTCCGCCGGCGCCTGGTAGGCCGGTACGGTCTCGGTGGGCAGCGTCCGCCGCAGCCCGTCGCGGATCGCGGTCGCGATCTTCTCGGTGTTTCCGTACATCGACTCGTACACGATCAGTGCACGTGTGGCCTCGGACATCATCAGCCTCCGTTCAGGTTCAGTACGTCGGAGTCACAAGTTCACGACGCCGCGCCTCGCGCTGCTTGCGCAGCCGCTCCTGCTCCTCGGCCGTCGGGTGGTGCGGCACGATCGCGACCGGGCAGGTCATGGCGGCGACCGACCGGCGCGCCACCGGATCGATCGGCAACGCCCCGCTGTGCGACCCGACGACGACCAGGCCGACCTCGCCGCTCTCGTGCACCAGCGCCGCGGCCGGTGGCCGGCTGCTCAGGAAGCGGGTCACCTTCACGTCGCCGTACAGGCGCGTCCACGGTGCGAGCGACTCCGACAGCAGGGCATCGGCCCGGCTGATCCACGAGTGCTCCGGATCCTCGTCGTTGAACGCGTGATCCGCCGGCAGGCCGGCGTGCACCACGATCAGGTTCGCCTTCCGTCCGGCCGCGACCCCGAAGGCGAACTCCAGCGCCTCCGCGGACAGCGCCGTACCGTCGATGCCGACGGCAACCCGCCGGTCGGCCAAGGACGGCCGCCACGTGGCAGGTACGACGACCAGCGGGCAGCCGGCCCGGGCAGCCAGGGTCAGGTTGGCGTGGGTGTTGACCAGGCGCTGTGGTCCGCGGCTGCGGGATCTTCCAACCACCAGCATGCGCGCGCTGCGCGCCGCGTGGGCCAGGACCCGCGCGCGCGAGCCTTCGTCAGTGAGCGCAACCAGATCCATCGCGTATCCGTGGTGATGCCGTACGTGCGCAACCGCCACGCGCAACGCGTCGTCGGCGAGCTCGGCCGGAGCCTTCGGCGAGTAGGCAGGCATCATCGGCGAGAACGAGCCGTGCAGTGCGTACGGCGCCACCAGCACCAGCTCGGCACCGGCTCGGAGCGCCTCACCGCACGCGTAGTCCACCACGTGCAGGTTCTCGGCGCTTCCGTCGACTTCGACCACAACCGGACCGCCCCGGTTCCAGGTACTCATCTGCCATCCTCTTCTCTTGCTAGGCCCGTGCCACCGGCACGATGGCGAGCGGGCAGGGTGCATGGTGCAGGACGCCACGCGTGACGGGGCCGAGCAGGAACGAGGCCAGGCGGGTGTGGTGGCGGGTGCCGACCACCAGTAGTTGCGCGTCGGCTTCCTCGGCGGCGGTCACGACGCCGTCGACCACATGGCCGCGCCGGACGCGGACCTGAATGGTCGCCTCCGGGTGTTTCGCGCGCCACTCGGCCGCCACGTTCTCGAAGTGCCGCTCGGCGTTCTCCGTCCACTCGGCACCGACGCCGGCGACGTTCATCGCGTCCCAGCTGTACATTGCCGGCAGATCCCAGACGTGCACGAACCGGACCGGCAGCTGCCGCTCGGTCGCCTCGGCGATCGCGAACTCGATCACCGCCGTGTTCTCGTCGGAGTCGTCCAGTGCGACGAGCACCGGACCGGCGTGATCGGACGGCATCCAGTGCTCGGGCACGATCACCACCGGCACCTTCGCCTCGACTGCGACCGCCTCCGAGGTGGAGGGGGCCAGCAACCGCCGGAACGTCCCCAGTTCGCGGCGGCCGACCACGAGCATCCGGCTGCCGGTCGCCCGGCCGGCCAGCGCCCGGGCCGGCTTCTCCTCGACCACGTAAAGCTCCTGGAGGGGCTCCTGCCGGAGTGTGGACTCCCGCAGGGCCCACTCCAGGGCGCCGGTGTTCCGCCGGGAGTCGTCGACTCCCACGTGGATGACCGGCTTCGGGGTCATCGTGCTCACCGCAGCCAGGGGTACCGGCGGACCGGGTTCAGGCCGCTCCACCACTTGCCGAAGCCCCACACGTTGCCAGCGGCAACCAGCGCGAGGACGACGAGGGTGATGGCGCCGAGGATGTGGTCGTCCAGCACCGGGTTGTTCTCCGGCGGCAGGGCGGCAGTCCACATCAGCACGTACAGCAGGGCGCCGGTGCCGGCCGCGATCCGCATCCCGATCCCCAGGGTCAGCGCGAGACCGATACCGGCCAGGCCGACCATGAACAGCGGGGTGACCCACCAGTCACCGACCAGCGACTGGTAGAAGTCCGCGAACGGGCCGCTGGTGCCCTTGCCCAGGAATCCGGCGGTCGGGTCGCCACCGTCGATCCAGCCCTTGCCGGACGGGGTCGCGTACCCGAAGCCGAACAACTTGTCGAAGAAGGCCCACAGGAAGGTGAGCCCGTACCCAACCCGGAGCACGGCGAGCGCGCGGCCCGCCGCCGTCGTGATGATCGGGTACCGATCGCCGTCGGGCTCCATCCTCGGAGCCGGCATTGCCGGCCGGTGCGGCGTGGTGGTCATGGTGTCGTCCTTTCACTCGTTCTCGACACCTCGATCGTCGATCCGCGGCGCCGATTCGGTCAGGGCCGTTCTCACCCCAGCCCGAAGAGTCCAAGGACCTGCCTGCTCGGGACCCTTGCCGCTGGGAGCCGCTCGCTGCCGGAGAGAGCCTGTGAAGGGACGAAGTCCGTGCCCGGTCCGGCCGAGGAGGCCCAGATGCTCGACGAGCAGCTGCCGAACGAGGCGCTCGGCGTCCTGTTCGACGCCGCGGCCCCGGCAAGCGCGGTACGCCCCTGGCGGATCGACGTCAACGGTCATCTGATCGACGTCTACCTCGACGGCTCGCACGCCCTGCCTGCCCACGACCGGGCAGCGCGAGCACTGCGGATCGCCAGTGGCGCCGCGGTCTTCGACCTGCGCTGCGCCGCAGCGTCGCTGAGCTTCGACAGCTGGGTCAGTCTGTGTCCCTACCGGCACGAGCCCGACCTGCTCGCTCGCATGGTGATCGAGCCGACCGGCCTCCCCGACCAGGAACTGCGGAGCCTGTACGCCGCGATCCGCTCGCGGCACCTGACCCGGCCACCGGCAGCGCCGACCGAGGCAGTCCGGTTCGCCCTGACCCGGGCAGCTGAGCTCGAGAACACCGCGCTGAGCTGGCTCCCCGGTCCCTTCGCGCCGCTGGCGGTGCTGACCACCGACCGCGACGAACCCGCGGACCAAGTCGCGGCGGGCATGGCCCTCGAACGCGTCCTCCTGACCGCCGTCACCTACGGCGTCGCGGCGTCGTACCTCCATCACCTGCCGAGGACAGACCTCTCATGAACATCACCCTGACCGACGACGAGGTGGGCATCCTGCTCACCGCGGCGGTGCACGCGCCGTCGCTGCACAACACCCAGCCGTGGCGTTTCGAGGTGCACGCCCCGGTCATCGACGTACTGCTCGACGCCGAACGCTCGCTGCCGGCCAGCGACCCGGCGGACCGGGCGGCGCGGATCGGCATCGGGGCGGCGGCGTTCAACATCCGGGTCGCGGCAGCGATGCTCGGCCACGACTCCCGGGTCGTTGCCGATCCCGATCCCGGCCGTCCCGACATCGCGGCGCGCGTCTTCCTCGGCGCCCGGAGCACTCCGGTGCCCACGCTCGGCGGCCTGTACGGCGAACTGTCCCGGCGACACACCTACCGTGGACCGTTGCTCGAGCACGCCGTCCCGCCCCGCGTGCAGGGCAGGCTGGACGATGCGGCACGCGCCGAGGGTGCGACGCTGCGCTGGCTCGACCAGGACGCCAAGTCCCGGCTGGCCGGGCTGCTGCGGCGTACCGACGCCGCAGATCTGCGGGACGAGGATCGCCTGCACGAACGGATGAGCTGGATCGGCGGCGACGGCCGGACCGAGGGTGTCCGGGAGAGCGCACTCGGCCCGATGCCGGTGAAGCCTGCACTGGTCCGGGACCTGTCCGCCGGCTTCGACAGCACGCACCGGAGCCAGGCGGTCTTCGAGCAAGACCCTGCCATCGCGGTGCTGTGCACCCGGCAAGAGGACACCGAGGCCTGGCTCAGGGCAGGTATGGCACTGCAGCGCACGCTGCTCGTCGCGACGTCGTACGACCTGGTCGCGTCGTTCCTCAACCAGGTGCTCGAAAGCACCGCGTCGCGCACCCAGATTCGCGACCTGATCGGCGGCCGGTCCTGGCCGCAGATGATCCTCCGCGTCGGCTACCCCGCACAACCCAACCACGTCACGTCCCGGCGGGACTGGCGCGAGTCCTACGACCACTGGTTCTGAACCTCGAACAAGGAGAACAAGATGTCCGCACCGCTAGCCCCGATCGTCGTCGGGTACGACAGTTCGCCGCCCAGCCTCGACGCGTTGCGCTGGGCAACCACCGTCGCCGCCCGCGAGCTGGCGCCGCTGAAGATCGTCGAGGCGTTCGAGCTCGTCGTCTACTCACGGCCGTCGCCGGGCCAGGTCGTGCCGCTCGAGGCATTGCGAACCGCCCGTGAGAAGGGGCTGAGCGCACTGGCCGAGGGAATCCGCCTGCAACAGCCCGGCCTGGTCGTCGAGACAGTCCTCGCCGGAGGCCCGGCGGCCGAAGCCGTGCTGGCCGAGGCCGAGCAGGCGCGGCTGATCGTGCTCGGCTCCCGGGGCCTCGGTGGCTGGAGCGGGCTGCTGGTCGGATCGGTCGCGGTCCAGGTGACCACGCACGCGCAGTGCCCGGTGGTCGTGATTCCGCCCGACCTGCGGCCGCATGCGCACGAGGGCCCCACGGTGGTCGTCGGTGTCGACGGATCCAAGGCGTCGGCGCGGGCGATCGAGTTCGCGTTCGACCAAGCCGAGGCCATGCACGCCCACGTCGTCGCATTGCACGCCTGGACGAGCCCCTTCCTCACCTATGCCAACGGAGCGTCCATGCTCCAGTTCGACGCGCACAAGGTCGAGGACGAGAGCCGGCTCCTGGTGGCCGAGTCCGTCGCCGGCGCCGTCGCCGATCATCCGGACGTCGCGTGGACGACCGAACTCGTCAGCGGCTCCGCGGCGCAGGCACTCGTCCGCCGCTCGGAGTCCGCCGACCTGGTCGTCGTCGGCTCCCGCGGCCGCGGCGGCTTCACCGGCCTGCTCCTGGGATCGGTCAGCCAGAGCGTCCTCCACCACACCCAGTCCCCGATCGCCATCGTCCGCTGACGCCATGCACACCTGGCAGACGAGGACATTCACCGAACAGGCGACGGCTGTCCGGCGCGCTGTCGTGCCCACCGGCCTCTTGGCCGACTGGGTACCGCGGGCCTGCGTGGAAGTCGGCGACTGGTTGTACCGTCAGGGCACGGCTCCCTGCGGATACCCGTTCGCCCGACACCACCCGCTGCACGACGGGTTGGTCGATGTGGAGGCCGGCTTCCCGGTCGCCGTACCCATCATTGCCGACGGGCTGATCGAGCCGTCGGCGCTGCCCGGCGGCCCGGTCCTGGTCGTGCGGTACGCCGGGCCCTACGAGCAGATCGGCACCGTCCAGCAGACCATCGACGACTGGCTGCACGAGGAGGACGCGGACCGCGCGGGCGAGAGCTGGGAGGTGTACCGCGACTTGTCGGCCTGCGACCGGATTGGTCGGCGGATCGAGGTCGTCCAGCCGATCACCTTCGCACACGTACTGGTCTGACGCACAGCAGTCCGCGGCCCGCACCGATCGGTGCGGGCCGCGGATCTCATCGACCTACTCGACGCCCTGCTCGCTGAACAGGGCGACCTTCAGCGCGCCGGTCTCGGCCGGGCGGGAGAAGACGTCGTACGCGTCCTGCATCTCGTCGATGCCGAACCGATGGGTGATCAGGCCGGGCAGCTGCAGCTTGCCGGCCGACAGCATCGACAGCAGCCGCGGGGTCGTCGACGTGTCGACCAGGCCGGTGGTGATCGTGACGTTCTTGATCCACAGGTCTTCCAGGTGCAGCGTCGCCGGCGCGCCGTGCACCCCGACGTTGGCAACCGTGCCGCCGGGACGGACCACCCGGGCGCACAGCTCGAACGTGGCCGGGATGCCGACCGCCTCGATCGCGACCTCCGCGCCCAGACCGCCGGTCAGCTCGCGCACCGTCTCCTCGACGTTCTCGTCCGGGCCGAGGGCGAGATCGGCGCCGCGGTCCAGAGCCGCCTTGCGCCGCGACTCGGCGGCGTCGACGACGATGATCCGCGCCGGGCTGAACAGCTTCGCAGTGGCGATCGCGGCCAGCCCGATCGGCCCGGCGCCCACGATGACCACCGTGTCGCCCGGCGAGACCCGGCCGTTCAGCACACCGACCTCGTACGACGTCGGCAGGATGTCGGCCAGCAGCACCGCCTCCTCGTCGGAGACGTTGTCCGGCAGCTTGTGCACCGACCGGTCGGCGAACGGCACCCGGACCTGCTCGGCCTGGACCCCGTCGATCAGGTGACCGAGGATCCATCCGCCGCCGCCCAGGCACTGCCCGTAGTGCCCCTGCCGGCAGTACTCGCAGCGGCCGCACGACGTGATGCAGGAGATCAGCACCCGGTCGCCCACCGCCACGCCGCGAACGCCGGAGCCGGTCGCCGTGATCGTGCCGACCGCCTCGTGCCCCAGGATGCGGCCCTTCTGCACGGTCGGCACGTCGCCCTTGAGAATGT
This sequence comes from Kribbella sp. NPDC050470, assembly GCF_044458365.1. Classification (NCBI taxonomy): domain Bacteria; kingdom Bacillati; phylum Actinomycetota; class Actinomycetes; order Propionibacteriales; family Kribbellaceae; genus Kribbella; species Kribbella sp. NPDC050470. Next base: position 690,974 of record NZ_JBITHV010000001.1, on the reverse strand, counting down.
GCAGATCGGTGCCGCAGATGGTGACCGCGTCGACGCGGACGATCGCGTCCTCGGGGTCCTGGATCACCGGATCCGGCACCTCGTGCCAACTCCGTTGCCCCGGACCGTTGTAGACCAATGCCTTCATCGCAGACCTCCCTCGGCGAAACGTTCCACTCTCGACGATGGCTGTCCGGACCCGGTCGTGGCTGCGGCCGAACCACCCCAGCCGGTGGGACCTTCGGAACCCGCAGCCCGGGACCTTCCGCCCTCCCCGCGCCCGGCCCGCGGAGCTTGACTGGAAGTGCAGAACCGCGAGCCCCGGAAGGTGTCACGATGTCAGCGCAGAGCCCGGTCCTGGTCGGGATCGACGGATCACAAGACGGCCTGCTCGCCCTCACCTGGGCAGCGCGCTTCGCAACCCTGCACCACGCGCCCCTGCACGCGGTTTACGTGCTGGACGACGACCACGACCTCCCGGCGGTCGCACCGCTGCCCGGGCCGGACGACGGCACCGAGGTACTGATCGATGCTGCCCGGGAGCTCGAACGGATCGGCTTCCGAGACGCCTCGCTCGAGGTCTGCCACGGTCATCCGGCCAAGGTTCTGCCGGAGCAGGCCGGACACGCGCGGGCGCTTGTCGTGGCTCGCCGTGGCCTGGGCGGCTTCGCGGAGCTCGTGCTCGGCTCGACGTCGCAGGTCTGTACGGCGCCGAACACCGACGTACCGCTGATCGTCGTACCGGCCATGTGGGATGCGACCGCTCCCCCGCACCGGCGGATCGTCGTCGGTGTCGACGGGTCGCTGGAGGGCCAGGACGCGGTCCGCTTCGCCTTCGAACTCGCGGACGCCACCGATGCCGAGGTGCGCGGCGTGCACGCGGCCGAGTTCCCGGCAGACGTCGGCGGCCGGCCGTGGGCGGCTGTTGCGGACCAACTGCTGACTCGCAGCCTCGACGGGTGGCGGACCAAGTACCCGGGCGTCGTCGTCGACCAGCGAGGGGTGGCCGAGCATCCGGTCCGCGCCCTCGCCCAGGAGTCCGAGCGCGCCGATCTGGTCGTGGTCGGCGGCCTCGGCGAGACCTCGTTCTCCGAGCTGGGAATGGGCCCGGTGTCCCGCGGCGTCCTGTACCACTCCCGCTGCCCGATCGCCGTCGTCCACCATCCCTGAAGGATCGTTGCCATGGACAACATCGTCGTCAGGACGCGCCGGCTGACCAAGCGGTTCGGCCGCCGGACGGCTCTCGACGACCTGGACCTCGACGTCCCGGCCGGTGTCGTCCTCGGGGTATCTCGGCCCGAACGGCGCCGGCAAGACCACGACGATCCGGCTGCTCGCCGGGCTGATCCGCCCGACGTCGGGATCGGCGATGGTCTTCGGGTTCGACGCGGCCGACCAGTACGACGCCCTGCAGCGCCGGATCGGGTACCTGCCCGGTGACTTCGTCGCCTACCCCGGCCTCACTGGGGCGCAGTACCTGACCTACTTCGCCCACCTGTACGGCGGCGTGCCGACGGAGCGGATCGATCTGCTGGCCAAGCGGTTCGACCTGGACCTCGGCGTCCGGATCGGCGCACTGTCCCGCGGCAACCGGCAGAAGGTCGGCATCGTCCAGGCCTTCATGCACGACCCCGACCTGCTGATCCTGGACGAACCGACCACCGGCCTCGACCCGATCATGCAGCGCGAGTTCCGCGAGCTGCTGCGCGAGACCCGGGACGCCGGACGGACCGTCTTCCTCTCCTCGCATGTGCTCTCCGAGGTGGAGGCGGTCGCCGACACGGTCGCCATCCTGCGGGCGGGCCGTCTGGTGACGGTCCAGTCCGTCCAGGATCTCAAGGACCGTGCCCGGCGCCGGCTCGATCTCACGTTCGCCGACGTACCGCCGCTGGAGCGGATCCGCTGCGTGCCAGGCGTCCGGGAACTCACCGTGGACGGCCGCGTCGCGCACCTCTCGATCACTGGATCGACGGCGACGCTGATCAAGGCCGTCGCGCCGTACGACGTCACCAATGTGGTCAGTCACGAGACCGACCTGGAGGCGGCCTTCCTCGACTACTATTCCGGCGAAGGGTGAACGCCATGTTCCGCACCGTCTTCCTGAAGTCGCTGCGCGACGCCCGCCGCGGGCTGCTCGGCTGGTCGATCGCGATCGGGCTGCTCGTGCTGCTCGAGTGCGCACTCTGGCCGTCGGTGCGGGACATGCCGAACCTGACCGAGCTGTACCGGTCCTTCCCGGAGGAGCTCCGCGCGTTCTTCGACCTGGAAGCGATGAACACCGGAACAGGCTTCCTCAACGCCGAGCTGTTCACGCTGCTCCTGCCCGGACTCTTCCTCGTCTACGGCATCGGGCACGGCGCCCGCGCGATCGCCGGCGAAGAGGAGCAGGGCACCCTCGAACTCCTGCTCGTCACCCCTGTCTCAGGAGCACGGATCGTGGTCGACAAGGCTCTCGCACTGGCCGCGTCGCTCGCCGTGCTCGGTTCCGCGCTGCTGGCCGCCACCATCCTCGGCAGTCTGATCTTCGGACTCGGCATCAGCGTGTCCGCCGCCGCCAGCGGAGCGCTCGCGCTGACCTTGCTCGGCACTGAGTACGGCGTACTCGCCCTCGCCGCCGGCGCACTCACCGGCCGCCGGGCCGTGGCGATCGCCGTCGCGGCCGCAGCGGCCACCGCCGCGTACGTGATCTACGCCGCCGGGCTGATGGTGCCGCGGTTCGAGTCCTGGCAGCCGTACTCCCCCATCCACCAAGCCTTCGAGGGCGGTCCTCTCGGCGCCGGCTTCCAGACCGGCTACCTCTGGCTGGTCGCCGGCTCAGCCGTCCTGGTGGCGATCGCGCTTCCCGCCCTCGACGGCCGCGACATCTCCTCGGCGCACGGCCGCTGACGCTCTTGCGGTGCAAGCCCGTGGTGCCCGGAGCGGGAGCAGTGTCGTCGAAGGCCCACGTGAGCTTGTTGCGCACACCGACGACACCGTCGACGTCACGGACAACCGTCCGGGGACAGGAACGCCTTGAGCAGATCCGACCGCGTCACGATGCCGACGGTGTCCTCTCCGGCCACGGTGACGACGTCGGTCGTCATCACGTCCGCGACCGTCAGATAGTGCTTCATCGTCGCTCCTCACTTCTTCGCACGATCGTGACCAGCCACTCTCGTGCCCTTCACTTGCTCGGGTGCTGGGAGAGGATCTTCTGCAGCGAGTCGACGAACCGCAGCGACTCGTCGTACCCGCGCTGCCAGACGTTGCGGCCGAAGATCAGGCCGAGGCCGCCGGCGTCCATCGCCTGCTCGGCCTTGCGCAGCATCGCCTCGTCACCGGCCTTCTCGCCGCCGGACACCAGCACCAGCGTGCGGTTGGCCGAGCGGACGACCGCGTCGATGGCGTGCTGCGAGGTGAACACCTCGCGGTACTGCGGCTTGACGTTGTCGCGCTTCTCCGGGTGCGGGAAGTTCACCTTCACCACGTCGGCGCCCAGCTCGCTGGCGACCCGGGCCGCGTAGTCGACCGCGTAGAACGAGTCCTTGCCGCCCTTCGCCTCGATCGCGGCGCCGCGCGGGTACGCCCAGACGACCAGCGGCATGCCGAACCGTTCGGCATCGGCGCGGATCTTCCGGTACTGCGCGAAGTCCGTCTCCTGGGCCGGCGATCCGACGTACAGCGTGTAGCCGACCGCGTCCGCGCCCAGCCGGACCGCGTCCTCGACACTCGCGTGCACCGGTGAGAGCGCCGCCTCGTCGGACGGGATGTCGGTCTTGCCGTTCAGCTTCAGGATCAGCGGAATCTCGCCCGCGTAGTCCCAGTAGAACTTCTCGGCCAGGCCGATCTGGATCGCGATGCCGTTGAACTGCCCCGCGATCGCGAGCTTGGCGATGTAGGCCGGGTCGGAGGCCTGCGGGTTCGCGAAGAAGTCCCGCGGGCCGTGCTCCAGGCCCTGGTCGTACGGCAGGAAGAACGCCGTGCCGTTGCGGAGGCCGTGATCGAACAGGATCCGCCGCAACCTCGTCTTCTTGCCACTGCTCAGACCGAGCTCACTCAACGCCGGCCGTGTCTGCATGAAGATCACCTCCTGGTAGAACCTGACTAGCCGGGCCGCTCGCGAAGCCGTCGGGGACGTTGATGCCCTCGGCCCCGAGCTCACGCAGCATCACGCCGAGCGAGGCGTTCTTGCCGCCGACACTGGCCAGATCGGTGCCGGCCTCGTCCTTCAGCCAAGCGATCCTCGGCTGGTCCATGGCAGTCTCCTTCTTCGGTGTCTCAGTAGCTTTCACGGACCATCGAGATGGCGCCGCTCGGGCACTCGGCCGCGCACAGCCCGCAGCCCTTGCAGAAGTCGAGATCGATCTCGTAGCCCTTGCCGGGGCCGAGCTTGATGACCGCGTTGTCCGGGCAGACGCCGAAGCAGTTGTCGCACTCCAGGCAGTTCCCGCACGACATGCAGCGACGGGCCTCGAACAACGCCGTCTCCGCGGTCAGTCCACCGGTCACCTCGTCGAACGTGGTGATCCGCCGGGCGACCTCGAGCTGCGGCCGGACGGTGGCCGGGGCGTCCGCGTAGTACCAGGTGTTCAGCCGGTCGTACGTCGCGAGCCCGGGCCGGTCCGCGTGCTGGTACGTCGTTCCGCGCAGCCAGGCGTCGATGTTCCGGGCGGCCTGCTTGCCATGGCCGACGGCCACGGTGACGGTCCGCTCGCCCGGCACCAGGTCGCCGCCGGCGAACAGGGCGGCGCGGCCGGTCATCATCCGCTGGTCGACCTCGACGACGCCGTCAGTGACCCGGACGTCGGGCAGGTCCCGAACCAGCGCGAGGTCGGCCTGCTGACCGAGTGCGAGCACCACGGAGTCCACGTCCAGTTCGTCGAACTCGCCGGTCGGCTGCGGGAAGCCGGTGTCGTCCAGCCGCATCTTCTCGATCAGCACCCGGTCGGCGTCGGCGTAGGCGATCGTCGACAGCCACCGCATCCGGACGCCCTCCTCGAGCGCCTCCTGCACCTCGATCTCGTGCGCCGGCATCCGGTCCCGGGTCCGCCGGTAGACGACCACGGCATCGGTCGCGCCGAGCCGGCGCGCGGTGCGGGCCACGTCCATCGCGGTGTTCCCACCGCCGTACACGGCGACCCGGCGGCCGAGCAGCGGCTCCTCGCCGTTCTCCAGCCCGGCGAGCAGGGACACCGCGTCGACGATCCGCGCCGAGTCACCGGCCGGGATGTCGGCCCGCCGGCCGATGTGCGCGCCGACCGCCAGGAAGACGGCGTCGAAGTCCGCGAGCGCCGACGCGAGGTCGGTCACCGGGGTGCTGAGCTCGAGCCGCACGCCGAGATCGACGACGCGCCGGACCTCGGCGTCCACCACGTCCCTGGGCAGCCGGTACGACGGGATGCCGTACCGCATCATGCCGCCGGCCTCCGCGGAGTCGTCCCGCACGGTCACCTCGTGACCGAGCCGGCTCAGGTGGTAGGCGGCGGACAGCCCGGAAGGGCCGGCGCCGACGACCAGCACCCGCTTGCCGGTGGGCGGCGCGTCGACCGTGACCGACCAGCCCTGCCGGATCGCCTCGTCACCCAGGAAGCGCTCGACGGAGTTGATCCCGACCGGCTGGTCGAGCGCGGCCCGGTTGCACGCGGTCTCACACGGCCGGTAGCAGACCCGGCCCATGATCGCCGGGAACGGGTTGTCGGCCATGATCTGCCGCCAGGCCGCCTCGTAGTTGCCCTCCTCGGCGTCGGACAGCCACTGCTGGACGTTCTCGCCGGCCGGACACGCGTCGTTGCACGGCGGCATCCGGTCCAGGTACACCGGGCGCTCGGTGCGCCACGAGCCGGTCTTGTTCGCCAGGCTCGATCCGACGTCGAGCGTGATCGCGAACGGCCGCGGTTCGTGCTTGTTTGCCTCAGGCATCTAACTCACCTCGTCGGGTCCGGTCAGGCCGAAGGTGCGGATGTTGCGGTCCGCCTCCGCCTGGATCCGGGTGATCAGGTCCTCCCGTGGGCGGTCGCCGTACAGGTGGCCGAAGCGGCCCTGCGGCCGCAGGTAGTCCGCCACCGGGCGAAGCCGGCGGATCCTGGTCACGTCGGTCACCTCGCCGTCGACGGCCTCGAACACCGGGAAGATTCCGGTCTCGGTGGCCAGCCTGGCCATCCGGATCGTCTCCGCCGAGCCGAAGCGCCAGCCGAGCGGACACGGCACCAGGACGTGCAGGTACCGGGCGCCGTGGAACTCCATCGCCCGGCGGGCCTTGTACTCCAGGTCCCGCAGGTCCGCGACGGTCGCGGTGGCGACGTACGGGATCCGGTGGGCCATCGCGATCAACGGCACGCTCTTGCCCTGTCCGAAGGAGCTTCCCGCCGGTGTGGTCGTGGTGACCGCTCCGTGCGGCGTCGCTCCGGACCGCTGGACGCCGGTGTTCATGTAGCCGCCGTTGTCGTAGCAGACGAACAGGACGTCGTCGTTGCGCTCGAACATCCCCGACAGACAGGCGAGCCCGATGTCGACCGTGCCGCCGTCTCCTCCCTGACCCAGCACGCGGACCTCGCTGCGGCCCTTCACCTTCAGGGCCGCCGCGACTCCGGTCGCGACCGCGGGCGCGTTGCCGAACAGCGAGTGCAGCCACGGAACCCGCCAGGAGGACTCCGGGTACGGCGTGGAGAACACCTCCAGGCAGCCGGTCGAGTTCACCGCCACCAACTGGTTGCCGGTAGCACGCATCACGGTGTCGAGCACGTAGCGGGCACCGAGCGCCTCACCGCAGCCCTGGCAGGCGCGGTGGCCCGAGTTCAGCGAGTTCGTCCGCCCGCTGTCCGCCTGGATCGATCGCTGCCCGGGATCGAGCAGCCGGTTGCCCACCGCGAAACTCCCGGTCTGGTAGAACTTCACGCGTTCTGCCGGCATGGCCAGACTCCTTTCAGCCCGTCCGCCGTAGCTCGCGCTCGACGACGTCATGCTTCAGATCGAGGAAGGTCAGGGGTTCCAGCCGGTCGGCGACGGCGTCGGCGAACAGCGCCCGCAGCGACTTCTTGGTCACCGGCCGGCCACCCAGACCGGCGATGACGGTGAACGGCTCACCGGACCAGGCAGCCCGGACGTCGGCGGTCACGATCCCGCCGATGCCGACGGCGAGCGCCCGTTCCAGTACGACGACCCGTCGCACACCGCGCAACGCCGTACGCAGCGCTTCGGTCGGGAAGGGCCGGAAGGTGGTGACGCCGACGACGCCGATGTCGACGCCTTCGTCGCGCAACTCGTCGACGGTGTCCTTGATCGTGCCCAGCACCGAGCCGAGCGCGACGACGACGGTGTCCGCGTCGCCACACCGGTACGGCCGGATCAGCCCGCCGGAGTCGCGTCCGAAGGCTGCGGTGAAGTCCGCCGCCACCTCCGGAATCACCTCGAGGGCCTGCAGGTGCCGCTGGTGCGCCAGGTAGCGTACTTCGGTGAAGGCCTCCGGCCCGACCATCGCGCCGATCGTCATCGGATCACCGGGATCGAGCACCTGGCGGGGGACGTAGGGCTCCAGGAACGCGTCCACCTGGTCCTCACCCGGCAGATCCACGCCTTCGACCGCGTGGGTGAGCACGAATCCGTCCATGCAGACCATCACCGGCAGCGAGAGCTCCTCGGCGATCCGCAACGCCTGGACGTGCAGGTCGGCGGCTTCCTGGTTGCTCTCGGCGTACAGCTGCAGCCAGCCCGAGTCTCGCTGCGACATCGAGTCGCTGTGGTCGTTCCAGATGTTGATCGGGGCGCCGATCGCGCGGTTGGCGACCGTCATGACGATCGGCAAGCCGAGTCCGGAGGCGTTGTAAAGTGCCTCGGCCATGTACAGCAGGCCCTGGCTGGCGGTCGCGGTGTAGGCGCGGGCGCCGGCCGCGGACGCGCCGATGGCGACCGACATCGCTGCGAACTCCGACTCCACGTTGACGAACTCGCACGGCGTCAGCTCGCCCGACGCCACCAACGCGCTGAGTGCTTCGACGATGTGTGTCTGCGGCGAGATCGGATAGGCACAGATCACTTCGGGCCGGCTTCGCGCGACCGCCTCCGCCACCGCGCGGGAACCCTCAACCTGCTTGAGCACGATCAGCCCCCTCCAGTTGCCGGATGACCCGGGTGTACGCCTCCTCGACCGCGGCAACGTTGCCGGCGGCAATCGGCCCGGCGAACCGCTCCCGGATCGCCGCGACCACGGACTCCAGCCGGAGCCGGCCGGTGAGCGCCGCGAACGCGCCCAGCAGCACGGCTCCCGGCAGCGGGCGCCCCAGATGTGTCAAGGCCAGTTCGGTGGCGGGAACCGCCGTCACCCGCTCCGGCCGGAACCGCCCGGCGAAGGCGTCGAGCCCGAGCTCGGACAGTGACCGGGAGGTGTTCACGAGCACGTAGCCGTCGTCCCGCAACCCACCGAAGACATCGACCTGGTGCACCAGACTCGCGTCCTGAACGATCACCGCGTCGGGGTTCGCCACCGGTTCGTGGGATCGGATCGGCAGGTCGTCGAACCGGCAGAAGCCGACCACCGGCGCTCCGGTCCGCTCCGACCCGAAGGTGGGAAACGCCTGCGCCTGCCGGCCTTCCGCGAAGGCGGCGGCCGACAGCAACTCCGCGGTCGTCACGACCCCCTGGCCACCCCGGCCGTGGACCCGCACCTCGAACATCGCGTCCCCCTCAGCGCCTGTGCACCCGGACCGCGGGCGCCGGCCCCGGCAGCGTGACCGCCGGCAGCGACCACTCCCGGACCTCGATCAGGAAGAGCCGGCCGGAAGGTCCGTCCTTGGCCCACTCGAGTTCCATCGGGCGTTTGAAGTGCTTGTCGACCAGGCCCGACCAGCAGGCCAGTTCCTGGAGCTCGTCGTCGGTGAGCACCACTCGCGACACGCCGCCGCGATGCCTGGTGATCAGGTGCCTGGTGATCATCGGGCGAGCACCCGGGTGCACCGAGTACCGGTCCGGATCGCCGTCCGGCCCCGAGACGGCGCTGACGCGGACGAACGTGCTCTCACCGCGGGCCGTTCCGGAGGCGCCGAGGTCGGACCGGACCCACTCCTGTACGACGACCGGCATCGCGGCGGCCAGGTGATCGGGGCCGCGGAGCTCACGGTTGCCGACGGCCACGAAGCTGAAGAGCGCGGCGAAACAACGCCGGCACGCCGCGACGACGTCCGCTCCGCTGCGGAGCCGGAGGAAGACCTCCTCGCGCTCGTTGTCGTACCGGGTGACCGGACTGCAACGAACCGCGACCTCGGTGCCGTCGCCGCCGAGCTCCTGGTACGCCGCGAGGATCTCGTCGACCAATGCCGGCGGCAACGAGGCTTCGCGGAAGGCGGTGCGGATCGCGGCGGCGACTGCGACCACGTCACGGCCGGCCCGGTACCTGCGCAGCTCAGCCGCGATCACCGGGCCCAGGCGGGCCGCGCGGACGAACTCCCGGTAGGCGTCCGCCGTGACCACGAAGCCTGCCGGCACGCGGATGCCTTTGCGGGACAGCTCAGCCAGCTCGGCACTCTTCGCGCCGACCTGTGCCGGGTCGGTTCCGCCGTCGTCCTGGGGCCGGACGACCCACTCGCCGTTCATGTCACTCTCCTGTCAGAGTGAGCGGGCCACGAGCTCGGTCAGGTCGACCAGGCGGCTCGTGTAGCCCCACTCGTTGTCGTACCAGCCGAAGACCTTCACCAGGTGGTCCTGGACCTGCGTCAGCGGTGCGTCGAAGATGCAGGACGCCGGGTCGCCGACGATGTCGCGGGACACGATCGGGTCGGTCGTGTAGCGCAGGATGCCCTTCAGCGGACCGGCAGCCGCGTCGGCGAAGGCCTGGTTGACCTGTTCGACGGTCACGGTTCCGGACAGTTCGACCGAGAGATCGGTCAGCGAGCCGTCCTCGACCGGGACCCGCACCGCCACGCCGTCGATCTTCCCCGCGAGTTCGGGGATGACCAGGCCGACCGCCCGGGCGGCGCCCGTGCTGGTCGGGATCAGGTTCGCTGCCCCGGAACGTCCGCGGCGCAGATCCTTGTGCGGCGAGTCGAGCAGCACCTGGTCGTTGGTGTAGCTGTGGATCGTCGTCATCAGCCCGCGCTCGATGCCGAACGCCCGGTGCAGCACGGACACCATCGGCGCCACGCAGTTCGTCGTGCACGAGGCGTTCGAGATCACCTGGTGCACGGCCGGGTCGTAGTCGTCCTCGTTGACACCGAGCACGACGGTCGCGTCGACGTCCTTGCCCGGCACGGACAGGATCACCTTGCGGGCGCCCGCGGTGAGATGCGCGCCGGCCGCCTCGCGGGTGCGGAACCTGCCGGTCGACTCGATCACGATGTCCGCGCCGACAGCAGCCCAGTCGAGCTGGGCGGGATCACGTTCGGCGGTCGCACGCAGGGTGCGGCCGCCGACCGTGATCGTGTCGTCGGAGTGACCGACTTCCTCCTTCAGCGGGCCGTACGTCGAGTCGTAGCGCAGCAGGTGCGCGAGTGTCGCCGGTGCCGCGATGTCGTTGATCGCGACCACCTCGATGCCGCTCGATCCCCGGTCCAGCACGCAGCGCAGGTAGTCCCTTCCGATGCGCCCGAATCCGTTGATCCCCACACGTACGCTCATGATCGGCCCTCCGGTCAGTGGATGTCCTCCCTTTCATTCGACCGGCCGGTCGACGCCGGCTCCAGGGTCGAAGGTCCCGGCTCGGGCCGCCGTACGACCGCGAGGACGACGGCGAGCGTGCCGAGCAGGAGGAACCCGCCTGAGGTGGCCAGCACCGCGATCCACGCCCCGGTCAGCGCAGGTGCGGTCGCGCCGAAGTCGGCCTGTACGGCGAAGTTCGCGGCGACGTCCGGCGTCATCACGACGAGCATCCAGTCACCGTTCTCGACCGGCCAGGTGATGGTCTGCTCACCGGATCCGGCCGCCTGCGTCCGCCAGATCGCCACCTCGGTCGGCGGCGTCGACGGCGCGCCTCCCGCGTGGTCGTCGTACGTCGTGCTGTACGGGCGGGCCGAGGTCACCGTGGTGTACGCGACGCCGGCCAGGTACGCCCGCACGTCGGCACTGCTGGCGATGCCGACGAAGACCGGGGCGCCGTCGTCGGCCAGCACCCGGACCCGGGCGTCGCCGAACAGCTTGCGCGGCAAGGTCGCACCGTCGGCGTGGATCGTCAGCTCCTCACTCGCCACGGCGTAGCCGGAGGTCTCCAGCGTCACCTTGTCCGTGGTGACATAACCGGCGGAGTCGCGCATGCCGAGATCGAGCCAAGCGAGCCCGCCGCCGACGGCCAGGCCGACGACCGACGCCAGCGTCGCGACGATGCCCAGCACCAGGGTGATCGTCCGTCCAGCTGACATCCGCAGCGTGGGCTCGCGCGACGGCGGCGGTGGCAGGGCCGCTGAAGGCGAGGGCTGCAGCGACCGCTGCTCGAGCCTGGTCGTCCCAGGGTCGTCACCGCCCATGTCGAGCCGGAACGGCGGGTACTTGTCGACCATCAGCCCGGCGTACGCCGCGACCCGCAGGGCCCACCGGTCCATGCCGAGCACCAGGTCGAAGATCGACCGCGGGTAGCGTCCGGTGAACAGCAGTACCACCGCTGCGATCAGCACCAGCAGTCCGACCAGGCCGGAGCCCCACTCCCAGGAGTTGTCCTGGGTCGCGAACCACGCGCCGCCGCCGATGAAGAAGGCGAGCACGATGTAGTGCGGGATCGCGAGCAGCCACCACTTCACCAGCACCAGGCCGCGCGACAGGTGCTGCGGGTACTCCACCTCCAGGTGCGCCGGGTACGACGGCACGTCGTCCAGCGTGAACGGCGGATACTTGTCGGTGCCGAGTGCGCCGTACGCGTAGAACTGCACCCGCCACGTCCATCGCAGTACCCCGACGTTGAAGTCGAAGATCGAGCGCGGGTAGCGCCCGGTGAACAGGATCGCGAAGAACGCCACGAAGCTGAGCACCGCGAACGCGATCCACAGAAACGCGAGAACGAACAGGTGCGGGATCACCAGCACCCATTTCACCAGCCACAACCAGCGATTCAGCCGGTCGTCGAGGGCCCCGTCCACTCTGACGGGGTACGTCGTCATGGTCATCACAGACCTCCTCTGTCACCGCCAGCGTCTGTCCGGGACAGCGGGGCCAGGAGAGCCGAAGGTCCCGCTCTGGGCAGGTGAAGGACGGGACCGACGGCTCTGGGGCACCGCAGACCGCCGTACGACGGTGGAAGTGACGAAGAAGGAGGCAGTCATGGACGAGCAACCACTGGGTCCGATCCAGACCGAGGAGTCGTTGCGCGAGCAGGCAGTGGAGGATCTTCGCAAGCGCCGGGAGTTCACCGGCCATGTCCTCGCCTACCTGACGGTGAACACCTTCCTGGTGGTCATCTGGTTCCTGACCGGCGCGGAGTTCTTCTGGCCGGCTTTCCCGATCTTCGGCTGGGGCATCGGCGTGGCCTTCCACGCCTGGGACGTGTTCTCGCCGCAACCGACCGAGACCGACGTACGAGCCGCGATGGACCGCATCGCCCGCCACCGGTGAAAACGCACACCAGGAGCCGGTCCGGCCTCGGGCCGGCTTCGGTCGGCTAGCGCATCCAGCGCGGAGCGACCGACTTCCACTCGCTCGCCCAGTCGCGCGCCCGGCGGCGGTCCAGTGGGATCCGGGCCAGCCGAACCAGCGCCCACAGCGCCAGCCAGGAGCCGGCGATGGTGAGCATGCCGATCACGCTGCCGACCGCGGCAGTGTCCACACCGGTACGCGGCGCGCGGACGACGTTGCCGTTCCGGTCGAGCCACACCGGCACCTCGTCACCGGCCTTCGTCCCGATCACGACGGTCGTGACCGCCTCGCGCTCGACGCCCTGCTGGTCGACGTACCCGATCCGCACCATCGAGAGCGTGTCGCCGGGTGCGGACGGCGCGTAGCGTTCGGTGCCCTCCAGAGTCCGTGCCTTGACCTCGTGCAGCAGCGCCCGCTGCGCGTCTGCGGCGGCATTGCTGGAGTTCCGGTACGCCGTACCGACGGCCGCTCCGACCGGCACCATCAGCAGCGCGGCAATCAGCGCGCACCACAGCACAGCCGTTTCGATCCTGTCCGCGGGGCGTCGCAGCGGGTTCCGGCCGAACCCCAGCCGGCGTGCCTGCATGAGCACCCACCGCTCCCCCGAACGCCTCTTCACGGTGCTCATGGAATCCCCCTGGCTTCCGGCTCGACGATGCAGGGACCGGCTCGCCGGGCCGGAACCGTCTTGATGACGGCGAATCTTGTGACGCTGTGGTCACCTGTTCTCGGTCCGATTCCGGCGAGCCGGTCTCATCCCCTGTAGCTCCAGACTCCCGCGACGCGCCGGTGCAGGTCAGGGTCGAAGGTCCTACTGCTCGGGCCCACCCGTCCCGTCTCCAGCGGCCGGGTCGTCCGGTACGACGATGTCGGCGAGCGGACGCCGCGGCGTCGGCGGCACTCTCGGCCCGTACCCGAAGCGAATGACCGCCTGCGGGCGCAGCCAGGGCCCGAGTGGATCGGTGACCTGCGTGCGCAGCTCCTCGTGCTCGATCGCCTGGTTCAGCAGCGATGTCGCCACTCCCCGAGCGGTCGCCTCGAGGAGCACTCGCTCCAGTGCCTGTCCGGCGCGCAACCATTCGATCGGTCCGTCGCGCCGGGTCACCAGCACCGCAAGCTGCGGCTCAGGCTCGAAGTCGGCCACCGGGCGGGCCAAGTCCGCCTCCGTCGCGCCCAGCTCGCGCACCACCGCGTTCCCGCCGGCGACCCGTGGACCGAGCGCACTCGACGGAACCCCGTCGGCATCCCGCTCACCACCGACCCACAGGCGCCGCTCTGCCGTCCGCGCTTCGTCCTCGTCGTCGGCGGCGGCCGCGTCATTGATTGCCAGGCGCAACCACCACCGGCGGCCCGGCTTGTCGATCCACTGCAGCTCGGCGCCCTCGATCCGGGCGCTCAGGCCGAGCTCGGCCCGCAGCTGGCCCGGCAGCCGCTCGGCGCTGAACGGCTCCCGGTTGGACCGCCGATGGACCACGTACGGCGCCAGCAGCTCGAGCCGGTCGCTGTGCTCGGCACTGAGTTCCACGACCGCGACCAGATCCGGCCGCCGCTGGTCCATCAGGTGACGGACCCGGGAACCGTACCCCCGGGCCGCCGCCTCGACGCGCAGGTTGAAGATCGCCGCACCCAGCGACAGGAACAACATCCGCCGGTCCGGGTCCTCGGCCGGCAGCTCCCGCGACCGGTCCCGGTACACCTCGACCTCCCCGCCGTGGAACCGGAACCGCCAGGGCTGCGTGTTGTGCATCGAAGGAGCAGCCACCGCCGCCCGCAGCATCGCACCCCGATCCCCCGCCGACAGCTCGATCATCGGACTCACCGCCTCTTACCACCACACCACGACTCTGGTCAGAACTGGAAGACGACTCGGGCCGGAACCGCGCCGGACAGGACGTCGGTCATCGACTGGTTGACCTCGTCGAGCTTGCGGTCGACCGCGATGACCCGGGTCCGCCCGGCGGCGTGCAGCGCGAAGACGTCGGCGAGGTCGTTGCGGGTGCCGACGATCGAGCCGATCACGCTCTTGCCACTCAGGACCGTGTCGAAGATCGGCAGGTTCAGGGCGCCGTCGTCGGCGGGCAGCGCCACGCAGACCAGGCGGCCCCCGCGGCGCAGCGAACGAAACGCCTGGTCGAACGACTGCGGATTCGCCGCCAGCGCGACCGCGACGTCGGCCCCACCGAGTGCCTGTATCGCCTCGACCGGATCGGTCGTCGCCGCGTTCACGACGTGGTCGGCGCCGAGTTCGGTCGCCATCTCCAGCTTCGAGTCCTCGATGTCGACGCCGATGGTGATCCCGCCCGCGATCCGCGCGTACTGCAGCGCCAGGTGCCCGAGGCCGCCGACCCCGAAGATCGCGACCGTCTCGGCCGGTGCGACACCGGCGACCCGGATCGCCTTGTACGTCGTCACACCGGCACACGTCAGCGGCGCAGCGTCCCGCGAGGACACCCCGTCGGGCACGGGTGTCGCGAACGCTGCCGACACGACGGCGTACTCGGCGAAGCTCCCGTTGACCGAGTAGCCGGAGTTGTGCTGCTCCAGGCACAACGTCTCCCAGCCGCCGATGCAGTACCGGCACTTCCCGCAGGCGTAGCCGAGCCACGCGATCGCGACCCGCTCTCCGACCGCGCGCTCGGTCACCCCGGCGCCCAGCTTGGTCACCACGCCGATGCCTTCGTGGCCCGGGACGAACGGCGGAGTCGGCTTCACTGGCCAGTCACCGTGGGCCGCGTGGATGTCGGTGTGGCAGAGCCCGCTGGTCTCCATCCGCACCAGCACCTCGCCGGCGCCGGGCTCGGGGACGGGAAGCTCCTGGATCTCCAGCGGTGCCTCGAAGTCGGTCACGACTGCTGCTTTCATGGCATGCCTTTCTCGGTTCTGGTTGTCCGTCGAGCAAACCCCGCTCAGGCGGCGGCTCGTAGAGCCGAAAGTCCCGGCGGACATGGACCGGTCGGCCGGTGCAGCGAGCGTCCTCGGTGCCGATGCTCGAATCAGATCGGCAGTGGAGGTGGACATGCGGCACCAGGACTCGAAGGTCGTCCGCAGGCCCTGGGTTCGGCATCTCGTGATCGACGCCGGACGCGCGGCTCGACGACGCCACGCCGTACACGGCCTGTTCGAGGTCGACGTCACCACGGCCCGGTCAGCCCTGCGGTCGCACGAGGCCGTGACCGGTGAGGACCTGTCGTTCACGGCGTTCGTCATCTCGTGTGTCGCTCGCGCGGTCGCCGCTGACCCGACTGTCCAGGCGTATCGC
The DNA here is from genome assembly GCF_044458365.1 of Kribbella sp. NPDC050470. Lineage (NCBI taxonomy): Bacteria > Bacillati > Actinomycetota > Actinomycetes > Propionibacteriales > Kribbellaceae > Kribbella > Kribbella sp. NPDC050470. The sequence continues at coordinate 675,211 of NZ_JBITHV010000001.1, read as the reverse complement.
GATCTGCGTGGTCGCGAGGTGATCTTCGACCAGGTCGACATCGGCCTGCCGATCGAGGTCGACGTGGACGGCAGCCCGTTCGCGTTCACCCACGTCCTCCGCGACGCCGGTGCGCGCGACGTACGGGACCTGCAGAACGAGATTCACGCGGTCAAAGCGGATCCACACCTCAGCCCGTCCGTGGGCAAGGCACCCTGGGTGCGCGCCTACCTGCTGCTGCCCGGTTTCGTCCGGACCGGCCTGCTGGGATCACTGCATCGCTTCCCGCATCGGCAACGGGCGCTCGCCGGGACGGTGGGCGTCACGGCCGTCGGTATGTTCGGCGCGGGCGGCGGCTGGGGCATCGCCTTCCAGCTGCACACGCTCAGCATCGTCATCGGCGGCATCACCCGCCGCCCCGTCCTGTGCCAGGGCCACCTGGTCGACCGCGAGTGGTTGCAGCTCACCGTCAGCGTCGACCACGACATCGTCGACGGCGCCCCCACCGCCCGCTTCGTCAGCCGCCTCCGCACCCTCCTGTCCTCCGCGGCCGGGCTGCCGGTGACCGCGGCCTCCAAGAGAGTTTCATGACGACCATCCGGCACGCATCCGAAGGAGCACATCATGGGCAGGCTTGACGGTCGGGTTGCGCTGATCACCGGCGCGGCCAGTGGAATCGGCAAGGCGACCGCTTGGCGGCTCGCCGCCGAAGGCGCCGCAGTACTGCTGACGGACATCGCGGTGGACGCCGGTGAAGCAGTGGCCGAGGCGCTTCGGGACTCCGGCGCGCGTGCGCTCTTCGCCAGGCACGACGTCGCGAGCGAAGTGGACTGGGAGTCGGTGTGCAGTCTGGCCGCCGAGGAGCTCGGCGGTATCGACATTCTGGTGAACAACGCCGGCATGGGCGATCTGGCGACCATCGAGGAGACCACGCTCAAGGACTGGCAGCACACGATCGACGTCGACCAGACCGGCGTCTTCCTCGGCATGCGCACGGCTGCGCCGTACCTGAAAGCCTCCGGGCACGGGTCGGTGATCAACATCAGCTCGATCTTCGGCACCAGCGGCGGCTTCGGCACCTCACCGGCGTACCACGCGGCGAAGGGCGCGGTGCGCACGCTGACCAAGAACGCCGCGCTGCACTGGGCGACCGAAGGTGTCCGGGTGAACTCCATCCATCCCGGCTTCATCGACACCCCGATCCTGGACGCGGCGCGGGACACGCCGTTCTGGGACGTGATGACCCAGCTCACGCCGATGGGCCGGCTCGGCCGCACGGACGAGGTCGCGGCCGGGGTGGCGTACCTCGCCGGCGACGACGCCTCGTTCGTCACCGGCCTCGAGCTGTACATCGACGGCGGCTACCTGGCCCGCTGACATGCCCGGCCTCAGATGAACAGGAGTTGGGCTCCCTCGGTCTTCTCGATGAAGTCGGCGGCGCTGATGATGCCTTCGACGTCGTCGTACAGGTCGGACTCGTCCAGGTGCATCATGTCGGCGGACATCCGGCAGGCCCACAGGTGACCGCCGGAGGCGACGATCTGCTCGAGGAACTCCGGTACGTCGGGGACGCCGGCCTCGTGGATCTGCTTCTTCATCTGGTGGGTGGCCATCGCGGTCATCCCCGGCAGGCCTCCGAGGCCCTGCGGCAGGTGCGTCGCGGTGTTGCCGAGCATCGTGAACTTGAGGTCGTGCATCCGCGACTTGGTGATCATGTCGAACCCCCAGAAGGTGAAGAACAGGTGCGTCTCCACCCCCTCCCCGAGGGCGGCGTTCGCCAGGATCAGGCCCGGGTAGGCCATGTCCAGGTTGCCCTTCGAGCAGATGATCGCCAGCTTGCGCCCTTCGGTCAGCTCGTCACCGAAGTCCGGGACGAACAGCGGCGCGGTCTCGGCAGTGGTCATGACGGTGCTCCTCTCACACGCAGCCACGAGGCTTCGGCAGGCCGGCGATGTAGGCCATCTTCTTGGCCGGCTTGCTGGGGAACAGGGCGAAGAGCCGTTTGATCGGGATGCCGGCCAGGGTCGAGACCCGCCGCAGGGTCGCGGTCTCCCCGTGGGCCGGGTAGTCCGCGCGCAGGAAGCGGATCGCCTGCCAGTGCTCGTCGGTGAGCTCGATGCCGATGTTGGCTGCCAGTTGCCCGGCGAGCTCCTCGGTCCACTCGCCGTACTCGGTGAGGAAACCCTCCGAGTCGACGTGGATGCGGGTGTCGCCAACGCTGACGACGGTCATGGTCGGACCTCCTCGTCCGGTCGGTGTTTGCCGCTCATGGACATCCGGGCCGGCACCGGCAGCGGGCGGCCGCGCACGAGCAGGTGCCAGTAGATCGAGCGGAACGCGACCTTGGCCCAGTGGTTCGCCCGTGTCTCCCGCAGCAGCGCCAACGGGCCGACGCGGCCGAGCGGGAAGCGGCCGGGCAGCGGCTCGGTGTCGTAGTTGAAGTCGATCAGCAGTCCCTTGCCGTCGCCGGTCTCGACGAAGCAGTTCGCGTGGCCGTCGAAATGGTGGGTCATCGCACACCCCTCGACGTACTGGCAGAAGTTCGCCACGAAGATCTCGCTCGAGAAGTGCGCCACCGAGCCGGCCTTGGAGGTCGGCAGGTCGTTGGCGTCGCCAACGGCGAAGATGTCCGGATGGGCGAGCGACTGGAGGGTGTGCTTGTCGACCGGCACGTAGTTCAGCTCGTCACCCAGCCCGGAAGCGCCGACGAAGGCGGCGCCCATGTTCAGCGGCACGGTGACCAGCAGGTCGTAGCCGATCTCGCGCTCGTCGTAGCTGACCAGCGTCTTGCGTTCGGCGTCGATGCGCTCGACCAGGAAGTCGGTCTCGACGCCGATCTTCCGCTCGGTCAGCAGCCGACCGAGGTACTGCGCCGCGATCGGCTTGGTGAACGCCGCGTCGAGCGGCGTGACGTAGACGAGCTCGACCTGATCGCGCATGGCATTGGCACGGAAGTAGGACTCGGCCAGGAAGGTGAACTCCAGGGGCGCGACCGGGCACTTGATCGGCTGATCGACGACGTGAACCACCAGGCGCCCGCCCGGGAAGGCGTCCAGGGCCTCACGGAGTGCGAGCGCACCCTCGTAGGTGTAGAAGTCGTGGATGCTCTTGCGCCACTCGGGCCCGAGCATCCCGGGTGTCTGATCCGGGCGGGGACTGGTTCCGGTCGCGATGACCAGATAGTCGTACGCCACCGCTCCCCCGTCACCCAGCTGGACAACCTTGCGCTCCGGATCCACTGCCGCGATCTCCGCGGTCAGCAGCTGGACGCCCTTCGGCAACAGGCTCCGGCGCGGTCGCAGCACCTCGGCGGCCGTGTCCCGGCCGAACGGGATGAACAACAGGCCCGGCTGGTACAGGTGCTCGCCGTCGCGGTCGATCACTGTGATCTGCCACTCGTCGAATGCCAACCGCCGCCGGAGCCTGTTGGCGATCGTCGTACCGGCGGTGCCGGCTCCCAGGATCACCACACGCCTCATCACGGTGCTTCCTCTCCCTCGTTGCGAACCGGCTCGGCCGGGCGCGCCCGGCCGGACCGGTCTCCGGGAGTCGGGCGGCGCTGCGGAGGCGCCGTTCCTTCTCCATCTCCACAACACCGCAACGCCTGTCGGCGCAGCAGGGGCCTACGCATCGGAACGAGTGGACCTTCGACCTTCCGCAGTGGCCCTCAAGCCCTTGCTACGGCGGGATGCGATCAACAGGCCCAGTAGGGCGATGACACCGCCGGCGAGGCCGTCGAAGACGTAGTGGTTCGCAGTCAGAACGATCGAGGCGAGCATGGCCAGCGGCATCAGCCAGCCGAACAAGCGCATGACCCAGCTGCCGGCCAGAGCGGCGATCGCGATCCCCATCAGCAGATTCCACCCGAAGTGCAGGCTCGGCACGGCGGCGTACTGGTTCACGAAGGCCGGCGGCTGCAGCACCCGGTAAGCCGAAGTCTGCTCGGTGACCGTGTCGACGAAGCCGTACGACGGCAGGAACCGCGGCGGCGCGACCGGGAAGGTGGCGAAGATCACCAGCCCGATCCCCCCGGAGATCAGGATCGCGTTGCGGAACGTCCGGTACGCGTCGCGATGCCGAATCAGCAGCCACAGCACCGTGACCACCACCACCGGCCAGTGCCCGTAGATGTAGAAGTAGCTCACCGCGTCGACCAGCCAGCCGTGCCCGGCGATGGCAGCCTGCAGCTCGGGCTCGACGAAGAACCCCCCGAGACGCTCCAGCTCCACGACGTACTCGGCGTTCCGGAAGGCGGCATCGATCCGGGTGTGGATCAGCCCACGGACGACGAAGTACAGCACGATCGCGGTCGTGATCAACGCCACCTCGGCGGCGAGCTGCTGTGTCCGGCGGGCGACGCGGACGTATGACGCTCGGCTTTCGACGGCCATCCCGGTACCCCCTCGTTCGTCCAGCGTGGGCCCGGAGAGCCGGATTTGGCCAGCGGTCGATGTCCCCTGACGACCGGGACCAAGGTCCGTAGGACGAACGCCGAGATGCGCGAATTGCGTACGGCGGCTACCGTCGAGGCGAGCGGTGGATCGGCGCAGCCCCCGGTGCCGGCGCCGTTCGCTGTGTTGGAAGGACCCCACGTGCACCCACTCCCAGGGCACATCGCGCGCGTCGCGCACACAATCGTCAAACATCGTGCATTTCGGATCACTGCCCTTGTGGCCGCGGTCGGTTTCTCGCTGTGGAACGTCGATCGCGTTCCGCACACGTCGGTGCTGCCCGCGATCGCCGGCCTGCTGCCGTTCGCGATCGGCAAGTACGTGCTGTGCCCGTTGCGCTGGCACGCCCTGTCGACGGGCGGGCAATCGCGGCGCTGGCATCTGCGCGCGTACGCGGAGAGTGAGGTTCTCGGCCTGATCTCGCCCTGGCACGCGGGCGCCGACCTCTGGCGTGTCCACCGCCTGGAGAAGATCGGCCTCCGGCGGACCTCGGCCGTTGCCGAGGTCGCCCTGGACAGGTTCGTCGGAGCGGTCGGGCTGGTCGCCGCCGTGGTCGTCACCGGGGTGACGCTCCCCCCGCTGGTCCTGGCGATCGCCCTCGGCGCCGCGGCCCTCGTGCTCGTCGCCGCGATCATCGTGCGCCGCCGGCGCCCCGGCCTGGCCGGTCGCTGGCCGTGGCCGTCGCCGAGGGTGTTCGCGGTCGGTGTCCTGCTGTCGATCGGTTACCAGGCCACGATCCTCGGCCTCCTGGTCGGAGCCATCCACGCCGTGGGCGGGACGGTGTCAGCAGTCCAGCTGGTCGCGATCTTCGGAGCCAGCCAGCTCGCCGGGGTGCTGCCGGGCGTGCACGGGGCGAGCCCACGCGAGGGCGCCCTGGTCGCCGGCCTGGCGTCGATCGGAGTCTCGTGGACCGCGGCGTTCGGCGCAGTCGCGCTGACCGCCTTGCTGTACTGGGTTCCCGCGCTCCTCGTGGGCGGAAGCTGCCTCTTCCTGCGCTGGCGCGGCTGGTTCACCGAACCCCGGCCGGGTACGTCGTGACACTTGCGATCGCGCACCGCGCGGGCAACGACCTGGACACCCTCCGCTCCGCCCTCGACCTCGGCGCCGATCTGGTCGAGGCGGACATCCACGCGTACCGCGGCCGCCTGGAGGTGCGGCACCACAAGACCTTCGGTCCATGGTGGCTGTGGGACCACGGTGAGTTCGTACGACGGAAGGCGCCGCTGCTGGAGATCCGCGAGGTGCTGGCCGCGGCCGACGGCGATCCCCGGCTGATGCTGGACCTCAAGGGCATTCATCCCCGTCTCGCCGCCCGTCTCGCGACCGTCCTCGCCGAGGTCGCGGCGGACGTTCCGGTCACCGTGTGCACACAGCACTGGTGGATGCTTGCCGCCTTCCGCGACCTCGCCAACGTGCGAGCGGTCCTGTCGGCCGGGAGCCGTCGCGGCCTGCGCCGGTTGCGATCCCGGTTGCGTGTCAGGCCGGCGTACGGCGTCTGTGTCCACCGGCGCCTCCTGACGCCGGACCTGGTCACCGAGCTACGACGGCACGCCGAAGTGGTCTTCACCTGGCCGGTGGACACCGCCGACGACCTCGCCGACGCCCGCCGCCTCGGCGTCGACGGCGTGATCGGAAAGGACCTCCGGGTCCTCTCCGCCTGACGGGACCCGCCCACTTCGGGACGTACGGCCCGTGTGCGCTGATCCCGGCCGACCGACGCTGAAGGCGACCGTGGCGGCATCTGCCGCTTCTCGCCAGCTGCTGGGAGGCATCATGTCCAACCAAGTGACGGCATCGCCCGACACTGCCGAACACCGGACCACCATGACCGGCTCGAAGCTCTGGCTGCTCTTGATGGTCGGTCTGTGGATGGCGTTCTACCTGTTCCTCGGGGCGGACCGGCTGGACGACGTCGAGACCTGGATCCGCGACCTGCCACTCGTCTTGGAGCTCGGGGTCTGGCTGGTCGGCTTCCCCTGGGTGCTGGCCACCGCGGTGTGGACGAGCGACCTGTCCGAGACCGTCCGAGTCACGCTCGTCGTGCTCTTCACCGTCGTCTGGACGATCATCTCCATCCCGCGCCCCAAGCGCGCCAAGCAGAATGGGAAGTGCGACGCGTGACGTGTCACCGGGACTTTAGGCCCTACCCGGGTCCGAAGGCCGGATGTTCCATCGATGCGTGAATACAGTTGTGAGTCCGCTCGAGGTTTCGATGACCCGAGCACGACTGCGCCACCTCGCCGAGCAACTGGCAGTGGAGTACGCGGGTGCGGTCGCACCCCACGACGTGATGCGCCTCGTCTTGTCCACCGCCCGGAGGCTACGGCTGCAGGGCTACGACCACGACGACCTGCTGCGGCTGACCAAGGCGTCGGTCCGTGCGGACCTCGTGACCTCGATCGGCGCAACCATCGCCCAAGCCCGCAATCGCTGAAAGGCCCGCAGACGTCGTCGAGCAGCTCACGCTCAACTCGTCAGGCGGCGTTGGTGGACGACCGACGCCAGGGCGAGCATGGCGAAGGCGAAGCCGGCGAGGACGACGAGCTCGGTGGCGATCTCCCTGATGCCGCCGTCCCGGGACAGGACGGTGATCCAGGCGTCCACCGCCCAGGCGTGCGGGGTCACGTGGCCGAGCGCCCGGACCGCGTTCGGGACGATCTCGAGCGGCCACATGCATCCGCCCAGCATGGCGAACGCGATCCCGATGACGGGCCCGATCGCGCCCGCCTGCTCCGGGGTCTTGAAGAGCGCTCCGCTGAGCATGCCCGCTCCCGTCCCGACCAGCGCCCACATCCCGATCAGTACGACGGCCGCCAGCGGGTCGCCCCAGCTCACCCCGAACAGCAACGCACCGACCGCGACGATCAGGATCGACTGCAGCAGCGAGAACACCAGGTAGCACAAGGTCTCCCCCAGCACGAGGCTCCGGGTCCGGATCGGCGCAGCCTGCGCCCGGTGGTAGATCCCGAGCTGTCGCGTCTGCACGATCGAGGCACCGCCGGCCAGCGCGTTGATGAAGACGAACAGGACCAGCATCGTCGGCGCGCTGTAGCTGAAGCCGAGCGGCAGGTAGTCGCTCCCGGTCGCGACGTTCTCACTCGTGATCACGATCCGCGGCGTGACGGCCTGCACTGACGTTGCCTGAGGCAACTGCTGGGCGGTCGTCGTACCCGTCTCGCGGGCGGCGAAGGCCGCTGCCTGGATCCGCTCGGCGTGCCGGGCCACCGCCGCGGCGACTGCCGACCGTACTGCGGCCTGCGTCGACTCGGCGCCGCCGGCCAGCACCGGGATCGCCACCTCCTCCCCGCTCAGCAGGCGGGCATCGAGGTCGGCCGGGATCAGCACGATCGCATCGAGCTCGGCGCGGCGCAGCGCCGTACGAGCGGTTGGCTCGTCGGTCATCGTGTCGAGTGGGCCGACCGACTTCAGCTCCTCGACCAGACTCGTGCTGAGCGGCTCACCCGACAGGTGCCCGGTCGGCACGGCGAGCCGGAACCCGCCTGGATTCTGCACCACCGTCCCGATCACCGTGATGATCAGAACCGGAAGCACCACGATGAAGAACAGCGCGGTGCGGTCACGGAGCATCCGGCGAAGGGACGCGCCGGCCACGGCCAGGGCTGCGGTCATGGTGTCCTCCAACGTCCGACGAGAGCGGCCAGCGCGGCGAGCACCGCCGCCATGCCGAGGATGACGAGCACCGGCAGTACGGCGCTGGTCGCCGGGGCGCCGGTGGCGAGGTCGGTGAATCCGCGCAGCGCCCAGCCGTTGGGCGTCAGCAGGGCAAGCCTGCGCAATTCCTCGGGCGCCCGGCTGAGCAGTACGAAGTTGCCGCCGAGCAGGAGCAGGACGAAAGTGACGATCGTCGCCAGCCCGTCGGCCTGACGCTCGGTCCGCGCGGCGGCCACGACCAGCGCCGTCAGCGCCACCAGAACCGCTGACATCGCAAGGATCAGCGTCGCGGCCGGGATCGGCGGTCCCCATTGGGCGTCGAACGCCAGCGATGTCACCACTGCGAGGGTTCCCAGACTCACCACGCAGTAGACGAAGGCGGCGAGGGACTTGCCCAGCAGTACGACGCCCCGGCCCAGCGGCGCGGCGCCGATCCGTTCCAGGGTTCCCGTCCGTTGCTCGGTGAAGTAGCTTCGCGCGGTGAACCCGACCGCGAACAGGACGAACATGATCCCCATTGCGGGCGCGTAGTAACTCGCGGTCGTCAGCTGCCGGTATCCCGTCGGCTGCTCCTGGACCGACTCGGGCAGCTGGAGACCCGCGACTGCAGCTGCCAGCTCCGGCGCGCGGCTGCGAGGTACGCCGGCCGCGAGCGCGGTGTGCACTGCAAGCCGGTCGGCGTTGAGCTGCGCGACGTACGCATCGGCGATTGCCTGGGCTACCTGCGCCTGCAGCGGCTCGTCCGGATTCGCCAGCACAAGCAGGCCGATCGGCTCGTCCCCGACAGCCGCGGCACTGAAGCCCGCCGGCACGACCAGGCCGGCGCCGACGTCACCGTTGTCCACCATCCTGCGGGCCGTCCCCTCATCGGGTGCTTCCCGGATCGTCAGGATGTCGGAGAGCTCGGGACTGGTCAGCGCCGAGCGCAGAGCCGTGGCAATCGGGCCCCGGTCGTTGTCAGCCAGCGCGACGTCGGCGTGAAAGGACTCCACGGAGGAGAAGGCGAAGCTCATCAGGGCCGCCACCAGCACCGGGGCCACGAACCCCAGGATCAGGGCGGACCGGTCCCGGAAGCGCTGGCGAAGGTCTTTCGCGGCGATCACGACGGCGGCGAACATGATCACTCCCGCAACGCCGTACCGGTCAGATGGAGGAACACCGCCTCGAGATCAGGCTCGTCGACCTCCACCGAGCGGACCGACAGACCGGACCGTTCGGCCGTCTCCAGTACGTCGGGCAGCAGCCGGCGAGCCGCACCGGCGAGCACCTGGACCTGGCCGTCCTTGACGTCGGCGTGGTCCACGCCGGCCAGCCTCTGGAGCCGATCGGCCAGCGCCGCCAGGTCACCAGCCGCGGACAGCGTGATCCGATCGCGCTCGCCGAGCTGGGCGACCAGTTCCCGACGGGTGCCTTCGGCAATCAACCGGCCGTGGTCGATGATGCCGACCCGATCGCACAGCCGCTCGGCCTCCTCCATGTAGTGCGTGGTGTAGAGCACGGCCATGCCCGCGGCGCCGAACGACCGCACGCTTTCCATCACGGCGTGACGACTCTGCGGATCCACACCCACGGTGGGTTCGTCGAGCACCAGCAGGGTCGGCTCGTGCAACAGACCGGCGCCGATGTTCAGGCGCCGCTTCATCCCGCCGGAGAACGACTCGACGCGGTCGCGACCGCGGTCCGAGAGGCCGATCAGGTCGAGCACCTTGTCCACGCGATGGCTGAGCGCGCGACCGCGCAGCCCGTAGAGGCGGCCGAAGAAGCTGAGGTTCTCGCGGGCGGTCAGGTCCGGGTAGAGCGCGATGTCCTGCGGGACGTACCCGATGTACCGCTTGGCCGAGGTCGACGTCGTACCGAGCGGACGGCCGGCGACCCGGATCTCGCCCCGGTCTGCGCGCAGCAGGCCGCAGACCAAGCGGATCGTGGTTGTCTTGCCGGCGCCGTTCGGCCCGAGCAGGCCATAGGTCTCACCCGGCGCCACCTCGAAGCTGACGTCGTCGACGGCGACCCGGTCGCCGAACCGCTTGCCCAGGTGCGATGCCGACAGCACCTGCGCCGTGGTCACCTTGTCCAGCACGACAGCTGCCTCCTCTCCGCATCGACGCCGGCAACCGTCAGCGATGCAGCCGGACGTGCTCGTGCGTGAGCTGCTCGATGTCGGCCGCGGCGGCGTGGATCAGTTCGTGCGCCAGGTTGGACAGCGCCCGCGCGACCGCGAGCTCGTCGCCGATCTCGGCGATGTCGACGTCCTGTGGGTTCCGTCGCGCCGATCCCCGGCCGATCAGGTGGGTGTCGTCGTTCGTGTGCAGCCGGGCCTCCGCATGGGTGGTCCGCTCGGTGTCGTTCTCGTCGATGAAGATCTCGACGTTCCAGCGCTTGGCGGCGATCATGGCCTGCTCCTTGTCTCGATCGGCCTCTTCACGGCCATCGTCGGAGTCTGGAACGAGCGCCGACAGGGCCCTCAGGTCCCCACCGCCGGGTCCTTCAGCCCTGTCCGGCGGCTCGCCCGACGACGTGTGCTGGAAAGGCAAGAAGGGAGTCGGTCATGAGCGACATCGACAAGGCCCGCCTCCAGCGGGACGCACGGCGCGCCGCAGCCGCCCGGCGGACGAGTGGAGCGGCTCCAGAGCAGGCCCTCCTTCGGCACCTGGCCGTCGAGCTCTACCAGGACCGCCGGCGCGAGGAGACCGCAGTCCAGTCCAAGGCCAAGAAGACGACCGACGGACGGGCCGATTGACGACCTGCTGCCACTGCGACTACCAGCTCCTCGGGCTCGCACCGCCGCGCCCCATGAACACCTGGGCCAATGGTCCTAGTCGGGCCTTTCGTCGTACCACGTCCGGACCTCTGGCCCTGGCGCGACTGGGCCGAATTCGCTCGACTGGGACTATGCAGGTCACCTCCACCCGCGGCCTGGTCGTGGTCCGCGTCGACGCCACGCCCGAATCCGACGCCGCCATCGGCCAAGGCTTCGACGCCGCCCACCGCCTCGGCGCCGAGCTCATCCTCCTGCACATCCCACCGAGCGCCGACAGCCGCCACTGGGACACCCTCGCCGACGCCCCCTGGTACGCCGCCGCCCGCCAACTCGTCACCAATGCCCTCAACGGCTGGCCCGACAAATACCCGGACGTCGTCTACCGAACCCACTACCGCCAAGGCAACCCAGCCGAGGTCCTCGCCGGCTACACCAAGGTCGCCGATCGGGTCTTCACCGGCGACGGTGCGGTGGACACAATGGGCACCAAGGACCGTTAGGCAAGGGCGAGGAAGAGCTTCTCCATCTTCGCGGCGTCGACGTCGCTGTTCTCGTCGGTGAGGCAGCGCTGCAGACCCGTGCTCACGACCGCGTAACCGGCGCGCGAAAGGGCTTTGTTCACAGCCGCCAACTGGGTGAGGACCGACTCGCAGTCCGCGCCCTCCTCCATCATCCGGATCACGCTGCCGAGGTGCCCGTGCGCGCGCTTCATCCGGGTGATGATCGGTTTGATCTCATCGGGTTCGAAGTCCATCGAGCTCTTCCGTTCGGGTTCAGGACGCACCGCATCGGCGTCGGGACCGATTCTATATCCCCCCGGGGGGATCTGCTACAGTCGATGGCGAACCCCGCAGGGGGATGCAGAAGTGAGAGCCACGATGAATGACCTCAGCCTGACGATCCGGACCGTCGAGACTGCGTCGCTCGGTGACCGCAGCTATCTCGTCCACGACGGCGAGGTGGGCTTCGTCATCGATCCGCAACGCGACGTCGACCGCATCCTGGAGATCCTCCGGACCGACGGCGTGCGCCTGACCCATGTCTTCGAGACACATATCCACAACGACTACGTCACCGGCGGACTCGCGCTGGCGCGGGCCACGGGAGCGTCGTACCTGATCAATGCCGACGACGCGGTGTCGTTCGAGCGCACGCCGATCCAGGACGGCGAGATCGTGCGGATCGGTGACCGGATGCGGCTGCGCGCCATTCACACGCCCGGCCACACGTTCACCCACTTGTCCTACGCGCTCACGGACAACGACGAGCCGATCGCGGTCTTCACCGGCGGTTCATTGCTGTACGGCGCAACCGGCCGGCCCGACCTACTGGGCGCTGACCACACCGACGCCTTGGTGCGCCATCAGCACGCCTCCGCGCACAAGCTCGCCCGGACACTACCCGACGAGACACAGGTGTACCCCACGCACGGCTTCGGCTCGTTCTGCTCTGCCACCCAGTCCGACACGACCGACTCGACCATCGGCCGGGAGAAGCGCACCAATCCGGTCCTGACCCAGGACGAGGAGGACTACGTTCGCGAACTGCTCGATGGCCTGGGCGCCTGGCCGGCGTACTACGTGCACATGGCCCCGGCCAACAGCGCGGGTCCTGCCGCGCCCGACCTGTCCCTGCCCAAGCCCGCCGACGCCCAGGAACTGCGCCGCCGGATCGAGGCAGGCGAATGGGTCGTCGACCTGCGCACCCGCACGGCATTCGCCGCCGGTCACGCCCCAGGCACGCTGAACTTCGGCCTCGACGGCGCACTCGCGACCTACCTCGGCTGGTTGATCGCCTGGGGCACGCCGCTGACCCTCCTGGGCGAGACGGCCGAACAGATCGCTCAGGCGCAGCGCGAGCTCGTCCGGATCGGGATCGACCGGCCGGCGGCGCACGCCACCGGAGGACCGGAGAACTGGAGCCTCGACCTGCCGGCGTCGTTCCCGACCGCCACCTTCGCCGACCTCGAGCAGGTCCGGCACCATCGCGAGGTCGCTGTCCTGGACGTGCGTCGTACCGAGGAACACGATTCCGCCCGGATCGCGGGCGCGGTCAACATCCCGATCCACGAACTGCCGCGGCGGCTCGCCGAAGTCCCGGCCGGCGAGGTCTGGGTGCACTGCGCGGCCGGCTACCGGGCTTCGATCGCGGCTTCGTTCCTCGACGCCGCCGGGCACGCGCTCGTCGCGATCGACGACCAGTTCCAGAACGCGGCCACAGCCGGCCTTCCGGTGGTCGGACCACAGGCCTGACCGTCCCAGCCCGACAAAGGAGCCCCACCATGTGCCGACCCGTCACCTGCAAGACCTGCGCCAAGACCACCTGGGCCGGCTGCGGCCGGCACGTCGCGCAGGTCAAGTCGATGGTCCCCGCCGAGCAGTGGTGCCCCGGGCACCCGAAATCGGAGCGCCAGAACGGCAGCTGGCTCGACAGGCTGCTGGGCCGCTGACCCCACCTGTTTCTCCGAAGTCATTCACGAATGCGGCCGGAGCGTGGGGGCACCGGGCTACTCCAAGCCAGTGCTGCCGACGAGATTCGAGGGGTTCGACGATGACGACCGCGCGTGAGTTGATGACGGCCGGGGCCGAGTGTGTTGGTGAGAAGGAGACATTGGTAGAGGCTGCCCGGAAGATGCGGGAGTTGGACGTGGGCGCGTTGCCGATCTGTGGTGAGGACAATCGGCTGAAGGGGATGCTGACCGATCGCGACATCGTGGTGAAGTGCATCGCGGACGGTGGCGACCCGGCGTCGGCGATGGCGGGGCAGTTCGGGCAGGGCAAGCCGGTGACGATCGGCGCCGACGACAGCGCCGAGGAAGCCCTCAAGACGATGAGCGACCACCAGGTACGGCGACTCCCGGTGATCGACGGCCACGACCTCGTCGGCATGCTCGCGATGGCTGACGTAGCACGCAGCCTCGGCAAGTCCGACGTCGGCGACGTCGTACAGGACATCTCCCAACCCTGACGACCCACACGGGAGACACACACTGAGACGCACCAGCACTGTTCTGTCGACCATGCTCATCACGCGGCGGCCGGTACGACAGCCTTTGAACGCGAGCATGTATCGGGCCGCATGGGAGTCGAGATTCCCGGTCAGGCGAAGGAACGTGCGAACCGCATGACAGGGTTGCTGCCCTGACCGGGCTGGCCACCGGAACCGCGCTGGGCATAGCCCTCGCCGGCGTCCGTGCAGCCAGCCTACGGCGTGGACCGCTGGTCAGCGGTTGACTGTATGTCCGACCTCGTTCCCCAGCTCGCCTACGGACTAGTCACCGGCTGGGTTCCACCTGAGCCCAATCGGACGCACCGCCCGCGACAGAAGCTGGTTGTGCCTGGCAACGACGCGGCGGGGTGGGTCTGCTCGGTTCAGGATCCCGCGTGATCGTCGATCAGCGCTTGCTGGGTGACGTTGAGGTGGACGGCTTCACCGTCGACTCGGTCGATTTGGTCGGCGGTGACGTAGAGGTCACGGCCCATCAGGCCCTTGCCGTCGACCTTGACGAAGCCCGTCCGCAGAAGCCGTGCGGCGAGCGGTTCGGGTACGTCGGGCTCACGCCCGCCGATCAGCCGGCCGAGTACGCCGACCAGTCCGCCTTCCTGGTGCTCACCCTGCTGGCCCGCTGTCGTGACGGCATCGGCGTCACCCATCTTGACGAACTCGACGCGTCCCAGCTCGCTTCCCGCCTGGTCGATGACCCGCATGTCATCGCGAACCTTCGCGATCGCATCGTCGCCAGTACCGGCGATCGGCTCGGTCATGATGCCCTCCTCCGCTCAGCTCAGTCCTGCACGACCCCTGTTGCCACCGGCAAAACCCATGCCCGAATCCAGGCGACGACGCCGCTGAATGGATCTGCGACGCATCGGGCACAGGCCGTCCTGAACCGACGAGAGGAACGCGGATGCGCAGCGCAGTGATCACTGGCGCCGGAAGCGGGATCGGCGCCGCCACCGCCGTACGGCTAGACGATGAAGGATGGCGGGTGTTCGCCGGCGTCCATGACCCACGCGACGCCGAGGTGCTGGACCGGCAGACCTCCGAACGCGTGAGCGTGGCCCAGCTGGACGTGACCAAGACGGACTCGATCAGAGAGTTCGCCGGGTACGTCGACCTGGAGTTGGGCGCCGACGGACTCGACGCCCTCGTGAACAACGCGGGCAAGGGCGTCGCAGGACCATTGGAGACGCTGCCGATCGAAAGCCTCCGCGAGCAGCTGGAGGTGAACGTGGTCGGCCAGGTCGCGATCACGCAGCGATTCCTGCCGTTGCTGCGGCGCGCCGCAGGGCCGCGCGTGGTCCTCGTCGGATCTGTCGGCGGGCTGGTGGCGGTCGGCTTCGCTGGCGCCTACCACGCCTCGAAGTACGCGCTGGAGGCTATCGGCGACACCTGGCGGCAGGAGTTGGCACCGGACGGCATCGAGGTGATCCTCGTCGAACCCGGCCCGCTGTCCACTCCCATCTGGTCCAAGGCGGCAAAGTCACTCGACGCGCTCCCGCCGAACGACCGCTACAACGGACGCGTCGATGCGCTGCGAGAGCGGCTGACCCGGATGGGCAAGCAAAGCGACGGCCCGGGCGTGGCAGTCGAGCTCATCCTCGAGGCGATGACCGCAGGCCGGCCGCGAACCCGTTACACCGCGGGCGTCACGGGCGCCGTCGTACCCAAGGTGCGCCGACTGCTGCCAGATCGGCTGTTCGATCGCATCGCCCAACGCCTCGCTGCGCCCTCGAGCTGACCTCACCGCGCATGTCGTCGGGGCCGGGTGGCCGGCTGTTGCGACGCGGCACGAGATGCTGCGCGAGGCGCTGGGGATCATCCGGTTGCTGTGGAGCGGCGAGTACCACTCGTACGACGGCAAGCACCTGCGACTCGAGGACACCCGGGTGTTCGACCTCCCGGACGATCCACCGGAGATCGCCGTCGCTGTGGGAGGAACATCGGCGGTGCAGATCGCCGCCTGACATGAACGGCTTCTTCGACTTCTTCACGAAGGAACTCGCCCCGGAACTCCGAGCCCTGTGACAACGCATTTCCGAGCACGCGCCGGCCCCTTCATCGATGGTTGCCCACGGCCCGGTTCCCGAGCGTGAGTGGTCAGACGCCCACCGCGATTGGCGTTGCGCCACCGGCACGACACCCGCATGGTGGACTACGTGGACGTCGACGCGGCGGTGGTCGAGCTGTATGGGCTGGCGCCCGAGCAGTTCACCGCGGCTCGGAACGAGCTGGCCAGGCTCGCCGGCGATCCACGAGCCACCGACGCCATCAAAGCACTGCGGAAGCCTACGCTCGCGGCTTGGCTGGCGAACCAGCTGATCCGTGCCGCGCCCGACCAGATCCATGACCTCACCGAACTCGGCGAAGGACTTCGCGAAGCGCAGTTGGCCGGCGACGGGGCGCGCCTGCGCCAGCTCACTCCGCGGCGGCACTCCTTGGTCCAAGAGCTGGTCAGGACGGCCCGGACGCTGGCCCGCGAGCAGGGACACCCGGTGAGCCAGCAGATCGCACAGCGGTTGACCGAGACCCTGGATGCCGCTGTGGTCGACCCTGGCGCTGCTCAGCTGCTGCGGTCCGGGCGGCTCACCAGCGCCCTTCGCCACGTCGGGTTCGGTGTCGTCGACGAATCCGGTGGCTTCGCCGATCTCGTCCCGATCAAGCCCAGGGTCGTCCGCACCAGCCGCCCGAAACCCGCGCCGAGGAAGAAGGCCCAGCCGCCCGCCGCGAAGGTGGATGACAAGCTGCAGAGGCGCCGCGCCGACCTCGAGTCGCGGGCCCGGGAGGCGGAGTCCGACTACCAAGCCGCCGAGGCCGAACGAGTCGAGGCCGAGGCACAGCTGGACGCGCACGAACACCATCTCGCGGACCTGGAGGCGACCATCGAACGGCTCAGCGGCGCCCTCGAGCAGGCGCGACACGATCTGCGCGAGGCCAACCGCCGTACCAGGCGACTGCAGGTCGAGCTCGCCCGCACCACTCGAAACACGACCATCGCGCAACGCCGCCACGAAGCAAACCAGCAACGCCTGACCAACCTCAACGCCTAACGGGCCCTTGGGGCGGACCCCGGTCAGACCGGAGCTGAGCAACGCCCCTGACCCAGGTGGGGGTTCACGAGCTGGGTACCGGCTGAGGCGATGGCAGGACAGACCGGGGAGGTACTGATGCCTGGCAAGTCGTCGAACGTGAAGAACGAGAAGCAGTACGAAGCTCTGAAGGACAAAGGCATGTCCAAGGAGCGTGCGGCGAAGATCGCCAACTCCTCGAAGTCGAGCGAGCGCGGCGGCAAACAGAGCGGCAAGGGCGGCAACAGCAACCAAGGCGGCACCACGGCGCAGAAGAAGAAGGCCGGCCGCAAAGGCGGCAAGGCGGCATCGAAGAGCTGAACCAAAGCGCTGGCCGCACGCCTGAGACGACCCCCAGCGTGCCCCAGCCGCGGCTCAGGATTCGGTGGCGCGGGCGATGACGGTGGCGGCGGTGGTCGTGAGCGGTTCTTCCTGGCGTCGGGCCAGGCCGCGGAGATGGTCGAAGGCGGCGTCCATCGAGAGATTCTCGGTGTAGGCGATGACACCCTTGGCACGTTCGATCGTGGCGCGCTCGTCGAGTGCGGCCTGGGTCTGGGCGGCGACCAGGGCCGGTGACGCCGGGGCGGTGTGGATGACGACGAGGCACGCGATGTCCGCGAAGGCCTGCGCCACCGTCTCCTTCTCATCGGTGATCTCCACATCCGCGAGGAAGAGATTGACGGCGCCGAGCGTCTGGCCCTGCCAGTTGAGTGGTACGGCGTGGACGCCGTCGAAGCCGGCCGCGGCGAAGGCGTCCCGCAGCGTCGGCCACCGGGCTCCGATCGCCTCGAGTCCGAGCGTGGTGACCGTTCGCCCGCCGGCGACGCAGTCGAGACCAGGACCTTCGTCGACCTGCAGCTGGTACACCTCGAGGTGCTCGGCGCGGTGGTCGGTGGCGGTGAGGAACTCCAGCTGGCCCGGGTGTGGACCCGCCAGCAGGAGGCCGGCTGCGACAGCGTCGACGCACTCGGCGCAGCTGTGCAGCAGGTTGGTGATCGAGCCGATGACGTCGTGCTCGGTGACGAGGGCGGCAGTGGCAGCGGCCAGCTCGCGCACCGCCCGTTCCGGCATGGAAGCCTGGGAAGTGCCGTCGCTGGTCATGCTTCTCCTCGGAAGTCGAGTCTGCGGGTGACGACCTGGTGGGCGATGTCGGCCAGGCTGGTGTCGTGGGCGTACGCGTGGGCGCGCAGGATCGCCAGCGCGTCGTCGGGCCGGATGTGCAACTGGACCACGACCATTCCGGTGGCTTGATGGACTTCTGCCCGGGCCGACCATCTGCCGTCGATCACGGCGTCGGCGGTCAGCTCCGGATCGCGGAGCAGCGCCGCGCCGATGGCGGTCGCAAGGAACAGCGCGGCGTCGTCGGTCTCGGTGGGGCCGCCGTCGGTGAAGCTGACGGCCAGGACTCCGAACGGCCGGCCGCCCAGTCGCATCGGAATGGCTTGAACCGCCATCGGCCCGACCCGCTGCCAGGCCGCGCGGCTGAACTCGGGCCACCGGGCATCGGGTTGCTCACCCACCGTCATGGCAACCGGTGCCGTGGCTCCGTAGGCGTCCACGCACGGCCCCTGCCCGAGCACGTCCTGAAGGTCTCCGATGGCTCTGGACCGGTCGTCGGTGGCGCTCAGAGTCAGCCGGGTAGCACCTTCCTCGACAGTGATCCAGGCACCTGCCGCGGCAAGGATCAGCCGGGCGGCGTCGCAGAGCCGGTCGGCCAGGTGGCGGCTGTGGGCGTCAGCGGCGGTCAACCGCGCCAGTCTGGCCAGGATCTCCGTCCGATCCGTCATCCGGAACACCTCCACCGGCGATCTCCTGGCCGCTCGCCGTACTTGTCGAGCGTACTCACAGCTGGCGTTACGTGCTGCATCGACCCACTCGGATCACAGTGGTGCGGCGACGGGTCTCGCGGAGCCCACAAGGGTGCAGACTGAGTACGTCGACCGGGGTGTGCCGGTCCTGGTCCAGGGGAGTCGACATGGAGCAGCGAGAGCTCATCGCGGTGGTGACAGAGGTCGCTGCGACCTTGCGGGCGCCGATCGACCTCGACGAGGCCCTGGACCGGATCACCCGCAGTGCGGTGGACACGATTCCCGGAATCACGTACGCAAGCCTGTCGGTGACGACCAAGGGCGGTGACATCCGTACCCTCGCGCCGACGCATCAGGTGGCGG
Organism: Kribbella sp. NPDC050470; assembly: GCF_044458365.1. Taxonomy (NCBI): domain Bacteria; kingdom Bacillati; phylum Actinomycetota; class Actinomycetes; order Propionibacteriales; family Kribbellaceae; genus Kribbella; species Kribbella sp. NPDC050470. Next base: position 656,112 of record NZ_JBITHV010000001.1, on the reverse strand, counting down.
TTCAGGCCGATGAGTTGCAGTACCAGCTGCACCAGGGGCCGTGTTTCGAAGCGGTGGTCGGCGCACCGGTCGTTCAGGTCGACGACCTGGCCGGCGACGGTCGCTGGCCGGCGTACGGCCCAAGGGTCGCGGCATGCCTGGGGCTGCGAGCGCAGGTGGCGTTCCAGTTCAGTGCCGCGCCGCATGCCCGCGGAGCACTCAACCTGTACGCCGTGGAGGCGCACGAGCTGACCGTCGAGACCCGGCAACTGGGCGCGATGTTCGCCCACCTCGCCGCGGTCGCGCTTGGCTGGTCACGCCAGGACGAGACCCTGCACGAGGCCGTCAGCACCCGGGAGATCGTCGGTCAGGCGGTGGGAATTCTGATGGAGCGCTACAAGCTCGACGCCGACCGCGCGTTCTCGTTCCTGGTCCGGACATCACAGACCAGCAACGTCAAGCTCCGGGACGTGGCCGCCGGGATCATCGCCGACACGGTCGCCCGAACGCAGTAGCGGCGAGGGCGTACGGTGGAGGTGTTGTCGGCACTTCGCATCCGTCGCCCAAGGCGGTTCGTCGGCGATTCTCGACCCTAGTGGGCCAGTGCACGCCGGCTGGTCGTGGAAGGTCGCGCCATGGGCTTCGACTACGAAGATCCCGGCATCTCGGAGGCGGCACAGATCGACGAAGCGGCGACGCTGTCGATCGCGATGGCCCAAGGTGTGCTGATCGAGCGCTACGAACTGACTGCAGACAGCGCCCTGCTGCTGCTCGACGATCACGCTCAAGGTGCCGGCATCCCGGTGGTGGAGGCGGCCCGTTGGCTCCTCACCGCCGGCATCCTCCCCTGAAGTCCCGAAACCAGACCCCGACCTGCTCTGCGAGCCGTTCCTTCAGGTGACACAAGGCGCAACACAGTTGCGCAGGGCAAGAGTCGGAGCCATCGCACCACCCGAGTGGCGCGACTCCGCCACGGGCGTCGCCCGAGCCTTATGCGGTGCGGCTTCCCGCGGACGTCCGCGTTCGGCTGTCCTTCGCCGCGGTCGACCGGGGCTCATCCCGAGGCGCCGTCTTCGGCGCGGGGCACACCGGTCCACGACGGATCGGTCCTCCCCCGAGCCTTCGGCTCTTCCACTGCTTTTCGTCGTAGTCGTAATACGTGTCGACTCCACCGATCCTCATCGGCCCTCCCAGCCAGTCCGAACCACCCCAAGGCTGCTGACTGTTCAACAGACCGGCGCTCCGCAGTCTGCCATCGGCCTGCCGTACCGCACTAGGCCCTTTCCCTGAACGACCGGATGGTGGACCGTCGCTACTTGGTGGCGATCAGGTGGTGGTCGCTCAGGCCTTGCCAGAGGGAGGGTGGGATGGGCGTGCTCGGGTTGGCTTGCCCGCGAGGAGACCGCTGTTGAAGACAGCCGCCGCGACGATGCGGGTGCCGTGACGGTCACACTCGCCGAGCAGCTCCGGTACGGCGCTCTCGTCGAGCAGCGTGTAGCGATTCGCCACCATCAGTACGTCGGCGAGCCCGGTCCGCACCGAGGCGATCAGGGCGTCCACGCCAAGCGACCCAGTGCCGATGGCCGCGACGACTCCCTCGTCACGCAACGCCGCCAAGCCCGACAACGCGGTCTCCTTGGCACCGGGGATGCCGGACATTTCAGGGTCATGCACATAGAGAATGTCGACCCGATCCAAACCCATCCGAGCAAGCGATTCCTCGGCGCTCGCGCGGACTCCGGACACCGAGTAGTCCAGCTCTCGACGCAACCGCGCGGGTACGGCGAAACCAGTGTCGTCCAGCGCCGATCCGTCCCAGTCGGGGTTCTCCCGCAGTAGCCGGCCGACCTTCGTGGACACGACGTACTCGTCGCGTGGCTTGGTCGCGAGGAACCGACCCAGGCGCCGCTCGGACAGGCCCAGCCCGTAGTGCGGCGCCGTGTCGAAGTGCCGGACGCCGGCGTCCCAGGCTGCTTCGAGGATCGCCTCGGCCTCGTCGTCGGAGAACTCGCGGAACAGGTTGCCGAGCGGCGCGCAGCCGAGACCGAAGCGGGGCAGGTCACTCAGTCGCATCGGCCGCTCCCAGGGATCTGAAGGATGGACACGAGGCTAGACATCACATGTTTGCCGTGTCAATCTACCGCCAGAGGCACAAACTGCCCGCAAAACCATCGAAAGATCGTATCTCTGGAGGTAGTCGATGAAGTTCGCCCGCCTGGGACCTGTCGGCGCAGAAGTGCCCGTCGTCGTCGGCGAGGACGGCGTACGCAGCCTCGCCGCGCTGACCAAGGACCTCGACGCCGGGTTCTGGGAGTCGGACGGTCCGGCCCGCGTGGCAGCGGCGCTCGCGGCGGGCGAGCTGCCGCTCGTCGAAGACACCGGCGACCTGCGGATCGGAGCTCCGATCGCCAAGCCGGGCGCGATCGTCTGCATCGGGATGAACTACGCCGCGCACGCCGCCGAGTCGGGCGCGCAGCCGCCGTCGACCCCGGTCATCTTCTTCAAGGCGCCGAACACGCTCGCCGGCCCGAACGACCCGGTGACGATCCCGCGCGGCAGCACGAAGACCGACTGGGAGGTCGAGCTCGGGGTGGTGATCGGCAAGCGGGCGTCGTACCTCGACTCCCCCGCCGACAGCCTGGACCATGTCGCCGGGTTCGTGGTCGCCAACGACCTGTCCGAGCGCGCGTTCCAGCTCGAGGTCTCCGGCGGCCAGTGGAGCAAGGGCAAGATCGCCGCCGGCTTCAGCCCGGTCGGCCCCTGGCTCGTCACGCCCGACGAGGTCGAGCACCAGAAGCTCGGCCTGCGCAGCTTCGTCAACGGCGAGCCGCGCCAGGACTCGAACAGCGCCGATCAGATCTTCGACGTCGCCACCGTCATCCATCACCTGAGCCAGTACATGGTGCTCGACCCCGGCGACCTGATCATGACCGGGACGCCGGAGGGAGTCGCGCTGTCCGGCCGGTTCCCGTACCTGCAGCCCGGTGACGTGGTCGAGGTGGAGATCGACGGGCTGGGTCGCCAGCGCCAGGAGTACGTCGCGTACGAGGCCGGCCGGTGACCGCCGTACCGGAGTACGACGGACTGGTGGCGATCGTCACCGGCGGCGGCTCGGGCATCGGCGCGGCGGTCGTCCGGGAGCTCATCGCCCGCGGGGCGCGGGTGGTGGCGATCGATCTCGATCCGTCGAACGTGCCCGCGGACGTGCTCGGGGTCAAAGCCGACGTGACCGACGACGAGAGCGTGCGTACGGCGGTCCAGCAGGCCGTCGACGCCTACGGCCGGATCGACGTGGTCGTGAACAACGCGGGCGTCGGCGCGCAGGGCACGGTCGAGGACAACCCCGACGATCAGTGGCACCAGGTCTTCGACGTCAACGTGATGGGCGCGGTCCGGGTCAGCCGGGCCGCTCTCCCCTACCTGCGGCAGTCGCCGGCCGCGGCGATCGTGAACGTCGCCTCGGTCGCCGCGACCACCGGCATCCCGCAGCGGGCGCTGTACTCGACCACGAAGGGCGCGGTGCAGTCGTTGACCATGGCAATGGCTGCCGACCATCTCCGCGAAGGCATCCGGGTGAACTGCGTCAACCCGGGCACGGCCGACACCCCGTGGGTCCAGCGCCTGCTCGACGCCGCTCCGGATCCCCAAGCCGAGCGGGCGGCCCTCGACGCCCGGCAGCCACACGGCCGGCTCGTCAGCGCCGAGGAAGTGGCACTGGCCGTCGTCTACCTGGCCGGCCCGTCGTCCGGTTCGACCGCGGGTACGGCGCTCGCCGTCGACGGCGGCATGGCTACGCTGCGACTGCGCCCGCGCAACTGAGGCCGCGCAGCTGAGTCCACGCAGAGGGAGTCGAGGCAGAGGAGTCGTATGGCACTGACCGACGTCGCGATCGAGAAGATCAAGGCGATGATCCTCGACGGCCGCCTGAAGCCCGGCGACCGGCTGCCGCGCGAGGCGGACCTCGCCGAGCAACTCGGCATCTCCCGCAGCCCGCTGCGGGAGGCGGTCAGCGTGCTGTCGATGCTGCGCATCCTCGACGTCCGCCGGGGCGACGGCACCTACGTGACCAGCCTGTCGCCCGACCTGCTGCTGGAGACGATCGGCTTCATCATCGACTTCCACCAGGACTCCAGCATCCTCGACCTGTTCGAGCTGCGCCGTGCCCTCGAACCGATGGCGGCGGAGAAGGCGGCGCTTCTGATGAGCGACGACGACGCGGCCCAGCTCCTCGCGCTGACCGAGGCTGTCGACGTGGACAGCCCGGTCGGCGACGTGGTGGCGAACGACCTGGAGTTCCACCACCGGATCGCCGCGGCGGCGGGCAACCCGGTGCTGTGCTCCTTCGTCGACAGCGTCGCCGGCCGGACCCAGCAGGCCCGGATCTGGCGCGGCGTCACCCAGGAGGACTCGTTCGCGCAGACGCAGCGCGAGCACCGCGCGATCGCCCTCGCCATCGGCGAACGCCAGCCCAGCGTCGCCGCCGCGCTCTCGCTCGCGCACGTCGCCGGCATCGAGAACTGGATCCGCCGCAATCTGTCCTAGCGGAGCACGCACCGGGCCCTCGCGGGTCAGCCGAGGCCAGTTCGGGCGATGACGTTGGTGATGCTGATCCGGACGGCGGTGAAGCCTTCCTGGACGAATGCTGCCGCGACGCCGTCTGCAGGTTGGGAGGGGTAGTAGCGCTTGGCGATGCCTTCGCCGATGTGTCTGACCTGGTCTGGCTCGGCGGAGAGCTGCGCTTGTCCTTCGACGGTGACGAAGCTGTAGGGCTGCCGCTCGTCGCTGACGCAGAGCGCGATGCGCCGGTCATGGTCCAGGCTCTTGCCTTTGACGCTCCCCGGGGACAGGGCGAAGGCGAGTTCGTCGCCGTCGAGGATGAAGCAGACCGGGGTGACGTGAGGACGGCCGTCTGGTCGGGTCAGGGCGACGTGGGCGAGTCTTGTTCCTGCGGTGACGAAGGATCGCCATTCGTGGTCGGTCATGGTTGTCATCAGTGTGTTCCCTTCGTTGCGAGGTTGCGATGCGCAGCTGGGACGGAGGCCCGGCGGCGTAGTGCTGGGGCGATCGCATGCTGCGCGGCGAACAGCGCGAGCCCGGTCGCCGAGCAGGCTGCCCACAGGACGGTTCGCCCGGCGTTCTCGAGCAGCGCGGTGCCGAGCAGTGGTCCCAGTACGGCGCCGAGGCTCCACGTGGTGGAGGCGACGCCCATATAGGTGCCGCGGAGGTCGGCCGGCGCGAGATCGGCGAACGTGGCGCCGAACATGACGGCAATGCCGATCTGGCCGAGCGTCCACACAAGGACCGACATCGCGTAGCCGGTGCCACTGTGCACGACAGCGTCGAGTCCGGCGCCGACGCCGCCCAGCAGCATCGAGACCGCCAGTACGGCGGCTTTGTCGCGACCTTCGAGCAGCCGTACGGCGATCGGTTGGACGGTGATGATCAGGATCCCGTTCAGGGCGAGCGCCGCGCCGTACAGCTCCGGACCGTGACCGTCGCCGGCCATGATCAACGGGAGCGTCGAGAACGTCTGCAGGAAGGTCGCGAAGTAGACGATGTGGATGCCGGCCATGGCGAGCATCACCGGATCGCGCATGAGGACCGGTAGCAGCGCGCGTCTCGTCGCCGGCGGCGTCGGCGCGTGGGTCTCGGGGACGTGGCGCCATACGATCAGCGCCGCGAGGACTGCGGACACCGCGTTGATCCAGAACAGGACGCCGTACCCGTGTCTGACCAAGACTCCAGCGGCCACCGTCGAGACCGTGAAGCCGACGTTGGCTGCCCAGAAGAGGAGGCCGAAGGCACGGACTCGCTCGCGTGCCGGCAGGTCGGCCACGGCAGCCGATCCGGCCGGGCGGAACAGTTCTGAGGTCAGCCCGACAGCGGCGGCCGCCGCACAGATCGCCGGTGTCGTGTCCGCAGAGCCGAGCGCGATCAGCGCGCCGGCTGCACCCAGGAACCCCACCAGCATCGTGTGACGGCGACCGATGCGGTCGCCCAGCCAGCCGCCCAGTAGCTGCGACCCGATGTCGCCGACACCGATCGCCGCGACTACCGCGCCGGCTGTCGTCGGCGAGAGGTGCCGTTCTTGGGTCAGGTAGAGCACCAGGAACGGCCGCGCCACTCCACCGGCCCGACCCACGAAATGGGTCGCGGCCAACGCCCAGACCAGATTCTGCGTCCTCATGCCAATGACGCTAGGTTCTGCGGTGCATCGTGAAAAGCGATAGTTATCGATCAAGTCGATCGCCATCGGCTATGCTATTGGCTGTGGCTGACCTCGAACTGCGTCACCTGAGGACGATGGCCGCGATCGCCGAGGAGGGAACGTTCGGGCGAGCGGCGGCCCGGCTGGGCTACACCCAATCGTCGGTGAGCCAGCAGATCGCCCTGCTCGAGCGGGCCGTCGGTGGCGCCGTCTTCGACCGGCCCGGTGGTCCCAGGCCGGTGCGGATCACTCCACTCGGCGAGGTCGTCCTGACCCACGGCCGCAGCCTGCTGAAGCAGTCGGAAGCCCTGACCGACGCCGTCGACCGCTTCAAGGCCGGCAGCGGCCGCATCGACATCGGCACCTTCCAAAGCGTCACCAACCTGATCCTCCCGGCCGTCATCCGCCGGCTGCTCGACGAGCACCCCGGCTGCGACATCAGGCTGTACGACGTACAACCGGAGGACGCGCAGATCGGCGATCTCGATCTGTTGTTCCACGACGGACCCGTCGGCGGCGACGTCGACCGGGTGAAGCTGCTCGACGAGCCGTACCTCCTGGTCGCCAGGGCCGGCAGCTTCCCCGCTGGTCCCGTGCGGGTGAAACTGCTCGACGACGCCCCGATGGTCGCCTGGCCGTCCACCTACCACCAAACCTGGCTGGAACGAACGCTCGCCGCCACGGGCGCACGACCACGGATCGTGTTCCGAACGCCCGGCCACGAAACCATCATGTCGATGGTGCGAGCAGGCATCGGCTCCGCAGTACTGCCCTGGCTGGCCCTGCACGCATCCGACGCCTGGTCCGACGACCGCCTCACCATCCACCAGCTGACCCCATCCCCCACCCGCGAAATGCACCTCCACTGGCCGTCCCGCGTCACCCAGTCCCCCCTCGCAACCCAAGCCATCCAAATCACCACCGAAGTAACAACAACCCTCGCCGAACAGGTGGCGTCGTCTACGACCTGACGGTGTTCGTGGGCGTATCGTCGTCGCAGTCACCGAGGGTGGGAGGGGATGACCATGGGGGCCGACTCGCAGGTGGGTGTTGAATCCGAACCTGGCCGGGGGTGGGGTTGGGGTGGGGTTGGTGGGTTGGGTCCCGCGCTGGCGAGGTGGCTCGGTCGAGGAGTCGCGCGGCACCGGGTGGCGGCTGCGGCAAGGGTTGCGAGGCAGGCGTGAAGGCGGTCGTCTACGAGCGGTACGGCGGGCCCGAGGTGCTCCGGGTCGAGGACGTTCCGATGCCCTCCCCCGCCGCAGGTCAAGTGCGGGTCAGGATCGTCGCAACCTCGATCAACCTCAGCGATTGGGAGTGCCTGCGCGGATCGCCCGCCTACGCACGGATCGGCGGCCTACGTACGCCGGCGCGCCGTACGCTCGGCTCGGACATCGCCGGCGTGGTCGACGAGGTCGGTGAGGGAGTGACCCGATTCCGCCCGGGCGACGAGGTGTACGGCGACAACCTCCTGCTCAAAGGTGGATTCGCCGAGTACGCGATCGCTCCCGAATCCGCACTCGCTCCCAAGCCCGCTCAGCTCAGCTTCGCGGAGGCGTCGACCATCCCGCAGGCGGGGGCGATCGCCTTGCAGGGCACGAAGTCCGCCGCCGCGGGCCGCCGCCTCCTGATCAACGGCGCCGGCGGAGGATCGGGGTCGTTCGCGATCCAGCTCGCCAAGCGGCTCGGTGCTCACGTCACCGCGGTCGACAACAGCACCAAACTCGACTTCATGCAGTCGGTCGGCGCGGACGAGGTGATCGACTACCGCCGCGACGACTTCACCAAAACCTCCCCTCCCTACGACCTGATCCTGGACCTGGTCGCCCACCGGTCGGTGTTCGCCTACCGACGTGCATTGGCACCCGGCGGAAAGTACCGCTGCGTGGGCGGCTCGGTCCCGACGCTCCTCCGCGTACTCACAGCCGGCTGGCTGGTCGGCCGCCTCAGCGGACGCTCCATCGGCGTCCTGCCAGTCAAGGAAGGCCCGACCCACTTCACCCCACTCGCGGACCTCTGCACAACCGGAGACGTCAAGATCCACATCCACCAGACCTACCCCCTCGACGACGTCCCCGCCGCCCTCACTACCGTCGGCAAAGGTCAAGCCCTCGGCAAAGTAGTCATCACCCCCTCCTGACAAACACGTGCGGGCGGTTCGGCGGCCTCGGCGCAGCCCGGGAGGGAGGCTGGGCCGAGGAGTGGGGGTTGCCGGTCAGGTGGAGAGGAAGGTGTTGAGGGCGGTCAGCATCTGGGTGGGGGCTTGTTCGGCCAGCCAGTGGCCTACGCCGGGGATGACCAGGGTCTGCACGTTGGTCGCCGCGGGCAACATTCCTTGGCCGGCGAGCGGGCCCCAGCTGTTCTCTCCGCCGATGCCGAGGACCGGGATGGTCAATGGGGTCGCCTTCCGGTTCCTGTTCTGCTCGACGGTGGCGTACCAGGCGCGGTAGAGCCCGAAGGTCGCCCGCAACGCGTCGCGGTCGCGGTTGTAGAGACTGATGTAGTACTTGATCGCGTACTCGGGCAGCGGCACCCCGCCGCTCTGAATCGTGTACTCGTAGCGGTAGAAGCCGTCCGCGTTGCTGCGGACCATGTCGATGATCAGTTCGTCGTTGACGCGGTTGAACGGGATGTGCCAGACCTTGTCGTTGACCGGGTCGGGAAGGAACAGGCTCGGGTCGTCCGGAACGCCGGGCGGGCCGGGGATCTCGGCGAGGGCCACGCGGGTCACCTGGTCGCGGTGGTCGGCGGCCAGCGCGTAGCCGACGATGTAGCCGGTGTCGTGGCCGACCACGGCGTACCGCGGGTAGCCGAGCTTGGTCATCAGCGCGGACACGTCGTTGGCGAGGGTCGCCGCGTCGTAGCCGGTCCGGGTCCGCTCGGTCAGCCCGATGCCGCGCTGGTCGGGTGCGATGACGGTGAACTTCCGGGCCAGGGTGGGCATCATGAACCGCCAGGCGTACCAGTTCTCCGGCCAGCCGTGGAGGAGCAGCAAGGGCGGCCCGCTGCCGCCGATGACAACGTGCTGGCGGATCCCGTTCGCCAGCACGAACCGGCTCTTGAACGTCTTGGTGAAACCGTCCGGGAGTCGTGGCGCCGTGCCGACCGAGCCGATGTCGTCTGCCACCTTCCCGGGAGCCGCGGCGGCCGAACCCCAGCCACCGATCAACGAGAGGCCGGTCGCTGCCGCGGCGCCGGTGACGAGGCCACGGCGGGAGACGCCGGGGCGAATGCCCGCGTCGTCGTTGTCAGGAGGTTCTTCGGGAGACGAATTCACGGTGGTGTCCTTTCAGAGCTTGCCGTCGTCAGACTCGGCCCGGGAGCCGCTCGGTGATCTCCTGCAGCAGCCAGCGGTTGCCCTCGGTGTCGTGGAAGGAGGCGTACGACGCGTACGAGCGGCCCTCCGGGTCGTGCCCCGGCGCACGTCCCGAGTTGCCGATCTGGAAGCCGCCGCCGAGGCTGCCGCCGGCGTCGTGGAACACCTCGCTGACGTCGACACCACGCGAGACGAACTCGTCGCGGGCGGCGTCGATGTCGTCCACCGCCAGCAGCAGCCCGTCGTGCGACCCGGGCTGGGCGGCGGTGACCGCCGTACCGAACACGATCGAGACGTGGGATCCGGGCGGGGTCAGGTGCATCATCCGGTAGCCGTTGTCGAGATCCAGATCGACGTCGACGCGCCAGCCCAGGCCGACGTAGAAGGCCTTGGCGCGTTCGTAGTCGGCGACCGGGATGACGACGACCTCGAGCCTGAACTGGACGCCGGTGGACGGAGTCGCTGTCGTCTCGCTCTGGCTACTCACTTGTGTGCTGTTCATGAAGGCCCTCCAGTGGCCGGTTGTCGGTAGCCAGAAGTCTCAGCGCCGGGAGGCATCGGTCGCGCCCGGGTCACCCCCCGGTCCGGCCCCTGGTCGGGCCGGCGCCAGGTGTGCCGCGCGTACGACGGCCGGCGCCAACGCCTCGCCCAGTTGTTTGCGAGAGGTGATGCCGAGCTTGGTGAACACCTTGTGCATGTGCCACTCCACAGTGCGTGGACTGATGAACAGCTCGACGCTGATCTCCGCGTTCGTCCGTCCTGCCCGCGCCATCCCGGCGATCTGCGCCTCCTGCGCGGTCAGCAGGTCGTCCGCCACAGACGCCCGCTTGCGCACCGTGAGGCCCGTCGCCTCCAACTCACGGCGTGCCCGTCCGGCGAAGCCGTCGATCCCGAGCTCGACGAACAGCTCATGGGCCGCTCGTAGGTGGACCCGGGCGTCGATGCGTCGACTCTGCCGCCGAAGCCATTCGCCGTACAGGAGATGGGCGCGGCCCAGGTCCGCTCTGACCAGAGTGCGGCCCAGACTGTCGATCGCCTTCAGGTACAGAGTTTCTGCTGCTTGCCCCTCGCTCACCAGGGCGCGTGACCGTGCTTCGATCCCGAGTGCCCAGTCGGTGGAGCAGGCCTCGGTCCTTGCCTGCAGTCGCTTGAGAGCATCGGTAGCCTGCTGCATTTCGCCGGTCCGGGCAGCCGCCTCGACGAGTTCGACCAAGGACCACGTGGCGAGGCCTAGCTCCTCTTGTCGCTCGCATCCACGGGTGGCTGCGGACAGGGCGTCGTCGTACCGTCCCAGTCCGTTGTTGAGGACTGCCTCGGCCCAGTACGGCGCTGTGCGCCAATGCCCGTCGCCGCCCGCCGGCACCCCGATCGTCGTCTCGGCGATCAGCCTGGAGGTCTCGAGGTCGTGGCCCCGCCAGGCAGCAAGCGGCAACCGGCCGTACGGTCCCAGCGGGCAACCGGTTGCGATCCCGACCGCCTCGGCCTGCAGCGTCATCGACATGGCCGCGTCACATCCTGCGGCAAGCAGCTGGATCATCGAGCCCGACAAGAGCGCCGGCCGCAGCACTGTCAGTGCACCCACCGAGCGCGCGAGCTGAATCAGCCGCGTTGTCAGCGCATGCCAGCTCCTGTCGTCCCAGACCTCCTGGGCCGCGCGGCAGGCGAGCAGCAACCAACGGATCCCTTCATCGGCACCGGCCTCCTGATCCTGAACGACGCGGAGTGCTCGCTTGACCACGGGCGCGCCCTCCACGAGTCCTTTGCTCGTGAGTACGGCGAGACCTTCCAGCAGCAGACCAGGTCCGTCTGTCGGTTGCGGCGCTGCCTGCACAGCCTCCGCGATTTCCAGTACACCGCCCCCGGTTCCGCCGAAGGTCAGAGCGTTGTCGAATGCCTCGCAGTACGCTTCGCGCGCCTGATCGGGCTCAACGGACTCCAGGAGCTGGGCGGCTTCGAGAAGCTCTGCGGACGTGTCCGGTCCGGGCTCGCTGTGGGCCGTCAGTTGTGCGTCCAGGAACAGCATCTGAGTCCTGGCCAGGTCGTCGAGTGGTCCTGCCCGCGCCACGGCGAGCAGGCGGCGCGCCGCTCGCAGCGCGCCGGCCTGGTACTTCGCCTCCGCCGCCGCCAGCGCACGTCGTGCACGGCCGGCGCGATCGGCGGTCAGCTCGGCGGCACGCGCTCGGAAGGCGGCCACGGCCGGCAAGCCTCCTCGCTCCATCGCATGGTCGGCGGTCCGTTCCAGATCGGCGGCAGCCTCCTCGTCAAGGTCAGAGACGGCGTACGCGCGATGCCACGCGCGGCGGTCAGCGTCGGTGCCCGGATCGGTGGCAGCCGCGAGAGCTCGGTGAGCGGCCTGGCGTTCCTGCGACGATGCCGCCTCGTAGACTACCGACCGGGCGAGCGGATGGCAGAACCGTACGTACCCGTCGAAGGCGACGAGCCTCGTCGTCACGGTCAACGACACCGCCGCGGCGGTGATCCCGAGCTCGCCGGCCGTCCGCCACAGCAGGACCGCATCTCCGGTCGGATCGGCCGCGGCCAGCAGCAACAGCTGCCGCGTCGCGGCAGGCAGCAGTAAGTACTGTCGCCGGAAGCTGTCCACCATCCGATCAGGCAGGGTGATCCGCGGCAGCCCGTAACCGCCGGCCAAGTGGTCAGGTTCCTGCCCATCGATCGCCTGCTGCAAGGCGAGCGGGTTCCCACGAGCTTCGTCGACGATCCGTTCCCGCACGCGCTCGTCCAGCGGACCGACGGCGGTCGAGTCCAGCAGGTGGTGCACGTCTCTGGCGGCCAGCCCGCCGACGACGAGCTCGGGAATTCCTGCCAGGTGTGGCCTGTCGTCGCCCGGCCCCTCGCTGCACTCGCCTACGGCGATGGCGAGCACGACCGACTCCCCCACCAGCCGACGACCCACGAAGCCCAGGACCTGCGCCGACGCGGCATCGAGCCACTGCGCATCGTCCAGAACGCAGACCAGCGGGCGTTCCGCGGCCGCAGCGGACAGCAGGCCGATCACGGCCATGCCGACCACCAGACGATCGGGAACCTCACCGGCGCACAAACCGAACACCGTGACGAGCGCGTCCCGCTGCGGGTCGGGGAGCTCTGCCAGGCCGCCGAGGATCGGCGCACACAGTTGGTGCAACCCGGCGAATTCGAGCTCCCGCTCCGACTCGAGCCCTGCTGCCCGCAGGACCAGGCAGCCGGACGCCCGCTCCGCGAGGTAGGCGAGAAGCGTGCTCTTCCCCACTCCCTGCTCGCCGCGCACCACGAGCATCTGGCCCGCGCCCGTCCACACGTCGGCGACCAGCCTGTCCAGCGTCTCGCACTCCCGGTGCCGGCCGCGTGGCCGGTGTCCGGAATGTCCACCCGAAGGAATGGTCAGCACCTGAGCTCACTCCCCACCTCGACGCAGAGAGCCTGAGTGGCTCCGTCGCTGCCATCGTCAGGAAGCGGGGGCCTCGATCGAGTCCGCCAGCTGCACAGTCTGACTGGCCAGTGTCGACCGGCCGGTCTGCCGGCTAGCGCGGCAGGACCGGGTCGGGATCGCTCGGAAGGGCTCGGTGGAGCTGGGTCCGGGAGCTGATGTCGAGCTTGGTGAACACCTTGCGCAGGTGGTACTGGACCGTCCGCGAGCTGATGAACAGCCGAGCGCCGATCTCCGGGTTGGACAGGCCGTCGCTGGCCAGCCGCGCCACCTGGAACTCCTGGGCGGTCAGTGCAAGATTCGTCTCGTCGACTCGTTTGCGAACGGTCTGACCGGTCGCGAGCAACTCGACCCGGGCTCGCTCCGCGAAGGCGTCGGCGCCCATCGACTGCAGCATCTCGTGTGCGATTCGCAGCTGCTCGCGTGCATCGCCTCGCCGGTTCTCCCGGCGCAACCACTCGCCGTACAGCAGATGCGCGCGGGCCAACTGGGTCCTGACACGCGTCCGGCTCAAGAGCTCGATCGACTCGCGGTGGCACTGTTCTGCCGCGTCGCCGTCGCTCAGGAACGCGCGGACCCGGGCTTCGACGCCGTGCACCCAGTCGGTCGGCGTGACGCGGGTGCGTTCGGACAGCCACGCCAGAGCGGCTTCGAGCACCTGCGGGTTGCCGGTCCTGGCCGCGGCCTCGGCAAGTTCGGGCACGATGTGACATCCGTAGCCCATCGGCTCGCGGTCGAACGCCTCGCGGGCGGCTGCATACGCCTCGGCGCTCCGCCCGTAGCCGTTGTGCAGCACCGCACTCGCGTAGCCCGCGAGGCTGACCAGCCGATCCGCACCCTTCGCCGTCGCCTCGCGCGCGGTCGCCTCGATCAGGGCGGATGCCTCCTGCTCCTGACCCCGCCACGCCGCGAGCATCATCGCGGTGTCGGCGATCGGCGGGTTCCCGGTCGCCTCGGCGAGCAGGCGATCCTCTCCGATCAGACGCTCGGCCGTGAGCAGATTGCCGGCGACGATGTGGGACCGGGCCAGGTAGTTGAGGGCAAACGCCAAGTGCATGAGCGCGCCGGTGCTCCGGGAGAACTGGACCTGGGCCGCAGCCAAGGCGTGCCAGGACTCGTGGTCCCAGACCTCCATCGCGATGATCTGGCTGATCCGGCCACCGGCCAGCCGGAGCCAGCGCTCGAACTCGCCACGGCCGGCGTCGAGCGTCAGGGCCATGTCCAGCGCCTGCGTCAGAGCCGGAGCGCTGGCCGCGTAGCCGTCGGTCACACGCAGCGCGACGGCGTCGAGCAAGACGTCCAGCACTCGCGGCGGCGCAGGCCCAGGTGGCGCGCTGCGGGCAGCCTCCGCCGCTTCCCGCACCTTCGGGCTGCTGAGGTCACTGGCCCAGATCGCTGCCACGAGAGCGTCCAGGTACGCCGCGCGGGCCCGGTCGACGCTCACCGTCTGGATGCGCCTGGCCGCGCTCAGGAGCAGCCGATGGGCGTCGCCGCCACGCCGCTGGTCCAAGGCGATCTGACCGCGCAGCAGTTCCACCTCGGCTGCGTGACGCCCGTCGATCGTGCCGGCCTCGACCGCGAGCAGCAACCCCAGGGCAGCATCCAGGGCCCCGGCGTCCGACTTGGCCCGCGCGGCGGCAAGCAACCGCTCTGTGCGGCGGACCGCGTCGGGCGTGAGCATCGCCGCGCGCTCCAGGAAAGCGGCCGCCGCGGCCAGGCCACCGCGGGCCTGTGCCCGGTCCGCCGAGCGCTCCAGTTCGTCGGCCACCGCCGCGTCCGGGCTGGTCGCCGCCTGCGCCAGGTGCCAGGCGCGACGGTCCGGATCGACCTGCGGATCCGTCACCGCGGCCAGCGTGCGGTGCGCCTCTTGCCGCTCCTGGCTCGAGGCGGATCGGTACGCCGCTGATCGCACCAGCGGATGCCAGAACCGAACCTGGGCGCCGAAGTCGATCAACTCCGCCTCGACCGCCGGCACCCCCGCATGGATCGGAATCCCGAGTTGCTCGGCGGCACGCCACAGGAGCAGAGGGTCGCCGGACGAATCGGTCGCCGCCAAGCGCAGCAGGCGCTGGGTCTGCTCCGGCAGCGCCTCGATCTGGCGGCGGAAGCTCTCCTCGATCCGGCCCGACAGCCGCCGTGCGCCCAGCAGGCCGAAGCCGCCCGCCAGCTCCGCGGGAGTCAGTCCCCGGGGCAGTTCGAGCAAAGCCAGCGGGTTCCCCCGGGTCTCGGCGAGGATGCCGTCCCGGACCCGCGCGTCGAGCGGCCCGGCCAGGACCGAGTCCAGCAAGGCCCGCGCGTCACTAACCGGCAGCCCCTCGACGGCCAGGCTGGGGAACGCCGCCAGTTCGTCGCCGGAGTCACGGGTCGCGAACACCAGGCCGACCGGATCGGCCGCGAGCCGGCGGGCCACGAACTCCAACGCCTGCGCCGAGGCGCTGTCCAGCCACTGGTGGTCATCGACCAGACACACCAGCGGTTGGTCCCCGGCCGCTTCCGACAGCAAGCTCAGGACGGCCAGGCCCACCAGGAACCGGTCCGGAGGTGGGCCCGTGCTGATCCCGAACGCGGTCTGCAACGCGACTCGCTGCGGCGTGGGCAGCCGAACCAGTCGGCTGAGCATGGGCGCGCACAGCTGATGCAGGCCGGCGAAGGCCAGCTCCATCTCGGATTGCACGCCGGCCGCGCGCGCCACCTGGCAGCCCGGCGCTTGCGTGGCCAGGGACTCGAGCAGGGCGGTCTTGCCGACGCCCGGCTCACCACGGACTACGAGCACCCGGCTGTCGCCGGCCCGGACGGCCTCGACCAGCTCTGCGAGGACGCGCAACTCACTGGTCCGGCCCCGCAACGTCGCGGGGCCTCTGTGTCGGCGGGAACCGCCTGAGCCCGTAACCATTCAGCGGCGCCTTCCGAGCGGCCTGTCGGGATCGAACCACAGTATCGCGGTGCTGTCAGGTCCCTTGCGTACTGGCAATCCCGCGGGAACTGCCGGCCGACGGCGACTCGACGGCCTGCCGACGCGATGCAAAGGTGAAGTCATGACCCGCGTTGGCGAGCGGCAAGGGCAGTCCGCGTAACCGTGGAAGCCAGGCCTGTCCCGTCGTGGCTGCGCGACCTGGCCGACGCAGCCGCGACGATGCGTCCGTCACCGGCGCTGATGCCGCCGGCGAGTGGCGGAAGGCGGTCCGCCGTACTCGTGTTGTTCGCCGAAGGACCGGATGGACCGGACCTGCTGTTCATCCGCCGAAGCGAGCGCCTGCGGCTTCATTCGGGGCAAACCGCCTTTCCCGGCGGGGTCATCGATGCCCCGGATGCAGGGCCGGTGGCGGCCGCGCTCCGCGAAGCGGCGGAGGAAGTCGGCGTGCAGCCCGCCGACGTCGAAGTCGTCGCTACGCTGCCCGAGCTCTTCATCCCACCCACCCGGTTCCGGGTCGTTCCCGTGCTTGCCTGGTGGCTCCGGCCGCGCGCGGTGACACCGGTCGACCCAGGCGAGGTCGACGCGGTCGAGCGGATCAGTGTCGAAGAGCTGGCTGATCCGGCCGGCCGGCTGATGCTGCACAGGCCGAGCGGGATCGTCCTGCCGGCGTTCCAGGTCAGGGACAGGCTGATTTGGGGACTGACCGCCGAGATCGTCGACCGGCTCCTCGCCCTCGCGGGATGGGAACGCCCGTGGGACACCCGGGTCGTCGAGCTGCCGGGTCCGCATCCGGCCGGACCGGATCAGAAGGTGGATCCGATCGCACGGAGTTGATCCCGGCCGCTCTCGGTCAGTCAGCAGGTCTGCGGAGTACGGCGTGACGGGTTGCGCAGCCGAATGCAGGCCGACCGGGTGGAGGCTCGGTTCTGCCGGAGCGTCGAGTTCTGTCCCTGGGTGACGATCTCGTACTCGCTCGGCATTCGGCGGAGGTCGCCGAAAGTGCTGAACGTGCGGACAGCGCCCGTCGCTCCACCCGGGAGTGTCACCGGCGCGGCCGGACGCCGTCCGGGACGACCGTGGAGAACCACGGCACGTCCACCGAAGGCCGGCCGAGCGAGAGGCACCGACAATGACAGCTCACATCGAGGACTATGCATTGATCGGCGACCTGCGCACCGCCGCCCTGATCGGCGTCGACGGATCCATCGACTGGCTGGCACTGCCTCGCTTCGACTCGCCGGCCATCCATGCCGCGCTGCTGGGCACAGCCGAGCACGGCCACTGGGCGTTGGCGCCCGTGGCAGGCCGACACTGCGCCCGCCGTTCCTACCGATCCGGAACGTTGATCCTGGAGACCGACTGGATCACCGAGGCCGGCGCGGTCCGAGTCACGGACTTCATGGACCCCACCTCACCGGCGTCCCAGGTGATCCGGCTGGTCGAGGGCCTCATGGGAGAGGTGGCGATGGCCACCACCCTGAGGCCACGGGTGTCCTTCACTCTCACGCACACGACCGGCGGGGACGCGCCACTCCCGGATCCGACGGGGCAACTGGCGTCCACAGACGCGTTCTGGACGGACTGGTCCGGCCGCAGCACCTACACGGGGCGGTGGGCCGGCGAGGTGACCCAGTCCCTGGTCTTCCTGAAGGCGCTCACGTACGCCCCGACCGGCGGGATCCTGGCCGCCGCAACGACCTCCCTGCCCGAGCAGACGCTGGACTGGCTCCCCGGCCACGCCGGTTCGGCGCCGGTCCGGATCGGCAACGCCGCCGCAGTCCAGCAACAGAACGACGTGTGGGGTGAGGCTCTCGACGTACTGCTGGCAACGCACGATGCCGGCGTACCGGTCCTGCCGGAGGAGCGTCGGCTGGTAGCCAGGATGCTGGATCGTCTGCTCAGCACCTGGCACCAACCCGACCACGGCCTGTGGGAGATCCGCGGACCACGCCGGCACTTCCTGCACTCGAAGCTGATGGCGTGGGTAGGGCTCGATCGGGCCATCGCCTTCGCCGAGTCGGGTGATGCGACGGCGTCGGCGTACGAGCTCGACCGGCACCGCAGGCTCAGGGCGCATCTGCGCGCGGAGATCCTCGACCGCGGCTTCTCCTCGCAGCTGCGGGCGTTCGCACAGTCCTACGGCTCCGCGCGCCTGGACGCCTCAGTACT
This sequence comes from Kribbella sp. NPDC050470, assembly GCF_044458365.1. Classification (NCBI taxonomy): domain Bacteria; kingdom Bacillati; phylum Actinomycetota; class Actinomycetes; order Propionibacteriales; family Kribbellaceae; genus Kribbella; species Kribbella sp. NPDC050470. The sequence goes on along the minus strand of NZ_JBITHV010000001.1, from coordinate 638,102 downwards.
CCTGATCTCCCGTTAGGGCTTCCTGCCCTGGTCCGATCCTCGCGTCGTGGCGACCGTCGAGACGATCCAGCGCGACCTCACCCACAACGGACTGGTACTTCGCTACACCACCAGCGAGTGAGCCGAACCTGGACGGCCTGCACGGGTCCGAAGGCGCGTTCGTGGCCACCTCGTTCTGGTTGGCGGATGCACTCTACGAGCTGGACCGCACCGACGACGCGATCGAGCTCTTCGAGCGGCTCCTCGGCCTGCGCAACGACGTCGGCCTGCTGAGCGAGGAGTACGACCCCGTCGCCGGTCACCATCTCGGGAACACCCCGCAGGCATTCAGTCACGCCGCCCTGGTCACCACCGCGCTACGTCTCGACGCGCAACCGGCCGGCATCGTCCGCACCCTGGCCGAGGAAGCATCCTGACCTCTTCCTACCGGGGAAGGACCGGGGTGTCCCCTGGGCGCGAGCCGCAGCCGCAGCGCGGCATCGTCTTGTGCCATGTCGAGTACGCCGATCGCGCACCATGCGATGCTGTCCGACCGACACACCGCCGCTGTCGTGGACAGTGCCGGCTCGGTCGAGTGGCTGTGCCTGCCGCGGTACGACAGCCCGTCGGTGTTCGGACGCCTGCTAGATGCGGACGCTGGGCACTGGTCGATCAAACCCACCGCGGCCTTCAGCGTGTCCCGGCGCTATCTGGCCACCAGTCTGGTCCTGGAGACGACGGTCGTCACCGCGGCCGGGACGGTGACGTTGACCGACCTGCTGTGCCTGGGCCAGGACAACGGCGGTCATCGGCTCGGCACCGACGTACCGCACCTGCTCGTGCGCCGGGTGAGCTGCACGGCCGGGTCGGTGGACATCGAGCTCGAGTACCGGCCTCGACCTGGCTACGCCCTGGCTCCGGCAACGCTGAGGATGGTTGCAGGCGGCGTGTCGGCTCGCCGCGGCGACGAGGAGGTGTTCCTGTCCTGTCCGCTGCCTCTCGAGGTAGTCGCCGATGTGGCGCGCGGCCGGACGCGACTGTTCGCCGGCGAGTCGATGCTGTTCGGCGTACAACACCGCTTCGCGCATGATCCCGAGGCGCGCGTCTGGTCGCAGGCCGAGCTGGCCGACGGCATGCGTCGGACGGTCGCCGCGTGGCGGTCGTGGTCCGAGCTACACCAGACGTACGACGGCCCGTGGGCCGACCTGGTTCACCACAGCGGCCGCGTTCTCCAAGGGCTGTCGTACCAGCCAAGTGGTGCGATCGTCGCGGCCCCGACGACGTCGCTGCCCGAGGAGATCGGCGGCCGTCGCAACTGGGACTACCGCTACTGCTGGGTGCGCGACGCCAGCCTGACGCTGGATGCGCTCTGGGTGGCGGCCTGCCCCGACGAGGCGCTCGACTTCTTCACGTTCATCTCCGGAGCAGCGGCCCACTCGGCCGGTGAGTTCCTCGATCTTCAGGTGATGTTCGGGGTCGGCGGTGAACGCGAGCTGGTCGAGCGGGAACTGGCCCATCTGCACGGATGGTGCGGCAGCCGGCCGGTACGGGTCGGCAACGGGGCCTGGAACCAGAGTCAGCTCGACATCTACGGCGAACTGCTCGCCGCCGCCCACCGGCTGCGAGACCGCCTCGTGCTGACCCCCGGCATCGCCGGGTTTCTGGTCGCGTGCGCCGACACGGCCGCCCGTCGGTGGCCGGAGCGCGACCACGGGATCTGGGAGATGCGCGGTCCGAGGCAGCACTTCCTGTACTCCAAGGTGATGTGCTGGGTCGCGCTGGACCGGGCCATCGCGCTGGCGGACCTGCTCGAGGCGGGACACCGCGTCGAGGACTGGGCCCGAAGCCGAGCGGCGATCCGTCGGCTCGTCCTGCGCGACGGATGGAGCGACGAGCTGGGCGCCTTCGCCGGCGCGCTCGACTCCACCGATCTGGACGCGTCGGCGCTGATGCTCGCGATCGTCGGGTTCCTGCCCGCCGACGACCCCCGCATGCTGGCCACCATCGACGCGGTCGAGCGCGACCTCACCGATTCACGCGGCTTGGTGTACCGGTACCGGGCGACGGACGGCCTCGCCGGCGACGAAGGCACGTTCTTGCTGTGCACGTTCTGGCTGGCGCAGGCCCTGGCGCTGTCCGGGCAGGTCGAGCGGGCGCTGACCGTGTTCCGTCGAGCTGTCGCCTACCTGAACGACGTCGGGCTGCTCGCCGAGGAGGTCGACGCCCGGACCGGGGAGCTCCTCGGCAACTTCCCCCAGGCGTTCAGCCACATCGGCCTGATCAACGCCGCCTGGGCGATCAGCCAGGCCACCGTTCCCACCGGCAGCCGAGCGCCGTACCGGGCGAGCGGGAGGTTGCGATGATCACCTTCGACAAGGTGTCCAAGCGGTTCGCCGATGGCACCGTCGCTGTCGATGCGCTGAGTCTGCGCGTTCCGCACGGGCAGATCACCGTGTTGCTGGGGCCGTCCGGCTGCGGCAAGACCACGACGCTCCGGATGGTCAACCGGCTGGTCGAACCGAGTGCCGGAACGATCACGCTGGACGGCCGAAACGTGGCCGGCCTGCCGGTGCACGAGCTACGCCGCGGCATCGGCTATGTCATCCAGCAGGCAGGACTCTTCCCGCACCGCACTGTGCTCGAAAACGTCGTGACGGTCCCCGGCCTCCTGGGCTGGGAGAAGAAACGGCAGCAGGACCGGGCCCGCGAGCTTCTGGACCTCGTCGGACTGGGCGCCGAGGTCGCCGACCGCTACCCGCGCCAACTGTCCGGCGGGCAGCAGCAACGGGTCGGCGTGGCCAGGGCCTTGGCGGCCGATCCTCCCGTGCTGCTCATGGACGAGCCCTTCGGCGCGGTCGACCCGGTACGGCGCGGCGGCCTGCAGCAAGGGTTTCGCCAGTTGCAGCGCGAGCTTCGCAAGACCGTCATCCTCGTCACGCACGACGTCGACGAGGCAGTGCTCCTGGGCGACCAGATCGCGATCTTTCGACCCGGCGGCCAACTCGTCCAGGCCGGGACACCGCAGACCCTGCTGGCCAATCCGTCCGACGCCTTCGTCGCCACGTTCCTCGGCAGCAGCCGCGGGCAGCAACTGCTGTCCCTGCGCTCGGCGGGCCAGGTCCCTGCAGCTTCGGTTCCAGCGGAGGGCCTGATGGGTTGGCAGCTCGAGCTCACCCCCGACGGACAGCCCAAGGTCTGGCGGGCAGTGACCGCCGGCGCGCACCTGCCCGTGCCGGTGCAGGGCGTCGGACCGTCGGGGTCGTTGCGAGACCTGCTCGACTCGGCCCTCACCTCCCCGGCCCGCGCCGCCGTTCGCCTCGACCGTCGCGGCGCGTTCTTGGGTGTGGTGCCATGGCCGGTCCTCAGCACGCACCTGCTCGAGACGGCGGTCGCGGGATGAACTGGTCGTGGCTGGCCGACAACCTCGACATCGTGCTCGAGCAGATGCGGGTGCATGTCCAGATCACCGTCGCCGCGCTGGCGCTGAGTGTTGTCGTGGCCCTCCCGTTGGGGGTCGCCGCCTATCGGTGGCCGAGTGTCTATCCCTGGCTCCGAGTCGTCATCGGCGCCCTGTACACGATCCCTGGGCTTGCGCTGTTCGCGGTCCTCGTCACCGTGGTCGGTCTCGGCGCCGCCCCGGTCGTGATCGCCCTGGCCCTCTACGCACTGGTCATCCTGGTCGCCAACCTGGTCGAGGGACTGCGCGCCGTCCCGCGGGACATCGTCGATGCCGCCGCCGCGGTGGGATACCGGCCGGCGACTCGGCTGTTTGCCGTCGAGCTGCCGCTGGCGGTGCCGACCCTGATCGCCGGGCTGCGGGCCGCGGCCGCCTCCACGATCTCGCTGGTCAGCCTGGGCGCCCTCGTCGGGAGCGGCGGCCTTGGCCAGCTGCTCATCCACGGTTTCCAGGTCGCCAACCCGGTGGAGATCTGGACGGGATTGGCCGGGACCGTCGTACTCGCCGTGATCGCGGACCTGTCTCTGGTCCTGGCCGGGCGGACGTTCACACCATGGCTGAAGGCACGGTCGTGACATGGAAGCCTGCCTGGACTGGCTCACCGATCCCGCGATGTGGTCGGGACCGAACGGCATCCCGGTCCGCCTGCTGGAGCACGTGATCTACTCCGCCGTCTCGGTGCTGATCGCCGCCGCGATCGCCGTACCGCTGGGGCTGCTGACCGGGCATCTCGGTCGCGGCAGTCTTCCCACCACCACGGTCGCCACGTACTGGCGGGCCGTCCCCACGTTGGGCGTGGTGGTCCTGGTGTTCCAGCTCGAACCGCTGTCGGTCTGGCCCGTTCTCGTGGCACTGGTGCTCGTGGCACTGCCGCCGATCCTGTTGAACACCGATGCAGCGCTGCGCTCGGTGGACCCTGGCTCGCGGGAGGCGGCGGTCGGCATGGGCATGACCGGTCCCCAGGTCCTCCGCCGGGTCGAGCTGCCACTCGCCGTACCGCTGATCCTCACCGGGCTGCGTTCAGCGACCGCTCAGGTCGTCGCGACCGCGACCGTCGCTGCCTTCGTCGGACTCGGCGGGCTCGGCCGCTACATCATCGACGGCTACGCCAACCGCGACTTCGCACAGATCACCGGCGGGGCGCTTCTCATCACCGGCCTGGCACTCGGGCTCGACGGACTCCTCGCCGTCCTGCAACGGCGCCTCGATCCCACCGCCGGCCCGCGTCGCCGGATGCCGGGATACCTGCTCGGCTCCGTCAGCCTCAAGGAGAAACCATGAAGAAGAAGTTGCTGGTCCTGCTCGTGGTGGCTCTGGTCGGTGTGCTGCTTGTCCTCGACGCAGTGGTCGGCGTCATCGGACCGGACGACTCCTCGAGCGGCGAGGCAGGTCAGCGGCCCCGGTTGACCGTCGGGTCGGCCAACTTCCCCGAGAACGAGCTGCTCGCCGAGATCTACGCCGGTGCGCTGAGCGCAGCCGGCTTCGAGGTGAGCACCAAGCTGAACATCGGGTCCCGCGAGGTGCTGTTCCCGGCGATGGAGAGGAGCGAGATCAACGTCGTGCCGGAGTACACCGGCGCCTTGCTCAACTACCTGTCCAAGGGCGAGGCGAGCGCCACCGGTACCAGCGAACAGGTCTCCAAGCTCGACGCGACGCTGCCGAAGGGTTTGCGGTTGCTGAAGCCATCGAAGGCACAGGACCAGGAGACGGTCACTTGCACCCGTGCTGTCGCCGAGAAGCATGGCCTGACCAGCCTGGAGGACCTGGCCCCGGTCAGTGGCGAGCTGGTCTTCGGCGGGCCGCCCGAGTTGCCGCAGCGGGAGGGCTTCGGCTTCAAGGGCCTCAAGGACGTGTACGGCGTCGTGTTCGCCAAGTTCCAGCCGCTGGACGTGTCGGGCCCGTTGACAGTCGCGGCACTCCGGGACGGCAAGGTCGACTGCGCGAACCTGTTCAGCACCGCATCCGCGATCACAACCAACGGTTTCGTGTCGTTGACCGACCCGCGCGGCCTGATCCAGTCCGAGGCGGTCGTCCCGCTGATCACCGAGGCCAGTGCGACGCCGCAGGTGACGCAGACGCTCGATGCGGTCAGCGCTCAGCTGACCACGGACATCCTCAAGACGTTGGTCAAGCGCGTCGAGGTCGACAAGGAATCCTCCGCGGCCGTCGCCGCCGACTTCCTCGGCGACAACGGACTCAACGCCGCCCGCTGAGGCAGCCTGATCAGGCAGCTTGGCGAGGTGCCCGGTGCGGGAGCGCGTGCCGCAGCCCGGCGCGGCCGCGGTGGATGCGACTTTGCACGGTCCCGATCTTGAGGCCGAGCGTTGACGCAATCTCCCGGTAGGTCAGACCCTCGATGTCGCGGAGCACCACGACGGCCCGGTACTCGGGGCACAGCCCCTGCAGCGCCGCGACCACGTCGCTCGCCAGGATGCGGTCCTCGACGATCTGCGGCGGTGGGGCCTCGCCACTCGCCGGCAGCTGGTCGTTGTCGGCCAGCCGGTCCCACCTGATCCGTCGCTTGGCCCGGGCCCGGTCGATGAACAGGTTCGTGGTGATCACATGCAGCAGCGCCGGAGTGGGCGCCGAGACGTACCGGAACACCCGGACGAAGACGTCCTGCGCCAGGTCTTCCGCATCCTGCCTGTTGCCCGTGAGGCGGTAGGCGCGACGGTAGACCCGCTCGAAGTAGGTACGCACCCAGTCGTCCCACACACCGTCGTCCGTAGCCATGGCAGCACGCCCTTCCCGAACTTGGGTAGGCATCAACCGTCGCGCCCCGGCGAGCCCGGTCGCGCCCGTGGAACGCCCTGGCCGATCCCCCGGTCGCGGTCAGTCTGCGATTGCCTGGTCGAGTTTGGTGAGGAGGGCGGGGCCGAAGTCCTTGGGGGGCATGTCGGCTACGGACAGGAGGGTGGCCGTGCGTTGGATGCCTGGAATTCGCCAGATCTGGTCCATCAGGATGGTGCGTAGTTCGCCGTAGTCGCGGACTCGCATGCGGATCAGGAGGTCGAGGTCTCCGGTGACCAGGGTGACGTCTTCGACTTCGGCCAGTTCCCAGAGGGCGGCCATGATCGCGGCGACGTCGTACCCCGGGCCTGCTTCGATGGAGAGGAACACGACCTGCCCGTAGCCGACGACCGACCAGTCGACCTGGGCGCGGTACCCGGTGATCACGCCGTTGCGTTCCAGTCGCGCCATCCGCTCACCGACGGTGGGGGCGGACACGCCGAGCAGGGTGGCGATCTGGCGCTGCGACGCACGGCAGTCGGCCAGCAGGATCTTCAACAGGGCCAGGTCGATCGCGTCGAGTGCATAGGGCTCACGCGTCGTCGCGGCGACGTCGCGGACGTGCGCCAGGGAGGAGTGGTTATCGGCGAGCATGGGATTCTCCCCTGGTGACATGCGTTTCGGAGACGAGGCGAAGCTGGGTGAAGGCGAGGATGCCTTCGATCCCGCCTTCGTAGCCGTAGCCGGAGTTGCCCAGGCCACCCAGCGGTACGTCGGGCAGCGAGGGAGCCAACTGGTTGACACCGATGTTCGACGCGTTCAGTCGCCGTACGACGTCGTCGCGCACGGCCATGCTGTCCGTGAACAGGTACGCCGCAAACGAGTACGGCGCCGCGTTGGCTGCATCGATCGCCTCGTCCACCGTGCTGAACGAGGAGACGGTCGCGATCGGGCCGAACGGCTCTTCCGAGAGGATCGTGGCCTTGGAGTCGAGTGGAAGTCCGGCGAGGATCGTCGGCTCGAAGTAGAACCCGTCACGGGCCGCTTGGCTGCCGCCAGTGGTGATGACGGCCCCATGATCGACGGCGTCGCGGGTGAGGCGGACCAAAGCGTCCACACGCCCTTGATGCGCGACCGCGCCGAGCGTGACTCCCTCCTCGGTGCCGTGCCCGAGCACGTAGGACTTCACCTTGGCCGTGAGCTTGTCGACGAACTCCCGGTAGCGGGACTCGTGAACGAAGTACCTCGAGGGCGCAACGCAGGACTGCCCGGCCGAACCGAACTTGGCGGCTGCAGTCGTGGCGATCGCGTGATCTACGTCGGCGTCGTCCAGTACCAGCACGGGAGCATGCCCGCCCAGCTCCAGCACGGTGCGGATCAGGTTCGGCGCCGCCTGCGCGGCCAACGCCTTCCCGACGGCCGTCGACCCGGTGAACGACAATGCCTTGATCGACGAGGACGAGGTCAACTGTTCCGACACCTCCTGCGGATCACCGAAGACCAGGTTCACCACGCCGGCCGGAAGGCCCGCGTCGGCCAGCACCTCGACGACGAGTCGCGCGGTGGCCGGAGCGAACTCCGACGCCTTGAACACCACCGTGCAGCCGGCCGCGAGAGCAGCGCCGAGCTTGCGGGTGGCCAGCACCGCCGGGAAGTTCCAGGCCGTGATCACCGCGACCGGGCCGAGCGGTGTCGGGATCGACGTACGGCGTGAGCCGGCAACGACGCCCGGGAACATCGTGGCCTGCACCCGGCCGGCCTGCTCACCGTTCCAGCGCAGCGTCTCCACGGCCCGGCCGATCTCACCGCGGGCGTCAGCCTCCGTCTTCCCGGTCTCCAGCAGGATCGTCGCGGTGGCCTCCTCGACACGATCCGCCAGCAGGCCTGCCGCTCGCCGCAGGATGTCGCCCCGGGCCGCGGCCGGCGTGGCGGACCGCGCTGCGAAAGCAGCCTCGGCTGCCGCGATCGCCTCCGCCACCTGCTCGGTGCTCGCCAACGACACTGCGCCGACGGTTCGGCCGTTGCCTGGGTCAACATTGTCCAGGCGGCCGGCCTTGCCTGCGGTCCAGGTCCCGTTGACGAACAGCTCCGCACTCATCCGCGCCCTGCTGGTGTCAACGGACATACGACGCTCCGTTGACATCGATCGTGGTGCCGGTCGCATGCTTCGCCAGACCGCTCGCCAGGAACGCGATGATGTTGGCGACGTCCTGCGGCTGCGCGACCTCCCCCAGGCCGGTCTGCTCCGCGGCGACCTCGACGCCGACCGTGTCACGGAAGTGCTCGTTCAGGTCGGTGTCCACATACCCAGGGGCGACTGCGAAGGCGGTCACACCTTGGCGGCCGTACTGCCGAGCGATCGTGCGCGTCATCGCAACGACCCCGGCCTTGGCTGCCGCGTAGTGCCAGTACTCCGGGTCCTCGCCGCGAAACGCTGCGCGCGACGCCAGGTTGATGATGATGCCGCCCCGGTCGCGTCCGGCGTACGCCGTCACCGCCTCGCGGCACAGGACCGCGGGCGCCTTGAGATGCAGGTCGAGCGAGAAGTCCCAGACCTTCAGCCATTCCTCGAGCGGGGCGTCCAGCGGAGCGGGCGGATAGGCGCCGGCGTTGTTGACCAGGACGTCGACGTGGCCCTTGACGGACCAAGCGTCGTACCAGAGCTGCTTGGCCGCTGCCAGGTCGGTGAGGTCGGCGACCAGCGGCGTGGCGCTGTCACCGAGCTCTTTGGCGAGGGCGTCGAGCGCGGGTCCCGCGAGGTCGTGGATCAGCGCATGCCCGCCTTGGGCCACGACAGTACGAGCGGTCGCCGAACCGATACCACCACCGGCGCCGGTGATCAGGACGACGCGGCCCTCGAGACTGCTCACATCACACCTCCATCTGTAAGGCCAGGATGGCTCAACTGTTATCATTCTCCAAGTTCTGAACTACGCCGACCTTACACATCTCCCGCCTGGAGTGGCTCGAATGCGCGTTCTCTTTCTCGGTGGAACCGGAATCATCAGCTCGGCCTGCTCCTGGCGAGCCGTCGAGCTCGGGCTGGACCTCACGGTCGCCAACCGGGGCCAGACCTCGGTCCGCCAACTCCCGCCGGAGGCGAAGCAGCTCACCGCCGATGTCGACGATCCGCCGTCCTTGGCCGCTCTCGCCGGCCAGGACTTCGACGTCGTGGTCGACTGGGTCGCGTTCACTCCCGATCACGTGCGGGCTCGCACCGACGCTTTTCGGGGACACGTCGGCCAGTACGTGTTCATCAGCTCGGCTTCGGCATACCAGACGCCTCCGAACCGGCTGCCGATCACCGAGTCGACGCCGTTGCGCAACCCGTTCTGGCAGTACTCGCGCAACAAGATCGCCTGCGAGGACCTGCTGACCACGCTGTACCGCGAGGAGGGTTACCCGGTCACGATCGTGCGGCCCTCGCACACCTACGACCGCACCCTGGTCCCGTTCGACGGCGGCTGGACGATCGTCGAACGGATGCGCCGCGGCCAGCCCGTCGTGGTGCACGGCGACGGGACCTCGCTCTGGACACTGACCCACCACCGCGACTTCGCCCGCGGACTGGTCCCCCTGCTCGGCCACCCACGCACCCTCGGCGAGGCCTTCCAGATCACCTCCGACGACGTCCTCACCTGGGACCAGATCGCCAACGCTCTAGCCACCGCCGCCGGCACACAGGCCCAGATCGTCCACGTCCCCTCGGACGCGATCGCCGCCGTACACCCTGACTGGGGAGCCGGCCTCCTGGGCGACAAGACCCACTCCGCAGTCTTCGACAACACCAAGCTCCGCCAAGTGGTCCCCGACTACGTCGCCACCATCCCCTTCGAAACCGGCGCCCGCGAAATCATCACCTGGTACGACGAAGACGCCACCCGCCGCCGCATCGACTCAAGCATCGACGAAGCGATGGACACCCTCGTCGCCCGCTACACGCCGTAGCGCAGGAGTTTGGGGGTTCGAACGGTGAGGGTGAGGGTCGAGGCGACGAGGAGGAGGGCGCTGGCGAAGGTGGTGAGGGCGACGCCGTAGTGGTTGGCAAGGGCACCCAGGACCAGGGATGCCAGGGGCATGATGCCGATGGCCAGTTCCTGGACGCCTAGGGCGCGCCCGTGGAGGTGTGGGTCGGTGGTCATCAAGAGCAGGGTCGTCTGTAGTACGCCGAAGGCTGCGCTCATCACGCCGATTCCGCCCATCAGGAGGAACGACGTCGCCGGGTTCGTCGACAGGGCGAACAGTGACCACAGGGTTCCCCAGCAGGCGGTGCCGACGAGGAACATCGCTCCCTTCCAGCGGAAGTCGCCCAGCGCCGCGATCACTACCGATCCGAGCAGCCCGCCGACACCTCCGCAGGTCAGCAACCAGCCGAGCCCGGCGGCGTCGAGGCCGAGCGACTCGTGCGCGAAGACCGGCATGAACGCCTGATAGATCGGCCACAGGAAGATGTTCGCCGCCAGCGTGACCAGCAGGACCGATCTGGCGAGGCGGTTCCGAACGATCGCGCGGAGCCCGCCGACGACCATCCGGACCGCCGATTCGGCGTGCTCGTGAGTAACGTGCCCAAGACCGCGCAACGGCAGCAGCATGGCGAGCGAGATCGCGTACCAGACGGTGGAGATCCACAGCGCCGCCGCCGCACCCAGCCCGCTGATCATCAGGCCGCCGATCGCCGGGCCGATGACCTGGGTCATGTTCAGCGCCATCGAGTTCAGGGCGTTCGCGTTGCTGAGGTTGCGCCGCCCGACCAGGTCGAGAACCAGCGAGGCACGAGCCGGTTGGGACGGCGACTGCGCAAGACCGACCGCCAGCCCACCGACCAGCAGGACCCAGTACGGCGCCTTGTCCAGCGACGTCAGCGCAGCAACCCCGCTGCCCGTGACGAGCGCCCACGAGCACGCGATGACCAGCAGTCGTACCCGGTTGTGGCGATCGGCGACCGCACCGGCGAACGGCCCCAGCAGCAACGGCGCGAGTCGCGCAGCAGCGAACACCGCGACGAGCAGATCGGACCGAGTGGTCTCGTAGGCGAGCCAGCCGAGCACCAAGGTCTGGGTCCAGACACCGCCGAAGAAGAAGAGGTTCGAGAACCACAGCAGCCGGAACGGCCGGTTCTCGCGCAACGATCCCAGCGCCTGGCCGACCACGGCAGGCGCGCGACTGGTTTTGAGCAACGGTGGCTCAGCCGACAAGCTCGCCGTCGCGGACGACGATCCGCCCGCCGGCCACCACAAGCTCACGCCGCGGAGCCCGGACCAACGCGTCGGGCGCATGTTGAGCATCGATCAGTACGACGTCCGCCCGCGCGCCGGGCGCCAACGTGCCTCCATCGTGGTCGACGAACCTGGTTGCAAGTCGGACGGCGTACTCGAGCTCCTCGTCCGTGCGAAGACCGTGCAGCCGAGCGAACCCGAGGGCGACCCGAAGCAGGTCACCATCACCGTACGGCGACCACAGATCGCGGATGCCGTCCGTACCCAGACCGATCGCGACTCCCGCCTCCTGCATCGCGCGCCACGGCAGCGGCGCGGACCGGACCGGGGCGACCGTCGTCCAGGAGATGCCGGCTTCGCCGAGTTGTTCGACCAGCTGATCCTGGCGGGTCGGCGACAGCTCGCCGAGGGCGAACCCGTGCGACACGTTCACCTTGCCGGCCAGCCCGGTGGAGCGAGTGCGTTCGATGATCAGCTCGTACTGGAAGGCGCCGAGCTCGCCGCCGTCGTGCAGGTGGATGTCGATCCCGACCCCGCGCCGCTCGGCGATCGCGAACAAGGCATCAAGCTGGCCGACCGGGTCGCGGTCGATCGACGCGGGGTCGAGACCGCCGATGCTGGTCGCGCCCTCGGAAGCCGCTTGGTCGAGCAGGTCGATGACTCCGGGTCGCCGCAGTACGCCGTCCTGCGGGAACGCCACGATCTCCATGGCGACGGCGTGGTCGAGGGTGGCAGCGGCCTCGCGGACGCATTCGATGCCACGGAGACCGACCCCGAGGTCGACGTCCACGTGGGTGCGGGTCGTCGTCGTACCGTGCCTGAGGAACTCCCGCAGCACCGCGGTGGCGCCGGCTGCACTGGGGATGCCGTACTTCGCCCGCTCGGCCCGTTCGTGTGCGATCCGCCCCTGGGTCGTGGGCTCGCCGCCGTACGAGACCCAGGGCTGACCCCACCAGCTTTTGTCCACATGTGCGTGCGCGTTGACGAAGCCGGGCAGCGCGAGCAGACCGCGACCGTCAACGCGCTCCCCCGCCGGGCCGTCACCGCCGGTCGGCAGCACCGCCGTGATCACGCCGTCGGCGATGTGTAGATCGACCGGGTCGCCACCCCATGGGCGGACGTTGGCAAGCAGCAACGAAGTCATGCCGCAAATGGTATACCAAACTACCGGAGCCGACTTCGCTGGAGTTCGTGCGAGGTGGCCAGGTGTTCCGTGACCAGACGCTCGACCTCGACCACATCGCGACCTGCGATGGCGGCGTACAGGCCTCGGTGCTGCTCCGCGACCGCGGCGAGGTCGTCGTGCTGGGCCAGCAGCCAGCGCATCCGGCTGCGCAGCGGGCGCTCGATCTCGACCAGCAGGTCGTTCGAGGCCAGCTCGGTCACGATCTCGTGGAAGTCGCCCGCGGCCCGCCGGGCCCGCACGGCGTCGTTCGCTCGCGCCGCTTCGAGTTGCTGATCCAGAGCGCGCTTGAGCCGCTCCAAACCCTCACGGGTACGGCGTTCCGCCGCCAACCGGAACGCCAACGGCTCGAACGCGGCCCGCACCTCGCTCAGGTCGGCGATGTCGGTATCGGTGAACTCCCGGACCACCGCCCACGACCGCGGCCGCAGCGTGACCAGCCCCTCCGTGACGAGCGTCTTGAGGGCCTCCCTGACCGGGACCCGGCTCACGCCCAGGTCGTCGGCCAGGTCACGCTCCACCAGTCGATCGCCGGGACCGCGCACGCCATCCAGGATCTCGTCACGCAACCGCCGGGTCACCCGGTCCGCCTCGGACTCGAACCCACCGCTGTGCGCCATCACGCTCCCAGGCTCATTGGTATACCGATCCCAGTATGCCGAACCGTTCGGAGCCGAGGCGTCCGGGTGCACCCAGACCGAACCGGGCTACTGCCCGTAGGCCTTCGCGGTCCAGCCGAGGGAGCCGAGCGAGCCACCCTTGATGTCGGTGCCGACGCCGTCCGTCTTCTTGGCGTCGAAGTGGACCGAAACCCGGCCGGTGGCGGTGATGCCGAGCAGCGGCCTGCCGTCGGGGTGTGCGTCGCAGGAGCCGGTGCTGAGGGTGGTGAAGGCTCCCCAGCCGGTCGACCGCAGGACCTTCGAGCTGATCGTCGTCGGGGTGGCCCGGTTGATCCGCCACTCCTTGAGTTCGCCGTTGGCCTTCGTGCCGATCAGCACGTCGACGGCCGCCGTACCGGTGCCGCCGCTGCGCTCGTAGACCAGCGTGTTGACCGTGTCCCAGCCTTTGCCGGCCAGCTTCACCGGTGTCGACAGCGTCAGCACACCATTCACGTAGCTCTCCGTGGAGCGGTACAGCGAGGTGCCCGCCACGTGATAGAGGTACGGCGACGCCGAGGCGAGGATGCGGGCTCCGGCGAATCCGACCCCGATGTGGCTGGCACTCATCGCCATGATGCGCCAGGATCCGTCGATCAGGTGGCCCTCGCGGGTCACCTTGAACAGCCGATCCGAGCCCGCGCGAGCGGCGTACCCGGTGGTGCGGAAGACGGTGTCGTCACCGGAGGCGCCGATCTGCTGGTACGACGTCGGCACCCAGCCGAGATTGTCGTTGGCGTACTCCGAGGTGCTGGTCGTCCCACCGTCGTACACATAGGTGAGACGTTGTCCGTCGGAGCGGTACGCCGCGGTGAACACGCTGCAGTCCGCCGGCACGTCGCCGACCGCCGCGGTCGTGGGCCGGGCCGCGACGACGATTCCGGCCGCGGAGACGGCCAGCGCCGTTGCGGCGGCCACGATCGATTTACGCATCAGAAGAGATCCTTAGTTCGAGTTGGGAACTGCGTGAAGTGATGCCCGGAGCCGACGGGTGGCGTCGACGTCCAGGCTGCCCCTGACGAAGGAGCCGGGCGGGGATCCTCCGCCGCCGCCGAGCGTGCCGAGCAGCACGCCGACGATCAGGAGCGGGAGCAGCAAGATCCGGACCACCATCGCCCACGGCGCCCGGAAGCCCAGCCGGCCGCCGTCCTTCAGCCGGACGACCTGGGTCCCGGCCAGGACACCGCCCAAGGCCCGGCCGTTGCCGAAGAACAATCCGTACCCGAGCGGAGACCCGACCACGAGCCCGAACAGGGCGAGCGTCAACGCTCCATTGCCGAGGTCGAACTGGAGGTCCACCAACGCGACGGCAACCACGCCAATGCCCATGCCCAGGGCAACCACCAGGAAGTCCACCAGCCAGGCCAGGGCCCGCGCCCACTCCCCCGCGCGCACGTACCGATCCCCGTTCCCGAACGGCTCGACTCGCTTGGCGACCTGCTCACCCAGGACGCTCGCCGGGTCCACATGACGATTCACGACGGCGACCGTACGATCCCGCAGGCCGACCAATCCGGTCGCAACAGCCCCCCGCAGCCTGAAACCCGCCCGCCGAAGTACGGGCCGACTACGGGCAGACCGATGCCGAAGACAACAACTACCCTTGTTGCCGCCAAGACACGATCGAGGAGTGATCCAGCAGATGCGGTGGTTACCCGCTGTTCTTGCGTCGACGCTCGGGATGCTGGCCGTCACGGCGTGCTCGCCCGGAAAGGCCACCGACTGCGAGGAGGCGTTCCGCGCGGCGGCGACGTCGGTCCCCGGCGTGACCTCGGCGGAGTGGGACTGCAACTTCGGTTTCGGCGGCGGCTGGCAGCGCGGGCAACTGGTGGTCGAGGCTGCCACCAAGGACGAGGCCGCGGGGGTGATGGAGGCGGTGCTGCGGGCGTTCGCCGCAGCACCTGGGCTCGAGGATGGGTGGGCGACCCCGCAGGAGTACGCAACCGAGGACAGAGCGATCGTCGTCGGGGCGAATGCGCTGGGTTTCAACGGCGTTCCAACTGTCGGTCAGGTACGTGAGCGGTACGGCATCAGGCCGGGCTGAGCTCCTCGGGGTCCGTAGGATGCTCTTCGTGTCCGGGAGATCTGCGGAGCGGTTCGGGGCGTTGTTGCGGGTGCTTCGGCAGGACGGCGGGATGACGCAGCGGGAGCTCGCTGAGCAGGCCGGGCTCAGCGCGGGCGCGATCCGCGACCTGGAACAGGGCCGGACCCGAAGCCCGAAGCGAGAGTCGATCGAGGCCATCACCACCGCCCTCGCGCTCAATCGACGGGATGCCGTGAAACTGCACGCCGCCGCGAAGGCGAGCCGATCGGGCACCGGTGCGACCGCAGGCGTCGCCGGGCCGGTGCGGATCGCGATCCTCGGGCCGCTCGAAGTCTGGCAGGGCGACGTCCCGGTCACCGTCAACTCCGGTCCACAACGCACCTTGCTGGCTAAGCTCGCTCTCGCGGCAGGTACGACAGTCGGTCAGGACGAGCTCATCGATCTCCTCTGGCCGCGCGCCGTACCGGAGAACGCGGCGAATCTGCTGCACACCCGGATCGCGCGGTTGCGAAGGCTGCTGGAGGGCGACGAGCAGACCGTGGTCGCCGGCGGCCCCACCGGCTACCGGCTGGCACTCGGCGACAGCGAGCTCGACCTGCTGACCTTCCGCAGTTTGACCGCCCAGGCCGCACTCGCCGGGCCGGACGAGGCATTCACGATGCTTGCGGACGCCCTGGCGCTGTGGCGTGGCGCGACGGACGTGGAGTCCATGGTCACCAGCCCGCTCTACGTCGCCCTCTCCAACGAGTGCACCGCCGCCGCCAGGGCTCTCGCCGAGCTGGCCCGCGAGCTCGGCGATCCCGAACGGGCGCTGGAGCCACTGCGAAACCTCGCCGCGCACCACGAGCTGGACGAGCCGCTGCACGTCGAGCTGATCCAGACGCTGGCGGCAGCGGACCGCCAGGCCGAGGCCCTCGCGGCCTATGACCGGATCCGGTCCGCGCTCGCCGAACAGCTCGGCATCGATCCGGGTGAGCGGCTCCGCGCGGTCCATCTCGACGTACTCCGGCAGCAGAATGGGACTCCGGCACAACCAGCACCGCGATCGGTCGTCCAGCAGGTTCCGTCCGCACCGCCGGACTTCGTCGGCCGCGCGCCCGAGCTCGAGACGATCCGTACGGCGCTCGCCGGCGCTGCTGCCCTGTCCTCCCTGGTCGTCCTGATCAACGGAATCGCGGGCGTCGGCAAGACGGCCTTGGCCCTGACCGCCGCGCACAGCCTCCGTGCGGAATACCCGGACGGTCAGTTGTACGCCGACCTGCACGGCAGCGCCACGACCGCCACGCCTGCCCCGATCCAGGTACTCGGCCGCTTCCTCCGTGCCCTCGGCGTGCCCGCCCGCCGGGTCGGAACCGACGAAGCCGAAGCCGCCGCACTGCTCCGCAGCGAGCTCGCCGACCGCCGGATCCTGGTGCTGCTCGACAACGCGCAGGACGCGGCCCAGGTCCGGCCGCTGCTACCGGGGGCCGGCCGCAGCGACGTGATCGTCACCAGCCGCCGGCGACTGCCGGACCTGGCCGCGGCGGGCGTGGTGAACCTCGAGCCGCTCCCCCAGAACGACGCGATCCGGCTGATCACCGCCATCGCGGCGACGCATGGGCTCGTCGAGGCCGAGTCCGACGGTGTGACCGCACTCGCCGAAGCGTGCGGCCGCCTCCCGCTCGCCCTTCGGATCGCAGGCTCCCGACTCGCCGCCCGAGGAGGGTGGACCGTCGCCGACCTGGCCCGCCGCCTGGACGACGGCAACCGGCGGCTGACCGAGCTCAGCCTCGGCGAATCCAGCGTGCTCAACAGCTTCCAGCTCAGCTACGCAGACCTGAGCTCAGAGGCCCAGCGCGCCTTCCGGCTGTGCAGTCTGCACCCCGGCGACGACTTCAGTGCCGACAGCACCGGCATCCTGCTCGCGAGTCCGGCGGCCGCGGCCGAACGCGTCCTGGAAGAGCTCCTCGACGCCAACATGTTGCTGCAGCAGACGAAGAACCGCTACCGGTTCCACGACCTGCTCGGCCTCTACTCCCGGCAGCTGCTCGCCGACGACCCCGACGCGGAAGCTGCACAAGGGAGACTGCATGCCTGGTACGCCGAAGCGGTGACCGCCGCCATCGATTGGGCCAATCCCCACCTCGTGCGGCTCGCCACCCACCCTGAGCCGACCAGGTTCTTCAGCTCGGAGAGCAAGGCACTCGAATGGCTTGAAGACGAGCTCCCGGCGCTACTGGAAACCGTGACGACTCGCTCGGAGGACCAGGAGCTGTCGTGGCGAATCGTCGACCAACTCAGGGGATACTTCCTGATGCGCCGGGACGCCGACGGCTGGCTACGCGCAGCACAAGCCGGGATGGCCGCCGCCTCGACCTCCGATGACCACCAGGCGCATGCCGCCATGCTCATGAACCGGGGTCAGGCGTTCGGTGCGATCGGACGCGAACAGGAAGCCCTGTCCGACTGCCTCGCCGGTCACGCCCTCGCCGTAGCCGTCGGCTGGACCACAGGCGCCGCCTACCTGGCGCACCAGGTCGCGTGGCTTCAGCAGGAACGCGGCAACCTCGTCGAGGCCGAGCGGTGGATGCGCCGCGCCCTGGCGTTGACCGACGACGAGAAGGACGGCCACGTCCGCGCCATCGCGCTCAACGGTCTCGGCATGACACGCCTCTACCAGGGCGAACCGCAGGAGGCAGCCGACCTGTTCACCGCCGCGCTCCGGATCGACGAGACCGGTCGCGAGATGTCGGCGCTCACCATCCGCGGCAACCTGGCGACCACCCTGCGAATGCTGGGCGCCGCGGACCAGGCGGCTGACCTGCTCACCGACGTACAGGAGGCTTACCGGCACCGCTCGTACCTCAGGGGTGAACTGTCCACGCTGGACGAGTGGGCGAGGCTCTACTCCCAGCGCGGAGACGGCGCCGCGGCACTACAGGCGGCACTCCGAGCGCACCACCTCGCGATCGTCGTCCGCGACCGGAAGGCCCAGGCGCAGACCGCGTCGACCGTGGCAGAGGCCTACCTGACGCTCGGCGACGCGCCGTCTGCCATCGAGTGGATCGAGGATTGCCTCACGATCGCCCGCGGCACGTACCCGTACCTCGAGGCCGAGGCACTCATCGCCCTGGCCACCGCGCGCAACGACCCCACCTCGGCTCAGCAGGCAGCCTCCATCGCCAGGTCCTGCGGATTCCGCCTCCTCGAGGCACAGGCAATGGCGGGTCAGCGGATCCCGTAGTCGTGGATCTTGCGGTAGATGGTGGCTCGGGACATCCCGAGTGACCGGGCGGCCTCGCGTCGGTTGCCGTTGTTGTCGAGGAGGCTGCGGATGATCGCGTCGCGCTCCAGGGCCTCCAGCTGGCTGAGGCTGCGGCGGCTGGTCGCCTGCAGCTCGGCGGGCAGGTCGGCCGGCACGATGACACCGGTACGGCGCCGGTGCTGGACGACCTGCTTCAGGACCTGATGCAGTTCCGCGGTGTTGCCCGGCCAGGCCGACCGCAGCAGCTGGTGCAGCGCGTCCGGCGAGCAGCTCAGGTCTCCGTGGCTCAACTGGCTCAGGAAGAACGGAACCAGTTGACGGACATCGCCGATGTGGTGCCGCAGCGGTGGCACATCGACGGTGATGGGGAACAACGTCAACAGTTCGCCCAGATCGGTCCCGTTCGAGGCTCCTGTCGTCACTGTCAACGCGACCCACGGCGGGTTCAACCCGCGCTGCTCGACTCCGCTCTGCAAGGCGCCGGCCAGCTCGTCGAGCTGGGCCGGCCCCAGCCGTTCGGCGTGCCGGATGACCAACGCCTGGACTGTGTCGTCGGCGAGCTCGGCCTCGAGATCGTCCGCGAAGCTGTCCGACGCCTCGGCGGCATCGGCCAGGTGGAACAACCCACCCGGGTTGTTCTGCTGGTGGGCCGCCCGGGCCAGCGCCACCTTTCCGGCCCCCGCCTCGCCGGTGAGCACGATCCAGTGCCCGGCGCGGTAGGCGTTGTCCACGGCCCGGCTGGTCGCAAGCCAGGGCGCGCTCCGGCCGGCGATCCCGGGCAGCTCCGGGCGTGGTGGCGGCCGGTGCGCCGTCACACTCGTCAGACCGCGGCCGGCAGTCTGCTCGGTGAGCTGGATGACGGCGCCGGTCTCCCGTCCGTCCTCAGGCACCCGCCGGCAGGTGAGGCGCACTCGTCGCCCGCTCGGAAGCTCGATCGACAGGGAGTTGGTCGCGGCCTGGGCCAGCAGGTCGGCGGCGTGCGCGAGGACGGCCGCTTGATCGCTGCCGTCGAGGTTCTGCTGTGCGTAGGCGTTCATCAGCAGCAAGTCGTCGTTGACCGCGAGCACCATGTCATTGGAGCGGCGGCCGGCCAGCAGGTACTCCTGGAGCAGCTCCTGCTCCCGGGCCGAGCTGTCCTGCAGCAGCGCCGCGCGAATCTGGTCCGCGGTGGTCTTGGCCAGCGTGATCAGCAGCGATCCGGCGTCCTTGCGCCAGCAGGTGAGATCGATGGCGCCGACGATCTTGCCGCTGATCGGGTGCTTGATGGGGACGCCGGCACAGGCGAGGTCCTCCAGGTCCTCGGCGTAGTGCTCGTGCCCGAACACGTGCATCGGCCCGCCGCGCTCGAGCGCCGTACCGATGCCGTTGGTGCCCGCGAACTGCTCGGAGTAGCTGAAGCCCGGCGCGAGGTGGACCCGGTCCAGGTGCCGCTTCAGCTGGGCGTCGGCGGTGAGCCGGCGCAGTACCAGCCCGTTGCGTTCGGTGAGGATCACGCTGATCGGCTGCCCGGCCAGATGCTCGTAGAGCCGGCTCAGCACCGGGGTCGCGCTGCGCGCCAGCGGCAGCTCGAGATCGGGGTCCGCGACGTACGGCAGGTCGATCCGGTCGGCCGGGAGGTTCCACCGCTGGGAACGCACCCAGGAGGCCAGGACCGGTCGGCGCACGTCGCCGAGCGGAAACGCGTCGTACGTCAGGAACCGCAGCCGGGCCTGGGCAAGCCGGCTGTCGCCTGACTCAGGTGCCACTTCGTCCACGAGGCCTCCCGACAGATGGCATCGCCATCTAGAGCCTAGTCTCTGGCGGGAATGTGACTGTCTCATATTGAGACAGCCACGGCGGCCGCGATGGCGTCTGATGCGAAGTGCGGAGGTGGTGCCGGATGGACGACGACATTCCGGCCGTCGAGACCTACAACCCGTGGACGATCGTGAACGCGGTCTTCCACCAGCTCGTCGACGCCGGCCTGCATCCCGTGCTCGGGACGACCGGCGATCCGGGCGCGGCCGCCGCCGACCTGCTCGTCGCGCTCGGTATCCGGCCGTCCGTCCAGGCGGACTCCCGGCCCCTGCAGGACACCAAGGCCGAGCTCGCCGAGCTCCGGAAGGCCGCGCTCGGCGACCCCTGACCGCGAGGGTCTCAATTTGAGACCTCCCGGCGAAGGCGGTGGCGATGTACTGCAACTACGAGCAAGACGTGGGCTCGCCTCCGAGGGCCCACGCCCGCGGCCCCGCGGCCGCGTCCGGCAGCGCGTGCCCGACGCGGCGGGGGCCGATCCGGCGGCCACAGCCACGGGAGGGAGAGCCATGAGTCGCCAGAGTGTGGCCAAGGCCCACCAGAAGATCCAGGAGCTGTCCTGGGAGCCTGCGTACCACGAGCCCGTCTCCCAGTACGGGACCGACTACACGTTCCAGAAGGCTCAGAAGAAGGACCCGCTGAAGCAGGTCCTGCGGTCCTACTTCCCGATGCAGGAAGAGAAGGACCACCGCGTGTACGGCGCCTCGGACGGAGCGATCCGGGGCAACATGTTCCGCCAGGTCCAGGAACGCTGGCTGGAATGGCAGAAGCTGTTCCTGAGCATCATCCCGCTGCCGGAGATCTCGGCGGCCCGGGCGATGCCGCTGCTGTTCCGGACCGTGCCGAACCCCGAGTTGCACAACGGCCAGGCGATCCAGATGATCGACGAGGTCAGGCACTCGACGATCCAGCAGAACCTCAAGCGCCTGTACATGAACAACTACATCGACCCGGCAGGCTTCAACTCCAGCCTGCGCAACTTCCAGAACGACTACTGCGGGACCATCGGCCGGCAGTTCGCGGAAGGCTTCATCACCGGTGACGCGATCACGGCGGCGAGCATCTACCTCACCATCGTGGCCGAGACCGCCTTCACCAACACGCTGTTCGTCGCGATGCCCGCCGAGGCGGCCGCGAACGGCGACTACCTGCTGCCGACGGTGTTCCACTCGGTGCAGTCCGACGAGTCACGGCACATCAGCAACGGGTACGCGACCCTGCTGATGGCGCTGGCCGACGAGGGCAACCACCAGCTGCTGGCCCGCGACCTGCGGTACGCGTGGTGGAACAACCACCGGGTCGTCGACGCGGCGATCGGCACCTTCATCGAGTACGGCACCAAGGACCGCCGCAAGGACCGCGAGAGCTACGCCGAGATGTGGCGCCGCTGGATCTACGACGACTACTACCGCAGCTACCTGGTGCCGCTGGAGAAGTACGGACTCGAGATCCCGCACGACCTGATCGAGGAGGCCTGGAACCAGATCTGGAACAAGGGGTACGTGCACGAGGTGGCGCAGTTCTTCGCCACCGGCTGGCTGGCGAACTACTGGCGGATCGACCCGATGACCGACAAGGACTTCGAGTGGTTCGAGTACAAGTACCCCGGCTGGTACGACAAGTACGGCAAGTGGTGGGAGAACTACAACCGGCTCTCGGTGCCGAACGGTCACCACCCGATCGTGTTCGAGGACGTGGACTACGAGTACCCGCACCGCTGCTGGACGTGCATGGTGCCGTGCCTGGTCCGTGAGGACATGGTGATGGCGAAGGTCGACGGCCAGTGGCGGACCTACTGCCACGAGATGTGCAAGTGGACCGACGAGACGGCGTTCCGGCCGACGTACCAGGGCCGGCAGACGCCGAACATGGGCCAGCTGATCGGCCACCGCGAGTGGGAGACGCTGTACCACGGCTGGAACTGGGCCGACGTGGTCAAGGACATGGGCTTCGTCCGTGACGACGGCAAGACGATGACCGCGCAACCGCATCTCGACCTGAACCCGGACAAGATGTGGACGCTCGACCACCTGCGGCGCTGCCCGCCCCTGCAGAGCCCGAACGTGCTGCTGAACGAGATGACCGACGACGAGCGGACGGCCTTCGCAGCCCGCTACGTCCGCGGCGGGCCGGCCGGAAGAGCTCCGGTCGACGCCTGACCGGCGTACCGCCACGCGGGAGGGCAGGGCCAGTCTGCCCTCCCGGTCCTCTCCCCTGTCCCCTCCCTGTCAACGCAGCTGTGAGGAGCCCATGGGCGACAAGCACGTCGTACGGTTCGAACCCGTCGGCATCGAGATCGAGGTCGACGAGGAGCAGACGATCCTGCGCGCCGCGGCCGAGCAGGGCGTCATGCTGATGCACGGCTGCAAGGAGGGCCAGTGCTCGTCCTGCAAGTCGTTCGTGCTCGACGGCGACGACATCGAGCTGGACCGCTACTCGACGTTCGCGCTGCCCGAGTACGAGCTGGACGAGGGCTACACGCTGCTCTGCCGGGCGCACCCGTACGAGGACCTGACCATCGAGCTGCTCAACTACGACGAGGACATGATCCGCTCGGGGCTGCCGATCCAGACCGGCGTCGCCGAGGTGGTCGCGAACACCGCGGTCACGCACGACATGCGGCACCTGGTGCTGCGGCTGCTGGAGCCGGGCGAGCTGAAGTACTTCCCCGGCCAGTACGTCGACATCGCGGTGCCCGGGTCCGCGGCCACCCGGTCGTTCTCGATGGCGAACACGTCCAGCCGGGACGGGGGCCTGCTCGAGTTCGTGATCAAGATCTATCCGGGCGGGCTGTTCTCGTCGTACCTGGACCAGCGGCTGGCCGTCGGCGACCGGCTCGACCTGACGGGTCCGTTCGGGGTCTTCACGCTGCGCGACAACCCCGGCGCACGGCTGGTGTTCCTCGGCGGCGGCGCCGGGATGGCGCCGGTGCTGGCGCTGCTGCGGTCGATGGCCGAGCGTGCCATCGACCGGCCGACGATCTACTACTACGGCGCGCGCACCCGGCGTGACCTGTGCTTCGACGAGGAGCTCAGGGCGCTGTCCACCACGCTGCCGAACTTCCGCTACGTTCCGGCGCTGTCCGAGCCGGCCGGCGACGACGAATGGGACGGCGAGGTCGGTCTGATCACCGACGTCGTCGCCCGGCACGAAGACGACCTGGCCGGCGCCGACGCGTACGTGTGCGGCCCGCCGCCCATGGTCGAGGCCGCGCTACCCCTGCTGGAACGGCTGGGCGTCGCGCAGAAGCGCATCTTCTACGACAAGTTCACCACCACCGGCGAGGCCGGTGATCCCGAGGCGATGGGGGCAGAGAACAGATGACGACCACACAGGACACCACTCAGGAACGGAGTGTGCCGAAGCCGGTCTTCACCGATGCCGAGGCCGGCGCCAAGGTGTTCCCGGACTCGACGGCCCGCCGGTACAACTACTACACCCCGCAGAAGCGCAAGCAGAGCCACTACGAGGACGTCACGGTCGAGGTGCAGCCGGATCCGCGGCACTACCTCAGCCAAGGCTGGCTGTACGGGTTCTCCGACGGCCGCGGCGGCTACCCGCTGGACTGGACCGTGCTGAAGGCGTGGGGATCGGACCGGCCGGAGCCGGAACGCGGACCAGGCACGGGCGGCACGGGCTACGAGTGGCCGGCGCTCGGCTGGCACGAGTTCCGGGACCCGAACGAAGAATGGGAGATGACGCTCTACCGGTACAACTCCAACGTCGTCCGCCAGGTCACCCAGAACGTCGAGGCGGCCAAGGCGACCAAGGCCTTCGACCAGTGGAACCGCAACTGGGTCCGGTTCATCGAGCAGCATGTCGGTGCCTGGATGCACGTGGACCACGGCCTGGGCCTGTACCTGTTCGCGAACGCGAACCGGCGGGCGCCGACCAACATGCACAACAACGCGATCTCGGTGAACAGCATGCACCGGATCCGCGCGGCGCAGGACCTGGCGCTGTACAACCTGACCCTGTCCGAGGAGCTCGACGACTTCGACGGCAGCGCGCACCTGGAGACCTGGAACTCCGACCCGGCCTGGCAGGGAGTGCGGGACCTGGCCGAGCGGCTGACCGCGATCGACGACTGGTGCGAGGCGATCTTCGCCGCGAACGTCGTGTTCGAACCGCTCGTCGGCGAGCTGTTCCGCAGCCAGCTGGTCCAGCAGGCCGCCCCCGGCAACGGCGACTTCGTGACACCGACGGTGATCGGCGCGGCGGAGTACGACTTCGCCGAGCGCGACCTGCGCTACACCAAGGCGATGTTCGAGCTGCTGACCGCGGACCGGGAGTTCGCCGACCACAACAAGGCGATCCTGCAGGACTGGCTGTCCGAGTGGACGTCACGGGCGATCGAGGCGGCCCGGACGCTGCAGCCGCTGTGGTCGCAACCGGACACCAAGCCACCCCGATTCGAAGACGGGCTGGACCGGGCGAAGAGCCGCTTCAGCGGCATCGTCGTCGGACTCGGCCTCGAGGAGCCGAAGGAGCTGGCACAGTGAGCACCACCTTCACCACCGCAGAGAGCCCGTTCAAGTCCGACAGCACCGCGTCCAACAAGTGCGGTTTCACGCTGATGAACAACCAGGTCGGGGAGGTCGTCGCCGAGGTCATGGGCAAACTGGACAACGTCACCCTGACGCCGCTGCCGTCGATGATCAGGGTCGACGCGGTCGGCAAGATGGAGGTCGTCTACGACGAGATCTCCGAGGCGCTGGGCGAGGAGCCGGGCTACTTCGACCAGGCCGAGTTCGAGGAGAACATGTCGACGCACTACGGCCGGATGATCCACACCGACGACCGGACGATCCTGGTCGCGAATCCCGAGGACGCGGCCGAATACCTCGGCTTCGACCTCAGGGCCGTCTGACAACACCTGGAGGCGACCGTGTACGAGAAGGATGGCGAGAAGTACTTCGTGGTCGACAGCCACATGCACTTCTGGGACGCCTCACCCGACAACTGGGTGCCGGGCCAGGAGCAGTACGCGAAGGGCTGGATCGAGTGCTTCCACGCGTACATGGGTCTGGCGCCCAGCGAGACCCACTGGCCGATCGAGAAGTTCATGAAGTACTCCGAGGACGACCTGATGAAGGACGTCTTCGAGGACGGCTACGTGGACGTCGCGATCTTCCAGCCGACGTACCTGAAGGAGTGGTACCGCGACGGGTTCAACACCACCGAACGCAACGCCGCGCTGGGTGAGAAGCACCCGGGCATGTTCGTGCACAACACCCGGTTCGACCCGCGTGACGGCGACGCCGGGCTGGAGGAGCTGAAGCGCAACGTCGACCGGTACGGGTCCCGCGGCGTGAAGCTGTACACCGCCGAGTGGAACGCCGGCTCGCGCGGCTACAAGCTGACCGACCCGGCGGCCTACACCTACCTGGCGAAGGCGCAGGAGCTCGGCATCAAGAATATCCACGTCCACAAGGGCCCGACGATCTGGCCGCTGGACAAGGACGCGTTCGACGTGGCGGACATCGACCACGCGGCGACGGACTTCCCGGAGCTCAACTTCATCGTCGAGCACGTCGGGCTGCCGCGGATCGAGGACTTCTGCTTCATGGCGACCCAGGAGCCGAACGTGTACGCCGGCCTGGCCGTCGTCATCGGCGGCCTGATGCACGCCCGGCCGCGGTTCTTCGCCAAGGTGATGGGCGAGCTGCTGTTCTGGGTCGGCGAGGACAAGATGACCTTCGGCAGCGACTACGCCATCTGGGAGCCGAAGTGGCAGGTCGAGGGCTTCGTCGACTGGGACTTCCCGGACAGCGAGGAGTTCTCGGACTACCCGCGGCTCGGCGTCGAGGGCAAGAAGAAGATCCTCGGCCTGAACGCGGCGAAGCTCTACGACATCAAGGTGCCGGACGAGCTGCAGCTCAAGCACGCCGAGCCCGCCGCCCAGGACGACGCGAAGCTGGTCACCCAGTAATGACGGCCGCGGTCGCGGAGCGGTCCCGGGTCCTCACCGCGCTCGACGCGGTGCGGGACCCGGAGCTCGACGAGCCCATCACGACGCTGGGGTTCGTCTCGTCGTGCGTCGTGTCGGCAGCCGGTGACGTCGTCGTCAGGCTCCGGCTGCCGACGTACTTCTGCGCGCCCAACTTCGCGTTCCTGATGGTCGCCGACGCGTACGACGTGGTCTCGGCGCTGCCCGAGGTCCGCAGTGCCGACGTGGCGCTGGAGGACCACTTCGCCGCGCCGGCGATCAACGCCGGGGTGGCGGCCCGGGCCGGCTTCGTGGCCTCGTTCGAGGGCGAGGCCGTCGAGGAGCTGGACGAGTTGCGCCGTACCTTCGTCGCGAAGGCGGTGCTGGCCGGCACCGACCAGGTGTGCCGGCCGTTGCTCGCCGCCGGCCTCGACCCGGCGGCACTGGCGACGATGACGCTCGGCGACCTGCCCCCGTCGGCACAGCTGGACCGGCTGTGCCGGCGGCGGGCCGAGCTGGGCCTGCGGACCGATCCGGCCGCTCCGCTGCTCGTCGACCCTGGCACCGGTGACCCGGTCACCGGTGCCGCGGTGTCGCTGCACCTGGGCAAGGCACGGATCACCAGAGTCGGTATCGAGGCCAACACCGGCATCTGCCGGGGCATGCTGCGACACCGATACGGAACGACCGGTGCGGGTGAGGAGGAGGACCAGGAATGAAGGCCGTTCGACTGCACGGATACCACCAGCAACCGGTGGTCGAGGACGTCCCGGAGCCGAGCGTCAAGGGCCCGCTGGACGTGGTCGTCAAGATCGGCGGCGCCGGCGTGTGCCGCACCGACCTGCACATCATCGAAGGCCAGTGGGCCGAGGCCATGGCTCCGGCACTGCCCTACACGATCGGCCACGAGAACGCCGGGTGGGTGCACGAGGTCGGCTCGGCCGTCTCCAACGTGCAGGTCGGCGACACGGTGATCCTGCACCCAACCCCGACCTGCGGGCTCTGCCAGGCCTGCCGGGCCGGCAACGACATGCACTGTGCGTTCAGCACGTTCCCCGGCCTGGACAGCGACGGCGGGATGGCCGAGTACCTGCTGACGTCCGCGCGGGCCTGCGTGAAGCTCGACCCGTCGACGCAGCCGAAGGACGTCGCGGCGCTGGCCGACGCCGGCATCACCGCCTACCACGCGGTCCGCAAGGCGATCCCGCTGCTGTCCCCCGGCACGACCTGCGTGCTGATCGGCGCCGGCGGGCTCGGTCACATCGGCATCCAGTGCCTGGCCGCGCTGACCGCGACCACGATCGTCGTGGTCGACCGCAACCCGGACGCGCTCAAGCTCGCCGAGCAGCTCGGCGCCGACCACACGATCGTTGCTGACGGCAAACACGTGGCGGCGGTGCAGGAGCTCACCGGTGGCCCGGGCGCGAACGTCGTACTCGACTTCGTCGCCGAGCAGGGCGCCGAGGCGGACGGCTTCGCGATGACCGCGCCGGGCGGTTCGTACTTCGTCATCGGGTACGGCGGCCAGCTGCAGATCCCGACCCTGGACATCATCTCCACCGAGCGCAACATCATCGGCAACATCGTCGGCACCTACAACGACCTGGCCGAGCTGATGGCGCTGGCCCAGGCCGGCAAGGTCACGCTGCACACCAGGACCTACCCGCTGGAGGCGGCCGTCGAGGCCGTCGCCGATCTCGACGCCGGCCGGGTGCGGGGCCGCGCGATCCTCGTTCCCTAGCGCGCTCAGCCGGCACCCGAACCGGCACCGAACCGACACACCGTTCGCCCGGACCGGGCAGTCAAGGAGGAGGGGCCATGGCCAAGGAACTGCGATTCGGTGAGCAGGCGCGCGAGCTGATGCTGGCCGGCGTGGACCAGTTGGCGGAGGCGGTCAGATCGACCCTCGGCCCGAAGGGCCGCAACGTCATCCTGGAGAAGATCACCGGCTCGCCGGTGGTCACCAACGACGGCGTCACGATCGCCCGGGAGATCCACCTCAAGGACCAGTTCGAGAACATGGGCGCCCAGCTGGTCAAGGAAGCCGCGATCAAGACCAACGACATCGTGGGCGACGGCACCACTACTGCGACGGTGCTAGCGCACGCGATCGTCCGCGAGGGCATGCGGGCGATCGGCTCCGGCGGCAACCCGGTCCTGGTCAAGCGCGGTATCGACCTCGCGGTCGCGCGGCTGGTCGACCGGCTGCGCGAGGTCGCCCACCCGGTCGTCACCGAGCACGACTTCGCCCGGGTGGCGGCGATCTCGGCCAACGACGACGACCTGGTCGGCGCGGTGATCGCGAAGGCCCTGCACTCGGTCGGCGCCGGCGGCATCGTGACCGTCGAGGAGTCGACCGCGCACGGGATGCGGGTGGACTTCGTCGAGGGCTTCGAGTTCGACAACGGCTACCTGTCGCCGTACATGGTGACCGATCCGGGCAGTCTGCAGGCGGTGCTCGACGACCCGTACATCCTGCTGTGCAGCGAGAAGATCACCAAGGTGCAGGAGCTGATGCCGCTGCTGGACAAGATGATGCGGGAGCCGAAGCCGCTGGTGATCATCGCCGAGAACCTCGAGGGCACCGCGCTCAGCATGCTCGTGCACAACCACGTCAACGGCCACATCCAGTGCGTCGGCGTCAAGGCGCCGGGCTTCGGCGACCGGCGGCTGCACAAGCTGGAGGACATCGCGGCGATCACCGGTGGCGCGGTGCTCAGCCGGCACTCGGGCTTCACGCTGGAGACGATGACGCTCGAGCAGCTCGGCCGGGCCGACCAGGTGCGGGTGACCGCCGACCGGACGGCGATCATCGCCTCCGCCGGCCACGAGCAGGATGTCGCCTTCCGGCTCACCCAGCTGCGGGCCGAGCTGGAGCGGGCCACGTTCGGGGTCGACGAGGACGTGCTGACCGAGCGGATCGGCGCGCTGTCCGGCAAGGTCGCGGTGATCCAGGTCGGCGCACCGACCCCCGCGGAGCTGAAGGAGCTCCAGCACCGCGTCGAGGACGCGCTGTCGGCGACCCGGGCGGCGATGGCCGAGGGTATCGTCGCGGGCGGTGGGGTGGCGATCCTGCACGCGGCGTCGGCCCTCGACGACCTCGAGGTGAAGGACGACTACGCGATCGGCGTGGAGATCGTACGGCGGGCGTTGCGCGAGCCGGCGTACCTGATCGCGGCGAACGCGGGCTACTCCGGCGAGGAGGTGCTGGAGCGGATCGAGCAACTCGGACCGGACGACGGCTTCGACGCCCTCGAAGGCCGCTACGGCAACATGCTCGAGATGGGTGTGGTCGACCCGCTCCGAGTGGCCAGATCAGCCCTGCAGAACGGCGCTTCGGTCGCCGGCCTGCTGCTCACCACCAACACCCTGATCGCGGAGGAGCAAACCCCCTGGGGTGGCAGCCCCGCCCTGATGACCGAGTACGGCGCCCTCGACGAAGGCCTCCACCAACCCTCCCCCGACTCCAGCACTCCCCAATCCCTAGGCCTGGGCCCCTCCGTCGGCTGAGCTTGACAGGGCGAATCGCCTGGGTGTTTGTGGTAAGTGCCGGACGCCCTCTTCCAGGGCGACGTCGCGTTGGGGGGCGCAGCAGCGGATGAACGGACGAGTCGCGAGGCGAAGGACGAAGTACGCCGAACCGGTCTTCCAGGCTTTCGCCGTGAAGACGACGAGCGGTGCCGCGCGGGCGAAGCTCGACAAGGCGATCGCCGACGAGCTCGGCGATCACTGGCAGGTGCGGAACTACGGTGGCCGGACCAACTACTTCGAGGTGTTCGCCGAGGAGGGCGCACTGAAGGCCGCGGACGCGTGGGACCGGACCTACCGGCTCCGGGCGTACCGCGGGATCGCCAGCGCCGAGCCGGTCTTCAAAGCCTGGGTCACGGATCGCCCGGACTGGGGGATCACCGGCGACGGAAGCCTGGAAGCCGCGGCGTTCGGCGCGGCCGACTGGTTCTGCGGGAGTGGGGACGACCTCGCCAAGGCGAAGCCGCACGAGTGGAGCCTGGCGATGACCAAGGTCGTCCAGGCCTGGTCCCATCACTTCACGGACCCGAGCAAGCCACCCGGCCTCGACGTGGTCGTCGGTCACCCGGACACCGGCTACCGCAAGCACCCGGAGATCGCCTCGAGCCTGCTGGCCGACCAGGGCTTCGACCTGTTCCGCAACGACAGCGACGCGCTGGACGAGCTCAGAGGTGGCCTGCCCTGGCGAACGCCAGGCCACGGGACCGCGACCGCGAGCGTCATCGTCAGTCCCCAGGCCAACGCGCACAACGGTGTGTCAGGCACCGCGCCGTTCGCCAAGCTGATCCCCTACCGCGTCTCGGACAGCGTTGTCGTCCTCGACACCCTCAATCTGGCGCGCGCGATCGAGATGGCCGCCGACCGCGGCGCCCACGTCATCTCCATGAGCATGGGCGGCCTCGGCAGCGACCGCCTGCACGACGCCGTCGTCTACGCCCGGAACAAGGGCGTCATCGTGCTCGCGGCCGCCGGGAACTGCGTCCGCTTCGTCGTCTTCCCCGCCGCGTACGACGAAGTGGTCGCCGTCGCCGCCTGCGACGCCGCGGGCAACCCGTGGAGCGGCTCGTCGAGGGGTCACGCGGTCGACATCACCGCGCCGGGCGACCGGGTCTGGCATGCGAAGGCGCACAAGAACGACAATCGCGCCGACGTGACTCAAGGCTCCGGTACTTCGTACGCCGTCGCGACCGTCGCCGGAATCGCGGCACTGTGGCTGTCGAAGCACGGCCGCAACACCGTCATCCAGGCCTGCGGCGGCCGGGAGAAGATCGCCCCGACCTTCCTGCAACTGCTCCGGTCCACCGCGGCGCCCATGCCCGGCTGGCCCACCGGCCAGTTCGGCGGTGGCCTGGTCGACGCGGACGCACTCCTGTCCGCGCCCCTCCCCAACGGCCGCACGGTGCCCACACTCGCGCCGACCGCGGACGAGCACGCGGCCGTCGACCGCGGTGGAAGCAGAACCTTCGGCCACCTCTACGACGCCGGCGACACCGTCACGACGCTCGACGGACTCAACGCCGGTTTGGCCACCGTCCTCAACACCACCACCGACAAGGTCCCGGTCGACCTCGGCCAGGTCGGCCAGGAGCTCGCCTTCCACCTCGCCACCGACCCCGCCCTCTACCGCCGGTTCGAAGCGATGCTGACCGCCACGGACCGAGGCCTCGCGGCAACCGCCAACAGCAATGCCGACACCATCCGCGACGACCTCCTGGCCAAGAGCGTGTCTCCCGCCCTCAAGGCCAAACTCAACGGATAGCGGTCAGACCAGTGCTGCGAGCAGGCCGAGAATCGGCGCCCCGGCTGCTCCCAGCCACTGGGCCAGGGTGCGGAGGGGGGTGAACAGGGCCGATGCGGCTGAGGTCAGGGAGCCTGCGGCGATCAGGATGCGGGTCAGGCGCTCGAGCCTCCCGGCGATCCGTTGCCGATCGGGCTCGGGCCGGCTGAGGCCGGTCTCGACCTCGTGGAGCTCGGTCTGCGCAGCG
The DNA here is from genome assembly GCF_044458365.1 of Kribbella sp. NPDC050470. Taxonomy (NCBI): domain Bacteria; kingdom Bacillati; phylum Actinomycetota; class Actinomycetes; order Propionibacteriales; family Kribbellaceae; genus Kribbella; species Kribbella sp. NPDC050470. The sequence continues at coordinate 606,357 of NZ_JBITHV010000001.1, read as the reverse complement.
GCGGAGGTTGCCGGGTCGAGCGGCGTGGCCTGGACGCCCGCGCGCAGGTCGGCAAAGGCCTGCCGGGCCTGCTCCGGTGTCACCACGATGCCGGTCTGGCCGCCGGTGATGTGCTGATCGCGGCCGACGTTGTTGATGTTGGCGGCGTTCTGGTTGCCGATGTTGAAGGTCATCGCGACTCATCTCATCCGCGGGGTGGCGGTAGTTCCCGGTCGACCCGGCGGCGGCGCGCGGTGGCGACGATGTGCAGCACGATCCCGGCGACGATCAGCAGCATGCCGATGAGATTGACCAGGCCGCCGAGCGCGAACACCAGGAAGCCGCTGAAGTCGTCCTGCGTGGGCATGCCGGAGGCGGACGAGAAGTCCAGGATCTGGCCGAAGTAGGTGTACCAGCCGACGGCGGCGATGCCGAGCCCGATCAGGAACACCACGACACCGGTCCAGATCAGTCCCCGCGCCTTCGTCTTCGTGGCGGCGATCTCGCGGAAGAAGTTCTCCCGCTGCTGGATGACGTACTGGTCCCGCGCCACGTTGTTGATCGTGTGCGCCTGCTGAGCGCCGACGTCGTAGCGGACCGCGGTCGGCGGGCCGCCGTCGGTGCGGTAGCGCAGCCGCAGGTCCGCGAACGTCACGTGGTCGCCCGGGTTCAGCCGCCGCGGCGCCTTGATCGCCTCCCCGTTCACGAAGGTGCCGCCGGCCGAGCCCAGATCCTCGACGTAGTCCACACCGCCCTGCTGCCACAGCGCCGCGTGCGTGCGGCTCAGGTACGGGTCCTCGAACCGTACGTCGCAGCCCGTCGACCGGCCGACCGTCAGGCGGCTGCCGGTCAGGTTGATCCGCTGCCCTTCGTGCGATCCGGTCTCCACCACGAGGTACGGCGTACTCGATCCATCGGTCATCGTCCGCTGCGGTGATCGCGGGCACCCAGCCCGTCCGCACCGCACCCCCACTCATCAGCAAAGCACTCGCACGGGACCGCAACAAGATGCAACCACCGGTGTATCACCGGGGACCGGCGGGGCGCTCTCGAAAGGAGGTGATGGCGAGAGACGAGGCGGGCTGATGGTTGAGCAGGGGTCTTTGTCCGAGGTGGAAGTCGAACTGCTGGCCATCGGGGCCGGGCCGTCCAACTTGGGGCTGGCGGTGGCGCTCGAGGAGTTGGCGCCGGAGCTGGCCGAGCGGTCGCTGCTGATCGACCGGAACCTGGCGATCGAGTGGCAGCCGGGGATGTTGATGCCGTGGGCCACCAGTCAGGTGTCGTTCCTGAAGGACCTGGTGACGCAGCGGGACCCGCGGAGCCGGTTCTCGTTTCTGAACCACTTGTACGAGACCGGGCGGCTGGACTCGTTCGTCAACATGAGCACGTTCACGCCGTACCGGGTCGAGTTCGCCGAGTACCTGCGCTGGGTGGCGGAGTCGCTCACCCGGGTCCGGATCGAGCTCGGCCGCGAGTGCGTGGCGGTGGCGCCGCGACGGGACGAGACCGGAGCGGTCACGGGCTGGCTCACGACGCTGGCCGACGGTAAGGCGATCAGCAGCCGCTTCCTCGTGTACGGCGGCAGCCGTGAGCCGAACATCCCGCCCGTCCTCGCCGACCTGCCGCCGAACCGAATCGTGCACAGCACCGACTACCGCCGCCGCGTGGCCGAGCTGTCCGGCGAGCTGCCCTACCGGGTCGCCCTGGTGGGCAGCTCGCAGAGCGCCGCGGAGATGTTCCGCGCCCTGCGCGACGACCTGCCGGACAGCGACATCAGCTGGCTGATGCGGTCGATCGGGCTGAGCTCGGACCAGTCCAGCAAGTTCACCAACGAGCTGTACTACCCGTCGTACGTCGACGAGTTCTACGACGCCCCGCCCGCGGCGCGCGAGCAGATCCTGCGGGAGATGTACCGGACCAACTACTCCGTCGTCACTCCCCCGATGCTCGAGCACCTGTACGCCGACCTGTACCTGGACCAGTTCAACGAGCGCACCGACCGGCGGCTCGTCACGATGGTCGACATCACCGCCGCCCGCGAGGCCGGAGACGAGGTGGTGCTGGAGCTGACCGACCGCCGTACCGGCGCCGTCACCGAGTTGCACCGCGACCTGGTCTTCCTGGGCACCGGCTTCGACACCCGGATGCCGCGGATGGTCCGCGAGCTGGCGAGCAGCCTCGAGCTGGACCGGATCGACGTCTCCCGGCAGTACCGGCTGGAGCTCGGCGCCGACAGCACCGCGGCCTGCTACCTCCAAGGCGTCAACGAGGAGACCCACGGCATCTCCGACTCCCTGCTGAGTGTGCTGGCCCAGCGGGCCGAGGAGATCTGCCGCGACATCCTCGCCCACCGCGACCGGGTCCCCGCGGCTGTATCAGCGGAGCGGCCGTCCGGGCTCTAACGCGTGGGAGAACCACCCAGCCCTCGAGGGAGAGCCGGATGACAACACTCGAACTGGATCGTGCCCCGGCCGACGACGTGACGCGGGCACGGGACCAGGCGTTCGCAGGTCTGCGAGCAGCGATGCCACCCGACATCATGGCCGAGGCGTTGCGCTGCAGCGGCCGGCTCGAGGCCGAGCTGCCGCACCGGCCGGAGCTGGAGAAGAACCTCGTCCTGGTGGCGTTCGGCGGCGGCAAGGACAGCTCGTACATGCTGGCCTTCGTCCGGGCGATGCAGCTGATCCTGTACAAGGTGCACGGCCGGACGTTCCGGATGCGGGTGGCGACCAACCGGCACGCCGGCATGCCGCGCGCCGTGATGGAGAACATCGACCGCGAGTACCGCGCCCTGCGGCTCAACGACGACCCGGACTGCGAGCTGCTGCTCGTGGACGGCGACGAGATCAGCGAGTTCGACGTCGACTCCCCGCAGCGCGACCACGTCGTACGGCGGAACCGGCTCGACATCCTGATGACCGGCCACCGCACGTTCGCCGACGGGCGGCCGACGTTCTGCAACTCGTGCAACCTCAGCGTCTTCAACGCGTTCGGCCTGGCGGCGGCGTACGGCGACGGCGCCGACGTGCTGATCACCGGCGACTCGCCGCAGGAGCAGCGCCAGTACACCTTCTGGGTCGGCCGGCTGTCGCGCCGGCTGAAGACCGCGCCGGCCCGGCGCGAGGGCCAGAACGGCTTCGGCCGGGTGCTCGGCCAGCTCGACGGCATCGCGCAGTCGTACTTCGCCGACATCCACGGCCCGGAGGCGATCGACGCGATCGCCGACCGCCGGGTCAGCACCGAGGTGCCGGAGCGGCTGAAGTTCTTCACCATCTACGGCGAGACCGCGTACGCGGCCGGCGACCACTTCGACCTGCTGACCGGTTTCCTCGGCTTCCAGTTCGACGACCTCGCCTTCAGCTTCACCGAGTCCGACTGCGCGAACCCGGCGCTGATGGCGCACCTGCGAGGGCTGAAGGCCGAGCACCTGTTCCAGCGCTCGTACGACGAGGGCCTGGCCGAGTACGTCGAGTTCGCGCTCGGCCTGATGCGCAAGAAGGACATCCCGGACGGGCTGGTGGAGATGATGCGCGCCCGCTACGACAGCCCGGACGCGCTGAAGCGGATGCGGCTCGCCGCCCAGGAGTACGCGCTGGACACCTTCGGGCTCACCGAGGAGCACCTGGTCTGCATGACGTACTCCCCGTTCGCCGGACAAGGCGAAGGGCTCGAGCGGTTCCTGAACCGCGAACACCCGAGCCTGGCCGCCCGCCTCGGCGAGATCCACCGCCTGCTGGGCGGCGCGTCCAACGATCCGGAGCTGGCCGCCGAGCTGGAGCGGATCAGCGGCCTCGAGCCGAGCCAGTTGCGAGTGCTGTACAGCCGGTCGGTGCAGACACCCGGCGGCGGTGGCGCGCCGGTGATCGACCTGATCCTGGCCGGCGACCCGCACAAGGCCGTCATCGAGACCCGGCACACCCAGGACGGTCCGAACACCTTCGAGCAGATTTCTGGACGGTAACCATGGTCGTACACATCTCCCGGCTTGACCGCGACAACCTGCTTCACGAGTACGGCGTGGACACGCAGCGACTGCAGCCGTGGCCGGTGCTGAACGCGCCGTTCGAGGTCTCCTACGCCGTCTGCCGTGCGGGGACGGTGTCCAAGCTGCACACCCACCACGAGCAGGAGATCTTCGTCGCGGTCTCCGGCGAGTGCATCGTCGAGTGCGGCGGCGACCGGCAGCCGTTCCGGGCCGGCGACGTCACCTACTTCACGCCCGGCCAGCTGCACCGCGTGCACAACCACAACGACGAGGACTTCGTCTTCTGCAGCATCTGGTGGGACCCGGAGATGTCCCACCGGTTCCTCGCCGAGTACGCCGGCTCGGACACCGAGGCGCTCGCCGCCAAGGCCGCCGCGAACGTCGCCGAGAACGCCCAGGCCGCCGAGGCCATCGAGACCGCCGAGCGAGTAGGAGCCAGCGAATGACCCGTGTGCTGCCGTCCGAGGACGACCGTCCCGTCCTCGTCCTCGGTCCGAACCCGACCCCGAACGGCGGGATGCACCTCGGCCACATCGCCGGGCCGTACCTGGCCGGCGACGTGTACGCGCGGTACCAGCGGGCCCGCGGCCGGAACGTCATCTTCACCTCCGAGACCGACGACAGCCAGACCTACGTGGTCGCCTCGGCGGGCCGGGAGGGCATCACGCCGGAGGAGCTGTGCAAGCGCTCGACGGCGAGGATCCAGGAGGCGCTGAGCGCGATCGGCATCTCGATCGACGGGTTCGGCCCGTTCGACCAGACCTACCGTGCCACCGTGCTGCAGTACTTCAGCGCGCTGCACGCGGCCGGCGTGTTCCGGCTGAAGACCGTCCGGCTGCCCTACCTGGAGCGGACCGGCGAGTTCATGGTCGAGGGCCTGATCGAGGGCGACTGCCCGGTCTGCCTGACGACCAGCCGCGGCGGACTGTGCGAGACCTGCTGCCACCCGAACAACTACGACCAGCTGATCGACCCGCACTCGACGATCGACCCCAGCGACAAGCTGACCTATCGCGAGGCCACCATCATGGTGCTGCCGCTGGAGGAGTACCGCGAGCAACTGACGGCGTACCACGAGAAGCTCGCCGCGCACCGGCGGCCGCACGTCCGGCAGATGATCGCCGAACTGCTGGCCCGGCCGCTGCAGGACGTGCCGATCACGTTCCCGCTGTCCTGGGGCATCCAGGCGCCGTTCCCGGAGGTTCCGGGGCAGGTGCTGAACGCCTGGCTCGAGCTGATCCCGGCCGGCATGTTCACCACGTCGTACGCCGCGAACAAACTCGGCCGGGACACCGTGCCGGGTGAGTTGTGGCGGAAGGCGGAGAACCTGCGGATCGTGCACTTCCTCGGCTTCGACAACGCCTACTACTTCTGCCTGCCGCACATCGCGATGCTGATGGCGCACGGCGACAAGTACGTCTGGCCGGAGTCGATCATCAACAACGAGTTCTACGAGCTGGAGAGCTCGAAGTTCTCCACCAGCAAGGGACACGTGCTGACGCCGCAGGAGCTGCTCGAGGAGGTGCCGCGCGATGTCGCCCGGCTCTACCTTGCGCTGACCGCACCGGAGTACCAGCGGTCCACGTTCAGCCGGGCCGGCCTGGACAAGATGGCCGAGGAGCGGCTGGTCGGCCCCTGGAACCAGCTGGCCGGGACGCTCGCCAAGGCGATCGCCAACGCCGGCGACGACAGCAGCCGGCTGCCGGTGTCGGACGCTGCCCGGAGCCGGATCACCATCATGCTCGAGCGGTTCGACCTCGGCTACGAGATGCCGACGTTCAACCTGAACCGTTCGGCCGACACCGTGCTGATCCAGATCGACCGGTTGCGGCGGCGCGCGGCGGCACTCGACGGTGTCGGGCTGGACGAGCAGCCCGAGAGCTGGGGCGACCTGTTCTGCGAGGTCAAGGCACTGCTGGCGCTGGCGTCACCGATCCTGATCGACCTCTCGGACGCGGCACGTGGAGCCGGCGCCTTCGACGACTCGCCGGACGCCGGGCCCCTGGTCGCCGGAGCCTTCGACGTCGCCGAGGTCACGCCGTTCGCGCCACCGCTGCTCGCGGCCGGCCCGGCCGGCGGCGAGCTCGCCGGAGGCCGGTGATCCCGGATGCGCATCACCGTGGTCGGCGGCGGCGTGATCGGACTGCTGACGGCGATCGAGTGCGTCCGCGCGGCCGGCGTGGACGCGGTCGATCTCGTCGACGCGGGCCCGATCCCTTCGCCGTCGGCCACCTCGAACGACCGGCTCCGCGTGGTCCGCGCGCTGCATCGCGGTGAACCGGCACTGACGCAGGCGGCCGCACAAGCACATGCCGGGTGGATGGACGTCGAGGACCAGGTCGGCTCACGCTTCTACCACCCGGCCGGCGCACTCACCGCGATGCCGGTACAGGACGCTGCGGCCGAGCTCGCCGTACTCACTGCGGCCGGCGCGAAGGCTTGGACGCTGTCCCCGGACGAGTTGGCGGGCCGGTATCCGCGGATCCGGTTCCCAGACGGGACCGGCGCCGTACTGGAGGCCACGGCCGGCGTCGTCCTGGCCGATCACGCGCTGGTCGCCCTGGCACGCTGGCTGAGCCGTCGGCCGGAGGTCCGGCTGCACCCGCACAAGCGGGTCGTCGAGATCAGTCAGAACGACCAGGGCGCTTTGATCCGCTGCGCCGACGGCGGGACCCATACGGCCGACCGGGTGGTGATGGCGGCCGGGCCGTGGTCCCGCGAACTCGTTCCTGCCGCGATCTCCTCGGACCTCACGCTGTACCGGCAGACCATGCTGTCGTACCGGGCGCCGAAGTGGTTCCGGGACTCGACCGGCATGCCCGCCGTACTCGGGCTCGGCCCCGCTCGCGACGCCTGGCTGATGCCGACCGTGCCACAGTCGGATGCGCCGCTGCGGTTGAGTGCCGCGAGCGCCTGTCGGCCGGTCGACGAGATGACCGATCGGGTCACGCCCGACCAGTGGCGCGCACACCTCGTCGACGTCTTCTCCGAGTTGTTCCCGGACTTCGATCCCGCCGCGGTGGTCGACTCGACTGACGGCTTCTACCTCGCCGAGCGGACGCGCGGTGGGCCGATGCTCGCGACGTACGGCGCCGGCACGGTCCTCGCGTACGCCGCCTGCGGCGGGATGTCGTTCAAGTTCGCGCCGCAGATCGCGCGGGCGATCGCCGATCGTGCCGTCGGAGCGCCGCCCCGCCCGACCGGCCTGGACTCGGTCGACAGGCCGCGGCACCTCGCCGCGGTCGGTGAGGAGTAGAGGACCATGAAGCTGCTCGCACTCGAAGCCGTGCAGAACGCCGGCTACTACCAGTCCCGCTACCGCCAGGTCGAGGAGTTCGGCGGCACCCTGTTCGTGCTCAACGGCCTCGGCGAACCGGACTACTGGCCGGCCCCGCGCTACCGGATCGCCGGCTCGAAGCACATCGACGACATCATCGCGGTCGCTCGCGACTGGCATGCCACCGAGCAGTTCCACGGCGTACTCACGTTCTCCGAGTCGGGAGTGCTCACGGTCGCCGCGGTGGCCGAGGCGCTCGGCCTGCCCGGAGTCGGCCTGGACGCGGCGAGGGTCAGCCGGAACAAGCTCCTGATGCGGGAGGCCCAGCAGCGCGGTGGCGCTCCGGTGCCCCGGTTCCGGTTGGCGCCGGACGTCGACGCCGCGCTCGCGGCCGCCGGCGAGTTCGGCTACCCGGTCATCCTCAAGCCGACGTTGGGTGCCGCGAGCAACTTCGTCTTCCGGATCGACGGCCCGGACGAGCTGCGGACCACGTTCCCGCAGGCGCTGGCCGGGATGGCGCAGATGTCGTGGCTCCGGATGGAGGCCGACGGCATCGACCTCGGGCCGGCCGGGTTGCTGGTCGAGTCGTTCCTGGACGGGCACGAGATGCAGATCGAGGCGCTCGCCTGGGACGACGAGGTGTACCTGGGCTCGATCGTCGACCGGATCACGATCGAGGGCAACACGTTCGACGACGACGCGCACCGGGCGCCGACCGCGCTCGATGCCGACCAGCTGGCCGCTGTGCACGAGGTCGTCACCAAGGCGGCGCATGCGCAGGGCCTACGGCGCAGCGTGATGCACGCCGAGGTCCGTTTCCACCAGGGCAAGCCGCACCTGCTGGAGATCGCCGTACGACCTGGTGGTGGCGGGCTGGACTACTTCGCCCGACTGAGTGCCGGGTATTGCCCGATCCGCGCGACGATGGCGGTCGCTGCCGGGATCAAGCCCGACGTGCACCATTACCGCCCGACCGGTGTGCACCTGGCCGGCACCTGCCTGATCGGCGGACCCGGCCTGATCGAGGAGATCACCGTGCCGCCCGCGGTGTCGGAGTCCGACCGGGTGTTCTTCCTGAAGATCACGGCGAAGCCGGGTGACGTGGTCCGGCGCCCGCCGGACGGCAACAACATCCTCGGCTTCCTCTGCACCAGCGGACCGACCTTCGACGAGGCGATCCGGACGGCGTTCGAGTTCGCCGCGCAGATCGACGTACGCCTAGCGGCCACGGCTCCCCGCCTGACGGCCTGATTCAACTGACGAGAGGTGACCTGGATGTCCACTGTGCTGAGCGAGCAGCAGTCCGACCAGCCGTCCGAGGACGGCCGGCCGATCAAGGGTGGCACGGTCACCTGGGCCTGCAACCCCGGCTTCCCGCCGGCCGCCATCTTCCCGTTCACGCCGCGGGAGCGGATCGGCATCCGCAACCTGTACGAGTTCCAGGTGCTGATGTTCCGCCCGCTGTACTGGCTCGGCTACCAGGGCCGGCCGGAGGTGAACCCCGACCTGAGCCTGGCCTACCCGCCGGAGTGGAGCGAGGACGGGCTCAGCGTCACCGTCACGCTGAAGCCGTGGCAGTGGTCCAACGGTGAGCCGATCTGCGCCGACAACGTGATGTTCTGGGTGAACATGATGGCGGTCAAGGGCGACCGGCTCGGCTACTACGTCCCCGGCTACTTCCCGGACAACCTGACGTCGTACGAGAAGGTTGCCGAGGACAAGGTCCGGTTCACCTTCCAGGAGGTGTACTCCAAGACCTGGGTGGAGATGAACCAGCTGTCGCTGATCACGCCGATGCCGAAGGCCTGGGACCGGACCGAGGACGGACCGGCCCGGGCGTCGTACGACGTCGCCGACATCCCGGCCGTCTACGACTACCTGGTCTCGCAGAACGGCGACTGGACGGTCGAGGCGAACCACTTCCGGGGCGGCTGGGCCGAGAGCCCGGTCTGGAGCGTCGTCAACGGTCCGTGGCGGCTGAAGAGCTACACCCTCGACGGCGTGGTCACCTTCGTCCCGAACGACAAGTACTCCGGCCCGAACAAGCCGCACCTGGACGAGTTCCGGCAGGTGCAGAACGACACCGACGAGCTGATGTACGAGCGGCTGCAGGCCGGGCCGGACGCGCCGGACGGGATCCAGATCGGGTACCTGCCGTTCGGGATGGGGCTCACCGACGACGGCGCGGACCCGCTCGCGGACAAGTACCGGCTGGTGCCGCAGGACCTGTTCGTGGTGCGCTACATGCCGTTCAACTTCGACAACGACTCGACGGCGGCGCGGATCTACAAGCACACCTACGTCCGGCAGGCGCTGCAGATGTGCCTGGACCAGGACCGGGCGATCCGGGAGATCTACCACGGCAACGCGTACCGGATGGACGGGCCGGTGCCGCCGTCGCCGGCCAACCCGCACGTGTCGCCGAAGCAGCGCAAGGAGCCGATGCCGTTCGACGTCGACGCCGCCCGCGAGCTGCTCGAGGCGCACGGCTGGGACACCAGCACGTTGCCGGCCGGCTGCGTCCAGCCGGGTGAGGTGGCCGGTTGCGCCGGCGAGGGCGTCGACATCGGCGACCGGCTGTCGTTCACGGTCCGGTACGTCGAGGGCAAGGTCGCGCTGACCCGGATGCTCGAGATGTTCAAGGAGGACGCGGCCAAGGCGGGCATCGAGCTGAAGCTGGAGCCGGTGTACGGCTCGGTGATGGTGGCCGAGGACCACAGCCCGAACGTCCCGAGCAAGCGGCTGTGGGAGATCAACACCTGGAACGGCGGCTGGTCGTACTACGGTCACCTCACCGGCGAGATGTTGTTCGCGACCGGTGGCGGCAGCAACTTCGGCGACTACAGCGACCCGAAGGCCGACGAGCTGATCGACCGGACCGTGCACAGCGACGACCCGGAGGCGATGTACGAGTACCAGGACTACATCGCCGAGCAGGTGCCGACGATCTGGTCGCCGGGCTTCCCGAACCGGATGTTCGAGGTCGCGAAGAACCTGCGCGGCGTCGAACCGGTCAACCCGTACGGCCTGATCACCCCCGAGGACTGGTTCTACGTCGAGGAGTGATTCCCGCTTCCGAGCAACGAAGAGACACCGCCCCGGCCGAGTCGGCCGGGGCGGTGTTCTCGTTGCCTGCTTCGGATCTCAGGACTTGGGCGGGATGGTGGCGGCCGGCAGGTGGTGCATGCCGCGCAGCAGCGTGCTCGGCTCCCACTCCAGGAAGCTCGGGTCCGCCGTCATCCGCAGGTCCGGGAAGCGTTCCAGCAACCGGGTCAGCGCGATGTTCGTCTGCAGCTTGGCCAGCGGCTGGCCGATGCAGAAGTGCGGACCGTGGCCGAACCCGAGAACGCCGTTGGGACGGCGGTCCAGGTCGAGCGTGTTCGCGTTCGGGAACTGCTCGTCGTCGCGGTGCGCGGACAGGATCGACAGCGCCAGGATGTTGTTCTTCGGCACCACGACGTCGCCGATCTCGATGTCCTCGGCGGTGAACCGGAAGGTGGCCACGCCGACCCCGCCGTCGTACCGCATCAGCTCGTCGATCGCCTGCGGCATGATCTCCAGGTCGCCGCGCAGCCGGGCCATCGCGTCGGGGTTGGTGAGCAGGCTCAGGATGGCGTTCGACAGCGTGTGCTGGGAGGTGATGTGCCCGGCCACCGTGTACAGGAAGATCATCGCGACGAGCTCGTCGTCGGACAGCCGGTCGCCGTTCGGGGAGCCCTCGATCATCGCGCTGACCATGTCGTCGGCCGGGTTGCTGCGCTTCATCTCGATGATCCGGTGGCCGTACTCGATCACGTTCTTCGAGGCGTTCTCGACCACCTCGGCCGGGTGGCCGGCGCCGACCAGCTCGACCGCCCACTGCTGGAACCGCTCGCGGTCCTCGAACGGGATGCCGAGCACGTCGCAGATGATCACGATCGGCAGCGGCTGGGCGTACTCGCCGACCAGGTCGACGTCGTCGCGGCCCTCGAGCTTGGACAGGTAGTCGTCGACGAGCTGCTCGATGCGCGGCCGGAAGGCCTCCATCCGGCGCAGCGTGAAGGCCTTGCTGACCAGCGAGCGCAGCCGGGTGTGCCGGGGCGGGTCGCTGTTCAGCATGTGCTGGGACAGCTCGTCGTCGAAGCCGACGTCGGGCTTCTCGTCCTCGACGTAGGTGCCGGTGTGGCGGGCGAACATCTCGTTCATCCGCCGGCCGTCCTTGCTCACCCGCGGGTCCTGGAGCAGCGCGCGCACGTCGGCGTACCGGGTCACGAGCCAGACGTCGGCGCCGTGCGGGAAGATCACGTGGTGCACCCGGCCGGCCTTCCGGTACGGCTCGAGAATCTCGTACGGCCTCTGCATGAAGTCGTCCGGGATCCGCTGGAGGGCCTCCGTCGTTTCTGTGGTCATAAGGTCCGATCCTCCTGGCTGCAGGCATGTCGACAAGAGCGCACGTGCGCTCGGCTACGCGTCGCCGTCACCTCATCAGAGGCGTGGTCGGCCCGGCTCTGATACGCCTTGTTTTGTTGGCTTCGACCCCTGTGCGTGAGCCGCTCGGAGCGGTAGCCTGCGGGACCAAATGCCTTCCGGCAATGACCTGCCGGAGCATGGCGCTCGCCGGCATCGAGGGGAAACATCTGATGAGCGAAGAACGCGAACCGGGCACGACCAAGCAGCCAGGCGAAGGGCTCGGCGCCATCGCCACCTGGCGCCAGACGTCGGTCACGTCGAAGGCGCTGCTGTTCGGTGTCTTCGTCAACCGGCTGGGCGCCTTCCTGCAGATCTTCCTGGTGCTGTTCATGACGCACCGCGGGTTCACCGCCGGCCAGGCCGGCTTCGCCCTCGGCGTGTACGGCGCCGGCCATGTGCTGGGGTCGTTCGTCGGCGGCTGGCTCACCGACCGGCTGAGTGCCCGGGCGGCGACGTTGATCAGCATGCTCGGCTCCGCCGCGCTGATCGTCTCGATCCTGTACATCGACGTCTACTGGGTGATCCTGCTGGCGATCCTCACGGTCAGCACCGTGAGCCAGCTGAACCGCCCGGCCGCGCAGGCGATGCTGGCCGAGCTGACCAAGCCGGGCCAGCTCGTGATGACGATGGCGATGTACCGGCTGGCGATCAACCTGGGCACCGCGGTGACCCCGATCGTCGGCGTCGCGCTGGTGTCGGTCTCGTACAACCTGCTGTTCTGGGCCGAGGCGTTCGCGGCCGTCCTGTACAGCGCGATCGCCTGGAAGTTCCTGCCGGGCAAGGCCGACAGGGACCCGGCAGCCGATGCGGCCAAGGCCGCAGAACCGAAGCAGGGCTACCGCGCGGTGCTGGCCGACTGGCGCTACGACTTCTACCTGGCCGCCGTGTTCCTGGTGACGATCGTCTACTGCCAGTACATCGCGGTGCTCCCGCTGGCGATCGTGGACGACGGCCTGAGCCTGTGGTGGTACAGCCTGGTCGTCTCGGCGAACGCCGTCGTCGTCGCGGTGTGCGAAGTACCGGCGACCAAGTACGTGCAGACCTGGCCGCTGCGGCTGACCGCCATCGCCGGCTTCGGCCTGGTCGCGGTCGGGTACGGCGTCTACGCGATCGCGCTGATCCCGGTGCTGCTGATCATCGGCACGCTGATCTGGACGATGTCGGAGATCATCGGGGCGCCGACCACGTTCGCCTACCCGGGCATGGTCGCACCGCCGCACCTGCGCGGCCGGTACTCCGGCGCCATGCTGAGCGTCTTCGGTCTCGGCAACGCGGTCGGTCCGGCCGTCGGCGTCTGGCTGTGGGACAAGGTCGGCCAGACGTTCTGGCTCTGGGCGGCCGGCGTCGCGATCCTCTCCGCGGTCTGCGCCCGGATCGGCATGCGCCGCCCCGACGAGCAGCCGGCCGAAGCCAAGTCCGAGGCCGACGCGGCTACCGACGCCACTCCTGGTCCCACCCCCGAAGCCGCGACCTGAGCAAACCATAAAGAAGGGCCGGTACGGCGTTCATTCGCCGTACCGGCCCTTTCCCTTGTGGGCTTAGTGCTTCCGTACCGGCAGGGCGGTTCCCGGCTCGACGTCGGAGTCTTCCGGCAGGACCTGCAGGCAGCAGCCGACCGAGGCGCCGGCGAACAGCCGGACCACCTCGAGGTCGGACTCGACCGTGGCGGCCCGGGCGTAGACACCGCCGAAGCCGTTGACGACGGTGAAGACGCCCCAGTTCACGATCCACGGCGCCGGGTCGCCGTCGGGCATCGGGAAGAGCTCGGGCACCGGCCGGATCCGGCGCTGGACGACCCACGGGCCGTCGAGGGCTTCCCGGACCCGCTCCTCCCACAGCTCTGCGCCGGTGTCGGCGCGCCAGCCCAGCAGCACGCCTTCCCCGCTGTGCCGTGAGGTCGGCTTGAGGACCAGGTCGTCCTGGTGGCTGAGCACGTAGTCGATCAGCTCGACCTGGCTGCCGTCCTCCATCGTCACCGGGCCGGAGCGCACCATCCGCGTCCACGGCAGGATCCGGTCCAGGCTGGCCAGTGTCTGCTGGTCGAAGTACTCGCGGTTCGCCTCGTCGGACAGCACGGCCAGCGCGCCCTTGCTGGCGAACATCTCCGAGTCCAGCGGCGTGAAGATCTTCACCTCCCCGCGGGCCGCGGCGTCCAGGATCGGGTCCATCAGTGCCGGCGCGTCCGGGTACTCGAGCAGGTCCTCCAGCATGAACAGCCGCTGGATGATGTCGACCTTCCGCTCGCCCAGCCAGACGCCGCCGTCGCGCACCTCGAGCTGCCCGATGTGGCCGACGTGGGCGTCGATCCCCATCTGGTGCAGGCGGGTCGCGAAGTGCCGCATGTACGGCTCGAGGGTCTCGTAGCTGCTCGGCCAGTCGACGGTCGCCAGCACCGGCCGGGAGCCGTACTCGAAGCCGCACTCGACGAACATGTTGTTGACCTGCTCGCGCATCGTGTCGACGTAGCCGAGGCGATGCGTCTTCGCGAAGTCCGCGAGCACGGGCTGGTCCAGCAGCGCGCGGGCCATGTCGGACTGGTCGATGCCGCCGAGCGCGCTGCCCATGTTGAACTCGAGCAGCTTGAAGCCGGTCTCGTCCATGTACAGGTCGGCGCGACTCTGCTTGGTCACGGTCGCACCACGGCTGCGCAGTACGGCGGACACCTGTACGTCGGTCATCCCGACGGAGCGGGCGAACGCGGCCAGATCACCGCCGTACAGTTTGTCGGGCAGGCTGATCAGCGCGGCGTGCATGGTCAGGATGTCGTTCGCCAGCTGATCGCATTCGTCGGTGCCGAGGAACAGCGGCCGGGACAGGTACCGGCCGCCGTAGAAGGACTGCAACCCGACGGACTCGGGCTGGGTGCTGACGAGCTCGCCGGCGGAGATCCCGCGTCGCTTGATCTCGTCCAGGTACTGCGCAGTGAGTTCAGTTCGGCTCAGGCCGGTAACCATGTTCGGGACCCTCCGGTGGGAAGACGGAGTCAGAGCGCTCCTGCTCGGACAGAGCCGCCGAGCGGACGCCGGAAATACACTCCCCGGCGCAGGTATCTGATCGTGGCCCCGGCGCGCTCTTGTCGGCATGGAAACCATCTCCGAGGCCGGCACCTCGACGGCCACCGCCGAAGCACCGCACGACGCCGCGATCCGGCGCAGCACCACGCGCCGGTACCTGATGTGCCCACCGACGCACTTCGACGTCACCTACTCGATCAACCCGTGGATGAATCCGCGCACGCCGACCGCCCAGCCGCTTGCGGCGGCGCAGTGGCAGGCGGTCCACGACCAGCTGGTCGAGCTCGGTCACACCGTGGACCTGATCCCACCGGTGCCCGGGCTGCCGGACATGGTGTTCGCCGCGAACGGCGCCACCGTCTGGGGCGACCGCGCGCTGGTGGCGCGGTTCCGGCACGCCGAGCGGGACGCGGAGTCGGCGGCCTACCTGGCCTGGTTCCGCGGCCGCGGCCTGAAGGTCGAGCAGGCGGAGTCGGCCAACGAGGGCGAGGGCGACTACCTGTCCGCCGGGTCCTGGCTGCTGGCCGGCAACGGGTTCCGCACCGACCGCCGTGCCCATGTCGAGAGCGAGCAGTACTTCGGCCGCCCGGTGATCGGCTTGACCCTGGTCGACGCCCGGTACTACCACCTCGACACCGCGCTGGCCGTGCTGGACGAGCAGACGGTGATGTACTACCCGGACGCGTTCACACCAGGCAGTCAGGCGATCCTGCGTGAGCTCTTCCCCACGGCGATCATCGCCACGGCAGACGACGCCGGCGCGTTCGGCCTCAACGCCGTGTCCGACGGTCGCAACGTGCTGATGCCGACCGGCGCGACGCAACTGGAGGCGAAGCTGCGGGACGCGGGCTTCGAGCCGATCGGTCTCGACGTCTCGGAGCTGCTTCGGGCCGGCGGTGGGGTCAAGTGCTGCGTGCTGGAGCTGCACGGTCCGGCAGGTGGCTGATGATCGACTACGACGGCCGGAGGTTCTCCCCCGCCGGGCATGATCCGGACGACGGTGAAGCTCCGGTCGCGTCGTACCGGCAACGCGGCGACTTGCTCTGGGCGGACTTCAGCGGCGGCCGGGTACGGCGTGGGTCGCTCACCGGCATCTGCCGTCCGGACGACACACTGGAGTTCAGCTACACGATGGTGCTGGCCGACGGGAGCATCATCGTGGGGCACTGCGAGAGCACGCCCGAGCTGCTGCCCGACGGCCGGATCCGGCTGCACGAACGCTGGGAGCGGTACCGACCGCAGGCCGCCACCGGCGTCTCGCAGCTGGACGAGATCGCCCCCGGTTGATCGGCCGCGTGTATCACGGGACGACGGCTCGGCACTCTGCTTGTCATGGATCACGCCGCCGCCGTCGCCGCGGACACGGACGTCAGCGCCGGCGACCTGACCGTTGTGGTGACCAGTGTGTCGTCCGACTCGCACACCTGGAACCTCGTCGTACTGCAGCTGCTCCTCGAAGAACTCGGTCACCAGGTGCACAACCTCGGCGCCTGTGTGCCGGACGAGCTGATGGTCTCCGAGTGCCTGCGACTGCAGCCCGACCTGATCGTGGTCAGCAGTGTCAACGGTCACGGCTTCCACGACGGGATGCGGCTGATCCGCCAGGTTCGGAGCCATGCCCAGCTGGCCGGCACTCCGATGGTGATCGGCGGCAAGCTCGGGATCGCCGGCCCCGGCTGCGACCGCAGCCGGGCCCAGCTGACGGCCGCGGGGTACAGCGCGGTCTTCGAGGACGGCACCGGACTGGCCGCGTTCCGGTCGTACGTCGGCCAGCTGACCACCGGCGAGGCTTCGTGAACGTCCCGGGCACCGGCTCGTTCAGTGACTTCGTGGCCCGCGGACATGCGGCCGGCCGACTCGTGGTGCAACCGCGGATGGGGGTCAGCGATCCCGGCGCCATGCGCACCGGGCTCCTGGCCACCAAGACCGCGGCGGCGACCACGGTCGGGACGATCACGCTCGACAGCTACACCCGGATGGGCGACAACGCGAACGCCGCCGCGGCCCTCGCGTCCGGGGTCGAGCTGAACGGCTACCCCATCGTCGCGCACGAGCTGGCCACCACCCGGGCGGTGCTGGACGGAGTGGTCGCCCCCGACTTCCCCGTGCAGATCCGGCACGGCTCGCCCTGCCCCGAGCCGATCGTCAAGGCGCTGATCCAGGCCGGGCTGCACGCCACCGAGGGCGGGCCGGTCTCCTACTGCCTGCCGTACAGCCGGATGCCGCTGGCGGACTCGATCCCGCACTGGGCCCGCAGCTGCGACCTCCTGGCCGAGGTCAGGGAGACCGGGGTCGAACCGCACGTCGAGAGCTTCGGCGGCTGCATGATGGGCCAGCTCTGCCCGCCCGGCCTGCTGGTCGCGCTGAGCGTGCTGGAGTGCCTGTTCTTCCGCCAGCACGGCATTCGCAGCGTCTCCCTGAGCTACGCCCAGCAGACCAACCCGGACCAGGACACCGAGGCCCTGCTGGCATTGCGCCGGCTGGCCGCCGAGTGGTTGCCGGACGTCGACTGGCACATCGTCGTCTACACCTACATGGGCGTCTACCCGCGGACGGCCGACGGCGCCAACCGGCTCCTCGAAGAGGCAGCCCGGCTGGCTGTCCGGACCGGCGCGGCCCGGCTGATCGTGAAGACAGTTGCCGAGGGCTACCGAATTCCGACCTTCGCCGAGAACGTCGCCGCCCTCGAGACGGCCGCACTGGCCGCGGAGCGCTGCATCACGATCGCCGGCGACGTCGTCGACACCGGCATCCACGCGGAGGCGAAGGCCTTGATCGAGGCGGTGCTCGAGCTCGGTCCGGATCTCGGCTCGGCGCTGGCCACCGCGTTCCGCCGGGGCTACCTGGACGTGCCGTACTGCCTGCACCCGGACAACGCCGGCAAGGCCCGCAGCTACCTCGACAGCGCCGGGCGGCTGCAGTGGGCGACCATCGGCTCGATGCCGATCCGCGGCGTGGTCGGGCCGACCGGCTCCACCAAGCTGACGGCAGCCGGGCTGCTCGCCTCGCTGTCGTACGTCGAGCGGACCTTCGACAACGCCAGCCTCGAGGACGAATACCGAGCCGACTCACTAGGGAGCACACCAGATGACGGAGACCCGGATCCCGGCCACCGAAGCCCGGCTGCCCGCCAGTCCGCGTGAGCACCTGACCGCACCGGTCACTCGGTCGGTGCTGCTGATCCAGAACCGGATGCTGGCGGCTGCCCGCGAGCTCCTCAGCGGTCGTGGGTTCATGGAGTTGCTGCCGCCGGTCATCGGCCCGGTCACCGACCCGGGTGCGCGCGGAGCCAAGCAGGTCGACGTGGACTACTACGGGCACCGGTACAAGCTGATGACCAGCGCGATCCTCTACAAGCAGGCGGCGCTGACGTCGTTCGACAAGATCTTCTTCATCGCGCCGAACATCCGGCTGGAGCCGCTCGAGACCGCGTCGACCAGCCGGCACCTCGCGGAGTTCCACCAGATCGACATCGAGATGGCGAACGCGTCCCGGGACGAGGCGATGGCGGTCGCGGAGGACCTGGTCCGCCATGTCATCCGACGGGTGATGGAAGACCTGCCCGGCGAGTTGGAAAGCCTCGGCCGGGACACCGGTGAGTTCACCGAACTGCTGACCGCGCCGTTCGGGCGCCGTACGCATGCCGACACGGTCGCCGATCTGCAGGCGATGGGGCACGACCAGAGTCCGGACGCCGAGCTCGACTGGGTCGGCGAGGCGAAGTTGTCGCAGAAGGCCAGCAAGCCGTTCTTCGTCACCGACTACCCCAAGGGGTCCCGTGGCTTCTACGACCGGGAGAACAAGGACCAGCCCGGCATGCTGCGGAACTTCGACCTGATCGCCGCCGAGGGGTACGGCGAGCTCTGCAGCGGCAGCGAACGCGAGCAGGACTACGCGACCATCGTCGCGCGGATGCGGGAGACGGCCGAGAACCCGGCCAAGTACGCGTGGTACCTGCAGATGCTGCGGGACGGCGTGCCGCCGAGTGCGGGGTTCGGGCTCGGCCTCGAGCGGTTCACGCGCTACGTCGCTGGGCTCGACTCGGTCTGGCAGGCCAGCGCGTTCCCGAAGGTTCCTGGCATCGCCTCGCCGTGACCGCCGGTTCAGGCGAAGATGTCGCGCATGGTGGAAACAGCGTCCGCACCGGCTGGCCGGCTCAGTCTCGGACAGGGCACAGCCTTGTACGTCGGAGCCGTGCTGGCGACTGGCGTCATCGCGTTGCCGGCGCTGGCCGCAGACGTCGCCGGCCCTGCGTCGTTGCTGGCCTGGCTGGGTCTCGCGGTCGTGTCCGCTCCCCTCGCGGCGACCTTCGCGGCGCTCGGTGCCCGCTACCCCGACTCCGGCGGGGTCGCGACGTACGCACGACTGGCGTTCGGTGAACGGGCCGCAGCGGTCGTCGGCTGGTGCTTCTTCCTGTCGGTTCCGGTCGGCGGTCCGGCTGCCGCGTTGTGGGCCGGTGGTTACGTCGAGGCGGGGTTGGGTGGCGGTGAGAGCACTGTCCTCGCGACCATGGTGGCGCTGCTCGTGATCGTGCCGGCCACCAACGCGTTCGGCATCCAGGTGACCGGCCGGGTCCAGATCATCCTGGCGGGCGTGCTGACGCTGTTCCTCGTCTTGGCGGTCGTGCTCTCGCTGCCACACGCCGATCTCGGCAACCTGCAGCCGTTCGCGCCGCACGGCT
The DNA here is from genome assembly GCF_044458365.1 of Kribbella sp. NPDC050470. Lineage (NCBI taxonomy): Bacteria > Bacillati > Actinomycetota > Actinomycetes > Propionibacteriales > Kribbellaceae > Kribbella > Kribbella sp. NPDC050470. The sequence continues at coordinate 586,972 of NZ_JBITHV010000001.1, read as the reverse complement.
GGCAGGCGATCGGCCCGGCCGCCGCACTGCTGGTGTGGAGCTTCGTCGGCTGGGAAACGGTCACATATCTCACCGCGGAGTTTCGACGGCCGGACCGCGACGTGCCGCGAGCCACCGCGTTCGCGGTCATCGTCGTCGGCGTGCTCTACCTCAGTGTCGCGTTCGCTACCATCACCGTTCTTGGTCCGCAGGCCGCCGAGACCGACGCACCGCTGGGCGACCTGCTGGCGATCGGGCTCGGCGGCAACGCCCGGGTCCTGGCTGCAGTCGCTGCGCTGCTGCTCACCTTCGGCGCGATGAACGCCTACTATGCGGGAGCTTCGAAGCTCGGTGCGGCGCTGGCGCGGGACGGCGCGCTCCCTGCGTGGCTGGCCCGCGGAAGCTCGGCCGGAGTGGTGCCGCGGCGCAGTCTCGCCGTACTGAGTGTGCTGTCGATGGTCACGGCCGTGGTTGTGGTGGCGGCGGGAGTAGGGCCGCAGTCCCTGGTCTTGCTCACGACCGGACTGTTCGTGACGGTGTACGCCGTCGGTGTCGCAGCCGCGGTCAAGTTGCTGCCGCGCCGCAGCAAGGCTCGTCTCGCCGCTCTCGTGGCGCAGGGAGCCGTCGTGATTCTGCTGCTGATGGCCGGGCCTTACCTGGTCTGGCCGTTGGTCGTGACCGTGGCCGCCCTGCTCTACTTGAGGTTCGCCCGTCGTCGTCGCTGAGCCCGGACGTATTTTCGCCGGACCGTCGGCGGCTCTTCCGTGCAAAGGCCGACCGAAGGAGCGCAGCCTTGCACGCCGAAGGTTTTCCCGAGACAGCGATCCGGATGCGCGCCAGCGTCGGCGCTGCCGACGCGTTCCCGCCGGCCGACGATTACGGGCATGCGTTGTTCGGCGCCGACTGCGTGGAAGCGCCTGCGTCGGCCGACCCGATCGACCGGCTGCGACTGGTGCCACCGGTCTTCGTGCCACAGCGGATGGAACGGCTCATCGAGCTTGCCCGCGAGCCGGTGTACCGCGACGTGGTCCTGGAGACGACGGTCGGCGGGTTCCGGTCCGCGTTGCCGGTGTACGTCTCGGCGTTCGGCTCGACCGAGGCGGCGAGTATCGCGCTCGGCATCGCGGCCGCTCGCCAGGCCGGTCGGCTCGGCATCCCGATGGTCGTCGGCGAGAACGTCATGCCGGTCAACAGCTACGGCCGGCTGGAGGAGAATGCGGAACGCTCGCTGCTCGGCCGGATCAGCGCGTACCAGAAGGAAGCACTGGACGGGTACGGCGGAGTGGTCGTGCAGCAGAGCACCGAGGACGCCGACGCCGAGGTGTGGAACCTGGTCTACAGCGACCCGAATGTCCTGCCACTGCTGGAGTCCGGCCGGTTGGCGTTCGAGCTCAAGGTCGGGCAGGGCGCCAAACCCGGACTGGGCGGGATGACGCTGGTCGGCGCCGGCGCGGCCGAGCGGCTGGCGGGTGCGTACCTGATCGACCCGGTGCTCGGCGGCGACCGGGTCCTGCGCAGCAGCAGCCCCGGCACGTTCACGGAGGAAATCCTTCGGCAGCAGATCCGCCTGATGCGCAACAACTATCCGCGCGCCCGGATCTGGGTGAAGCTGCCGCCCGCGCGGGACGTTTCAGCCGCAGCGCAGGTGGCGTGGGCGGCCGGCGCCGACGCAGTGTCGGTCGACGGCGCCGAGGCCGGCACCGGCTGGGCGCCGAAGGCTTTCCTTCGCCACGTCGGGCTTCCGCTCGGCGAGTGCCTGCTACGCATCGGCGAGCACCGCACTCCCCAGCATCCGTCCTGCCTGCTGGTCTCCGGACGGATGTGGGAAGGCGCACGGGTCGCCAAGAGCCTTGCCCTTGGCGCGAACGCGGCCGGCCTGGGCCGGGCGGCGCTCATCGCGGTGGACACCGACCCGGACCACGGCCTGACCAATCTGGTCGAGTGCCTGGCACTCGAGTTGCAACTACTCGTCAGCGCCCTCGGCAAGTACCACGTGGAGGCACTCGGCGCCGAGGACCTGTGGAGCCCGGTTTAGCTACGCCAGGGTCGTCCTGGGCGCCATGCTTCTGCCTCGGTCCAGCCGCAGCAGATCGGCCACGGACCTCCGGGGATCCCGTGCCGTCTGCCGCCGGCGAACCATGTCCACCAACTCCTCCGACGGCTCGACCCCGAGCTCACCGGCCAGGCTCCGCTGGAAGAACTCGAGCCGGCGGATCGCCTCGACCACGTTGTCCTCGGCCAGATGCACCTCGATCAGGACCCTGGTCGCGCTCTCCCGCAGGGGTTCCAGCCGCACCGCCGCCATGGCTGCCTCGATCGCCTCGGCGTACCGGCCTGAGCAGGTCAGCTGCTGGGCGGTCAGCTCGAGCGCGTGCAACTGAAGCTGCCGGAGCCGTTCCCGCCCCAGCAACACCCAGTCGTCGTACCAGCCGGGCAGCAGCTCCCCCATCGCCGCCAGCGTCGGCAACAGCCCTTGATCGGCGCCGCACTCGCCGTCGTTGATCACCCGGCGGATCGCGGTGACGAGGGTGTTCACATCGACGTCGACGGTCTCGGCGATGCGCAGCGTCTCGTCACCGGTGATGAGCGGGTGCGGAGTCAGCTGGCGCAGCCGCCACAAAGCCGTTCGCAGGCAGGCCTGCGCCTTCGAGTCCGACACTTCCGGCCAGAGCGTGCCGGCCACCTCGGCACGGCTGGAGCGTCCGCGCAGCGCGACGAACGCCACCACACGGCGCGCGCTGAGCGGGATGGACAAGGTCTGGTGGTCCTCGACGACCCGGAAGCCGTCGAGCATCCGGAGCTTCACCGGTCGGTGAGCCCCATCGAACGGTGGATCCGGATCCTCCGCTGGTACCACAGCGCGCATCTGTCGATCTCCCCCATAGTGAACGAAAACCTCACTGCCGCGGCGGGCGTACGGCGGCATTCCGCGACCGCGAGAACGTCGGGCGGACGGATCTCCCGGTACAGGCATCGACGACTCCTCAGTGAGTAACTACCGAGCTACCTCCCGTGAGTCTGAGCCGTCAACTACCCGGAGACAAGTCGTTGGCGCGTCGTGTCCCGATGGTGCCAGCGCGGTCCGGTGTATCACCCGCAGTGGGTCACCCCCTCTCGTTGGGTAGTGCCGACCCGGGAGGAATGCGTGGACGACAACACCGATGGCGTCGTGCTGCAGTTCGGTAGCGGCTTCCAGCCCTACCGGGAGTACCTGATGCAGGGTGCGGCGAAACGCCGGCGGCTCTGGCTGATCGACGACGAGCCGGCGACGTGGCAGCAGCCGTACGTCGACGGCAGCTCCGTGGTCGTGCCGCTCGAAGGCGCCGGCCTGGTGCTCGACCACGACGGCCTGATCGCAGCCGCCGAGGCGGTTGCCCGCACCCGGCCCGTCCGCGGCGTTTTCACGTACGACGAACCGTCGGTGATCGCCACCGCTTTGGTCGCGGACCACCTCGGCCTGCCGGGCCTGACTGCCCAAGGTGCACAGGGATGTCGCGACAAGGCCAGGACCAGACAGGCGCTGACCGCTGCCGGATTGCCGCAGCCGCGGTTCGCTGTCGTCACGACAGCCGACGAGGCCGCCACGGCGGCCGCGGACATCGGCTACCCGGTCGTGGTCAAGCCGCGAGGGATGGCAGCCAGCATCGGCGTCGCCGTGGTGGACGACAAGGCCGGCATCATTGATGCGTTTGAACGAGCCGACCGGTCCAGCCGAAGCGGTCCGGCCGAGTACCACGGTGGCGCGCTGATCGAGGAACTGGTCGAAGGTCCGGAGATCAGCATCGACGGTGCGGTGGTGGCGGGCAAGTACCTGCCGTTCTGCATCGCCCACAAGCAGCTGGGCCCACCGCCGTACTTCGAGGAGGTCGGCCACATCGTCGACGGCGCCGACCCGTTGCTGGCCGACGCCGAGCTGCGCGAGCTGCTCCGGGCGGCGCACGCGGCGATCGGTGCGCCGTACGGCATCACGCACACCGAGATCCGGTTCAGCTCCAAGGGTCCGGTGGTGATCGAGGTCAACGGCCGGCTCGGCGGCGACCTGATCCCGTACGTGGGCAAGCTGGCCACGGGAATCGATCCCGGCGCGGTCCTGGTCGACGTGGCGCAGGGCATCCGTCCCGACCTGGAGCCGGACCACCGGACCTGCGTCGGCATCCGGTTCTGCTACCCACCCGAGGACTGCCGCGTCGAGAAGATCGTCGTACCGGAGCCGGGGTCGGTGCCCGGCCTCGTGGAGGCGCACCCGATGGTGTCCCCGGGCGCGACGGTCCGGCTGCCCCCGCGGGCACACATCGGCCGGCACGCGTACGTCGTCTGCACCGCGGACGATCCCGCCACCTGTGCCGACCGGCTGACGGCCGCGGCCGACCTGGTCGAGCTGACGTACGAGGCAGTGAACGAGCCCGAGTTCTCCGGACGGCCCTGGTGAGCCACGACCCAATTGGAGCCCGCATGATCAACCGTGAGGTCGAACTGCTCGCTGTCGGCGCCGGTCCGGCGAACCTGGCCCTCGCGGTCGCGCTCGAAGAGCTCGGCGTCGACGGCCTCGCCGAGAACTCGCTGGTGATCGAACGCGGTCACTCGGTCGAGTGGCAGCGCGGCCTGCTGCTGCCGTGGACCAAGAGCCAGGTGGCCTTCGCCAAGGACCTGGTGACGTTGCGGAACCCACGCAGCGAGTTCACCTTCCTGAACTACCTGCGCAGCGTCGGCCGCCTCGACGACTTCATCAACATGGGCAGCTTCACGCCGTACCGGGTCGAGGTCTCCGGCTACCTGCGCTGGGTCTCGGAGTCGCTGCGCAAGGTGCGGATCGAGCTCGGCTGTGAAAGCACGTCGGTCGAGCCGGTCCGGAACTCGGCCGGCACCCTGACCGGGTGGCTGACCCGGCTCGCCGACGGCAGCACGATCTCCAGCCGGTACCTGGTGATCGGCGCCGGGCGCGACGTGTACGTGCCGCCGGAGCTGGCCGGGCTGCCCGCCGACCGGTTGATCCACAGCACCCGGTACCGCAGCCAGGTGGCGGAGCTGGACAAGGATCGGCCGTACCGGGTCGCCGTGGTCGGCGCGGCGCAGAGCGCGGCCGAGATGTTCCGTGCAGTGCAGATCGACCTGCCCAACAGCGATGTCAGCTGGGTGATGCGGTCGATCGGGCTGCGCGCGTACGACACGAACAAGTTCACCAACGAGCTCTACTACCCGTCGTACATCGACAAGTTCTTCGAGGCCCGGCCGGAAGGCAAGGAGCAGATCCTGCGGGAGATGCACCTGACGAACTACTCCGGCGTCGAGAGCGACCTGTTGCAGGAGCTCTACACCGGCATGTACCTCGAGAAGCTCGCCGGTGTCGAGCAGCGGCGCCTCGTGCCGATGACCGACATCACCGGCGCCCGCATGGACGGCGACGACATCGTCCTGGAGCTCACCGACCGCAAGACCGGCACCGTGAACGAGCTGCGCCGCGACCTGGTCTTCCTCGGCACCGGATTCGTCCGCGAGATGCCACGGCTGGTCCGCGGCCTCGGCGCGGCGATCGGGCTGGATCGGATCGAGGTCAGCCGGCAGTACCGCCTGATGCTCGGCGAACCGTCCGACGCGGCCTGCTACCTGCAAGGCGTGAACGAGGCGACCCACGGCATCGCCGACTCGCTGCTCAGCGTGCTCGGCAACCGGGCCGCCGAGGTCACGCAGGACATCCTCGCCCGCCGGTCGGGAAAGCGAGTCAACGGAGTGCACCGAGCGCCGGCCGAGCAGCTGACTGCTGTGCCGCTATCGGCTGACGGCGCACTGCAGACCTGAAGCAGCGCGAACATGCCTGGGACGGAGAGGACTTTACTGCCCGCGCCCGGCCGAAGTGTGGTGGTCGCCGCCGGTCTGGTCGCCGGCGCGGCCGCCCTGCTCGGCCTTGCCTTCGCTGCCGGCTGGCTGACGCCGAACGGCGACGCAACGGCCGGTATGGCGCCATCGGCCGCCGGGCCATCAGCGGCGCAAGTGATGTGGCGACTGTTGCTCGCGATCGCGGTGGTCTGCGCGTTGGCGACCCTGTGCGGCCGGCTCGCGCGGTTGATAGGTCAACCGCCGGTCGTCGGCGAGATCGTAGCCGGCTTGCTGCTCGGCCCATCGGTGGTCGGATCGCTGGCGCCCTGGCTGTTCGAGGCCGTCCTCCCGAAGGAGGTCATGCCCAACCTCGGTCTGCTGGCGCAAGCCGGGCTGGCGGTCTTCATGTTCACCGTCGGCGCCGACTTCGGCCATGACCGGCTCGGACGCGACCGTGGCGCGATCGCCGCGGCCAGCCTTGCGATCATGGCTGTCCCGTTCGCGCTCGGCGTGATCGCGGCACTCCCCCTCTACTCGGCGCTGGCCGGCCCGTCCGTGGACCGGCTGCCGTACGCCATCTTCATCGGTACGGCGCTCAGCATCACCGCCTTCCCCGTGCTGGCCCGGATCGTGCAGGACTGTGGTCTGCAGGGCACCCGGCTCGGATCGCTGGCAATGCTGTGCGCTGCCGCGGCCGATGTGCTCGCGTGGTGCGCGCTCGCGATCGTGATGGCGATGATCCGGTCCGCCGGCCCGAGCGACGCCTTGCTGTCGCTCGCGCTGACCATCCTGGTCGGCGGCAGCTGCCTGCTGATACTCAAACCCTTGCTTCGATGGCTCGCCGACCGGTACGCCGCCGCGTTGCCCACGCCGATCCTCGTGCTGCTGGTGCTCGGGCTGATCCTCGGGCTCGCCGCGGCGACCGACCTGATCGGCGTGCACGCGATCTTCGGCGGCTTCCTCGCCGGCCTGGTGCTGCCGAGGGGCAGCGTGCCGGTGGCGCAGGTGTCCGAGCAGATCGGCGGGCTGAACCGCGCGCTGCTGGTCCCGGTCTTCTTCGCCTCGATCGGCCTGCAGACCGACGTCATCGCGGCGGTGTCCCAGCCGGCGGTGCTCGCCGCCGGCGGCCTGCTGCTGGCCGTCGCGATCATCGGGAAGTTCGCCGGGGCCGTCCCGGTGGCCAAGGCCGGCGGCCTGCCTGGGCGGTCCGCGGCCGGCCTCGGTGTCTTGATGAACGCCCGTGGGATCACCGAGATCGTCGTACTGTCCGCCGGCCTCAGTGTCGGCATCATCAACCACAGCGCCTTCACGGTGATGGTGATGATGGCACTGGTCACCACCATGATGGCGGCGCCGTTGCTGCGCCTGCTCGGCCCGTCCCTGCGTGATCCCGCAGCGACCGACCGGTTACCGACGGGTGCGTATGCGAGCGGTGACGCCACACGTGCGATTTCGTGACGGATCGGCTACGTCTGCGTGACGGCGGCGGTGATCGAATAGGCGGCGAAGGCAGCACTGACGACGACCACGGGGGACGTGGTGAGGCACAGGCCGTCCAGGGTTTTGCCGGAGTAGGGCTCTACAGAGCCCGCTGACGCTATGGCTTCAGCCGGTGGTCCGCCGCCACCGGCTGGACCGTCCTGTGCCTTGCTCGCGCATCGTCGCCACCTGCGGGGAACAGCGAAAGGACGTGGAGCGTGTCGACGATCTCGCTACGCACAACCGCACGGCCGGCCGGGGCACATCGCCATCACACCGAATCAGGACTCTCGCTCGAGGTCCTGCTCGGCCGCGCCCTCACCTCTGACTGGTCGGCATGGAAGGAGCTGGAGCGGCGCTTCGGCCCCCTGCTCCTGCACACTGCCCGTGGCGTCGGTCTGAGCCACAGCGACGCCGCTGACGTCGCACAGCTGACCTGGCTGCGGTTGTGGCAACACGGTCGCCAGGTCCGCGACCCCGAGTGCCTCCCGGCCTGGCTGGCCGCGACGGCCCGGCGCGAGGGTCTGCGGGTGGCGATCAGCCGGAAGCGCTACCTCCTCTACGCCGACCCGACAGCCGAGCACAGCGACGGCCACAGTACGGCGATAGTCGACGTCTACCCGGCCGACGGCGAGTACGAGCCCTCCACGGAGCGGGCGCTGTCCCGCCTGCCCAGCCGCTACCAGAAGCTGATCCGCCTGCTGATGTCCGACAGCTGCCCGTCCTACACCGAGATCGCCGAGAAACTGAACCTCCCGATCGGCAGCATCGGCCCGATGCGGATGCGAGCCCTCCAGATGCTCCGCCGTACCCCAGAACTCGCCACCACCGCCCACTGACCGCCGGACCGCGGGGGACGTCGCGCTGCTCAGCGCGGCGTTCTCCGGGGCCGAATTCTGTCCCTGGTCGCGGCTAGCCTGCAGACATGAACCGGATCGACCGTCTGTACGCCGTGGTCGAGGAGCTTCGCGCCGCAGGGCCGAGGGGCCGGACTGCACGCCAGCTGGCCGGGCATTTCGAGGTCAGCGTCAGGACCATCGAGCGCGATCTCAGTGCGCTCGGTCAGGCCGGCGTACCGCTGGCGACCAAGCAGGGACGGGCCGGCGGCTACTCGGTCGACCGGTCGATGAGCCTGCCGCCGCTGAACTTCACCTCCCGCGAGGCGACCGCGATCGCGGTCGCGCTGAGCCGCAGCGACCATGTGCTGTTCTCCCGCGACGCCCGCAGCGCGTTGCAGAAGATCGTCGCCGCGATGCCCGAGCGCGCCCTCGAGGAAGCGCGTACGGCGGCCGCGAAGGTCCGCCTGCTCGTCCAGCCGGTCCCGGATCCGGACGCGGGCGTCGCCGAGACGATCTGGCGGGCCGTGCACGGCAACCACGTGCTGCGCATCGCCTACATCGACGTCGGCGGTGTCGATACCGAGCGGGAGGTCGAGCCGCAGCACGTCGTCGTCGGTCCCAACGGCTCGTACCTCACCGCCTGGTGTCATCTGCGGCAGGAGGAGCGAGTGTTCCGTATGGACCGCATCACCTCGGCCGAGCGCACTCCGACCCTCCCCCGCTCGCCGCGAGCCGCCGCCGACCCACAGGTCGACGGCCACGTCACGAAGCTGCCCGAGGCCGCACTTCAGGCGACGAACACCGACATAGGGCTGTCGCCACCGCCTGCGACGGTGGGTTCGACCCGCCAGTCCGGCGGGTGAATCGCAGGATGAAGGAGTCCCCCATGACCACCCCCGCGCCCGGCACCCTGGCCTGGTTCGAGGTCGCCACCAGCGACCCCGACGGCGCCCAGAAGTTCTACGGCAGCCTGTTCGACTGGACCTTCGACGCCGACGGCCCGGCCGCCGCCGGCGGCATGGACTACCGCAACATCAAAGCCTCCGGCGCCGACGCCCCAATGGGCGGCATCTTCGGCACCGGCGGGCAGGTCCCCGACCACGCGGTGTTCTACATCCTCGTCGCCGACGTCGAAGCCACCTGCGCCGACGCCGAGCAGCTCGGCGGATCGGTCCTGAGCAAGCACCTCGACCCCGGACCCGGAGCCCCGGCGTTCGCCTACCTGCGCGACCCGTCCGGCAACCAGTTCGGCGTCTTCACCCCACCGGCCGGATGATGGCGCGAAACGCAACGCGCAACTCCCCGCCGGACCCGTCCGGCGGGGAGGACCCGCGCGTCGTGTACGACGAGCTCACCGACGACCTGCTCTACGACCCGGCCATCGGGCGGTCCACGATGATGGGCTACCCGTGCATCCGGCTGGCCGGCCGCTTCCTGGCGTCGTACGACGCCGGGTCCGGCCAACTGGTCGTGAAACTGCCGGCCGGGCGGGTGGCCGAGCTCGTTGCCGAAGGCACCGGTCAGGAGTTCGCCCCGGCCGGCAAGGTGTTCCGCGAATGGGTCGCGATCCCGGGCCCCGAGCGCTGGCAGTCGCTGCTCGCCGAAGCCGTCGCCTTCGCCCGCAGCTCCCTCGGCGAGCAGTAGGTCAACGGGACTCGAGCAAGGACTTCAGGCGGCTGAGATCCTTCTGGTTCGCGCGGCGCATCGCGGCGGACATCAACGGCGCGGCAACGCCCGCGAACCCCGACGGCTCGCCGCGGTTCCGCAACGACATGTGGGTACTGCGTTCACCGGCCGGCGACCAGCGATAACTCGTCTCCATCGGGAACGGCCCCTGAGCGGTCCGCATCACCAACAGCTCCAGCGGAACCAGTTCGACGACCTCATAGGTGTAGGCCAGCCGCCGGCCGAGGAAGTGCGCCACGAAGTCCATCCGGGACCCGACCGCCACCGGTGGATCGGTGCGCCACTCGATCGACTCGATGTTGGCGTACCACTCGGGTGCGTTCGACGGGTCCCCGACGTACTCGGCCACCTCTTGCACCGGCCGCTCGATGACAACCTCAGTCAAGACATCGACAGCCATCAGACCTCCTGGTCGAAGTACGGCACCGGCGTCCCGCCGGACAGGTAGCGCTGCATCCGCTCCAGCATCTGCGCCCAGCCGAACGTGACGATCCGGTACATCGTCCCCACCTCTTCGAAGCCGGTGTGATCCAGCAGGACGACAGTGCCGGTCTCGCCTGGTTGCAGTGTCCATCGCACCTGGGTCCCGATCCACTCGGGCGGACCGCCGACGCAGTGCCAGATCAAGGATTCGTCCGGTGTCGCCGAGGTCACCTCCAGGTCCCACGACATCGGCGCATCCGGGAACCAGAACCGCTGCACCGTTCCTACGACACCGCTGGTCTCGTTGCGCGTCGTCCACCACCCGGCGACGCCCTCGGTGCTCGTCAGCGCCCGGTACACGTCCGCCGGCGGCGCGGCGATCTCGGCCTGCATCGCGATATCCGCCATCGGACCGCCCTCCTCGGTCAGCATTTTAGATCACACTAAAATAGAGAGCAGGTTCCGACAAGCTTTAGCGTTCGCTAAAGTTGCCGCGTGGATGTCGTCCGCGTGATCGCCGATCCCCGGCGCCGGGAGATCCTCCGGCTGGTCTGGGACGTCGAACGCCCGGCGTCGGAGATCGCCGAGCACTTCGAGGTCACCTTCGGCGCGGTCTCGCAACATCTCGGTGTGTTGCGGGAGGCCGGACTGGTCGTCGTACGTCGCGACGGCACTCGCCGCTTCTACCGCGCCGACCGGCAGGCGCTCGGCCCGTACACGCCGATGCTGCGGCTGTTGTGGGCCGAGCAGCTCGACCGGCTCGCAGAGCTCGCCGAGACCGAGGAGCGGGAATGACCGGACCTGTCATCGTGGAGCGTCGTATCAAGGCCCGGCGGGATCTGGTCTTCAGCTACTTCACCGACCCATCTCGCTGGCTGCTCTGGCAGGGCGTCGACGCGGAGGTCGAGGCGATTCCGGGCGGCCGCTTGCGGATGAACGTCCGGGGCGACGGCTATGCCTCCGGAACCTTCACGGTCGTCGACCCACCGCGGCGCATCGTGTTCACCTGGGGCTGGGAGATGCCCGGCAACCCTGTCCCGCCCGGATCCAGCGTCATCGAGGTCGACCTGATCGAGCAAGGCGACGCGACTCTCGTCCGTCTCACCCACCGCGACCTCCCGCCGGAGAGCCGCGACATCCACGCGGAAGGGTGGAATCACTACCTCGACCGCCTGGAGATCCGGGCGTCCGGCGGCGATCCCGGCCCAGATCCCTGGCGTGTCGACACCCCCTGAGCCTCGCCGGCGATCGCCGAGTCGGCGCGGTGATCCGGCGGGTTCACGAGAGGTGGCCGCCGAGGAGGTCGCGGACGCGGTTCCAGCGTTTGTGGTAAGTCGGGCCGAAGCGGTTCCGGGAGCGATCGCGCTTCCGGTCGCCGTACCGATGGAGTGCCCAGACGGAGCTGGGCTTGGCCAGCCGGACCGCCCCGACCGGCGCCACCACCGGTACGACGATGCCGATCAGGCCGGTGGCCAGTTTGCCCTTGAGGAAGCACACGACCGCCATCACGAGGTGGAACCCGATCCCGCCGAAGTAGGTCCACCGCGAGAGCGCGCCGCCGGCTTGGTGCGGCTCGGCGCCGATCGGGCTGGTCTGCGTCAGGAGTACGACGCCCAGCGCCCCGCCGAGCAGGATCGCGTCGATGGACTTGCGTCCTTCCGGTCCCCAGTAGACATCGTCGAGATGCAGCCACAGCGCGAACTCGTCCAGGGTCAGCGCCGCCCCCGCGCCGAAGATCACGGCGAACACCTCGGCCCAGGGCGTGTCCGGCGCGTAGCGGAACTGCAGGAGCCCGGCGAGCATCACCATCAGAATTCCCCACACCTGGTGGTGGATGTGGATGCCACCGATGTACAGGTCCGACAGGCCGCCCTCGGCCGCGGTCTGGGCCGAGCGCCGTTGCTTGGCGCGGATGCGCCGGGTGACTGCTCGCGTGACGGTGAAGGTGACGAAGAAGGCCAGCAGCATCCAGGCTGCCTGCGCCCGGCCGGTGTCGACGAGTTCTCGATACCAACCCACCCGGATCACCCGCACCGCTCAGACATCGAGAGAGTCCGTAGCAATCAGTACGACGCCCAGCGCCGCGGCGATCATCAGCACCGCGCACGCCACGACCTCGGCCCGGTTGAACACCCGCAGGCTTTGTTCGCGACGAGCAACGAGGTACAGCAGCGTCCCCGGCGCGTACACGATCGCGGCCAGCAGAAGGTACTTCGGACCCGCGGCGTGCAGCATGAAGATCGAGTAGACGACCGCGACGGTGTCGAGCTTGAGCATGAAGTCCAGCGCGTCGTCGACGAGCAGCACCAGGAACAGGAACAGCTGGACGGCGGCGGTCGTGCTGAGCAAGGCGGCGATCGGCGTCCCGTGGACGTTGTCGCGGGCAAGGAATCTCTCGTCGCCGCCCCAGAAGTTGTCCGCGAACGTGCCCGCCTCGAAGGCCGGCGCCACGATCACGATGAAGGTCAGGATCGGCAGCAGCTTCGCGATCGTGACGATCCGGTTGACGACGGCCGCCTGCCGCACCCCGCGCGCGATCAGGACGTGGAACGCCCACACCACCGCGGACGCCACGACGACGGCCTCGCCGAACTCCCTGGGCAGGGTGAAGACTCCGCCGCCGACCATCGAGCCGACGACCATGCCGGTCAGGGTGAGGCCCGAGACCTTCTGGACGGCGGTCGGCCGGCGCGCGCTCACGACACTTCCTCAGCCGGTGGGCCGCACCAACGGGAACAAGATGGTGTCGCGGATCGAGAGACCGGTCAGGTTCATCACCAGCCGGTCGATGCCCATCCCCATTCCGCCGGTCGACGGCATGCCGTACTCGAGGGCCTCGAGAAAATCCTCGTCGACCTGCATGGCTTCCGGGTCGCCCGCGGCCGCAAGCTGGGACTGGGCGTGCAGCCGCGCCCGCTGGTCCACGGGGTCGACCAGCTCGGAGTACGCCGTACCCTGCTCCGCCGCGAAGATGACCAGGTCCCACTTCTCCGCGAGCCGTGGATCCGAGCGGTGCGGCCGGGTCAGTGGCGCGTTCTCCTTCGGGAAGTCGGTGTAGAAGACCGGCATCGTCGTCGTGCGCTCGCACAGTTCTTCGTAGATCTCCTCGAGCACGACTCCCCAGGAAGCGGTGTCGCCGGGCTCCAGCCCGATCTTCGACGCATGTCCGCGCAGCGTCTCGACCGGTGTGTCCGCGGTGACCTCTTCGCCGAGCGCCTCCGACACCGCGCCGCAGATGGTCTTGACCGGCCAGGTCCCGGACAGGTCGTACTCGACAGTCTTGCCGTCCGCGTCGGTACGGCGTGCCAGTGGCGAGCCGTACACGGCGGTGGCGGCCTCCTGGATGATGTCCTGGGTCAGCAGTCGCATCGTGTCGTAGTCGCCGTACGTCTCGTAGACCTCGAGCGACGTGAACTCAGGGTTGTGCTTGAAGTCCACGCCTTCGTTGCGGAACTGCCGGCCGAGCTCGAACACCTTCTCCATACCACCGACCAGCAGCCGCTTCAGGTGCAGCTCGGTGGCGATCCGCAGGTACAGGTCGAGGTCGTAGGCATTGATGTGGGTCTCGAACGGGCGCGCGTTCGCGCCGCCGTGCACCAGTTGCAGGACGGGGGTCTCGACCTCGACGAATCCCCGCGCCTGCAGGGAATCGCGCACACTGCGTACGACGGTCGCCCGGGTGTACGCGATGTCGCGAGCGGCCGGCCGAACGATCAGGTCGACGTACCGGGCCCGGATCCGTGCCTCCGGATCGACCATGCCCTTGACCTTGTCGGGCAGCGGCCGGATCGACTTGCTCGTCAGCTGCAGCGACTCCGCGCGGACCGAGAGCTCCCCGCGCCGGGTGGTGATCACCTCGCCCGTGACGCCCACCTGATCGCCCAGGTCGATGTCATGACGCCAGAAGTCGTACTGCTCCCGGCCGACGTCGGCCACATCGACCATGAGTTGCAGGTCGCCACTGCCGTCGCGGAGCTTCGCGAATCCCAGTCGTCCGTGGTCGCGCTTGAGGATGACCCTCCCGGCCACCGACACCCGGCGCCCGGTCGACGTTCCGTCCGGCATCGCGCCGGCATGGGCCTTGACCTGGGCCATCGTGTGCGTGCGCGGGTACGTCGCCGGGTAGGGATCGATGCCTTGGGCACGGATCCGGTCGAGCTTGGCCCGCCGTACCCGCACTTGCTCGGGCAGCCCCTCGACCGACATCGCCTCGGCCAGTGGATCCGGCGGCGCCGGGATCAGCGCCGCGACGGCGGCCGCGTGGCCTGCTCCCGCGGTGTCCAGCGCCGTCTGTGCCGACTTGCGGTGCAGCGTCGCGAGGCGAGGACGCGTGAGGAACCCTTCCGCACTGCCCGCTGCGGTCCCGACCCGGGGCAGGTCCGAGGTGTACTCGAAGCACATGAACCACACGATCCTCGCGAGTTCCGGCACGATCAGCCACCACAGCACGAGGAGCCACCACGCGGCGCGCAACCGGCGTCTCAGCGCCACCCCCATCGCCACCAGCAGGGCGGCGTACACAAGGCTCGGCACGATCGGAATCGTGAGCATCGAAACGATGTCCTGCTCGCGCGCGAAGTAGTCCTGCCACGGCGGCACCACCGCGACCACGACCACCAGCGCGGCGGCGGCGAACATGGCGGCCGCGAAGTGGTCCGGCCAGCGGTCGTCGAGCGGTTTGAGAACCCCGACCGGGCGTGTCCGCGCCCGCGATTCCACCGAGAACGCAGCAGTATCCACCGTTGAGCTCATCCGGTCCCCCCAGCTCACGACAGTACCCGGAGACCCTGACGAGGTGCACGCCCTGACCAGCCTGCCGGATCGGCGCCGAGGGCGGGACGTGCGGGCGGATTGCGGTTAGCCTGATGCGGACGCCGGCGTCGCGGTGTCTGAGGGGATCACCATGACGAGTGAGCCTTTGGGTGAGCAACGAGCGGTCCGCGACTCCGGCTCGGCCGGGCTGGAGGCCGAGCTACGGGTACTGCGGGCCGAGGCCGAGCTCGTCGACACGCTGCAAGTGATCGGCCGGCGACTCACCGCACAGCTGGACCTGGACACGCTGGTGCAGGAAGCCACCGACGCCGCGACCAGAGCGACCCGGGCCGAGTTCGGGGCCTTCTTCTACAACCTGATCGACGAGTACGGCGAGTCGTACACGCTGTACACCCTGTCCGGAGTGCCGAGGCACACGTTCGACAAGTTCCCGATGCCGCGCAACACGGCGGTGTTCGCACCGACCTTCAACGGAGCCGGCACGGTTCGCTCCGACGACATCACCCGGGATCCGAGGTACGGCCGGAACGCGCCGTACAACGGAATGCCGCAGGGACATCTACCGGTCTGCAGCTACCTCGCCGTACCGGTGATCTCGCCGACCTCGCTCGAGGTGCTGGGCGGCTTCTTCTTCGGCCATTCCGCGCCGGGCCGGTTCAGCTTGCGCCACGAGCAGCTGGCCGAGGGAATCGCCGGATACACTGCGATCGCGCTGGACAACGCGCGCCTGTTCGCTGCCCACCGCAGCCTGGCCGTGGAGTTGGCTCGCAGCATGCTGCCCGTTGTGCCACAGGTGACGGACCTGGACGTCGTCTCCCGCTACCGGCCCGCGGCCGGCGGCTCGGAGGTCGGTGGCGACTGGTTCGACGTCGTCGAGCTGCCGGCCGGGCGGACGGCGTTCGTCATCGGCGACGTCGTCGGCCGCGGCGTCACGGCAGCGGCGGTGATGGGACAGATCCGTACCGCTGTCCGGGCCTACGCCCTGCTGGACCTGCCGCCCGCCGACGTCCTGCGGCACACCTCACAGCTGGCGAACAGTACGCCGGGCGCTACTTTCATCACCTGCTTCTATGCCGTGCACGACCCGGTCGACCAAACGTTGGCCTTCGCCAACGCCGGGCACCTGCCGGCAGTTCTGGCACTGCCCGGCCAACCCCCACTGCTGATCGGGCAAGGGCTCGGCGCGCCACTCGGCGTCGGCGAGGACTTCGGGCAGGGTGTGGCCGACTTCCCGCGCGGCTCGCAACTGACCCTGTACACCGACGGCCTGGTGGAGAACCGGGAACGCGATCTCGACCACGGCATCGACGCACTGCTCGACGCCCTGGGACAGCTCCCCCGCGAAGCCGGACTCGAGAATGCCTGCGACGCAATGATCGACCGATTGACGGACGGCCGGCACAACGACGACATCGCGCTCCTGCACGTCCGCCATGTCGGCCACCGACGGCAGATCGCGACCTTGTCCCTGACCGGCACCCCTTCGGACGCCGCGGAGGCCCGGACGTTCGTCGGTGAGCACCTGGACGAGTGGCGGCTCGGCGACGTCGTCGACGCCGCGGTGACGGTCACGAGCGAGCTGGTCGCCAACGCCGTACTGCACACCGGCGAGCCCAAGGACCTGCGCCTGCACCACGACGGCTCCAGGCTGATCGTCGAGGTCGCCGATCGCGGCCCGGACACTCCCCTGCTGTACCAGCCGGCGTCCGGCGAAGAGCATCACCGCGGCCTCTACCTCGTGAACGCCCTCACCGACCGCTGGGGCAGCCGCCCGACCCGCGAAGGCAAAATCGTCTGGGCCGAGCTCACCATCCCGCCACCGCCCTAACTCCTCGACCGGCAGACCTCGCCTGCACGTGGCCCGCGGTCCCGTAGTCGGCGACGAACTTCGCCCGTCGCGCAGCCTCGGCCAGCACCGAAGGAACGCCGAGAAACCCGACCCGCAGCGTCGGCAGCAGCGTCTTCGAGAACGACCCCACGTACAGAACCCGCCCCTCCTCGTCGGCAGCCTGCAACGGCATCAACGGACGCCCCGTGAACCGGAACTCCGAGTCGTGGTCGTCCTCCACGATCGCCGCGTCGTGCCGGGAAGCCCAAGCAAGCAACGCAGTACGGCGCTCCTCCGACATCGGCATGCCGAGCGGGAACTGATGCGACGGCGTCACGTACACAAGCCGCGTTCCGACCGGAATCCGGTCCACAACCAGTCCCTCGCCGTCGACAGGAACCCCCACGACGCGGGCTCCATGCGCAAGGAATCCACGGTAGGCCGGCAGGTACCCGGGGTCCTCGACAGCCACCAGGTCGCCCGGCTCGAGCAGAACGCGCGCGGCGATGTCGAACGCCTGCTGCGCTCCCGTGGTGATCACCAACTGCTCCGGCGCGAGCCGGACGCCGCGACTCACAACCAGGTGCCGCGCAAGCGCCGTACGCAACTGCTCCAAACCCGCCGGGTCGGCGTAGTGAACGTCGGTCCGGCTGCGCAACTGATCGTTGACCAGCGCCCGCCACCGCACAAACGGAAACTTGGTCCGTGCAGGCACACCGGGCGCGAAGTTGAACTCGGCTGCCGGCACCGACAGCTCCGGAACTGCGAAAGCATCCCAGATCGCTCGCGGCCGCAAGGGCGACGAAGCCGGCGCGGACGCCGCTGAGACAGACCGACCGGTGACGAAGGTCCCAGCGCCAGCCCGCGACCGGATCAGCCCGTGCGCGGCGAGCAGGTCGTAGGCCGCGACGACCGTTGCCCTCGACACCGATAGCCGAACCGCGAGCTCCCGCGAGGACGGGAGCGCCGTACCCGCGGGCAGCACGCCGGTGCTGATCCGCTCGTGCAGCTGCGCGTAGATCTGCTCGGCCAGCCCGCCCTCCCCCAGCTGAAGATGGAGGTCCATCAGTGCAGGGTGTAGCCGCCGTCGATGGTGATGATCGATCCGGTCATGAAACTGGACGCGTCCGAGGCGAGGAAGACGACGGTCGGCGCAATCTCCTCCGGTACGGCGTACCGCTGCATCGGAGTGTCGTCGATCCAGCGCGCCTTGAACTGCGGCTCGTCGACCGGCGCCATCTCCGTCTTCACGTATCCTGGCGCCACCGCGTTGACCCGAATGTTCAACGGCGCCCACTCCGCCGCCAACGACTTCGTCAACTGATGCACCGCCGCTTTCGACGCGTTGTACGCCGGCTGCCACTGCGGCCGGTTCACGATCTGCGCCGAGATCGACCCGACGTTCACGATCGTGCCACCACCGACCGTCCGGAAGTGCCGGGCCGCGGACTGGCTCAGCTTCCACAGACCGGACACGTTGGTCGCAAAGACCTCGTCCCACTCCTCATCCGGCACGTCGAGCGCCGGCCGGTGAAAGCAGGCCCCGGCGTTGTTCACCAAGATGTCGAACCGGCCAGTGGCCTCCAAAGCCGCCGCCACGGCTGCCTGCCCGGACTCCCGATCGTTGACGTCGAGACCGACACCGATCACCTTTCGCCCGGTCGAGTCCGCCACCTGCTTGGCCATCCGCTGGGATGCCGAGGCATCGCGCGCACCGATCACCACATCAGCCCCGGCTTCGGCCAATCCGGTAGCGAAGGCGAGGCCGAGCCCCCGATACCCACCAGTCACCAATGCCGTGCGTCCAGCCAGCGAGAACTTGTCGAGGACAGTCATCGCACCATTGTCCCCGCCGGCGGCGTCAGAGGACGTAGAAGCCGGTGATCGCGGTGGGAAGGATGCCCGGGATGAGCCAGTAGGACAGCACCGAGCGCCGGAAGATCGCGAGGACGCCGCAGACCGTGAGCAGGCCGATCACCCCGGACATGATCCAGAGGCCGACGCCCTTGCCGTAGTCGTCGGCGGCCACGCCGATGCTGTAGACGGCCAGGGTGACGGCCGGGACGCTGCCCACATGGATGAGGACGGCGGAAGCGACCCACCGCTGGACGGTCTCGATGTTCATCGGCTTGCTGCGACGACGACGGTTCATGGTGTGTCCTTTCCGACACCACCATCGTAGGCGAATGATTCGTGCACTAACTAATTCTGCCGGGGTGATCCTGGACACCTGTGGCGGCGCCGATCACCTGGGTCAGCACCTGATGGAGGTGCTGGAGCTCGGAGACCTCCATGCCCAGCCGGCTCACGATCGCCGGTGGGATCTTCAACGCCTCGTTCCGCAACCGCCAGCCGGTCGGTGTGAGCGTGACAGCGAGCGCCCGCTCGTCCGCCCGCGCCCGCGGACGCTCGACGTACCCGTTGGCCTCGAGGCGTTTGAGCAGAGGCGACAGCGTGGCCGGCTCCAGCTGGAGCATCCCGCTCAGCTCCTTCACGGACAGCGGCGCGTGCTGCCACAGCGCGAGCATCACCAGGTACTGCGGATGAGTCAGCCCCATCGGCTCGAGCAGCGGCCGGTACAGCGCGATGACGCTGCGGGACGCGACCGCGAGCGCGAAGCACACCTGGTTCTCCAGGTCCAGCGGGTCGGCGATCTCGTCGAGGTCAGTCACGCCTGCAATAGTACCCTAATCGTTAGGGCACGAATCAGGCGCGCTCGGCGGAGAGCTCCTGGGCGATGTGGTCGCCGATCAGCAGGCAGGCGGTGGCTGCCGGCGAGGGGGCGTTCAGCACGTGCAGGGTGCGGCCGTCGCGGAGGAAGAAGAAGTCGTCGACGAGCTTGCCCTCGCGGGTGACGGCCTGGGCGCGGACGCCGGCGCCGGAGCGCCGTACGTCGGAGACCTGCAGCTCGGGAAGCATGTGCTGAGCCTCGCGGACCAGGGCCCGGCCGGTCAGCGAGCGTGCGATCTCCTTGGCGCCGGTCCTGGCGTAGCGGCGGGCGAGCCGCCACGAGCCGCGGTACGCAATCGACTCCCACAGGTCCCGGGCGACGATCTTCCGCCAGGAGTAGCCCTCCCGGGCCAGCGCCGGTACGGCGTTCGGCCCGATGTGCACGGTGCCGTCGATTCCGCGGGTCAGGTGGACGCCGAGGAACGGCAGGTCCGGGTCGGGCACCGGATAGACCAGACCCTTCACCAGGAACTCCCGCTCGGGCACGAGCTCGCTGAACTCGCCGCGGAACGGAAGGATGCGGACGCCGGGCTCGAGACCGGAGGCCCGGGCCAGCCGGTCGCTGTGCAGCCCGGCGCAGGCGGCGACGCGGTCCGCCTCGATCACCTCGTCCGTAGTGTGCACCCGGACGACCGAGCCCGCGTTCTGGATCGAGGTCACGGTCACGCCGGTGCGGATCTGTCCACCGGCCGCGCGAACGTCGTCGGCCAGCGCGCGAGCGACCAGCTTGAAGTCCACGCGGCCGGTGGAGTCGACCGCCAGGGCACCTTTCACGCGCAAGTGGGGCTCGCGCTCCGCGACCTCGTCGAGGGTGAGTCGACGGACCGGGACGCCGTTCTCACGGCCGATGCCGAGCAGGCGGTCGAGCTGTGGGAACTCGGCTTCGGTCGTCGCGACGACGAGCTTCCCGGGGATGTCGATCGGGATGCCCTTCTCCTCGCAGTACTCCTTCAGCGCCGCTCCTCCGGCCACAGCCAGCCGGGCTTTCAGCGAGCCGGGCTTGTAGTACAGCCCGGAGTGGATGACGCCGGAGTTGTGCCCGGTCTGGTGCGCGGCGACCGACTGTTCCTTGTCCAGTACGACGACAGGCGTCGCCGGATCGAGCCGCTGCAGACTCCGTGCCACGGCCAGACCCACGATGCCGCCACCCACCACAACCGCAGATCCCATCGACCTCTCCCTGTACCGGCCAGCTTGCCCCAAAAGAACCGGGAAGGATGGCCGTTGATACAGCTACTGTCGGGGCATGACCCTACTCGTGGTGGACGCTCCGATCGCCGCCGTCACCGTCTACCCGGACCGCGCGCGGATCACGCGGCGCGGCAAGCTCACCGTGCCTGCCGGTGACCAGACCGTGTACGTCGAGCCGCTGCCGCTCCTGCTGCAGGAGGATTCGGTCCGGGTCTCCGGCCACGGACCGGCCACGGTGCTCGGCGTGGACCTGGCGATGCGGCACCATCCACAGGCGCCGGACGAGACCGTCGCGGAGCTCGAGCGGCAACGCCGCGAGGCCGTGGCCGAGGTTACGGAGCTGTCCGACGCCGACGACGTCCAGATCCAGCTCGACACGTTCCTTGGCCAGCTGGCCCGGCGGGCCGGCGGGACCTTCGCCCGGACGTTGGCGTCCGGCGACGATGGCGCCGACCTCGGCGGCTTCACTGATTCGCTGACGTCCCGGCTGGACGCCGTACGGGCGAAGCGGCGCGAGCTGGCCACGCAACGACGGGAAGCCGAGGAGCGCCTGGCCGCCGCGGACCGCCGGCTGGCCGAGGTCGCAACGCAACGCGCGCCCGACCGCCGATCGGCCGCCGTCACGCTGGCGTTGGAGTCCGAAGCGGAGGTGGAGATCGAGCTCTCCTACGTTGTGGGCAGAGCGGGCTGGACCAGCTCGTACGACGTCCGTCTCAACGCTGACCAGCTCACGCTGAGCTGGTACGGCCTGATCACCCAGCAGACCGGCGAGGACTGGCCCGAGTGCGATCTCAGGCTGTCGACGGCCCGGCCCACGGTGACTGCGAAGGTGCCCGAGCTCGGCCCCTGGTACCTGGACCGCTTCCACCCGCCGATGCCGGCCGGGCCGACCGGCGCCCCGATGGTTCACCGGGCCGTCGCGGCCTCGCTCAGCACCGATTTCGTGGAGCAGGCGGCCGCAGCACCGGCCGTCGCGGACCTCGCCGCGACCGTCGAGCAGGGCGTCACGGCAGCGACCTACACTCCGCCGCGGCCGGTCGCCGTACCTGCGGACGGCGCCTCGCACCGCGCGACGATCGCCGCGATCGACCTCGACGCCCAACTGGACTACGTCACCGCGCCGGTTCAGTCGACTGACGTCCACCTGCGGGCCACGGTCCTGAACTCGTCCACGCACACGCTGCCGGCCGGGAAGGCCGCCGTCTTCCACGACGCGGACTTCGTCGGCTCGGCCGCGCTGCCGCTGTGGGCGCCCGGTGAGGACGTCGAGCTCGCGCTCGGCCTGGACGACCGGATCCGCGTCGAGCGCAAGCTGGTACGACGGACCGCGACCAAGGCGACCCTGGGGTCGACGCGCCGGCGTGAGGTCGAGTACGAGACCAAGATCGAGAACCACACCCCGCGCCCGGCCCGGGTCACGGTCCTCGACCAGCTGCCGGTGGCGCGGGACCACGAGATCACCGTCAAACCGATCGTCGCGGAACCGGAGCCGGCCGAGACCACCGACCTCGGTGTCGTCACCTGGAAGCTCGAGCTGGCCACCGACGCCGAGCTCAAGGTCAAGCTCGGCTTCCGGGTCGAGACCGGCAAGTCGGTCGAGCTCAGCGGCTGGCGCGAGTAACCGCCCGCGGCCGTGATCACCGTCGAGGGGCTTCGGAAGTCCTACGGGCGCCACGAAGCCGTGCGGGGTGTCGACCTGGAGGTTCGGGCCGGGGAGATCTTCGCGTTCCTCGGCCCGAACGGCGCGGGTAAGACGACGACGGTCGAGATTCTCGAGGGCTACCGGGATCCGACCGCGGGCCGGGTCGAGGTCCTCGGGGCCGATCCGGCGCGGGCGGATCGCGAATGGCGTGCGCGGATCGGGGTGATGCTGCAGACCTGGCAGGTCGAGCCAGCGTTGACCGTTCGCGAGTCACTCCGGCAGTTCGCGGGGTACTACCCGCGGTCGCTTCCGGTCGAGGACGTCGTACGGCTTGTCGGTCTGGAAGCGCAGGGCGACGTACGTGCCGGACAGTTGTCCGGCGGCCAGCAGCGGCGGCTCGATCTGGGTATTGCGCTGGTCGGTGATCCTGAGCTGCTGTTCCTCGACGAGCCCACGACGGGGTTCGATCCAGCGGCGCGGCGGTCGGCGTGGCAGATCATCGCCGCACTGCGGGACGCCGGCAAGACGGTGCTGCTCACGACGCACTACCTCGACGAGGCGCAGGCGCTCGCGGACCGGGTCGCGATCCTCGTCGACGGCCGGATCAAGGCCGAGGGCTCACCGGTGGAACTCGTCGCCGGGCAGGCCACCCGGATCACCTTCCGGCTCGCCGACAGCATCGCGCTGCCGGCCCGGTTCGAGCCGGTCGCGGTGACCGACGGCCGTGTCGAGATCCACTCGCACGAACCGCTGCACCTCGTCCACGCACTGACCGAGTGGGCGATCGAGAGCAGTGTGGACCTCGCCGAACTGCAGGTCCGGCGCCCCAGCCTCGAAGACGTCTACCTCGAGCTGACGGCCGCATCATGACGGTGGTGGCACACCAGTTCCGCTATGACTGGAAGGCGTTCTGGCGCAGCCCGACCACGATCTTCTTCGCGTTCGTGCTGCCGATCATGTTCCTGGTCATCTTCGTCAGCGTGTTCGGCAACCAGCGGATGGAGCTCGCCGACGGACAGCTGGTCCGCGGCTCCACCTACTACCTGCCGGGAATCGTCACGCTGGGCCTGATCCAGGCGACCTTCACGAACCTGGCCGTCTCGCTCACCGCCTCCCGGGAACGCGGCCTGCTCAAGCGCCTGCGCACCACTCCCCTGCCGACGTGGACGTTCATGGCCGGTCGCATCGTCACGTCCGCGGCCGCCGCGACCCTGCTCGTCGTCGTCCTCGTGGCGATCGGACGGTTCGTGTACGGCGTCGCCGTACCGACGACCACCATCGCGGCCGGCCTGGTCGCGCTCCTGGTCGGCACCTTCACGTTCTCCGCCCTGGCCTTCGCCGTCTCGTCAGCCATCCCGTCGCAGGACGCGGCGGTGCCGATCACGAACGCGATCACGCTCCCGCTGTACTTCATCTCCGGGATCTTCATCCCCCAGGAGCTCATCCCCGAGGGCGTCCGCGACGTCGCGGAGGTCTTCCCGGTGCAGCGGCTGTACGACGCCTTCCTGACCGTCTTCGACCCGTCCACCACCGGCGCCGGGTTCGAGCCGGCCGACCTCGCCGTCGTCGCGGCTTGGGGTGTCGCGGCAACCATCGTCGCCACCACCACCTTCCGCTGGGAGCCCCGCACCACCTGACGAAAGTCAGCGTGACTTGAGTACGGCGTCGGCGCGGGCGGCCATGGCGGTGAGTTTGGGGTTGAGGTCGGTCAGTTCGGTGGTGTGGGGGCGATGGTTTCGCGTTGGAGGGTTGGGAGGCGGGCGTCGAGGTGGGCGAAGAGGCCTGTCGTAGTGCCGCACTCGGCAAAGGCGGCTGCGAAGGCTGACTCTTGCGGGGTTGGTCGGTAGGGGCGGGCGGGGATCGCCGGGCGGAGTTTGGCGCCGCCGGGGAGGGTTTGGAGGGGCTTGGCGGCCGGTTCGGTGTTGGTGCCGAGGCGAATGCCGAACTGGGTGACGTTCTTGGTGGCGTCGTACCGGGCGCCGTTGGGGAGCGGGTGGCTTTGGTGCCGAGGCAGGAGACCAGGCTGTCGCTTTCCTCTTGCAGGATGGCTTTCACGCGTACGACGTACTCGTAACCGAGGCGGTTGCCGAGTTCCATGTAGCGGTCCCGGACGTGGCCGACCTCGGCCGGGTCACCGAGCTCCTCGCGCGCAGCGGTCTCGCAGCGGTCGACGGCGGCGTAGTACGCCTGGTCGGTGCGTAGGATCTGTTCCGGTTGCGCGGGGATCGCCGTACCGAAGCCGTTCTTGCGCGCCTCGGCGACCGTGCGCGGCTTCACGGGCTTCTCGGCGAGCCAGCCGAACAACTCGCGCGGCGGCGCAGCCATCGGCCGCGACTTCCGCGGCGCACAGGTCCTCGAAGGCGACCAGCCGGCGTTCGGTCAGCCGTTCCGCCTCGGCTCGCAACACCGGGATGTGGTCGAGACCGACGTACGCCGGTCCCTCCCACAACCCCGGCGCTTCCCGGATGGTCGCGGCGGCGCGATCGTGGTGCCCGGCTCGTGTCAACGCGCCGGCCTCGTCGAGCATCGACTCGAACGTCTCCGCGTCGAGCTCACCAGGCTCGAGAAAGAGCCGGTACGTCGCGTTCTGGCACAAAGAACCGCACAGGTTCTCCCCCCGACTCCCCCGACCACTCCCGGCATCGACGCGTCCTTGACCGGAATGTTATCCGCTCAGGGGTTCACCTACGTATCGGAAACCTCACACTCAGCAACCGGACACGCCCGGTAAGCCCAAGGTCCATCCGACCGATCCGACGGCTCATCCACGCAGGGTGAGGCGCCGGGCGGGTGACCAGCGCAGCATCCAGGTGCGACTCGCTGCGGATCTGTCGCGGCCCGGAGAGGGGATGGCTGAGATGGCTGCTGAAAGGCGTGGGATCGTGCTCGCCGGATTCGTCGCGTTCGCCGGCGCGATGCTCATGGTGATCGGTCTGGTCAATGTCTTCCAGGGATTCGTCGCCCTGGTCGCCGACGAGGAACTGGTGCTGACCCCGGAGAAGCTCATCGTCCTGGACGTGACCGCCTGGGGCTGGACGCTGATCATCTCCGGCATCCTGCTCGCGGTCGCGGGCGGCGGCGTGCTGACCGCGACGACGTGGGGCAGGATCGCCGCGATCGTGCTCGTCAGCCTGCATGCGGTGATCCAGATCGCGTGGTTCGACGCCTATCCCGTCTGGGCCGTCATGATGATCACGCTCGACGTCATCGTGCTGTACTCGCTGACCGCGCGCTGGTCCGACGTACGAGACCGTCTGGGTGGTGTCGGCGACGCGCCGTGGAGCGGCATGGAAGGCGTCGAAGGGGCCCAGCTCACGGCCGCCGAGGAGCGGCAGGTGCCGCCGGTCGTCTGAGGCTGCACTCAGTCGGAACTCAGTCGGTACGGCGGTCGTCGTCGTCGCCGACGTAGGGCAGCGGATTGCCGGAGGCGAGCGCACCGGCGGCGAGCCAGGCCGCGACACCGTCCGGCGATCGCCGGTACAGCTCGTCGAGGTACCGCTGCCGTTCCTCGACGACGGTGAGGCGCGCCTGAGCCGACCGCGCCGCTTCCAGCAGCAGGAAGCTCCGGCGCCAGGCGAGACACAGCTCCTCGTCGCTGAGGAACCCGACCTCCGGCAGGTCCTGCGGAGCCGGATCCTTCGCGGTGAACCATCGTGCCCGCACGAGCTCGACGAGAGCGGGCGCCGTCACCGTGAGCGTCAGCACGATCAGCACGCCGCCGAAGCCGAACGCCCCGATCAGACCGATCGCAGCTGGTCCGAGCACCATCGACGCGAGCATCGCGCGGCCGATCCCCTTCACCCCCTGCCGGCTGTCGTTCCCCGACCAGACGGCCGAGGCGACGACGACCGCCGACAGTGCAGCCAGCAGCACGCAGACGAACGCTCCCGCCGGGCCCCACTTGGCAATCATGCAGAGCAGTCCGGTCAGGGTGGCCAGGCACAGACACCACCACCAGAGGAACCGGCCCCGATCAGATCGATACACGGCTCGCTCCCCCCATCCGCGGACGGCGCCGGCCGCCGCCCCCGCCGCACCCAGATCGTCGGTCCGGCGCCGCATCACCCGCCTCATCCCCTCCGGATGAGGCACGCCGCAAACCGCCGCCGAACTTTTCGGAGGATTCCGTAATCCAATCCCGTGACGGAGGCCGGGGAGCCTTCGACCAAGGGGAGGAAGTACTCAGATGGTTCGTAAGACTGTGGGTCTGGCATCGGCCGGCGTGCTCGCGCTCGGGCTGGGCCTCGCGGCCGGGGCCCAGGCCCAGGCCCAGCCGGCGGACACGTCGGCAACCTCCGCGGCCTGCGCGCTGCGGCTCGGCTCGGTGACCGCGAACGGGGCGCACACCAGCCGGATGATCAACGCGACCGCGCCGATCACCATCGGCGGGGTCCGGGGCACGGCGAACGTGTTCACGCCGGGCCAGGTCCAGCACACCACCACGTTCGTCGGCACGCCGCTGCTGAGCGGCGAGTCGCGGTCCGGGCTGACCGTGCTCGGCGGCGCCCTGCACTCCAGCTCGTACGTCGTCGACGGCCAGAGCCAGATCGACCCGCACTACCCGAAGAACAACCTCCGGATCGGGGGCGGCTGGTCCAACTACCGTTGGGTCGAGCAGTCCGTCCACCGCCCGGCCGACGCCGGCTCGCCGAGCCGTACGACGCTCTACGGCCAGAAGACCGACGGAACCGTGCTGCGGTGGATCGCCGACGGCACCCGTTGGCGCCTCAGCGGCGGTGCCGGTGGACTCAGCACGGTGAAGTCGATGACGCTGATCAGCCGCACCGACACCTACGAGACCTTCCTCGCCAACACCCGCGCCGGCGGGCTGCTGACGGTCCGGTGGCCCACCCGCTACCTGGGCGTCCCGAAGGGCACCGCGGTCCGCGACGCCACCTGGCAGGGCTTCGAGCAGCTGATCGCCACCAAGTGCGGCGTGAACGGCACCCTGCTGCTCGGCATCGACCGCGACACCAAGTCCGGCTACCTGTACGCCGTCGGCCACGCCAACGGCCGCAACACCGTCATCAAGGGTCTCGGCAAGGTCCCCATGACCTTCTCCGACCCGCAGTACTTCCGCTGGGCGCCCAAGTACGACACCCTGCTCGGCGACTGACCCCCACCAACCCCACAACGCGGCGGCCGGCTTCCGGCCGCCGCGTCCGCTTTCAGTTCCGAGTGGATGATGATCTCAGGCTCCCGCTGAGGTGGCGCGTGTGGTCGAGAATCGTTGGACAGCGGAGGCGTTCGGCCGGCTGGCTGTCGAGTTGTACGACATCGAGGGTCTGGAGGAGACCGCCGATGCGGTGGTGCAGTTCGCGCTGCAGGCGGTCGGCTGTGACTACGCGTCGGTCGTGCTGGTCGCCGCCAAGCAGCGCCCGGAGATCATGGCGCTGACCGATCCGAGGCTGGCCGAGCTGTACCAGCTGCAGATCGACGCCGCCGCCGGACCGCTCATCACCGTCATCCGGAAGGCCCAGCCCCTGCTGATCCGCGAGCTTGTCGACACTCGTGAGCTACCGGCCCGCAGAACCAGTAGTTGACGAAGTACCGTCAGTCGCACCCGGGGCCGTCACCGTCTCTGGGGCATGATGGGTGCCATGGAACCTGCTGGGGAGCAGCCGGCTGTGAACGGCGCGGGAGGCGCCGACGAGCCCGTTGTGCGTGCACTGGATCCGGTCGAGAGCAGTGCGGCGGACGTCTTCGCGCGCCTGGCGGTGGAGTTGCACGACTCCGAAGGCGTCGAGGAGACCGTCGACGCGGTGGTGACGTTCGCGTTGCAGGCGCTGAACTGCTCGCACGCCGGTGTCGCCCTCGCGGTGCACGGCAAACCCGAGGTTCCGGCGGCCACCGACCCGATGGTCGCGCAGATCTTCGACTGGCAGATGGCCGGCGGCTACGGACCGTTGGTGGAGTCGATGCGCGACCACAGCACGCTGCTGATCCAGGACGTGGCGACCGACCCGCGCTGGCCGGACTGGGCGACCAAGGTGCTGTCACTCGGTGTCCGCAGCGTCCTCGACGTACCGCTGACCACCGGGGCCGGTGTCGTCGGCGTCCTCGGCCTCTACAGCACCGAGCCCGCCGCGTTCACCCCCGACGACGAAGCGATCGCCCACATCCTGGCCCGGCACGCCTCGGTCGCCCTCGCGACCGCCCGCAGCGAGGCGACCCTCGCCAAGGCAGTCGACGCCCGCAAGCTGGTCGGCCAGGCGATGGGCATCCTGATGGAGCGGTACGGCGTCGACGGCGACCGCGCGTTCGCCATCCTCAAGCGCTACTCCCAAGACACCAACACCAAGCTCCGCGACGTCGCCCAGCAACTCATCGACAACCGCCGCTTACCCCACTGACTCCCCGGGTACCACGGGCGGTATGAGCGGGGTCGTCGTCGACCTCGGCGGCTACCTCGTGTGTTTCGGGGTGGGGCGGGGTAGGGTGGGTTGATCCTGTCAAGACGCGGCGGGGTAGCTCGACGCGGGCATCGGCTGGCCGGTACACGCGATCTGAACCGAGGCCCCGATGACACAGTCCATCGGCACTGCGCGCGTCCACCGGCAGGCTTACGCCTTCGCCGAGCTGGCGATGCAGCTGCACGACTCAACAACCACGACGGAGACCGCTGACGCAGTGGTCCGCTACGCGATTCCCGCGGTCGACTGCGACCACGCCGGGATCGCACTCCAGGACGCCGGCGGCGTGATCACGATCGGCACGGTGAGTAGCGACGTACCGCGCGACCTCTACGCCCTGCAGATCGGGCACGGCGACGGCCCGATGATCGCCGCGATCCAGTACGGCGTCGTGCTCTACATCCCCAATGCGGCCGAGGAGACCCGGTGGCCGGCGTGGAGCCGGGCTGCGGTCGCTGCCGGTGTCGGCAGCGTCGTACACCTGGCCCTCACGACCGGAACGACCACGCTCGGCGCACTCAGCCTGTTCAAGCAGGCGTGCAACGGATTCAGCGACGACGACCTGGCCATCGCGCACGTGCTCGCCCGGCATGCCGCGATCGCCGTGGCCACCGCCCAGCGGCGCGAGGTGATGACCACCAAGGTCGACGCCCGCAAGCTGGTCGGTCAGGCGATGGGCATCCTGATGGAGCGTCACGACCTGGACAGCGATCGCGCGTTCGCCGTACTGCGCCGCTACGCCGAGGAGAACGACCTCAAGCTCCAGCAGGTCGCCGAACAAGTCGTCGCCGGCCGTCGTTTCACCAGACCCAAGCCGTCTGCGCCCACCGACCTGCACGCGGCCGGCTGACAGCGCTGCTCATGAGCGGTCCCGGCCGCTGCTGATCTGAACGACCGGGACCTGGGGACCTCGATCTCGCGCGCGACGGAGGCCCTTCCCCAACTCCGGTGTCCCCCGTCAAACCGTCGTCGCCGAGAGCAACGGTTTGGCCAGGGGCACCGGTCTGGCGTGACAGACGATGTGGTGCTCGTAGCGCGGCTGACCGCGCTCGCGGCGGCCAACTCGGAGCCGGAAGGTCTTGCACTGCGGATGGCCCAGGCCTGTCAGGAGTTCCTCGGCGTCGACGGTGTCGCGATCACCATCGAGAACACCTCTCCCCGCCGTACCGTGCTCTGCGCAACCGACGCTGTGGCCGCGCGTCTCGAGGACCTTCAGGAAGTCACCGGCGAGGGCCCCTGCCGCGACGCCTACCGGCTCAACGAGCCGATCAGGCTCACCCTCGCGGACGATCGCCGCTGGCCCGTCTTCAGCGCTGCTGCTTTCGAAGCGGTCGGCCGCCTCACCACGCTCTCGTTCCCGATGCGCCCCGATGGACCGCCCTGGGGCGCGATCAGCATGTACGTTGCAGCCGACCGCGAGCCGACCGAGTCCCCCGCTACCGCACAGGTCCTCGTCGACGCCATCGGCGCCGTACTGCTCCGCGCACCGGCCGAGGCACTCGTTGCAGCAGGCGACCTGGGCGACGACCGCACCACCGTGAACCAGGCGACCGGCATGGTCATCGTCCAGGCCGACCTCAGCCACGCCGACGCCCTGGCCATCCTCCGCGCCCGCGCCTACGCCGCCGACCAACCCCTGGCCGCGGTGGCCGCCCAGGTAGTGCACCGCCGCATCAGCTTCAAGGACCTCATCGACTGAGACCGGCTGTGCTTTCCCGGACGATCAACTGGTAGGCCGCTTGCTGCTCGGAGAACTGGTACGGCGTGCCGGCTGCCAAGGCCGCCATCTGGTCTTCGAGAGAAGCGACCGCCATCGTGGCTATGGCAGTGCGGTCCGGAGAGATCGTGGTCAGGGTCGGGGTGGCGGCGCGGCCGTACGGAATGTCGTCGAAACCGACGACGGCGACGTCGTCGGGCACGCGCAGGCCGTGGGTCTGAAGGGCGCGGATAACGCCGAGCGCGACCCAGTCGGTCACGCAGAAGACGGCGTCCGGTGGGTTCTCGGGGTTCTCGGCGAGGAGCTCGGCCATCTGCCGCTCACCCTCCTCACCGAGGTTGCTCCGGATCGGCTTGATCCAGTCGTCCCGCTCGGGCAGCCCGGCCGCCCGCAACGCCTGCCGGTAGCCGCGGAGCCGTGGATGCCGCCGGTCGGTGGGACTCGAGCCGATCAGCGCGATCCGCTCCCGCCCGAGGTCGATCAGGTGCTGTACGGCGGTCCGCGCAGCCGCCACGTTGTCGATCGCGACGTGCTGGACCATGCCCTGGTAGTTCCGCTCCCCCAGCATCACGAGTGGCGTCTGGTCGGTGCGGTCGCGCAGTTCGGCCGGGCCGATCCGCTGGGAGCTGAGGATCAGCCCGTCCATCCGCTGCGGGAAGTGCCCGGCCAGGGCGTCCCGCTCGACGGCCGGATCACCGCCGCTCTGCTGGATCAGCACCACCCAGTTGCTGCGCGCTGCAGCTTCCAGCACCTGGCCGGCCAGCGCGGCGAAGTACGGCATGTCCAGTTGTGGAACGACCAGCGCGATCATCCCGGCCCGGCCGAGGGCGAGGTTGCGCGCGGACAGGTTCGGCCGGTAGCCGATCTCCTCGATCGCGGCCTGGACCCGGGCCCGCATCTGCGGTGACACGTGCTGGAAGTCGTTGATCACGTTCGAGACGGTCTTCATCGAGACACCGGCCCGAGCGGCCACGTCGGCCAACCGCGGTCTGCTGGTCACGGTCGCCAGACTACTTCAGCCCCGAGGTGGCGAGCCCTTCGACGATCCGGCGCTGGAAGAACACGAACGCCGCCAGCACCGGCACCATCGTGACGATGCTCATCGCGAACATCTGCCTCCACTCCGACTGACCGGACGCGTCCAGGAACGTCCGCAACGCCAACGGCACCGTCAGTTTGGGCGGGTCGGACACGTAGATCAGCGCGGTGAAGAAGTCGTTGTAGCTCCAGATGAACGAGAAGATCGCCGTGGTCACCAGGGCCGGCCGCAGCAGCGGCAGCACGATCCGCAGGTAGATCTGGAACTGCACCATCAAGAAGATGAAGAACGCCTCGGTGCCGAGGAACTTCGGCACCACCAGCGGCAGGTAGGTGTCCACCCAGTCGAGGTCACGGAAGATCGAGTACTGCGCGACCAGCGTCACGTGCTGCGGCAGCATGATCGTGCCCAGCATCACCCGAACAGCACCCGCCGGCCGACGAACGACATCCGGGCGAACGCGTACGCCGCCAGCGAGCAGGACAGCACGTTGCCGACGATGGTGAGACCGCAGATCAGCAGCGAGTTCAGCAGGTACACGCTGAACGGCGACCCCGGCCCGGTCCAGCCGTCGCGGTAGTTCGCCAGGCTCGGCGAGTGCGGCAGCAACGACCCCGAGCCGAAGATCTGGTCGTTCGGCTCCAGCGAGCTGCTGACCGCCGCTGCCGCCGGACACGATGAACGCCGGCGTGAACGCCTGGAACGCGCCGATGATCTGCAGTACCAGGTTGAAGAACACGATCGGCGACAGCAGCGGCAGCGTGACGTGCAGGAACCGCCGGACCCGGCCGGCTCCGTCCACCTCGGCGGCCTTCGCGATCGCGGCACTCCCACCGAGCAGGCTCGGCACGTAGTACACGGCCCGGTAGAACGCGACCGCCTTCAGTCCTTGGTTGAGTACGACGGCGACCGCGAGAGCGAACACCATCTCCAGCGGCACCGACAGCAACACGTAGGCGAAGGTCACCACCAGCGACTGCTGGTACCGGTCGTCGGACAGCATCCGTTGGTAGTTCGCCAGACCCTCCCAGACCGGCGGCGCGAGCAGGCTGTAGTCGGTGAGCGAGTAGTACAGCGAGCGCGACGGCGGTCGCAGCCGCCGCCCCGAGCCCGAGCAAGCTCCGTCGAGTGATTCCTGCCATCGTGCGCCTCCCGGGGTACGTTGCGCCGCGCGGGTCAGGCCCAGGGCCAGTTGTGCTTGGTGGTCTTTGGTGTGTAGACCCCGGCCGGCAGGTCGTCGGCGACGCGGATGAGCCAGCGCAGCAAGGTGGCTTCGAGCGCGTGCAGCACGTCATGGTGGGCGGGGTCGTCGGACAGGTCGACCAGCTCGGCCGGATCGGCGCGCAGGTCGAACAGCCTTCGGTGGCCGCGGTCGTCCACGATCAGCTTGTTGTGGCCGCTGACCAGCATGCGTTCGCCACCGCTCTGGGTGACGCTGTTCAGCTCGTCGTACGTCGAGCCGTCGTACGGGAAATGCAGGTCCGGGCGGTCGTCCTCGTCGTACGACACACCGCCGTACCCGAGCTCGGCGTACAGGCTGCCGAACTCGGCCTCGGGTCCGGTCTCGCCGGCGAGCAACGGCGCGAGGCTCCGGCCCTGCACACCGTCCGGCAGGTCGGCGCCGATCACCTCGCACACCGTCGGCAGCAGGTCCACCAGCGACACCAGCTCCTGGCGATGCCCCGCCTCGACGCCCGGTCCGCTGATCACGAACGGGATCCGCATCAGCGCGTCGGACATCCCGGCACCCTTGCGCTGCAGGCCGTACTCGCCCACGTAGTCGCCGTGGTCACTGACGAACACCACGAGGGTGTCGTCGAGGCGATCACCGAGACCAACGAGCAGCCGGGCGATCTGGTCGTCGATCAGCCGCAACATACCGAGGTAGTTGGCCCGGTACCTTCGCCAGGCATCGTCGTACCCAGGTCTCTTCGCGGTGGTGAGCTCGTGCAGCCAGCGGTAGCGCCAACCGAGGTCGGGGATCGCCTCCGGTCCGGCCAGCCGATCGGGTACGTCGGCTTCGGCGAACAGACTGAAGTACGGCTCCGGCACCTGGTACGGGTTGTGCGGCTCGGGAAACGACACCCACAGGAAGAACGGATCCTGTTCGGACGTCGTGCCGATCGCGTCGAGCGCGCCCGACACGATCCGGTGCGGCAACTGCGCCTCGAGCGGGTACGGCGTCGGGTCGGCAGACACCCCGTGGTCGAGACCATGGAGCCACTCGTCGAACGCGGTCTCGGTGGCCAAGGCAGCCGGACCGCGGTCGTGCATGAACGGGCCGTGGAAGGTGTCGAAGTCAGCGGGTCCGCGATGCATGTGCGGCTTCCCGGCGAAATGGAGTGAGTAGCCGGCGCCGCGGAGCACGTCGAGTAGATCGTCGGAGTAGTACGCGTGCTGCGCCGTACTGTTCTGCCGCACCCGGTGCGCGGTGGGGAATCGGCCGGTCAACAGGCTGGTCCTCGCGGGCACGCAGGCCGGGTAGCTCGTGTACCCACGGTCGAAGGTCGCACCCGCGGCAGCGATCCCGTCCAGGCACGGCATGGTGTCCAGCCCGAACCCGGACCCGGCGGTGAACCCGGCCCGATGCTGGTCGGTCATCAACAACAAGATGTTGGGGCGGCGTGGCATGCGGGCGACTTTACAGCGCTGTAAAGCTGCTGTCTACAGCGCTGTAAATCTCATGTGACTTAAGCTTGGCCGGTGATTTCACATGTCGTGTGGGACTGGAACGGGACGCTGCTGAACGACAACGACGCCGTACTGGCCTCGGTGAATGCGGTGTGCGCCGACTTCGGAGCGGCCGGCTTGACCTGGGCGGACTGGCAGTCGGTGTACGCGCGGCCGATGCGGGTCTCCTACGAGCAGGTCCTGCAGCGGCTGCTCGACGAGGAGGAGTGGGCACGCGTCGACAAGCTCTACCACGACCGGTACGACGCTCTGTTGCACACGTGCGCGCTCGCGTCCGGCGTCCCGACCGAGCTGCGTCGCTGGGCCGAGACCGGGCGGACCCAGTCCCTGCTGTCGATGTGGTTCCACGCCCGGCTCGTGCCGACCATCGAGGGCTACGGACTCACCGAGTACTTCACCCGCGTCGACGGACTGCCCGGCGACGTCGGCGGCGGCTCCAAGGCCGACAGTCTGCGCCTGCACCTCGAAGCACAGTCCCTCGACCCGGCGAACGTCGTACTGATCGGCGATGTCGTCGACGACGCCACCGCCGCCCAGACCGCCGGCACCCACTGCATCCTGGTCACCACCGGCGCAATGACCCGCCCAGCACTCGAAGCGACCGGAGCCCCGGTCACCGCCTCCATCCAGGAAGCCCTCCGACTCCTCGACGCCTGACCGCGGAGCTAGTCGTTGCCTTGGGCGCCGGGTGACGGGGAGCTGGTCGCCGGGGTGCCCGACGGGGACTCAGGTGGTGGGGTGCTCGAGGGAGCGGTCGAGGACGGCTCCTCGGTGGGTGTGGGTGACGTGGTGGTGGTTCGGGTGGGAGTTGGCGAGGCCGACGGGGTCGGTGTGGGTGACGGGGTTGGGCTCGGCTGCTGAGACGGGGTCTGCGACGGCGAGGGCGAGGTCGTCGGGGTGGTGCGTGTTGTGGTGCCGGGCTCGGTCCGTTCGGTGGTGGTCTCGGAGCTGGTTCCGGTCGGCGCTGTGGTCGGCGGGTTGGAGGTGACGCTGGGTTGGGGGCCGACGTCCGTCGTGGGAGGAGTGCTGGGCTCGTCGCCGTTCATCAGCACAGCGGCCATGACCGCGGCAGTCGTCGCGAGTACGGCGATGGCGCCGGCCAGCAGTGTCTTCCGCTGTGACAGCGGCGTCAGTGGTTGCGTGACTGCGACCGGCTCGGCACGCAAGGCGCCGCCCGCGATCTCGGCGGCGGTCGGACGCACGGCGGGATCCTTGGCGAGCATCCGGAGGAGCAGAGCCTCGAACGGCCCGGCGAGCTCGGGGCGGGTCCGGCTCGGCGGCTCCGGGGTCGCGTCGACGTGCTGGTAGAGGATCGCGGTCGGGTGTTCCGCGGTAAACGGCGGCTGGCCGGTGACCAGCTGGTAGAGCACACACCCCAGCGCGTAGACGTCCGCCGCCATCCCGGCCTGACGACCCATCGCGC
Organism: Kribbella sp. NPDC050470; assembly: GCF_044458365.1. Classification (NCBI taxonomy): domain Bacteria; kingdom Bacillati; phylum Actinomycetota; class Actinomycetes; order Propionibacteriales; family Kribbellaceae; genus Kribbella; species Kribbella sp. NPDC050470. The sequence continues at coordinate 551,305 of NZ_JBITHV010000001.1, read as the reverse complement.
GCTCCGGCGCGAGGTAGAGCGTGCTGCCGATGATCGCGCCGACCTCGGTCAGGGTGGTGGTTCCCTCCCCCGGCAGGTGCGCGATCCCGAAGTCGGCGACCTTGACGATGCCGTCGGCCGTGAGCAGCAGGTTGCCCGGCTTCACGTCCCGGTGCACGACGTCTTCGCGATGCGCGGCGGCCAGACCGGCGGCGGCCTGCTCGATCAGGTCGATCGCCCGGTCCTTCGCCAGCGGCCCGTGCTCGGTGAGCTCGTCGCCGACGGTCCCGCCCTCGACCAGCTCCATCACCAGGAAGAACCCGTCGTCGTGGTTGCCGAAGTCGTACACGGACACCACGTGCGGGTCGTTCAGCCGCGCGGCGGCGCGGGCCTCGCGATGGAACCGCTCCGCCGAGCGCGGGTCACGGTCGGTGGGCAGCAGCAACTTCACCGCGACCGGACGTCCGAGCTGTTCGTCGGTGGCGCGGAACACCTCGCCCATCCCGCCTCGGCCGATGGACGGGCCTAGTCGGTACCGCTTCGCTACCAGCATTCAGACACCCGTACCCACCGCAACCGCACACCAACCTGTCCCCGTCTCGGAAGCAGGCAATGTTACCGGCCGTCAGGAAACAACTCACATTTCCCGACGGCCGGCCAGCAGGGCGTAGCGCCGTACTCACTGATCGTTCAGGTCAGCGCTCCTCGAGCCACGGGTCGTCGGGCCGGGCCCGGTCGAAGGTCGGACGGGCCTGTTTCCAGTAGCCGCGGGTGAAGTCCGGGACCTTCACCGGCCGCAGGTGCTTGGTCTTCATCGACTCGTGGCTGAGCGGGATCACCGAGCACCACGCCGCCGAGTCGTAGACGTCGATGTCCGGCGTCATCCCGAGCCGCATCAGCTGGACCAGGCGGAAGATCGACACGAAGTCGCCGCCGCCGTGGCCGCCGTACTGCTCGGCCAGTCGTTCCAGCGCGGGCCACAGCCAGTGGTCGTGCTGGGTCAGGATGCTGCTGTACGCGCTCCCGGTCCGCCAGCTGTGGTTGTTGTGGCCGAGCGACTCCAGGTACACCCGGGCGTTGTCGAGCTCGATGGACCCGCGGGTCCCGGTCAGCGTCGTCTCCCGCGTGTACGGATGCGGCGAGTTGACGTCGTGCTCGACCCGGATGAACCGCCCGGACGTCGTGGTGACGAACGCGGTGTGCCGGTCACCAGAGATGTACGGCGCGTCGTCCCAGGACGAGTGGTCCGGCCCGACCCGCGAGTCCTCGGATCGGAACAGCGCCAGCGCCTTCGGCGGTGTGGCCACCGCGACCAGCTCGTCGAAGCGGTCGCCGCGGTTGATCCCCATCGCGGCCGAGACCGGTCCGAGGCCGTGCATCGGGTAGTGCAGCGCGTTCATCCGGGTCTGCCAGCGGCGGCGCCAGTACTCCGGGTAGTACGCACCCCCGAACAGGTACGGCCAGCGCAGGTCGTGGATGTAACCGCCGGACCCGTGCTGCACGTCGCCGAACAGGCCGGCCTTCACCATGTTGAACAGCTGCAGCTCGGGCCGGAAGTAGTTCACGTTTTCCAGCAGCATGCAGTGCTTCCGGGTGCGTTCGGACGTCCGCACCAGGTCCCAGATCTCGTGCAGATGCGGCGAGATCGGCAGCTCGATGGCGACGTGTTTGCCGTGCTCCATCGCGGCCTTGGCCTGCGGGTAGTGCCACTCCCACGGGGTCGCGATGTACACCAGGTCGATGTCGTCGCGCTTGACCAGGTTGAGGTAGTCCTCGTCGCCGTTCGAGTAGCCGGCCGGCGGGGTGTCCTGGAAACCCTGGGCCATGATCCGGCCGATGGTGCGCTCGACCTGGGCGGGGCGGATGTCGCAGACGGCGGTGACGGTGGACACGGCGCCGAAGCGCACGTCCTGGCCGCCGCCGCGGTTGCCCAGGCCGATCAGCCCGACCCGGACGTTCTCGAAGCCTTCGAACGGTACGTCGACCATCGGCTTCTCGTACTGGTCGCGCGCCGGTTCCGCGACTGCACCGGCGTGCGCGGTCTCGCCGACGGCGGCGCTGATTCCGGCGCCGGCGCCGACTGCGGCGCCGGATCTCAGCAGATCCCGGCGCGAAGGGGTGTAACGGCTCGGAGACGACACAACGATCACTTCCTTGGACGGTAGGCGTGACTGAACTTGTCTCGTTGCTTGTTGTAGCGAGCAGTATTGATCACTGTGATTCCGCTGACAAGGGCGTGGCGCCGGTCGGATGACTCGTAGAGTGCTGCCGTGACTCTCGTGTGCATCGGCGACCTGGTCGAAGACGTCGTCGTCTGGTCCGACGGCGGACTCCGGTTCGGCACGGACAACCCGGCGCGGGTCCGGCGGACGCGCGGCGGGGCGGCGTCGAACGTCGCGGTCTTCGCGAGCAGCCTCGGTACGGCGGTTCGGTTCGTCGGACGGGTCGGGGACGACGCCGCCGGCGAGGCGCTGGTGCGCGAGCTCACCCAGGCCGGCGTCGACGCCAAGGTGCAGCGGCACGGCCGCACCGGGACCATCGTCATCCTCGTCGACGACCGCGGCGAGCGCACGTTGTTCCCGGACCGGGCGGCTGCCGCCGAGTTGAGCGACGTACCGGACGGGTGGATCTCCGGCGCGGCAGCGGTCCACCTCTCGGCCTACTCCGTCGTCGGCCCGTCCTGGCCGGTCCTCCGGCAGGCAGCGGACATCGCGCACCGCGAGGGCGCGATCCTCACCGTCGACGCCGCCTCGGTCGCTCTCATCGACGCGGTCGGCCCGCGAGCCTTCCGCGACCTGCTCGGCAGCCTCCGGCCGACGTACGTGTTCGCGAACGGCGTCGAGGCCGACGCCGGCTGCCTGCGCGACCTCCCCGGTACGACGGTCGTCGTCAAGAACGGCACGCACCCGACCGAGATCCATGCCGATGGCAACAGTTTCACGACCGTCCAGGTGCCACCGGTCGACGACGTCCGCGACACCACCGGAGCCGGCGACGCCTTCGCGGCGGGTTTCCTGTCAGCTGTTCTCGAGCACGCCGACGTCGTCGAAGCAGTCGAGGCCGGCCACCGACTCGCCAGCCGGGTACTCACCGAACCTGGCGCCACCCTGACCCCACCGATGCATGAGGAGCAGTCTTGACCGACATCATCCTGTCCGACGACGTGGCCCGGGCGCTGGCCGAGGGCCGTGCCGTCGTCGCGCTGGAGTCGACCATCTTCTCGACCCTCGGGCTGCCGGTCCCGTTCAACGCCGAGGCGCTCGAGATCTGCAAGCAGGCGATCCTCGCCCACGGCGCGACCCCGGCTGTGACCGCGATCCTCGACGGCCGTCCCCATGCCGGCCTCACCGCGGACGAGGAGAAGCGCGTCCTGCAGGGCACCCGCAAGGTCGCCGAGCGCGATCTGGCCGTGGCCCAGGCGCAGGGCTGGGACGTCGGCGTCACCACGGTCTCGGCGACGGTCGCGCTTGCCCACGCGGCCGGCATCTCGGTGTTCGCCACCGGCGGGATCGGCGGCGTGCACCGCGGGTCCGAGATCACCGGCGACGTCTCCGCCGATCTCGATGCCATCGGCAACCACCCGGTGATCACGGTCTGCGCCGGTGCGAAGGCCTTCCTCGACCTGCCGCGCACCCTGGAGTACCTGGAGACCATCGGTGTGCCGGTGCTGGGCTGGCAGCACGACTGGTTCCCGGCCTTCTACACGCGGTCGAGCGGACTGCCGGTTCCACACCGCGTCGAGGACGAGCAGGTCGTCTGCGACGTGCTGCGCTTCCGCACCCGGCCGAACACCGGGGTGCTGCTGACCGTCCCGATACCGGTCGCCGACGAGATCCCGGCAGCCCGGATCGACGCCGTACTCACCGCTGCCCTCGACGCGAGCAGCGAGGCCGGCATCACCGGCCCCGCTGTCACGCCGTACGTGCTCGGGCGGATCGAGAAGGAGACCGACGGCCAGAGCGTCCCCGCCAACCTCGCCCTGGCCCGCAACAACGCCGACCTCGCCGCCCGAGTCGCGGTCGAGCTCGCCAGGTGACGCGAAGTCGTCAGGCCTGGCGGACTGCCTTTTCGAGCTCGGACTTGGTCATCTTGGAACGGCCCTTGATGCCGAGCCGCTTGGCGTCGGCGTAGAGCTGGTCCTTGGTCGGGCCGTGGCCGGTCCGGGCGCGGGCCGCGTTCCGGGCGTGGATCCCCGCCTTGGTGGCGCGCTCCTTCACCTGTCCGAGGCCTTCCTCGAGCTTGTCGCCGGCCTTCTCACCCAGCGTTCGGCTGTCCATGCTCATCCTTGGTCACTCCTTCGAAAGAGCCCCGCGTCAGTTGGTTTCGAGCTTGTCCGGGAGCAGGACGTTCATCAGCCAGCTGACCACCGTGATGATCAGCGCGCCGATCAGCGCGGTGCCGAAGCCGTCCACCTCGAACGGGATGTCGAGGAGGCCGCTGATCCAGGACGTCAGCAGCAGCATCAGCGCGTTGATGACGAAGATCAGCAGGCCGAGCGTCAGCACGATGAACGGCAGCGACAGCAGGGTCGCCAGCGGCTTGACGAACGCGTTGACCAGGCCGAAGAGCGCCGCCACCACGATCAGCGTGATGACCCTGCGGGTCGTGCTCGCCCCGCTGATCGTGATGTCGGCGAGCAGCCAGGCGGCGACGGCGAGAGCGACCGCGTTCACGACCAGTCTCATCACCAGCTTCATGATCGCCCTCCGTTCAGCTGTGGAACGCGCCGGCCAGCTTCTTCTTCATCTTGCGGCCGGACTTCTTGCCGCGCTTGCGGGCCCGCTTGACGTCGCCGGCCACCGAGCCGTGGGTGCGCAGGCCGAGGCGCTTGCGCACCCCGCGCTTGACCTCCGGCGCCCGCGGGACCATCAGCTGTACGCCGTACCCGTACAGCCGGAGCCCGAGTGCCATCAGCGGGATCCCCAGCGGCAGCAGCACCAGCGTCACGCACAGCACCGCGGCCAGGATCATCACGACCGTCGCGAGCAGCCACACGACCGCGGCGCCCAGCCCTCGAAGAACTCTCATCATCACCACCACCTATTCCGGGAGGAGCGCACCGAGCGGGCCGAGATCGATGTTCAGGTCGGCCGCGCTCAGACCGAACTGCTCGCGCAGCGCGGTCATCGCCTCGTCGAGTCGCATCAGGCCCAGCCCCAGCTCCTCGACCTGAATCGGGCTGAGGTCGCCCTGGTCCATCCGGCGGATCGCCTGGCGCTCCATCAGCTGCCGGACCAACTCGACGATCGTCAGCACCAGCTTCAGCAGCTCGCGCTCGACGGTGTCGGCATTGGCCTCGATCCGCTCGGTCAACGGCAGTATCGGCTCAGTCATCCGGGCTCAACTCCTCGCGCACTGACTGGATGACGGCGGACAGCTGGATCCGCACCAAATCGACCTCGGCAAGCGAGATCACGACGTTGCCGGAGATGACGACGCCCTTTCCCAGCAGCCGGTCCAGCAGGTCCACCAGGCTGGGCTCGGTCCGTACCGCCGTCTCGACCGTCATGGCTTCTCCAGCACGGCGAACGAGTACGGCGGCCAGGGTCCGTTCACCTCGAGGTCGAAGGACGGGTACTTGGACCGCAGCGCGTTGACCAGCTCGAAGAAGTCGGTACTGCGGTCGTCGTCGACCAGGAATGTCGCGTTGAGCGCCATGGTGTCGCTGCGGCCGGTGAGCCGTGGGTCCTGCAACGGGAGCCGCCGGGTCGCCGCAGCAGCCGGCACCAGATCCCAGAACAGCTGGTCGGCCAGCGCCTGCTGATCCACTGCGGCCTCCTGCCGGCCACGGATCTCCGCGCGGCGGCGCTCCAGGTAGGCGACTCCCGAGGCCGGCGCCTCGACGGGTGCCGTGGGCATCGACCGGGGCCGGGCGAAGACCTTCACGCTCCATTCGCTGCGCCGGTCGATCCGGTCCAGCGCCAGCACGAGATCGTCGTACAACTCCTCGATCCGGTCCCGCGCCGCGTCGTCGGACCGGTAGATGGTGACCAGCCGGAACGGCGCTAGCGCGCTCGTGATCGCGGCCGCCCGGCGGACGATCTCGTCGTGCCGCCGCGCCGTCTGCTCCACCCAGGCGAGGCTCTCGAGGTTCTGCCGCAGCGCGGACTCGCCGAACTCGTCGAGCTCGACAGTGCTCACGACGGCGATCAGATCGCGATGCGCAATCGTCCGGACCGGTGCGCCGGCAACGCCCTCGAGCCCGGCGAGCACCTCCTCGTCCAGGTGCCGGCCGACCGCGTAGACGTACGTGCCGGTGTCAGTCACGTCCGCTCTCCAGCTCCTCGACCCGCTCCCGGAGCCTGCGGTTCTCGTCGGCCAGCTCCTGCGCGTCGCCGGACAGCATCGGGTCGCGGGTCCACCAGTCGATGCCCATCTCCATCGCCTTGTCCACCGACACCACGAGCAGCCGGATCTTGACCGTCAGCAGCTCGATGTCGAGCAGGTTCACCCGGATGTCGCCGGCGATGATGATGCCCTTGTCCAGCACGCGTTCGAGGATGTCGGCGAGGCCTTCCGGCCGCGGCTGGCTGGAGGCGAAGCCGTACCGGTCCATCGGTGGCCGGCGCGGCGAGATCGTCGGCTCGGTCATCGGGTCTCCCTCACTCCTGGATCCGCCCGCGGACGTAGCGGTCCATCCGGCGGTATCCGGTCACGGCGCCGTCGTTGTCCACCTCGACCTCGTAGACGGCGAGGATGTCGGTCGTCTCCGGGATCCGGTGCGACTCGACCACCTCGACCAGGACGCGCCAGCCGTGCTCGCTCTTCTCGACACCGACGATCCCTTCCGGGACCTGGCCGATCAGCTGGGACAGTTCGCGGGCGGCGGACACGGCGATCGTGCGCAGCGGCTTCGGCTCCGGCTTGTGCTGTCCGTCCTGCGCGGCGCGGGTGCTGCTGCGCTTCGCCGTCGTACTGCGCTTGGCCGGTGTGCTGCGCTTGGCCGCAGTCTTCTTCGCCGGCGCAGCCTGCTTGGCCGGCGCCGCCTTCTTCGCCGGTGCCTTCTTCGCCGCTGTCTTCTTTGCCGGGGTGGATTTCCGTGGTGTGGCCATCGTGATCAGGCCTCCCCTCGCCGGCGGTCGTCGGCGGCCAGCAGCCGGGCGAGCAGTTCGTCCTCCATCGCGGCGGCGTCGTCCGGATCGAGGTCACCGCTCTCCCGGAGTGCGTCGATCTGCTCGAGCTGCCGGCGAATCCGCGCCGGATCGTAGTACTCGCTCTCGGCCTGCCGCCGGATCTGCTCGGCCAAAGCCACCGTCGCGCGCACGGGGGCCAGCGGCAGCGTCAGAAGGCTCATCATCAGGCCCATCCGTCCTCCGCGTCGACGAAGTCGTACGGCGCAGTCGGCCCGACCAGCCGGAGCTGGGCGCGCCCGGCGTACGCCTCGGCGAGCTTCTCCACCGCCTGCTCGAACTCGTCGCGCCGGTCGTCCGCGACCAGCAGCGCGGCGTCGAGCAGCCGGTCCAGCCCGGCGCTCTCCCGAACGTTGATTGCGGCAACAAGTCGCTCGAGCTCGGTCAGCAGCGCCCGGCCGTCCTCGGCGCTCTTGGCCTCCAGCGCCCGGGCGACCAACTCACCGAGCCGGACCCGTTCGCCGTACGCCGCATCGCCCGGCTGGTCGCGGGTCGCGGCCCGGAGCCGGGCGATCTCGGGGTTCTCCGCGACGACCTCGGTGAGGATCTGCTGCTCGTCGTACCGGGCCCGGATCGTGAACTGCGCGTGCCCGGCGAGATCGCCGAGCATCGACCGGAACCTATCGTGGTCGGGTTCGAGCAGATCGGCCCGGATCGCGTCCTGGTTCTGCAGCAGCGAACCGAACCGGACCGGGATCACCGGCCCCAAGACCGCGACCGTGTCCAGCACGCGGCTGTGGGCCAGCAGGTCCGCCCGTCCGGCCAGCGTGTACTCGGTGTCCAGCGGACTGGTCACCGCGGCGACCTCGCCGTACGGAATCAGGGTGACGGCCTGGTCGCCGACACCCTTCAGGTCCGCCGGCACGACCAGGTCCGCGGCCACGATGCCGTACAGGTAGCACCCGAGGCCGACGTCGCCCGGCGTGGTCGGCGTGGTCACCGTCACTCCTCATTCCTCCGGCGGCGAGCCGCGGCCTTCTTGGCCGGCCGGCGGCGCGGACGGGCTTCCTCGTACTCGGGCTCTTCCTCGTCCTCGTCACCGCGGTCCTCGTCCCGGCCGAGCAGGGCCTCCTTGGCCCCGGTCAGCAGGCCCCGGGACTTCCCCGCAGCACCGCTCTCGGTCATCTCCTCGATGACGTCCGGGAGGTCCTTGCCCTTCTCGTACAGGTCGAGCCGGTTCGTGGCCTCGGCGAAGCGCAGGTAGGTGTCGACACTCGCCACCACGATCCGCGCGTCGATGGTCAGCAGTTCGATGCCGACCAGCGAGACCCGGACGTAGGCATCGATCACGAGCCCCTTGTCGAGGATGCTGTCGATGACGTCCGCGAGACTGCTCGGTGCGGGCCGCTCCAGATAGCCGCCGGATCGGCGTGGGCCTGTGGCCGCGATGGTCATGGGTCTACCTTCCAGTCGACTGACTCAGCTGGCGCGGCGCCGCGGCCGCTCGTCGGGCTCTTCCTCGTACTCTTCGTCCTCGTCCTCGTACTCGTCCTCGTCGTACTCGTCCTCGGGCTGGTCCTCGTCGCCCTCGTCGTACTCTTCGTCCTCGTACTCGTCGTCCTCGTACTCGTCGTCCTCGTACTCGTCGGCGGGCTCGTCGTCGGCCGGCTCTTCCTCGTCCTCGTCCTCGTACTCGTCCGCGGGCTCTTCCTCGTCCTCTTCGTACTCGTCCTCGGGCTGCTCCTCCTCGCCCTCGTCCTCGTACTCCTCGGCCGGCTCTTCCTCGTCCTCTTCGTACTCGTCCTCGGGCTGCTCCTCCTCGCCCTCGTCCTCGTACTCCTCGTCCTCGTACTCGTCCGCGGGCTCTTCCTCGTCCTCTTCGTACTCGTCCTCGGGCTGCTCCTCCTCGCCCTCGTCCTCGTACTCCTCGTCCTCGTACTCGTCGGCCGGCTCTTCCTCGTCCGGGCCGCGCTCGACCCGGCCGTTGTGGATCTCGCCGCGCCAGCCTTCGACCTCGTCCGGCTTGAGGATGACCCGCGTCATCACGTGCCGCTGGTAGTGCTTCAGCTCCACCCGGGTACGGCGGCCCTGGGCCCGCCAGATGTTGCCGACCTTCTCGAACAGCCCCTGCGGGTAGTACTCGAGCACCACGATCACCCGAGTCAGGTTGTCCGCGAGCTTGTGGAACGTGACGCTGCCGTCGACGTGCCCCTTCTCGCCCTTCGAGCGCCAGACGATCTTGTCGTCCGGCACCTGCTCGAGGATGCTCGCCTGCCAGGTCCGGTGCGACCACAGGATCTTCGCCTTGAAGTCCAGCTTCTCCTCGGACTTCTGCTCGACCCGCTCGACCTTCTTCATGAAGCCGGAGAAGTCCTGGAACTGCGTCCACTGGTTGTAGGCGACCTCGATCGGCACGCCGACGTCGACGGACTCGATGATGGTGGTCGCCTTGGTGGCGTTCTTCTTGCCACCCGAACCACCGGAACCGCCGCTCAGGGCTTCGACCGCCTTGTCCTTGGCTCCCATGACCCCACCCTTCAGTACGCCCATCAACGGTGACCCGCCGGTGGCCGCGGCCTTGCCGCCCTCGGCGAGCGCCTTGCCGGTCACGCCGCCGTGCGCCGCGACGTCGACCAGCCGCTCGGTCAGGTCGGAGATCTTGTCCGAGGCGGCGTCGGTCGCGCGCTCGGCGTACACCGACAGCGCGTCCTGCAGCTCACCCTTCAACCGGTCGACCGGAAGCTCGTCGAGGATGGACTTGAAGCCGTTGTGCTCCTCGGTCCGCGATCGTTCCGCCATCTCGGTCACCCGCGCTTCCTCGCCGCGGTCTTCTTGGCAGCGGTCTTCTTCGCGGCGGCCTTCTTGGCCGGCGCGGTCTTCTTGGCCGCGGTCTTCTTCGCGGCCGTCTTCTTCGCCGCGGCCTTCCGCGGCGGTGCCGACTTCTTGGCCGGCGCGGTCTTCTTGGCCGCCGTCTTCTTGGCCGCCGTCTTCTTGGCCGTGGCCTTCCGCGCGCCGCCCGAACTCGAGCTGTCGTTCGAGCTCGAGGTCGAGTTGCTGCTCGCCGCCTTGGCGGCGGTCTTCTTGGCGGCACGACGCGAGCGTCCGGAGCTCCCGTTCGACGAGCCACTGCGTTCGTCAGCCGACGACCGCTCGGCGGACTCGCTGTCGTCCGACTCGGAACTGCTCTCGCTCCGGCGCCTGCTGGGGCCACGGCCACTCGGCCTTGTGCCGCTGCTCGGCCTACCGCTCGGCCTGCTGCCGCTGGGCCTTCTGCGGCGCCGCGGACGCTCCTCTTCCTCGGCCTCGTCCTGTTCGTCCTGCTTGTCCTGGCCACTGCCGAGGGACAGCATCCGATCGGTCCGGTCCCGGATCGAGTCGCTGACCCGGTTCAACCGGTTGCTGGCCGCTGCGACCGCGGCCTCCCGGCCTGCTGTCACGAGCCGGCCGCGGACCTGGTCCGAAAGCTTCGACAGCTCGGGGTTCTGCTCCACCACCGTCGCCAGTTGCTGCACGATGGCGCGTGGATCCGTTGCGATGCGCTTGCCGGCCAGCAGTCCACCGACGGTGATCGCCAGCTTCAGCTTCTTGGTGCGGCCGAGCAGGTAACCGCTCGCGACGGCAGCCGCCACCTTGGCGCTGGTATTCATGGATTCTCCCTACAACAGTGGTGGTGCCGCCTCGGAGGTTCTCCAAGTGGCTCTAGGCAACGAATGTTGGACGGTGGCTGCGGATCACTCCGCCAGTGCGGCGATCCGCCGGAGCATCGGAATGCTGGGGTACGTCTCACGACGGACCTTGCGCAGCAGCAGGCGGACGTAGATCTGGACCTCGTCCGGTCTGAGCAGCGACTCGATCAGGTCGAGCATCGACACCGACGGGAACCTGTCCTCGGACACCTTGTCGAGCAGTGCGTCGAGCAGCAGCTCGCGGGCTTCCGGCGGCTTGCGGGTGTCAGCCATGATCGCTCCGTCCCGGCTCAGTCGCGCAGGTCGCGGCGTTCATGGACGGACGTGTGCGTCGTCCGGCTGCGCTGGTTGGCGAAGATCAACGCGACCGCGAGACCGATCGCGCCGGCGCCCATCAGCACCCACCCGACCGCGGTCAGGTCGACGCCGCTCAGACGGTCGGACACGGCAAAAGCCAGCACGCCACCCACGGCGAGCAGGAAAACGGATACACCGATCCCCATGGAATCCTCCTAACGACCCGCCCCGTTCCGAAATTGCGATAAGAACGCGGTACCCACCCGTAATTCCGCAAAACGACGATCAAGCCGCCTACTTTCCGCGAAGAAACCGACGCAATACGCAGCGGTTCAAGTAAACGCTCACTTGAATTCAGCACCGCATTCAATTGCCTGCGGCCCCTGATTTCCGGGTCTTCGGCGCGCCCGGCTTCGCCTTCTGCGCACCCTTCGGCTCGGCTTTGGCGTCCGCCTTCGGTCCGGTCTTCGGCTTCGGGCCGGCCTTCGCCTTGGCAGGGCCGGCGTGCTCCTGCACTGTCGTCGGCCGGGTGCTTGGTGCGGTTGGAGTTGGGCGGGTCGGCTGCGGTGCTGTCGGCGTATCCGGTGTTGTCACGGGCTGCAGATCGTTCGTGGCCGGCAGCTCGACGCCTCTGGTCTCGAGGATGATGCCGATGGTTGCCGACGCCACCAAGGCGATGCCCGCGGCGATCCCGGCGATCACGGGCTTCGCCCTCGTTCGCCGTACCGGGAGCAAGCTGGTCGTCTGGCGGTCCGGCGCCCGCTCGCCGCGGGCCACCTGTGCAGCAGTCGGCCGCCATGCCGGGTCCTTCGCGAGCATCCACAGGATCAGCGCCTCGAGCTCATCGTCCAGGCCGGGAAGCAGCTCGCTCGGCGGGGTCGGCTCGTTCTGCACGTGCTGGTACATGATCGCCGCCGGGGACTCGCCCGTGAACGGCGGATAGCCGGTGACGAGCTGATAGAGAACACAGCCGAGCGCGTACACGTCCGAGGGCGGCTCCGCGGGAGTGCCCATCGCGCGTTCGGGCGCCAGGAAGTGGCTCGTGCCGACGATCTGCCCGGTCGCCGTCAGCGTCGTGGTCTCGTGCAGGAACCTGACGATGCCGAAGTCGGCGATCTTCACCGTCCCGTCGTCGGCCAGCAGCAGGTTGCTCGCCTTGATGTCGCGATGTACGACCCCCTGCGCGTGCGCGGCCGCCAAACCGGCCGCCGCCTGCCGGACGACGTGCCGCGCCCGCCCCGCCGGGAACAGCCCGTTGCGCTTGAGCTCGTCGGCCACCGAACGGCCGCTCACCAACTCCATCGCGAGGTAGAAGCCGTCGTCGCCGTACGCGCCGAAATCGTAGGCCGTCACCACGTGCGGGCTGCGAATCCGAGCCGATGCCCGCGCCTCGCGAAGAAATCGCGCCGACACCGCCAGCGTCCGCGGCTGGGAAACCATCAACTTGACCGCGACCTCACGGCCCATCACCTCGTCGGTCGCGCGGTACACCTCCCCCATCCCACCGCGCCCGAGCAACTCCCCCAACCGGTACCGACCACCCTCACCAACACGCCTCACCGCCTGTCGGTACCCCCGCCCTAATCCTCACGGTTTTCGGCCGCGGGGTCCGGGCACCGGGTGGCGATGACTGTGAAGCTGAACAAGGCTGCGTTCGACCATGCGAAGACGCTGGCCCGGAAGGGGCAGACAGTCATGGACGAGCGGGACGACTGGAGCGAGCACGCGCCGAGCGCCGATGAGGAGAACGCGTACGTCGACAAGCACGGCTGGTCGGAGTACGGGCAGTGGTACCTCGGCGTCGACACCGACATGGACGAGGACACCAAGGGCCACTACAAGTTCCCGTACGGCGACTTCCGCCGAGTTCACCGCTGCGGTGTCATCAGCGCCGAGTCACGCGCCGCCCAGAACGACTACACGGACATCGCCAAGGCGGTCGCGGATCTCCACAAACTCCTGGACGGCGACCACGCCTAGCCTTCGTCGTCCAAGGCAGCCGCCGGCACTTTCTCGCGCGCTTCGGTGAGAGCCTGGTCGAGAATCTCCAGTCCCTCCCGGGCCTCCGCAGCCGTAATCGTCAGCGGCGGGACGACGTGCACCCGGTTGAAGTTCGCGAACGGCAGCAGGCCTCGCCGCTGACAGCCGGCGACGATGGCGGCCAGCTGCGGACTGCTCCCGCCGTACGGCGCCAACGGCTCACGCGTCGCGCGGTCGGACACGAGCTCCAGGGCCCAGAACACACCTGTCCCCCGGACCTCACCGATCCACTCGTGCTTGGCCGCGAGCTCCCGCAGGCCCGGCCCGAGTACGTCGTCGCCGAGAGCCGCAGCGTGCTCGACGATCCGGTCGTCCTCCATCGTCTCGATCGTGGCGACCGCGGCCGCACACGCGAGCGGATGACCGGAGTACGTCAGACCGCCCGGATACGGCCGATCGGCGAAGGTCCGGTAGATCGGCTCGCTGATCGCGACACCGCCCAACGGCACGTAGCCGGAGTTGACTCCCTTGGCGAACGTCAGCAGGTCCGGGACGACGTCGGCGTGCTCGATCGCGAACCACTTGCCGGCCCGGCCGAACCCGGCCATCACCTCGTCGGCGATGAGCATGATGCCGTGCCGGTCGCACAGCTCCCGCACGCCCCGGAGGTAACCAGGTGGCGGGATCATGATGCCCGCCGTACCGGGGATCGACTCGAGCATGATCGCCGCGATCGTCGCCGGTCCTTCGAGCGTGATGACCTGCTCGAGGTGCGCCAGCGCCCGGTCGCATTCCTCCTGCTCGGTGGTGGCCGAGAACGCACTGCGGTAGAGGAACGGCCCGAAGAAGTGCACGGTGCCGGTCGAGCCGTTGTCGTTCGGCCATCGGCGTGGGTCGCCGGTGACGTTGACGGCCAACTGGGTGCCGCCGTGGTACGACCGGTACGTCGACAGCACCTTGTGCCGGCCGGTGTGCAGCCGGGCCATCCGGATCGCGTGCTCGTTGGCGTCCGCGCCGCCGTTGGTGAAGAAGATCCGGTCGAGATCGCCCGGGGTGTGCGAGGCGATCAGCCGGGCGGTCTCGGACCGGGCACTGTTCGCGTACGCCGGAGCCACCGTGCACAAGGTGGCCGCCTGCTCCTGGATCGCCTTGACGATCCGCGGGTGCTGGTGGCCGAGGTTGGTGTAGACGAGCTGCGAGGTGAAGTCCAGCAGCCGGTTGCCCTGCCCGTCCCAGACGTAGGAGCCGGCCGCCTTGGTGATCACCATCGGGTCGAGGTTCGCCTGCGCGGACCAGGAGTGGAAGACGTGCTTGCGGTCGAGGTCGTAGGTGCGGTCAGACATTCTGCGGGAACCCCAGCTCGAGGCCACCCGCCGGACGGGCGGCCGGGTTGATCCAGCGCGAGGTGACGACCTTCGCGCGGGTGAAGAAGTGCACGCCCTCGGCGCCGTGCGCGTGGGTGTCGCCGAACAGCGAGCGCTTCCAGCCGCCGAAGGAGTAGTAGGCGACCGGCACCGGGATCGGCACGTTCACGCCGATCATCCCGACCTGGACGTCGTTCTCGAACCGGCGGGCCGCGCCGCCGTCGTTGGTGAACACCGCGGTCCCGTTGCCGTACTGGTTGCCGTTGATGAGGGCAACGGCTTCGTCGTACGACGAGACCCGGACGACCGACAGCACCGGGCCGAAGATCTCCTCGCGGTAGATGTCCATCTCCGGCGTCACGTGGTCGAACAGCGTCGGGCCGAGCCAGAAACCGTCCCGCTCACCCTCGGCCTCGACCTCGCGGCCGTCGATCACGAGCTTGGCGCCGGCCTGCTCACCGGATTCGACGAACCCGGCCACCCGGTCGCGGTGCGCCTTGGTGACCAGCGGGCCCATGTCGACGTCGCCCGTACCGTCGCCGGTGCGCAGGGTCCGGGTCCGCTCGGCGATCCGGGCGACCAGGTCGTCGGCGATCGGCTCGACCGCGACCAGCACGCTGATCGCCATGCACCGCTCCCCCGCGCTCCCGTACCCGGCGTTGACCGCGGCGTCCGCGGCCAGGTCCAGGTCGGCGTCCGGCAGGACGACCATGTGGTTCTTGGCGCCACCGAGCGCCTGCACCCGCTTGCCGTGCCGGCTCGCCTCCTCGTAGACGTACTCCGCGATCGGCGTCGAGCCGACGAAGCTGATCGCCGCGACGTCCGGGCTCTGCAGCAGCGCGTCGACCGCGACCTTGTCACCCTGCAGCACGTTGAACACGCCGTCCGGCAGCCCGGCTTCCTTCCACAGCTTCGCGATCCACAGCGCGGCCGACGGGTCCTTCTCACTCGGCTTCAGTACGACGGTGTTGCCCGCGGCGATCGCGATCGGGAAGAACCACATCGGCACCATGGCCGGGAAGTTGAACGGGCTGATGATGCCCACCACGCCGAGCGGATCGCGCCGGGAGTGCACGTCGACACCGGTCGACGCGTTGCCGGACTGGGCGCCCTTCAGCAGGTGCGCGATCCCGCAGGCGAACTCCACGACCTCCTGACCACGCGAGACCTCACCCAGCGCATCCGAGTGCACCTTGCCGTGCTCCGCCGTGATCAGCGTCGCCAGCTCGTCCTTGCGGCTGTTCAGCAGCTCGCGGAACGCGAACAGGATCTGGGTACGGCGAGCCAGCGAGGTGGACGCCCAGGACTCGGCCGCCTTCTTGGCGGAGTCGATGACGAAGCGGGCGTCGCGGTCGCTCGCGAGGGCGACGCGACCGGAGACACGGCCGGTGGCCGGGTTGGTGACATCGGCCCACAGGTGCGACGTGCCGTCGTACCCGGCGCCGTCGGCCCAGTGCGTGATGGTTGAGGTCATGAGGCAGCTCCTTCGGGGTGAGCCCTCATGGTCACCGCCACCGACCTGCGCCAGGCACTGCAGAATGTAGGATTCTTCCTCAATACCCGACGATGTGTCGGAGGTGGACGAATGGTGGTCCTGACCGTCACGCAGGTGCTGGACATGCCTGTACTGCGTGGCGCCCGGCCCGAGGTCCTCGCCGGCGCGGCCGGGCTCGACCGCGAGGTCCGCTGGGTCCACGCGGGTGAGATCGCGGACATCGCGCCACTGCTGCGCGGCGGCGACCTCCTCCTGAGCACCGGCATCGCACTACCCGACACCGCCGATGAGCTGCGGGACTTCGCGGCCAGTCTCCGCGAGAGCGAGGCGGCCGGGCTCGTGATCGAGCTGGGCCGTCGCTGGCAGCAGGTCCCCGCCGGGCTGGTCGACGCCTGTGAGGCGGTCGGGCTGCCGCTGGTCGCGCTACATAGCGAGGTGCGGTTCGCCGCGATCATCCAGGCGGTCGGCGAACGGATCGTGGACGAGCAGCTGCAGGAGCTGCGCGAGACGCATCGGGTGCACGAGACGTTCACCGAGCTGAGCATCGCGGAGGCCGGTCCGCAGGAGATCCTCGAGGCCGTCCAGCGGCTCGCCGGGTCGGCCGTCGTACTGGAGAGCGAGCAGCATCAGATCCTTGACTATCGGTCAGGGCCGGGAGACGTCGAGGAGTTCCTTGCCGACTGGGCCGCCCGGTCGCGGGGTGTGCAGGTCGACGGCCGGACCGGGTGGGACGAGCGCGCCGGGTGGCTGGTGACCCGGCTGGGGAAGCGCGACCGGGGCTGGGGTCGCCTCGTCGTCCAAGCGCCGACTCGGCCGTCGCAGCGCCTGATCGCGCTGACCGAACGCGCGGCCGCGGCACTGGCCATGCATCGGCTGCACGACCGGCATCGCGACAGTCTGGTCCGGCGCGTCCACCACGAACTACTGCTCGGCTTGCTCGCGGATCCCACTGACCCAGAGGTACTGCGCCGGTGTGAGCTGTCCGGTGTCCCGCTTACAAGGCGTCAGTTCATCGGGCTGGCGGTACGCCCTCGAGCTGACGGGCAAGACGTGCTCGCCGCCGTGGTGCATGCGGCCTACGAGCTGAAGGTCCCGGCCCTCGTCTGCGAGATCGACCGCGACGTCCGCGTGCTGCTCTCCTGTACGGCGTCCGCGAACGCCGACCGCGTGGCCGACAGCCTGGCGGCGAACGTCGCCCGGCGTCACTCGGTCGCGATCGGCGCCGGCCGTCCAACCGCCAGGACAGCCGAGCTGGACCGCACGCTCAAAGAGGCTCAGCAGGTGGTCGAGTCGGTCCGGGCGGACGCGTCGGACCGCGTGGTGCATCGCCTCGAAGACGTCCATCTGCGCGGCCTGATCACCCTGCTCGGGGACGACGAGCGGCTCCGCCTCTTCGTCGCGCGCGAGCTCGGCCCGCTCAAGCAGCACGGCCTGGTCGATGCGGTTCGCGCCCTCGTCAACCACCCGACGAGCAAGTCCGACGCCGCCGCGAGCCTGCACATCTCCCGGCCGGTGTTCTACGACCGCCTGGCCAAGGCCGGGCAGGTGCTCGGCGTCGACCTGGACGACCCGGACATCCGGGTGTCTCTGCACGTCGCCCTGGTCGCAGACGAGCTCCAGGCGCGCTAGTCCTTGGGCAGCGAGTCGAGCAGGCGGCCCTGAGCCTGCTCCAAGTGGTAGGCGAGGTGCTCGGCAGCCCCAGCCGGATCGCCGTCCTGGATCGCCTTGAGGATGGCCGCATGCTCGGAGGCGACCGTGGAAGGTTCCGCGGTGCGATGCGCCTGGTACTGGCCCATCGTGAGGTGGACCTCGCCGATGATGAGCTCGTGCATCCGAGACAGCCGCCGGCTGCCGACGGCCGCGACCAGCGCGGTGTGGAACGCGATGTCGGCTTCGACCTGGTTCTCGAACACGTGGTCACGGGCCGCGTACTCGATTGCGACCTGTGCCCGCGCCGCGGCGGGCGGGACCTCGCCGGTCTCGGCGAGTGTCGACACCGCGGCCCGCTCGATGGTCACCCGGCTGAAGAACAGGTCGCGGATCTCGTCCTGGTCCAGCACCGGGACGACGGCGGTCTTGTGCGCCGTACGACGCAGCAGGCCGAGCGCGGTCAGCCGCTCGAGCACCGCCTTCGCGGTCGGCCTCGCCACCTTGTACTCGGTGGCGAGGCGGACCTCGGTGAGCTTCTCCCCCTGCGGGATGTCGCCGTTCACGATGCGCTTGCGGACGGACTCGTACATCGCATCGGTCAGCGAGGACGGACCGAGCTCCAGGCCGGCTTCGGTACCCATGGCACCCCCTCTACCACGAAATGTCTGGCAAGTGTACTGGTCAACTCACTCAGTACCCGGCAGCCTTGTCGACCACGTTGTGCAGCGGCTCACCGGCGACGAACCGGCGCAGGTTCTCCAGCACGATCTCCTCTCCGCGGCGCGCCGTACCATGGCTGGTCGCGCCGTTGTGCGGGGTCACGATGACGTTCGGCAACGACCAGAACGGGCTGTCGGCCGGCAACGGCTCCACGCCGTGCGCGTCCAGTCCCGCGCCCGCGATCTGCCCGCTCTGCAAGGCCTCCAGCAGCGCGTCGTCGTCCGCGATCCCGCCACGCGAGATGCAGATGAAGTACGCCGTCTCCTTCATCCGGGCGAACGCGCCCCGGTCGAAGACGCCGGCCGTCGCCGGCGTCCGCGGGGCCGTGACTACGACGAAGTCCGACTCGGCGAGAAGCAGGTCGAAATCACACAGCTCGTCGACATCGGGCGAGGGCAGCTCGGGCCGGCGCCGTACGCCGAGCACCCGCATGTGGAAGGCCTTCGCCTTGCGGGCCAGGTCGAGACCTGAGTTGCCCAGGCCGTAGATCCCGACGGTCTTCCCGGCCAGCTCGCCGTGCCGGTAGTGGTCCCAACGGCGGTCGGCCTGGGCCCGCATCCAGCGCGGCACGTCGCGGTCGAGCATGAGCATCAGCAGGATCGAGTGCTCGGCGAGCGAGATCCCGCCGTTGCCCGCCGACGAGGTGAGCACAACCGGCGACGCCTTCATCTCGGGCGTCAGGTCGGCGTCGACACCTGCCGACGGGCTGTGCACCCAGCGCAGCCGCGGCGCCTTCGCCAGGACGTCCGGGCGCACCCGGCCGATGACGGCTTCCATCTCGCCGAAGACGTCCGCGGCGTCGTCGAGTGTGTCGACGAACCGGAAGTCCACGTCCGGTGCGGTCTCCTGGAACCGGGCCGGCGGCCTGCCGACCACGACGACGATCATTTCAGCCCCGTGGTGGCGATACCGCGGATCAGGTGCTTCTGGGCCAGCGCGAAGAAGATCAGGATCGGGATCAGTGACAGCAACGACATGGCGAACAGCATGCCCACCCCACTCTGGGTCTCGGAGTCGACCATGGAGTTCAGCGCCACCGGGACGGTGAACACCTGCGTCCTGGTCAGGTAGATCAACGGTACGAAGAAGTCGTTCCAGGTCCAGATGAACGTGAAGATCGTGGTCGTCACCAGGGCGGGCCGCATCAGCGGCAGGACGACGTACCAGAAGGTCAGGAACGGGCCGGCGCCGTCGATCCAGGCGGCCCGGTCGAGCTCGCGCGGCAGCGTCCGGATGAACTGCACCATCAGGAAGACGAAGAACGCGTCGGTGGCCAGGAACTTCGGGATCAGCAGCGGCCAGTAGGTGTTCACCAGGCCGAACTGGGAGAAGAAGATGTACTGCGGGATCACCAGCACGTGGAACGGCAGCATCACCGAGGCCAGCGTGATCGCGAAGTACACGTTCCGCATCCGGAACTGCAGCCGGGCCAGTGCGTAGGCGGTCAGCGAGCAGGAGAACAGGTTGCCCACGATCGACCCGACGGTGACCAGCAGCGAGTTCACGAAGAACACCGAGAACGGCCGGTTCAGCGCGTGCCAGCCCTCCTTGAAGTTCTCGAACGTGAGCTCACGCGGAATCAGGCCCGGCTCGGTCAGGATCTGCTCCGGTGGCTTGAAGGCGCTCACCACCATCCACACCAGCGGGTAGATCATCAGCGCCACGAACAGCAGCAACCCGGTGTGCTTCAGAAGAGGGCGTGTCTCCATCAGCTGTCCCCTAATTGTCACCGTAGAAGACCCAGTACTTCGAGATCAGGAAGTGCAGCGCGGTGACCGCGGCGATCGCGACCATCAGCACCCAGGCCAGCGCGGACGCGTAGCCCATGTCGAACGCGACGAACCCCTGCTGGTAGACGTACAGCGTGTAGAACAGCGTCGAGTTCGCCGGCCCACCGGTGCCGCCGCTGATGATGTGCGCCTGGGTGAAGGTCTGGAACGCGCCGATCGTCTGCAGGATCAGGTTGAAGAAGATGATCGGCGTCAGCAGCGGCACGGTGAGGTGGCGGAACTGCTTGACCACCCCGGCCCCGTCCACCCGGGCCGCCTCGTACAGCTCGTCCGGGATCTGCCGCAGGCCGGCCAGGAAGATCACCATCGGCGAACCGAACGTCCACACGTTCAGCACGATCAGCGTCGCCAGCGCCGTACTCGGGTTCTGCAGCCAGCTCTCGCCCTCGATCCCGATCAGCGCCAGGCCCTTGTTGATCAGGCCGTCGTCACCGAAGATCTCCCGCCACAGGATCGCGATCGCGACACTCGACCCGAGCAGCGACGGCAGGTAGAACGCGCTGCGGTAGAACGCCAGGCCGCGCAGCCCGCGGTCGAGGATCAACGCCAGCAGCAGCGCGAACCCGAGTTGCAGCGGGACGGACACCACGACGTAGACCAGCGTCACCCGGACCGACGCCCAGAACTGCTCGTCGTGCACCATCCGCTGGAAGTTCTCCAGCCCGGACCACTCCGGCGGGTTCAGGATGTCGTAGTCGGTGAACGCCAGGTACAACGACGCGAACAGGGGTACGGCGGTGATCAGCAGGAAACCGAGCTGCCACGGGATCAGGAACACGTGCGCAGCCCGGCCCTGCCGATTCAGGTGGAAGGTTGGCCTCCGGCTCATCACTGAGCTCGCTTGATACCGGCCGCGATCTCGTCCACGAGCTTCTTCGCGCCGTCCGGCACAGTGGTCTTGCTCAGCGCGATCTCCTCGCAGATGCGGCTGGTCGCCGTACGCCAGGTGCTCGACCCGGGCGGCGCCTCGTAGCGCGGCTTGCGCTGCGCGGCGCGCTCCTTCGCGACCAGGGCGAGCATCTCCTTCTCGTCCTGGCTGGCGAATTCCTGGGCCTGCTCGGCGACCTTCGGGTTGGTCGGCGCGCCCATCGTCAGCCGGACCGTCTTCAGCATCTCCGGGTTGTTGACGCTGTAGTCGAGCACCTTGCCGGCCGCCTCGAGGTTGGCGTCGTCGATCCGCTGGTAGATCGCCATCCGCGGGAAGTACAGGTACTTGTGCCCGTCCACCGCGGTCGGCGCGACCGGGGCGGGGCGCAGCCGGAACCGCTCCTTCGGGAACATCTTCGCGTCGTCGATGATGTGGTTGGAGTTGCCGAAGTTGACCAGCACCTTCTTGCCGACCTGGGCCCAGTCCGGCCCCATCCCCTCCTGCTCGCTGAGCGACAACGCGGCGCCGGCCTTGCGCAGCTTCTCCCACCAGTCGAGCCAGCTGCCCAGTCCGTCCACGGTGAACCCGACCTGCCCGTCCTCGGTCCACAACTGCTCACCCCGCTGCCGAAGCCACGCCTCGAAGGTCAGGTCGTGGTCGGGTGCGTAGGGCACACCCTTCCGCTTGCCCGGGTTGTTCTTGCTGTAGGCAACCAGCAGGTCGGCGAGGCTGTCCCAGGTCCAGCCGGGACCCTCGGCCGGAATCGTCACGCCGTCGGCCTGCGCGATCGTCTCGTTGTAGCGGATCACTGGTGTGAAGATGCCGAACGGCAACGTGTTCAGCTCACCGGCGAGTTTGAACGTCTCGAGGTCTTCCTTGCTGTAGTCGTCCCACTTGAACGTCGGGAGGTCGTCCAGCTTCCGGTACACCTTGCTCTTGTGGTACGTCATCACCTGCGGTGACGCGATCCAGAAGATGTCCGGCACGTCGCGAGCCGCGATCTGCGTCGTCATCCGCTCCTGGAAGGCGGTGTAGTCGGCGAACTCCGGCTCGATCGTGATCGACGGGTTCGCGGTGCTGAACTGCTTCAGCGCCTTGGTGTAGTTCTGCTGCCGAATGCTGTTCCCCCACCACGCATACCGCAGCGTGACGCTGTCCCCACCACCCGCCGGCCCACCGCCGCTCCCACTACAGCCGACCAGCCCACCCGCGGCGCCCGACACCACCACAAGCTTGAGAAACCCTCGTCGATCCATGACGCTCTCCTCACACACAGATCAGTAGTTCGAACAAGTCGAGTTCCGGCAGGCGGACTCGCCC
This sequence comes from Kribbella sp. NPDC050470, assembly GCF_044458365.1. NCBI lineage: Bacteria > Bacillati > Actinomycetota > Actinomycetes > Propionibacteriales > Kribbellaceae > Kribbella > Kribbella sp. NPDC050470. The sequence continues at coordinate 529,086 of NZ_JBITHV010000001.1, read as the reverse complement.
GTCGGCTATCGGCAGCCGCGCACCCGACCGCAGGGCTTGTACTTCGTGTACGGCGTCCGGGAGCCGGAGCTCGGCCGGACCGATCCGCACGGGCGGTGCGAATCGCTGGTCGGTGTCCCCCGATCTGTTCAGCAGGTGTACGACGAACCCGGCCGCGGACCGGCCGAGCACGATCTCCACCTGCTCCGGCAGGTCCGTCTCCACCTGCGGACCACCGGCTCTCACCACCTCGTCGACGAAGAGGTCGCGGTGCACACTCAGCCCGACCTCGCGGTACGACCGCCCGACGGTCCACGGCAGCAGTACCACGTTGCCCTGCCGCACGACCCCGGGATGCTCCAGCTGTACGTGCCCGTGACACTTCTCCGGCGGCCCGTACGGCGCTCTCGACAAGGCCCGCAGGCCGACCTCACCCGACGTCTCGACCACGTGGAAGGCGCCGAACACCGGGATCCCGCCCTCCAGGTGCAGCGACCGCGTCGACTCCTCGTCGTCGTAGCTGGCGATCCGTCGTACCCCCGCCACCTCCGTGCCGCCGGTGGCAACGATTCCGCCACCGTAGCCACCGAGATCGACCGCCCCGAGATCCGGCAGCACGACCACCCGGTAGCGACCGAGGTCGGCTTCGAGCAGCCGATCCCGCGGCAGTACGTCGAACGGCACGTGCCGTTGCAGCAACGACAGGTACAACCCCTGGAACTCCGCGGAGTCGTCCCGGACCAGCAGGGTCTCGGCCGCCGGGACGAGGTCGGTGTAGACCTCGGCGTGGTCCCGGTGGAACCGGGTCAGCTCCCCGGCGACCCGCAGGCACGCGTACGGATTGTCCGACGGCGTGCCCATGATGTACGTCGACGGGTTCGCCCCGCGGGCGATTGCCTGGAGCAAGTACTGCGCGAAGTGGTTCGGGTCCTCGCTCGCCATCCGGTACGGCATGTCGACGAACCCGACCAAGTTGGTCAGCACCGGCACACTCGGGCGGTAGGTCTTCGCGGCGCTCACGCTCTCGCTCGTGAGGTGGTGCCACAGCGGCCGGCCGACCGCGTTGTTCGCCTCGTGGAAGACGATGTCGGCCTGGTCGCCGAGCACGAGGGGCGCCTCGGGTCGCCGGGCGGCGAGATGGTCCCGGATCCGCTGGGTCAGGTCGGCCAGCACACCCTTCGAGAAACGCTGCCAGTCGCCATCTCGGCTCTCCGGCAACGGCTTCCCGTACGCCTCAGCACACGCGACGCAATGGCAGACACCCCAGTACCGGCGGCTGTAGTCGACCTCGTTGAACGACATCCAGTTGCAGAAGAAGCCGTCCAGCGGATACCGATCCAGCACCTCGTCGAGCACCTCGAACAACTTCACCTGGTAGTAGTCACCACTCGGGCACACACTCGTCAGCCCGTTGTAGACTTGGTGTTCCCCGGTGGGCGCGCGACGAAGCACCAGTCGGGATGGGCCTCGGCGCGGCGACGGTCGATCTTGGAGAAGTCCATCCGGCCCATCACCCGGATCCCGCGCCGGGCCGCCGCCTTCACCGCGTCGCCGACCAGGTCGCCGGACGGACGCTCGGCGAGGTACGGGTTGCGGGTCTGGAAGTCGAGGTCGGTCGGGTAGTTCGACAGGATCCCGCCGACGCTCAGCAGCCAGGTGTCGGCGCCGAACTCCACCAGGTAGTCCAGCACCTTCTCGACGTCCAGGCCGGCGTCGATCTCGCGCAGGTTGGTCTGGAACATCCGGAACGGCTCGTGCCACCACAGCCTCATGGGCGTCCCCTCCGCAGCGTCTTGTAGAGCGCCGAGTGGTCGAGGTCGCCGTCGCCGTCGGCGATCGCCGCGTTCATCAGCTGCTGGGTCGCGGCGGTGTTCGGCAGGGCGAGGTCGAGGTCGGCCGCGGCCTGGACGGCGAGGCCGAGATCCTTGCGGTGCAGGCGAATCCGGAAGCCGGGATCGAACGTCTCCCGGACCATCCGCTCGCCGTGCAGCTCGAGGATGCGCGAGCTCGCGAACCCACCCATCAGGGCTTCGCGGACGACGGCCGGATCCGCGCCGGCCGTCTTCGCGAACAGCAGCGCCTCGGCGACGGCCTCGATCGTGAGCCCGACGACGATCTGGTTCGCGACCTTGGCGGTCTGGCCGGCGCCCGTCCCGCCGATCAGCGTGATGTTCCTGCCGAGCGTCTCGAAGAGCGGCCGGGCCCGCTCGAAGACCTCCGGCCGCCCGCCGACCATGATCGTCAGCGTTGCGTCCCGGGCGCCGACCTCGCCGCCGGACACCGGCGCGTCCAGGTAGTCGCACCCCTGCTTCTCGATTCGCAGCGCGAACCCCTGGGTCGCGGTCGGCGAGATCGAGCTCATGTCGATCACCAGCGACCCGGGTTGCAAACCTTCGGCGACACCCTGGGATCCGAACAATGCGTCCTCGACATCCGGAGTGTCCGGGACCATCAGGATCACGACCTCGGACCGCTCCGCCGCCTCTTCGGCCGACCCGCACACGTGCGCCTCGAGGTCGGTCCGGCCGCGGTAGACGGAGAGCTCGTGGCCGGCGGCAAGCAAGTGCTCGGCCATCGGCCGGCCCATCACACCGAGTCCGACGAAACCGATCTTCATCAGGCGCTCCAATCGACGTACACGATCTCCAGCAGCCCCGCGGTCGGAATGACCACCTCGGCCCGGCCGTCCACGACCGCCGGCTCGACATCCACACCGGCGACCAGCAGCCGCGCCTTCACCTTGTCCATGGGTACGGCGATCGACACCGTCTGCGGAGGCAGCGGGAGCGTCTCGCGGATCGGGCCGCGCATCGCCATCGGGTTCGTGAGGTTGACCAAGGCAACGGCCACGCTCGTCTCACCTCGGTGTACGGCGACATCGAGCAGGCCGGCGCCGTCGACGGTCACCTCGGGCTTCTTGCCGAGCGCCCAGCCGACCGCGTTCGCGATCAACTGGCCGTGATCGGCCTGCAGCGCCTCCCAGAAGATCGCGCCGAGGTTGAACGGGAAGTAGACGGTCCGGCCGCCGTTCGCGTTCTCGGTGCAGATCACCGCCGGCCGGTCGGGCGCCTCGCGCTGGTAGACCTCCTCCATCGGCAGATCCGGGAAGTCGGGGATGAATCGGAACGGCACGACCGCGCGCTCATCAGCCTCGACGCCGAGGATGCGGGTGCCGCCGATGATCCGGCTCGCGCCCTCGAACCCCTCGTTCAGCGGGTGCGCGTCCATCAGCGCGATGTAGTTGTTCTTCACCGCCCGGCTCGACTCGGTCAGCCGGATCCCGAGCGCCGCACCGAGGCCGAAGTCGTCGCGCGCCCGGCCGCGCTCGTCGTACAAGGAGGTCTCGTACGCCGCCACGAGTGAGCCGCCGGCGCCGCCGTACTCCTGGAGTACGGCGCACTGGTCGTCGCTGAGTTCTTCGGCGTTCGCCAGGACGACGACCTTGAACGGGCGGAGCCGCTCGGCGGACAGCACCTGGTCGGAGATGAACTCGAACGGGACCCGGGCCTCGACGAGCGCCTGGTAGAAGCCGTCCTCGTGGTCACCGCGGTGGTCGTTGCGGAGCTGGCCGGCGCGGGTCGGGTCGAGCAGCGCGACCTCGGCCGTGATCCGCAGATCCTTCAGCACCGGCTCGACTGTCGCGTGCAGGTTGAACGCCTCGACGATCGGCTCGACCCAGCGCCGGTCCGGCACGCTGGCGTTGAACTTGGTGAACCACGGCAACGCACCCTGGGCGAAGCCGTCGACGATCCACGTCTTCACCTCCTCGCCCGGTGCGACCGAGTCCTTCCAGCGGTACTGGTGGTGTTCCGGACCGACCGAGGTGATCAGGCGGACCGGGCGGTCGGGGAAGACGCCGCGGTTGCGCTTGCCGTTGCGGCCGGCGCCCCACGGCGCCTCGATCCCGGACCGGCCCTGCTTGTCGATGATGAAGATCGGGTAGAGCCGTTCGGCCAGCCCGCGGTCGAGATCGCGGGCGGCCAGCGCGCCGAGGTTCGGGATGAACCGCGCGTGCGGGCGGATGTCGCGGACCGCCTGGTCCCAGATCCCGACCAGCTCACTCAGCCGGCGGCGCCGCCAGCCGACGTACTCGTGCCAGCCCTCGGCCTGCTCGGCGACCGGAAGGTCCAGACCGGTGTCGTCCCGGAACGACCGGCGGGCGGCCTCGCTGTAGGAGATGCCGTAGTACCCCTCCCAGCGGTTCGCGAAGATCGCGTCCACGTCGTACTCGCGGACGATCTCGCGCGCCACCTCGGTGACGAACTCCCGGTGGTACGACGTGAACGCGCACGTCAGCCAGATGTCCGGATGCGCCCAGTGCTCGAGCGGGTTGCCGTCCAGGTCGCGGGCCAGCCACTCGGGATGGGCGGCCGCCGCGTCCGCATGGACCGCGTGCGGGTCGACGCGGGCCATCACGCTCATCCCGAGACTGCGGGCGCCTTCGACCAGGGTCCCGAACGGGTCGGTGTCGGCGAGGTACTTGCTGCGGTAATGGTGCTCGAGCTGCGTCGGGTAGTAGGCGATGTAGCCGCCCGCGCTGATGCAGGTCGCGTTGGACCGGCTGCTGCGCATCAGGTCCAGCCAGAAGTCGGCGTCGAAGTGCAGCGGATCGTCCTCGGCCAGCGTGATCTGCGCCCATCGGGTCGCCTCCGACGGCCAGTCCGGACTGCGCTCCCCCGTCGTCCTGGTCGCCTGACGGTCGGACTCTGTGTGCATTGCACCTCCATCGCCGGGTTCGTCGATTGTCAGACAAGATTGCACGCCTGGCAAGAGCCGGTGTTAGGCTTCTCACGTGGAGTACCGCGGACATCGGCTGAGTGCGAACGTCTCGATGCTGTTCACCGAGCTGCCCTATCCGGAGCGGTTCGCGGCGGCCGCGCAGGCCGGTTTCACGACGGTCGAGTCGTGGTGGCCGTTCGCCGTACCGGATCCGTCGGCGGCCGAGATCGATGCGTTCGTGCAGTCGGTCGAGGCGGCGGGGGTGTCGCTGAGCGCGTTGAACTTCTACGGCGGCGACATCCCGGCCGGCGAGCGCGGCGTGGCCTCCCATCCCGACCGGCAGGACCAGTTGGCCGCCAACACGCAGGCCGTGGTCGCCATCGCCGAGCGCACCGGGTGCCGGCTCTTCAACCTGCTCTACGGCCAGCTCGACGACCGCTGGTCACCGGCGCTGCAGGCCGACACGGCGGTCGAGGCCATCCGCTCAGCCGCGGCAGCCGTCAGCCACTTCGGCGGAACCATCCTGATCGAGCCGCTCACGAAAGGCTTGAACGGCAGCTATCCCCTGCTGACCGCCGACGACGTACTCGCGATCCTCGACGGACCGCTGAAGGACGTCGGCAACCTCTCGCTGCTCTTCGACACCTTCCACCTCGGCAGCAACGGCGTGGACCTCGTCGAAACCGCCACCGTCCTGGGCGCCGGCCTCGCGCACGTCCAACTGGCCGACGCCCCCGGCCGCGGCGAACCCGGCTCCGGCGCCCTCCCGCTCACCCAGACCCTCGACGCCCTCAAGTCCGCCGGCTACCAGGGCCTGGTCGCCTGCGAGTACAAACCCACCACCGACACCACCTCGAGCCTCAGCTGGCTCGATTGACCCGACGCACCGCCTTGACGAGGTCACGCTGGACGTCGATCGTTGGGGGAGCATGAGAATGCCGAGGGGGAATCATGCCGGGGGCGTCTGGACTGCCTTATTTACAAGGCCAGTGGCGACGGCTGTCCACTGCTGAGTGCGCCGGGCGGTATCCGGCCGAGCTCACCTTCGTCGCCGCGACGTATCGCGGCGTCCGTGGTCCCGATCAGGGAATGATCTGGTGGGATGCGGGGACTTATCGCCTCGCCGATGACCGGACCCTGGTCCTGAGCACGGCGACCGACGAACTGGTCGAGTACGCCGTCGAGCTCACGCCGCAGCGCTTCACATTCACCGACCCGGATGGGTGTGAGGTCGTGTACGAGCGCGTGACATCTCCCCCTCCGTAGGCACGGGTCCATTTCCAAGGGGGAGCAAGATGTCCACTGGTCACGAACTGTCCGGCACCGCCGCTGTCGAGCTGCCGGGCGTCCCGCTCGCTGTGCCGATCGCGTTCGAGTCCGAGCAACCCGGCTCGGACGCACCGCCGGTTCCGGGGCCGGATCCTGGTCCGTTCCCGCCGTCCGGTCCGCCGGAGCTGCCACCGGTCAAGCCGTGCAACCTCGGGTTCAAGGACGGCTGCTACGCCGTGACGTTCAAGCCCAAGGGCGTGGTCCGGCCGCTGGTGGGCACGCTCCGGGTGGACCGCGGCGCCCCCGACGCCGGGCCGGACGGCGTCATCGTGAGCGGCGACCTCTACACGGGGACACCGCCGTGGGTCGTCCAGCCCGAAGCGAGCCCCGCGGCCGGGCAGAGTGGATCCGTCGCCGCATCGCTGAGTCGCGGCGGCCTGCCGTTCGAGCTACTGCCGGTCCGCAGGATTCCCATCCATCCCAGGCATCGCTATGACTCCTACCTGAGCGGCACCCGGCTCTCGGTGCCTGCGTTCACGCTCGGGAACCGTCCATGCCAGGTCACCATCGACGTCGACCAGTTCGACTACACCCATCCGGCCGCCGGATCCTTCGAGGGTTCCTTCCCCGCGTCCCCCAGCCGCAGTCTGCGCTTCGTCCTGCATCGAAGCAGCCCGAGCTTCCCGCACCCGGTCTTCGGCGGTCCCAGCTTCCAGGGCCGCGTGTTCCAGGGCGGCGTGGACCGCGGGTCGATCACGCTGACGTGGGTCTCGTCGTACCTGCGCCGGGCCGTCCTGGAGATCGACGTACTCACCGGAGCCGTCGCGCCGGCTCCGGTCCCGCACCCGTCAGGGACTGGCAGCGAGTACTTCGACACCGTCTTCGCCGGCGCCCGCTGGGAGCTCACCGTCGAGGAGGACCAGGTCAATGTGCCGGTGCCGGGCGGCGTCGACCCGAACGTCTGCTGGTCGAGTGCCGACCTGCACAACCTGATGGCGACGGTTCGCAGGGCGTCGACGAACCTGGACGCCGAGTGGCGGACCCATCTGATCGTGGTGCCGGCCGCGATGGGGTGTTCCCGGGGCGTGATGTACGACCAGATCGACGTACCCCGGGAAGGGTCGGCGAGCTTCTCCGACGACGGCTACCCGGCCTCGCATTCCAGCAACTTCGGGACCGCCGAGGACGAGATGCAGCGCGAGGTGCCGCGCGCGTACCTGCGGTCGGCAAGCCACGAGGTCACCCACGCGTTCAACCAGATCCACCAGGAGAGCGAGACCTCGGCGGACAACTCGATCATGACCACGACGCCGAGCGTGGCCGACGTGCTCGGCGGACCCGCCACCGGTGCGCCCGGCGTGTTCCCGGACCAGATCAACCTCGGGTTCAACACCACTGTCCGCAACCACCTGGCGCACATGCCGGACCCGGTGATCAGGCCGGGCGGCTGGCCGTTCGCCAGCTGGTTCCCCTCCGGCGCGCCGCAAGCAGGTGACCGTGAACTGTTCGACGCGTCCGAGCTGTCGCTCGAGGTCACCGTCGACACCGCCCGAGCCGCCTTCGGTGCACCGGTCACGGTGACCTGGACGCTGACGAACACCTCGGACACCGAGCTCGTCGTGCCCAACGACGTCCGGCTGGAAGGGCTGTTCGCCACCATGACCGTCACCGACGACCGCGGCGGCGAGCGCCCCGTCCGGCCGTTCGTGATCGAATGCGAGGCCGTTCGGCTCGCGCCGCTCGCTCCTGGTGGCCAACTGACAGCGAGCTACCGGCTGTTCTGGAGCACCGCCGGGTTCGCCCTCGACCGGCCCGGCCGGCACCTCGTCGGCGTGGCAGTGACCTGGTCGACTGCGGGCGTCCCGGTCGGCGCCACCGGCCAGGTCGAGCTGTGGGTGGACCACCCCACCAACGACGCCGAGAACCGGGACGCCGCGCTGGCGATGAACCCGGAGGTCGGCAAGTGGGTCGCCCTCGGCGGCGGCGCCTATCACCTCACCGAGGCGGTCGACCGGCTGACCGCCCTGGCCGGTGGCGGAGCCGGCCCGGAATCCCGGGCTGCCGATGCCGCCCCGCCCTCACGAGTCGCAGAAGCCTTTGCCGGCCTGCTGCCCGACCGCGGCGCCGAGACCGGTGACTCAACCGCGAAGCGGACCCGCCGCGCCCCGGCCAAGAAGGCGACAGTCCGCAAGACGGCCAAGAAGACCGGTCGCTAGGGCAGACCATGGGTGCGTAGTTGCCAGCTGCGACTACGCACCCGGCGCGGAGACCGGGTCGAGGGCCGGGTAGGGGTGTTCCGGGAGGCCGAGGTTGCGGTAGACGAAGCGCGGGATGCGGGTGAGGAAGCCGTTCAGGAAGGCGGAGCAGTGGGCGATCACCAGGTGGCTGTGCTGACCGGGTGAGAACCAGACCCAGCCGTCGGCCATCCGGAACGGGGTCGGCGGGTTCGCCATCAGGTACTCCATCTGGCGCGGGTGGATCACGTCGTACGCGTATTTCAGGTCCTGCGCGCTGACCGCGAACTTCTCGTTGAACGCCTCGGACTCGAAGCTGATCCCGCGGCCCCAGCCCTTGCGGCTGACCTCCAGCGGGGGCATCACGAGCGGCAGCTGGAACCCGAGGATCGCCTCGCTGTGGTTCTCGGTCACGGTCCGGGTCTGGGACCGGCCCTCGGAGTCCGTGTAGGTCTCGGTGCGCGTGGTCTTCCAGTGGTGCGTGAAGGCGACGAACGGCGGCCCGTTCCCGTCGCGGCCGCGGATCACCTCACTGGTGCTGTGGCCGTGACCGGACTGAGTGACCGACGGGAGGTGCAGCAGGCTGTCGTCCTCACCAACCCAGTGCCAGTCCGGGTGATGGTAGAAGGTCAGCCGCTGGGGTGGCTCCGGGATGATCCAGCGGTCGAGCGGCGCGGCGTCGATCGCGTCGGCGACTGTGGCGAGCTGGTCCAGCCACGGCGCGAGGAGCTCAGGGTCCTTGCGCGGCGGGTCCAGGACAACCAGCTGGTCGGCGTCGATGCTGAGGTTCACGCCGGGCTGACCGGCGGCCAACCCGGTCAGCCGCTCACACACCTGCGGAGTCAGCGCTTCCGAGGCAAACGCCGGATCGAGTACGCCGACCTGCCACCCCGGACCCAGCTGCGGCGGGGTCTGGACCGCGGTCGCCTCGACGCCGAACCGCGGTTGCGTCGCGCCCCCGGTGATCCAGAGCTCCGGCAGCCGCCTGGACAGCGTGACCATGCCGACCCAGCCCGACCAGTGGTCGGACTTGTACTCGATCACCTGGAACAGCCGGCCCGAGCTCGTCCGGCCGGTGATCTGGTCGTCCGGCCGCCGGTTGAAGCCGATCCCGAACGGCGGATTGCCGAGGCGGGCGATGGAGTCGAACGCGGGGCTGTTTACGAACGTCCAGCCTCGCTCCCGCAGCGACTTGATGTACTGCTGCCGGCGCACGAGCGCGACAATGCCCACCGCGATTCCTGCCCCGACAAGCAGTAGCAGGAACAGTACGACGATCGACCCTGAGCTCACGCCCACCTCCTTGGTGACTCCGGTTCGGAGGATAGCCGCGCGGAGGTCCTCAGGACGGCGCCAAGGCGGTCGGCAGCGGTGCGGCGTGGACGATCTGGAGGCGGCTGACGGCTCGGGTCAGGACGACGTACAGGCGGTGCAGCCCGCGTGGTTCGGCGGCGACGATCCGGGCGGGCTCGGCCACCACGACCGCGTCGAACTCCAGGCCCTTCGCGAGCGTGGCCGGGACGCAGACCAGTCGCGCGGTGTCCATCGTGTCCTCGGCCTCGCCGAGCAGCCCCGGCTCGAGACCGGCGGCGGCCAGTGCGTCACGCAGAGCCGCGACCTGGTCGTCGGCGGCGATGACTGCCACCGAGCCCTCGCCGGCCAGCGCGCGCCGGCAGGACGCGATCAGTGCCTCCGGCAACGAGTCCTCGTCGGTCTCGACGATGCTCAGCGCATCGGTGACCGCCCGGACGCCGCTCGGAATGCCCAGCGTGGGCGCGATCTGCGGCAGCAGCTTCGCGGCGAAGTCGATGATCTGGTCCGGCACCCGGAACCCGCGGTCGAGCTCGGCCACGACGCCGTCCGACTTCTCGAGGTGACCGAGAACCCGGTCCCAGGAACCCGCGGCCCACGGAGTCGTCGCCTGGGCCAGATCGCCGAGCACGGTCGCCGAGCCGGTGCGGCAACGGCGGCCCAGCGCGCGCAACTGCATCGCCGAGAGATCCTGCGCCTCGTCCAGCACAAGGTGACCGAGTGAACCAGTACGGCGCTCGATCAGGTCGTCGAGCTCGTCGAGCAGGATCGTGTCGGCTGCCGACCACTTCGCCGACTTCCAGGACCGCGGAGCCTTACGCCACAGCAAAGCCGCGCGCTCCTCCTCCGTCAGCTCGTCACCAGCCGCTGCAGCCAGGACGTCGGCGTCGGAGAGCAGGCGGTGTAGCACCTGCTCGGGCGCGACGCGGGGCCACACTGCGTCGACCAATTCCTTCACCGGCTTCGAACGCGCCACGGCGTTCTGCACCCGGTCGTCCGGCGACTCCCCGCGGCGCTCCATCAGCACCAGCACGGCGTGGGCGATCCGCTGCGCGAGGGCAGCCCGGCCGGGTGCGTAGCGGGTCGACTCCCGGAGGGCGGCGACGATCTCCTCGGCCTCGTAGTCGTGCACGCGGTAGCGCTGGGATCCCTTGCTGAACAGGATTCCGGCGGTCGGCTTGCCGACGTACGACCACAGGGCGCGGTGCAGCACGCGGGCCATCCGGGCGTCGCCCTTGACGCGCGCGGCCTCCGGCTCGTCGGACGCGGCGGCCGGCAGGTTGATCAGCTCGTCGATGGTGATCTGGCGTACGTCGACCTCGCCGAGCGCGGGCAGGACCTTGCGGATGTAGGACAGGAACGACCGGTTCGGTCCGACGATCACCACGCCACCGCGGCTCAGCCGCTCCCGCTCGGTGTAGAGCAGGTAGGCGACGCGGTGCAGGCCGACGGCGGTCTTGCCGGTGCCGGGCGCGCCTTGGACGCAGACGCTCGGGTGCAGCGGGGCGCGGACGAGGTCGTCCTGCTCCGGCTGGATCGTGGCCACGATGTCGCGCATCGGCCCGGTACGCGGGCGCTCGATCTCGGCCCGCAGGAAGGCGTCGGCCTGATCGGACTCGTCGGCTCCGATCAGCGGCTCGTCCTCGAACCCGGTCAGCTCGGCGGTGTCGGAGAAGCCGTACCGGCGGCGCATCAGGACGCGCTGGCGGTCGCTGCGGGTGGCCCGATAGAACGGCACCGAGACCGGCGCTCGCCAGTCGATCACCAGCGGGGCGCCGGTGCCGTCGTGCACGTGCCGGCGGCCGATGTAGAACTGGTCCAGTTCCTCGATCGCACCGTGCTCGTAGTCGAGCCGGCCGAAGAACAGCGGCACGTCCGGCATGTCGACCAGGGCCAGGGTGCGCTGCTCGTGCGCGCGGGTGTTGGCCTCGTTGGTGAAGCGCTCGTCGTTGTCCTCACCCCCGATCATCGGGACGTCGCGGGTGGCCACGTCACGGTGCATGCGGGCCAGCGCGGACCGCGCCTCGGCCAGGAAGGCGCGCTCGGCCTCGAGCTCAGCGGGCGGGATCAGTGCGGATTCGACCATCGGGAAGCCTCGTCTCGTGGGTGCAGGTCGACGAACGACGGACTGGCGGCGATCAACAGGGTCCCGCCCCGGATCCATCCGGTTCGTTGCGATCCTTCACAACACAAGCCACCGAGAAGCCCAGCAAGTTACCACCACCCCCACCACCCCTGCCACCGATTATCCGCGCAGCGCCCTGCACCCGGCGCTGCGCGGAGAGAAGTGCGTCAGCGGTAGCGGCGGGCGGTGTTGTTGGCTTTGGACTCGCCTGCTTGCCATTGGGCGATCCAGGGGCCGGTGCCTTCGGACTGGTCGAGGATGCCTTCTTCTAGCCAGGTGTGGGCGCCGGCGAGGACGCGTTGGGCCAGGCGGCGGTCGGCGCTGTCGGTGTTGCTCCACAGCTGGTCGAAGAGGTGGTCGACGCGGAGGCGGGCCTGCTCGCAGAACGCTTCGGCCAGCTCGTACGCCGCCTCGCCGCGGGACGGGTCGTCCGTGCGGAGCATCTCGGCCCGCGAGCAGGACGCGGCCATCGCGAACAGCTCGGCCCCGATGTCCACGATCCTGGCCAGGAAGCCCTGGTGGTACTCGAGCTTCGCCTGCCACCGCCCCATCCCGTAGAACGTCTGCCGCGCAAGCTTCCGCGACGATCGTTCGACGAACCGCAAGTGCTTGGCGAGCGGACCGAACTCCGCGTACGACGTGGGTACGGCGCCCTTCCCGACCGCCAGCTGCGGCAGCCACTTCGCGTAGAACCGGCTCGCACTCGCCGCAGCGCGCGCCTTGGCCTGCAGATCGGCATCGGCCGACGCGAGGTCGCCGGCCGCGGCCAGGTGCGCGTCGACCGCCTCCCGGGCGATCAGCAGGTGCATGATCTCGGTCGAACCCTCGAAGATCCGGTTGATCCGCAGGTCACGCAGGATCTGCTCCGCCGGTACGGCGCGTTCGCCCCGGGCAGCCAGCGAGTCAGCGCTCTCGTACCCGCGCCCGCCACGAATCTGCACCAGCTCGTCGGCGATCTTCCACGCCATCTCACTGGACCACAGCTTCGCCAGCGCGGCCTCGATCCGGATGTCCTTGCTGCCCGCGTCGGCCAGCTGCGCCGACAGGTCGAGCACCGCCTCGAGCGCGAACGTGGTCGCGGCGATGAACGAGATCTTCTCCGCCACGGCAGCGTGCTCGCCGATCGGCCGGCCCCACTGCACACGCTCGGCCGACCACTCCCGGGCGATCTTCAGGCACCACTTGCCGGCCGCCGTACAGGTCGCCGGGATCGACAGCCGGCCGGTGTTCAGCGTGGTGAGGGCGATCTTCAGGCCGGCGCCTTCGCGGCCCAGCCGGTTCTCCACCGGTACCCGGACCTGGTGGAAGCGGGTGACGCCGTTCTCGATCCCGCGCAGTCCCATGAACGCGTTGCGGTTCTCGACCGTGATCCCCGGTGAGTCGGTCTCGACCACGAACGCGCTGATCCCGCCCTTGCCACCGTCGTGCGCCGGCACGCGCGCCATCACCACGACGAGCTCGGCGATCACGCCGTTCGTGGTCCAGAGCTTCACGCCGTCCAGCACATAGGCGTCGCCGTCCTCGGTCAGCGTCGCGGTCGAGCCCAGCCGCGCCGGGTCCGAGCCGACGTCGGGCTCGGTGAGCAGGAACGCCGTCACCGCTCCGGCCGCGCACCGCGGCAGGAACCGTTGCTTCTGCTCGTCGGTGCCGAACATCTTCACCGGCTCGGGCACACCGATCGACTGGTGCGCGGAGACCAGTGCGCCGAGGCTGGGATGCACGGACGCGACCAGCATCAGGGCCTCGCCGTAGTACGACGCCGACAGGCCGAGGCCGCCGTACTCGGCCGGGATCTTGATGCCGAACACGCCGAGCTCGGCGAACCCCTGCAGGTACTCGTCGGGGACCTTGGCCTCGCGTTCGATCAGCAGGCCGTCGAGGGTCTCGCAGTAGGCGCGGAGCTTGCCGAGGAATTCCTCGCCCCGGGTGACGTCGTCCGCGGCGGGCCGTGGGTGCGGGTGGACGAGCGACAGGTCGAAGTCGCCGAGGTACAACTTCTTCGCGAAACTCGGCCGGGTCCACTCGGTCTCGCGGGCAGCCTCCGCGACCTTCCGGGCCTCGCGCTCACTGACGTGGGTGGTCATGCCACATCCCTCCTGGCTGGGGCGCGCACACTACCCACCAGTCTTACCCGGAAGTAGCCAAACCGGAACCCTTGGGCCGACGTCTTGCCGCAGATCGAGATCTCAGCGCCTCGCCGGTCGCGTCATTCGCGCCGACCGGCGACGACAGCGCCTGGGACTACCTGGACCTGTCCGGCGCCGGGCACCCTGGACCTCGGTCGGGCTCGCTCCACCTGCAGCTGCGACCTGACGAACGTTGCACCCGGCAACCATATCGCTGCCATCGTGGTCTTCGCCCGCGAGGAGACCTCCGGTTGTCCACAGGGACGGCAGCTTGTGGACAACCGGACATCGCCGGAATCCCTTGAAAACAAGGGGATTCCGGTTTGAATACTGTCGGTGGGAGTGTCTAGGGTTGATGCATGGAAGATCTGGGCGAGCGGCCGGTGTGGTCGATGAGTGGCAGCGAGATGCTGTCGACTCTCGACACGCTCGACGCCGAGCTGGCCCGGCTCCAGACCTACCGCCTCCAGCTCATCGCCGGCCTGGAGAACGTCGGCTACGCCGAGGAACTCGGCGCCCACGACACGGCCCGACTGCTCGCCTTCCGATACCGCATCAACAGCACCGACGCCCGCCGTGACCTACGACTCGCACTCGCTCTCCCGAAATACCAAGACGTAGCCGCGGCGCTCCCCGACCCGACCGTCCAGTACTCCGGTTCCGCCGAGCAGGCCACCGAGGCAACGAGCCCCACCGCCGACGGAGCTGCCGATGGCGTGGGTGGGTCTGAGTGTGGCGGCGGTGAGGGCCGGTGGCTGCTGCGGCCGGCGCAGGCCGAGGCGATCGTGTCGGCCCTCGAGCGCGTCCCGTCGACCGTGCCCTCCGAGGACCTCGAGGTCGCCGAGCAGCAACTGGTCAACCTCGCCCGCCACCTGTCCCCGGCCGAGCTTCGCCACGCAGCCCAGCAGATCCGCGATCTCCTGGACACCGACGGCCCAGAACCCGACGAACGCAAGGCCTACGCCCGTGAATCCCTCACCCTGAGCACCGCCGACCACGGCGTCACGTTCCGCGGCTACCTGGCCAACGAGAACGCCGAACTGTTCCGCGCACTGATCCACGCCGGTGCGCGGCCACACAAGACCCTCGACGGCCAAGCAGATCCGCGCCCCCGTGACAAGCGCCAGGCCGACGCCCTCACCAGTGCCCTGACGACCGCCGCCGCAGCCACCGACACGGGCCGCACGCCCCACACCACGACCCGCCCGGCCGACGGCTTGGTGCCCGGGTTCGGGGCCAAGGCGAACATCACCGTCACCATCGACCTGGCCGACCTGAAGGCCGCCACCGCCGACGCGACCGGCAAACTCGTGTACGGCGACGACCTGTCCGCGACCGCGATCCGCCGCCTCGCCTGCGACGCGAAGATCATCCCGCTGGTGCTTGGCTCGAACTCCGAACCACTCGACGTCGGCCGCGCCGAACGCCTTGTCACCCGAGCGATGCGCCGCGCCCTCAACGCCCGCGATCGAGGCTGCGTCGTCTGTGGCGCCCCACCGATCCAGTGCGACGCCCACCATGTGCGGAGCTGGATCGACGGCGGCCCCACCGCCATCAACAATCTCGCCCTGCTCTGCCGCCGCGACCACCGCGACCTCCACGACGGCCACTGGCACATCACCATCACCAACGGCACCGTCCACGTCATCCGCCCAACCTGGGCAGACCCGCCACCACCGCGCCCAACCCACCAGCCACCCGGCGAGCGATCGCGCCCACCAGCACCTACCGATCCCGACCCGCCGCGCCCCGAACCCGCGACCGGCGATCCATCCTCACGGCCAAGTCGCTGGGTCGCGGACGAACAGGCACGCAACGAGGCCGCCACCTTCGCGATCCTGAGCTGAGCAGGTTCGCAATCCTGGGCCCAAGCAGTCACGCGATCTTGGGCACGGGCGGTCCAGGAATGTCGCCGGGCAATCGTCGCGGGGCTTGCTCCAGTGCGGCGGGGGTCGCCCGGCATACCACAGCGCTGCCTGGCTGCTCGCGCCGTACCGATCGCCGGGTACTGCGCGCTCGCCGCCCCCGGGCCGTCGACGTTGGCTGACGGCCACCTATCGACAGGAGCGCCGCGCCGGGATCTGCTGCACATCGTCCTGGATGCTGCCGCGATCCCCGCCTCCGGCCTATCCGGGCGGCCTCGCGATCGTCGCCAACGCGGGGCGACGTCAGCGGGCTGAGCTCCGGCGACGCTTTACCTGCAGCACCTCCGGGCCAGCACGTCCGCGCCGCCGGTTCCTCGGGTGCTCTCGCGTCGAAACTCTCGGGTGCTCTCGCGTCGGGACCTCGTTCGCCTCCGTTCCGTGGGCGCCGTCCACGTGCGTCGGCCGTATCGCCGCTCGCCGCATCGACACCTCACCCGCCCTCGCCGCACCACGCCCCGGGCCACCCCCACCCCGGTCAACGCCACCACACGGCCACACGGCCACCCCGGCCAACGCCACCACACGACCACCCCAACCCGACCACCACCCCGACCACGCCCACCACGACGCCGGCCACTCCCCACCGTGACGCAGGCCAGGGCTCGCCGCACCACCATTGGCCGGGACTCGGCGTGCTGCCGCCGTGGGGCTGCTCGTCATGGCAACGGCCTTCGTCCTGGCTCATGGGCGTAGGAGCACGACGTCAACGCGAGCGGCCACCTCGTCTCAGGAATCACGTGCGGTTGTGGCGAGCGTTCTGGCACCAGTCGCGGCCGCGGGTTCAGCGGTGGTTTCTGCGCTTGCGGTCGCTGACCTCATCGGAGCCGCTGGCTTGCTGCTCGGCGCCGTGAGCGTCCTCCGGACGGTGCTTGGTACCGGCTGAGGTGGGCTGTGGACGAATCGGGCCGCCGCCCAGGCGGCGGTACTTCCAGCACTGTTCGTTGTAGTCGTAATAGGTGTCTACGCCGCCAACCGTGATCACGGTCGCCTCCGGGATGCCGGTCGTTGAACCGCCCGCTGCTGGACGAACACTCTCCCAGTACCCCCGGCCAATCCTTGACAGCTCCCGGCAAGCGTTTGCCATGATCGGCGGGTGATCTACGAGCTGAACCATGTCGGTGGGCGGATCCGGAACCTGGACGCGAGTCTGGCGTTCTACGGCGAGACGGTCGGGGCGGAGGTGGTGGACCGGCTGTTCATGGCGAGCGCGAACGTCGACCGGGTGCACATCCAGATCGCGACCGGCCTGGTGGAGCTCCTGCACAACCGGGACGACGACCCAGGCGCGACGTACGGGCTGAACCACGTCGGCTTCATGACCGACGACCTGGACAGCGACTACGCGCGGCTGATCGACGCCGGGCACGGCGAGTTGTCCGCGCCGCGAGTCGCAGGCAGCGGGCAGGGCCGGCTCGCGTTCCTCTCCGACCCGAACGGCGTCCGCATCGAGCTTCTCCAGCGTTCGGAGGAGTTCCGGGTGCCGCCGATCACCTCCGGTCCGGTACGGCGGTTGTCGTACGTCGCCCTGTCCGCACCCGATCTCGACGCGGCGATCGAGTTCTACGGCGACCACCTCGGCATGGAGCGCTGGACGCCCAATCAGCCGGACGGAGCGGTCTACTTCCGGCTCGGCGCCGACGCCGTGAAGCTGCTGCCGACCGCCGGCACTCCGGTCAGCCACCTCGGCCTCGAAGTGACTGAGCCAGGCGGAGACGTGCAGGACCCGGACGGCAACCAACTGAGGTTCGTCCCAGCCGCGTAGGTCACAATGCAGGAATGGGGGGCCTGCAGGGTGGGCTGGGCCGGTACGGCGTCACCGAGCGGGAGGCGGAGGTTCTTTCGGCGATCGCCGATCGGCTTCGCAACCGCGAGATCGCCGAGCACCTGCACGTCTCGGTGCGGACCGTCGAGAGCCACATTGCGGCCCTCATGCGCAAGCTCGGCGTCACCGGCCGCGCCGCACTGGTCGAGCTGGGGAACCAGGTACGGCGAGACCCAGGCTCTCCCCTTCCGACACCACTGACCAGCCTGGTCGGCCGGGACCACGAGGCCGGTGAACTCCGGCAACTGCTCGACGCACATCGCCTGGTCACGCTGACCGGGCCCGGCGGGGTTGGCAAGACCAGGCTGGCTTTGCTGGTCGCCGACCACGCGCGGTTCGCCGACCTGGCTCCGGTCGGCGCGGACCTCGTCGGCGACACGTTGGCTCGCGCGCTGGGCGTCGTACCGCAGCCGGGTTGGGTGCTGCGTGACGTCGTCGGAGACATGCAAGGCCTGCTGGTGGTGGACAACTGCGAGCACGTGATCGCGGAGACTGCGGGGCTGGTCGATGACCTGCTCGCCGCGGGGAGCGGTCTGCGGGTGCTCGCCACGAGTCGCGAGCCGCTCGGCGTACCGGGCGAAGTCAGCTATCAGGTGCCGACGTTGCCCGTCCCGCCGGCGGATGCCGAGGCCGGGACGTACGCCGCCGTACGGCTGTTCGTGGATCGCGCGGCCGCGGCCGCCCCGGGCTTCACGCTCACCGCTGACACTGCGCCTGCAGTCGCGGCGCTCTGCCGTCGGCTCGACGGGCTGCCGTTGGCGATCGAGTTGGCGGCGTCGCGGATCCGCAGTTTCGAGCCGGCCGAGCTGCTGATTCATGTGGACGAACGGTTCGAGCTTCTCTCCGCAGGTGCCCGGACCGCCCCGGCGCGTCAGCAGACCCTGCGTGGTGCGATCGACTGGAGCTACCAACTCCTGGACGAAGACGAGCGCCGGATGTTCGACCGGCTCGGGGTGTTCCCGGCCGACTTCGACTTCGACGCCGTCCGGGCGGTGTGCGGCGCGGATGCCATCACCTTGCTCCCCCGGCTCGTCGACAAGTCACTCGTGTCGACGGTCGGCCGTGGCCGCTACCGGCTGCTCGAGACCATTCGTGCGTACGCCGTCGAGCGCCTGGCAGCCGATGACGATGCCAAAGCGAAGCACGCATCCCACTACCTTTCCCTTGCCGAGCAGGCCGCGCCGAAGCTGCGGACAACCGACCAGCGCGCCTGGGCCGACCGCCTGACGGCCGAGCAAGCCAACCTGCGCACCGCGATGGCGACCTGCGACGACGTCGAGACCGCGTGGCACTGGGTGGCGACGTTGCAACGCTTCTGGGACATCACCGGACAGCACGTCGAAGCTCAGAACTGGATTCGCAAAGCACAGGGGCTGGGCGATCCGCCCGCCACGCCGAGGGCCGTTGCCGGACTCGCGGCCGCGAGCGCACTGCAGCACTCGGCGGACGCGCAAGGCTCGTTCGCCCTGGCCCAGCAGGCGGTCCAGCTGGCCGCCGGACTCGACAACCTGACCCGGGCGGTCGCCGCGCGCGAGCTGGGTCTCGGCGCGATGTGGGTCCGGCCCGAGCTGATGCTGCCCAGCCTCGAGAAAGCACTCGAACTCCTGGACGACGATCATCCGTGGGAGCAGGCCCTCGTCATGCAGGGGATCGGACAGGCTCACACCGAGCTGTCCGAAACGGTGCGCTGGGGCCACCGGAGCGTGGCGCTGTTCCGCGAGGTCGGTGACCTGAGCTTCGCCGCGAACGGGCTGTACCTGATGGCGCAGCGCGCGATGTTCGCCGGCGTCACGACCAGCGAGGTGGACGAGTGGCTGACCGAGAGCCGACAGCTCGCGGAGACTGTCGACAGTGACGAGGACCGGGCGCACGCAAGCGTCGCGTTCGGCCAGCTCGCGTGGCTGCGCGGTGACCACGAAGGTGGGGCCGAGCTGATGGACGGATGCCTCCCGACCCTCCGCCGACTAGGCGACCGGCGATGTGCCGGCCGGGCGTTGTTCCTGCTCGGCGAGTGGTCTTTCGAGCAACACGATCTCGCAACGGCCGCGAAGCAGTTGGCCGGCAGTGTCGAGGCGGTCGCGCAGGCGGGTCAGTCGGTCATCCTCGTGCGGGCGCTCGACGCGCTGGCCGCCGTACTCGCAGCCCAAGGTCACGCACGGCAGGCGGCGATGGTTCTCGGTACGGCGGCCGACGCCCGGCAGTCGGCCGGTGGCCCGATGCTCCACGACGAGCCACCCGACGAAGAGCTGCGGACCTCCCTGCTCGACGCCCTCGGCGAGGCGGCGTTCGTCACCGCGCACTCCGAGGGCTCACGCGTGGGCGCGCTGCAGGTACTGCGACTCGTGCAAGTTGCCGGATGACCGCGGCGGCGACCCTCCGGCGCGGTGGGCGCGCTTCCCGCGCCCGGCGGTGTTGTTCGGCCTCGGCCAGCAGTGCGGTACGGCGCTCGGCGGCCACGGCGGCGGCGATATCGCCCGACATCATCATTTCGACCATCTCCCTGAAGGACTCTTGCCTTCAGCGTCCGGTCTCGCCGCCCGCCCCACATCCGTGCAGCGCACGGAAATCCTGGTCCGTGCTGGGCACCTAGGCGGCGTCCGTGCGGGCCTCGGCGACCAGCCGACCACGCGCCGTACCCGGGAACCGATCGAGCATCGCCCGGACCTCGGCCGCGTCGACGTTCGCACCGAACAGCTCGGTGCCGGGTTCGAGGCGCATGCCCTCGGCCAGCGGTCCGGCCAGCACCGGGTCGAAGCCGAGCGCGTCGACGATCTCTGCCACCGCAGCGGCGTCGGCGGGTTCCCCGGCGATCGCGATCGCCTTGCGGTCCGCGGATCCGGCCGGCCGGGCGCCGTCCTCGAGATCGTGGTAACCCATGTGGTTGAACGCCTTCACCACGCGTGACTCGGGCAGGAACTCCTGCACGGTCTCGCTCGACGAGGTCCGCGGATCGGTCAGGTCGTCACGGACCCCGTCGATCTCCCACCAGTAGTTCATCGCGTCGATCACGAGCTTGCCGCGCAACGCTTCGGCCGGGATCGTGCGGTACTTGCCCAGCGGCAGAGCCAGAACGACGACATCGGCCTGCGCGACCGCCTCGGCGGAGGTGGTGGCGACCGCGCCGGGCGTGACGATCTCGACGATCAGCGCGATCTTCGAGACGTCACCGGAGCCGGCGATCAGCACCCGGTACCCGGCCGCGACCGCGAGCCGGGCGAGCACGGTGCCGAGCTTCCCGGCGCCGAGGATGGCAATGGTCGGCATCGGGTCACCCGGCCAGGATGTCGCGAACCAGTGGGACGACCTTCTCGCCGTACAGCTCGACTGCCTTCAGCCGTGCGCTGACCGGCAGCTGGCCGGCGGTGTAGATCAGGTCGAAGCGCCCGACGCCGAGCCGCTGGATGGCGCCGGCGATCCGGCGGGCCACGGTCTGCGGCGAACCGACGTACATCGAGCCGTGCGCGACCTCGTAGTCGAACTCCTGCCGCTTGACCGGCGGCCAGCCGCGCAGCGCGCCGATCCGGTCCCGCATCACCTTGTACCGGGGCCAGAACAGCTCCTTGGCCTCCTCGTCGGTGTCGGCGATGAAGCCGGGCGAGTGCATCCCGACCGGGTGCGCGACCGTGCCGTACTGCTCGGCAGCCCGCCGGTACAGGTCCAGGTACGGCGCGAAGCGGTCCGGAGCTCCCCCGATGATCGCCAGCATGAGCGGCAGACCGTAGTACGCCGTACGCACGACGGACTGCGGTGACCCGCCGACGCCGACCCACGTGGTCAGCCGGCCGGACTCGGTCTTGGGGTAGACGTCCGCGTTGTCCAGGGCGGCCCGGGTGGTCCCGCTCCAGGTCACCGGCTTCTCGTCGAGCAGCTCGACGAACAGCTGCAGCTTCTCCTCGAACAGGACGTCGTAGTCCTTGAGGTCGTAGCCGAACAACGGGAAGGACTCGGTGAACGAACCGCGGCCCAGGATGACCTCGGCGCGCCCGTTCGACAGCGCGTCCACGGTCGCGAACCGCTGGTACACCCGCACCGGGTCGTCCGAGCTGAGCACGGTCACGCCCGACCCGAGCTTGATCCGCGAGGTCCGGGACGCGATCCCGGCCAGCACGGTCTCCGGTGTGGAGATCGAGTACTCCGGGCGGTGGTGCTCGCCGAGCGCGATCGCGTCCACGCCGAGCTCGTCGGCCAGCACGGTCTCCTCGACCACCTGCCGGATCGCGGCCGCATCCGACACCGGCACGCCGGCGTCGTCCTCCGGAATGTCACCGAAGGTGTCGAGGCCGAACACGACGTCCGTCATGAACCCATCTCCTGTCCTGTCACCCGCACTAGTCTAGGTTGACATGTCAACACGAACTCCGCCGGGATCATTCCCGGGTGCAGCCGGTCGATCATCCGGCCCGGACGATGTGGGCGGGCGGCCCGGACCATGATGGTGGGGGCGTCCGAGAGGAGACAGTCGTGCCGATCAGTGCCCGCGTCCGATGAGCGACTCGCAACGTGCTGCTGCGCCCGCGGTGCGGGACCCGGCCGCAGTCATCCGTTCGAAGCCGTACCTGATGGCGTTGGTGCTCGCCGCGATCCTCGGTATTCCGATATCGGCTGTCGCGTACGGCTTCCTGGCGCTGGTCAGCGCGATCCAGGAGGCCTTGTTCGACGATCTTCCGCAGGCGATCTTCACCGGGGGTGTCCCGGCGTGGTGGCCGGTGCCCTGGTTGGTGCTCTGTGGGCTGCTGACCGGGGCGACCATCCGGTACCTGCCCGGCAACTGCGGTCACTCACCGGCCTTCGGGTTCAAGGCCGGCGGGGGTCCGACGCCTGACCGCGAGCTCCCCGGCATCATCCTGGCCGCCTTGGCCACGCTCAGTCTCGGCGCGGTCCTCGGGCCCGAAGCTCCCCTGATCGCCATCGGTGGTGGCCTCGCCGCGCTGACCGTGCATCTGATCCGGAAGGACGCGCCCCCGATGGCGCTGACGATCATGGCGTCGGCCGGCAGCTTCGCGGCGATCAGCACGCTGCTCGGCTCTCCCGTCCTCGGCGCGTTCCTGATCATGGAGGCCGCCGGTATCGGGGGTGCGACGCTGAGCCTGGTGGCGCTGCCCGGGCTGCTGGCCTCCGGCGTCGGCGCTCTGGTCTTCATCGGCCTGGACAACTGGACGGGACTCGGCACCTTCTCGCTGGCCCTCCCCTCGGTGCCGCCGGCGGTGGAGCCGACAGTGGCGACGATGTCCTGGGCCCTGGCGATGGGTGCTGCCGGGGCGCTGCTGGGCTGGCTGATCCGCTGGATCGGGCTGTCGCTACGTCCAGTCGTGCATGCGTCCCGACTACTGGTCACAGCGGGGCTCGGCCTGGTCATCGGCCTGACCGCGATGGCCTACCAGCTGATCTCCGGCAACAGCTTCAACCAGGTCCTGTACTCCGGCCAGGACGCCCTGCCCGAGCTGGTCGAACACGCCGCGGACTACTCGCTCGGCGTACTGATACTGCTCGCAGCCTGCAAGACGCTCGCCTACGGGCTGTCGCTGAGCGCGTTCCGGGGCGGACCGGTCTTTCCCGCGATGTTCATCGGCGCGGTGCTGGGCATCGCCGCGAACGAGTTGCCCGGCATGAGTCTCGCGCCGGCCATCGGCATGGGCATCGGAGCCATGTGCGCCGCGATGCTGCGACTGCCCCTGACCTCGACGCTGCTGGCCACCTTGCTGCTCGGTACGGACGGTGTGGTGGTGACGCCGCAGGTCGTGGTCGCCGTAGCAGTGTCGTTCGTCGTCACCAACATGCTGCCGACGCCAGGTCCGCAACCGGCCGCCCACGACCCCGCCCCAGCAGTCAAGTCGCACGGGGCGACATGAACCTGGTCCCCGAGCCGCTGCGCGGCTACCAACGAGCCTGGCTGGCGCGCGACATCATCGCCGGTCTGACCCTGTCGGCGGTCGCGATCCCCGAGGTGATGGGCTACACCTCCATCGCCGGCACGCCGATCGTGACCGGGCTCTACACCGTCATCTTCCCCACCCTCGTCTTCGCCCTGCTCGGCTCGTCGCGGCTGCTGGTCGTGGGCGCAGACTCGGCCACCGCCGCGGTCCTCGCCGCGGGGCTGACCGGTCTCGGCATCGCGGGAGTCACGCCCGGGTCGCCCGACTGGCTGGCCATGGCCGGCCTGACCGCGCTGGTCTGCGGTGGGCTGCTGATCGTGGCGCGACTGCTGCGGCTGGGCTTCATCGGGGACTTCCTGAGCGCGTCGGTGCTGATCGGCTTCCTCACCGGTGTCGGCATCCAGGTCCTGTCCGGGCAGATCCCGGACCTGCTGGGGATCCCCAAAGGCGACGGCGGATGGTTCGAGCAGCAGTGGCACTGGATCAGCTCGCTGTCCTCGATCAGCCTCGGCACGTTCGCGTTCGGGCTGAGCACGATCGTGATCATCCAGCTCTTCAAGCGTTTCCTCCCGGTCGTCCCGGGCGCCATCGTCGCGGTCGTGCTGCTGACCGCGATCTCCGCCCTGGCCGACGCGCAGGCACACGGTGTCGACGTGGTGGGCGCCGTCCAGGGCGGATTCCCACCGATCGGCCTGCCCCCGGGCATCTCCTGGTCGGACGTGGGCAAGGTGCTGCCGACCGCCTTGTCGTGCTTCGTGCTCATCGTCGCCCAGAGTGCCGCCACCTCCCGGAGCTTCGCGTTCAAGCACGGAGACTCGGTCGACATCAACCGCGACATCGTGGGGCTCAGCGGCGCCAGCATCGCCGCCGGGCTCAGCGGCGCATTCGTGGTCAACGGCAGCCCGACCAAGACGCAGATCCTCGACGAGCAGAAAGGGCGCACCCAGCTCGCCAACCTGACGATGGCGGCAGTCGTGCTGCTGTTCACGTTGTTCTTCACCGGGCTACTCGCAGACATGCCGAAGGCGGTGCTCGCCGGGATCGTCTTCCTCATCGGTGTCAGCCTGATCGACGTGCCCGGCCTGCAGCGGCTGTGGCGGCGACGCCGGGACGAGTTCGTCGTGGCTCTGATCACCACCGTGACGGTCTTCGCCATAGGCGTCGAGCAGGGCATCATCCTGGCCGTCGTGCTGTCGCTGCTCGACCTCGTCCGGCGGCAGTACCGGCCGGGCGACTACGTCATCGGCCAGGACCAGGCCGGCGAGCCGACGTACCTGCCGGCGGTGCCGGGCGCGCAGAGCCTGCCAGGGCTCGTGGTCTTCCGGTACGACGCGGACCTGTTCTACGCCAATGCCAACCGCTTCGCCGACCATCTCGAGTCGGTGATCTCCGCCGCGCCCGACCCTGTCCGCTGGGTGGCGCTGGACTGCGGCTCGATCGACGACATCGACTACTCGGCCGGGGTGACGCTGTCCAACCTGGTCAACTACGCCCGGGCGCACGGCGCCCGCTTCGTTCTCGTCCGGCCGGACACCCAACTGCTGTCGACGCTGCGCACGTACGGCACGCTCGACGCGATCGGCGAAGACGCCATCTTCCCAACCCTCGACGCCGCCTTCGCCGCCTACCGCGAGGAGGTCCTGCGATGACAACCGATCACGACAGCACGCTGCGGCCGAGTGACCTGCTGTCGGCCTGGAACGACAACGCGACCCGGCAGGCGTTGGTGGACTACGTTGAACGCGCCCTCGAGGAGGACGGGCCGTACTACGTTCCACCGGCCGAGCGCATCGCCGTCTTCGACAACGACGGCACGCTCTGGTGCGAAAAGCCCATGCCGGTCGAGCTCGGCTTCATCCTGCAGCGGCTCGCCGAGATGGCCGAACAGGACCCGAGCCTCCGGGACCGGCAGCCGTGGCAGGCCGCTCACGACCGGGACTATGCCTGGCTCGGGGCCGCGATCACCAAGCACTACCACGGCGACGACCACGACGTGAAGGTGCTCCTCGGCGGCGTCCTCCATGCGTTCGCAGCGATGAGTGTCGACAGCTACGCCGAGCTGGCCGGCAGCTACCTCCGGACCACGCGCCACCCGACCCTCGGCCGGCCGCTGCGAGACTGCGCCTACCTCCCGATGGTCCAGCTGTTGCGCTACCTGGAGGCCAACGGGTTCAGCACCTTCATCGCCTCCGGGGGCGACCGCGACTTCATGCGGCCGATCACCGAGGAGATCTACGGCATTCCTTCCGAGCGGGTCATCGGCAGCTCGGCCGCGCTCCGGTACCAGGACGACGACACCGGAGGGTCGCTCGTCTACCAGGCGGAGATGGACACCTTCGACGACGGCCCCATGAAGCCCGTGCGCATCTGGAGCAGGCTCGGCCGGCGGCCGGTCGTCGCCGGCGGGAACTCGAACGGCGACATCCCGATGCTTCAGTACGCCGGACTGCCCGCGCGCCCCGGGCTTCGGCTGCTGGTCCTGCACGACGACGGGGAACGCGAGTTCAGCTACACCGCCGGAGCCGAGACGTCACTCGAGCGGGCCCGCAGCCAGGACTGGACGGTGGTCAGCATCAAGAACGACTGGGCGACGGTCTTCGCCGACGAAACCGAGACCTCCCGCTAGAAGTTGCTGACGCGGGGGCTGGAGCGGTCCTCGGTTGCGACCAGCACGTCGAGGAGCATTTCCTGCAGGGTCGTGCGGAGGGCAGCGCAGGCAGGGTCGTGCCACAGGTTGACCAGTTCGAGAGGGTCGGCCTCGAGGTCGTACAGCTCGCCGTCACGGGGCCGGCTCGATGCAGGGTCGCCGTGGTGGACCACGATCTTGTGGCGGTCGTGGCGCAGCATTGTCGTGTGGACCGGCGGATCGTAGGGCGAGCCGCTGTTCCGGTACTCGCTCAGGACCCAGTCCCGCCGTACCCAGTCCTGCTCCTGCGCGGTGACCAGCGGCAGTAGCGAGCGGCCCTGCGCGCCTGGCAGCCCGTCGACACCGGCTGCGGCCAGGAGCGTTGGGGCGAGGTCGATCCACTCGACCAGCTCGTCGCGCACCAGTCCTGGCTCCACCCGCCCTGGCCATCGCACGAGCAAGGGGACCCGGACCGAGCAGTCGAACATCATCGGGCCCTTCAGCAGCAGCTGATGGTCGCCGAGGAGCTCGCCGTGGTCGCTGGTGAAGACCACCAGCGTGTTGCCGGACAGGCCTTCGTCGTCGAGCGCGGCGAGGATCCGGCCGACCTCGTCGTCGACGAGCGTGACCATCGCGTAGTACTGGGCCTTGATCTCCTGGATCTCGGCGGCGGTGAAGTCGCGGAACCCGGGGCTGTGGCCGGCGTACGACTTGATCGACGCCTCGGTGTAGATCGGCGGTTTGCCGGCCAGCTCCTGCTCGTCGCCGATCGGCGCGGGCAGGCTGTCCGGGTCGTAGAGCTCGCGGTACTCTGCCGGCGCGCCGAAGCCGTGGTGCGGGTCGAAGAAGTTGGCGACGAAGCAGAACGGCGTGTCCGCACGCCCGGCGGCGCGCAGGAAGTCGATGGTCTCGTCGCCGATCCAGTGGCTGTAGTGCGACTCGGTCGGCAGCCGGTCGAACGCCCCGTTGCCTTCGGCAAGGGTCTTCTCCAGCAGGCCGGGGAAGTTGGTGTCGAGCCAGCCGTGGTAGTGGTTCTCGTCGCAGGGCAGGTACGGATCGTGCGCCCACCGGAAGACTCGGAAGCCGTCGTCGATCCGCGGTTCCACCCGGCCTCCGGCAGCGGCTCCGAGGTGGAACTTCCCGACCAGGCCGCAGTCGTACCCGGCGTCGGCCAGGTCTCGGGTGAACACCCGCTCGGCCGGCGAGATGTCGACGCCGTTCGCCCAGAGCCCGTGGTTGTGCAGGTACCGGCTCGTCATCAGGCTGGCCCTGGACGGACCGCACACCGGCGCCTGCACGTAGCAGTTCGTGAACCTCGCCCCCTCGGCGGCGAGCCGGTCGAGATGCGGGGTGCGGATGTGCGGGTTGCCCGCGGCACCCAACGCGTCGAACCGCTGCTGGTCGGTGCAGAGCACCAGGATGTTCGGCCGGTTCACAGGTCTCCTCTCATCGAGCGGTACGACGGGCCTCCCGGCGGGCGGCGTCGATCGCCTCGGCCGGGGTGGAACGGGCGGGCCGCCCGAGGATCGACCGGACCACCTCGACCGGCAGCTTCGGCTCCCGGCCGGCAGTCAGCAGTCCGTTGGTCTCCTGGTCGGTGTCGGTCAGCTGCGTCCAGCAGAACCCGGCGATCTCCGGGCTGTCGAGCATCGCGTCGACCATGTCCTGGAACGTCTTCGTGAACTCGGCGACCGAATCCACAGCGGCGTACCCGTGCCACTCCTCCCCCTCCGGCGGACGCAGGCTCAGCCCGCCGATCTCGGTGAGCATCAGCGGCTGTCCCCGGCGGACCGGGTCGCCGAGCAACGCCGTACGACGCGCCGGCGGCCGGTCACCGAACACCCGCTCGACCGCCGCCCGATCCGCGTAGCGGGCTCGCAGCGATTCGGCTGTGGGCGCGTAGTCGTGCAAGCCCCAGATGTCGCTCTCGGTGTGCTCCCAACCGTCGTTCGAGATCACCGGCCGGGTGCCGTCGAGCGCATGGGTCAGGTGGTAGAGGGCGGTCGTCGCATGTCGCTGCTGCGCCGACTCGGTCGCGTGCCAAACGCCCCAACTCTCGTTGAACGGCACCCAGGTCACCACGCACGGATGGCTCCGGTCCCGCTCGACCACCTCGAGCCACTCCTTGGTCAGCCGCTCGACCGTACGCGGCGCGTACTCGTACGCGCTCGGCATCTCGTCCCAGACCACCAGCCCGAGCCGGTCGCAGCAGGCGAGGAACCGTGGATCCTCGACCTTCTGGTGGACGCGCACGCCGTCGAACCCCAACTCCTTGATCAACTCCACCTCGCGGCGCAGCGCGGCCGCGCTCGGAGCGGCCAGCCGGGACTCGGGCCAGTAGTTCTGCGCGAGCACCAGCCGCAGGAACATCGGCTGCCCGTTCAGCAGGAACCGCCCGTCCCGCACGCCGACGCTGCGCAGGCCGACGTACGACGTGACGCTGTCGACGACCCGGTCTCCCTCGATGACCTCGACCCGGGCGTCGAGCAGCGTCGGCTGATCCGGACTCCACAGCAGCAGACGCTGGTCGAGCTGGTGCCGGGCCGCCTCTATCGCGACATCCCAGCGCTGGCGTTGTCCCTGCGCGAGCGCGGTCTGGTCGGCGAGAACCCGGTCTTGGTGGGACAGCACAATGCGCACGCGGGCACCAGGTGCCGGTGGGTACGACAGCTCCACCTCGGCCGTGACCGACCCGCGGACCACGTCGGGCGTCCAGTGCAGGCGGCGTACGTGCAGTGCGGGAACGATCTCCAGCCAGACGGGCTGCCAGATGCCGGTGGTGCGGTGGTACCACACCCCGTGCGGGCGCTCGCGCCAGTCCTGCTTGCCACGCGGCTGGGTGCCGTCGTCGAGTGGATCCTCGGCGCGGACCACGATCACGTGATCGTCGTGGCCGGCCAGTGCTGCAGTGACGTCGAGAGTGAACGGGGTGTGCCCACCCTCGTGACCGCCGACGTGGACGTCGTTGACCCACACGTCCGCTCGGTAGTCCACGGCGCCGGCGTGCAGCAGGACGCGTTCGCCCGGCAACGGTTGTCGGTCGAGGCGCACCGTCCGGCGGTACCGCACCACCGGATGTGGGGACTGGTCGTCGATCCCGGACAGCGTGCTCTCCGGCGGATAAGGGACCTGGATGGTTCGCATGTACGGCGATCCGTCGCCGGTCGCGAAGTCCCACGGCCCACAGAGGTCCTGCCAGTGGTCACGCTTCAGCAGCGGACGCGGGTACTCCTCGCTCACTGCTTCACCGCGCCGGCGATGCTGTCGACGAAGCGGCGCTGGAGGACGGCGGAGACGGCGATCGCCGGAATCAGCGAGATGACCGCGGCCGCGGCGAGGCCCGACCAGTCGGTGCTTTGCTCGCCGACGAAGACGGTCATGCCGACCGCGAGGGTGCGCAGGTCCGGATCGCTCAACGTGAACACCAGCGGGAGCAGGTAGACGTTCCAGGCGAACAGGAAGGTCAGGATGAAGACGGTCGCGGTGATCGGCCAGGCGAGTGGGAGCATCACCCGGAAGAAGATCGTGATCGGTCCGGCGCCGTCCAGCTCGGCGCACTCCTCGAGCTCCTTCGGGAGCTTGCGGAAGTACCCGGCGTACAGCAGCGTGGCCGCGACGTGCCCGCCGGCGCCCAGGCCGAGGATGACGCCGACGTGGGTGTTGAGCAGGTGCAGCTGGTCGGTCAGCTGGGTGATCGGGATGATCGTGTACCCCTCGGGGATGAAGAACGTCAGCAGGAAGACCCCGATCAGCACCTTCTTCCCCGCGAAGTCGTGACGCCCCAGCACGTACCCGGCGAGCGCACTGCGCACGATCACCAGGAACACCGTACCGAGCGTGATGAGGACGGTGTTGATCATGTACGACGCGAACCCGACGTCGGTCCATGCGCGGGCGTAGTTCTCCCACCGCACCTCGCTGGGGACCAGATCGAGTCCTTTGCCGAACACCTCGCTGGACGACTTGAGCGAGGCCGAGACCAGCCACACGAACGGGTAGATCCACACCACGGCCACCACAGCGAGGCCGACACCGGTCAGCCAGCTGCGTCGCTTGCTCGTCACGACGTCCCCATCCGCCGCCGGGCCCACCGCACGCCCACCGCTTGCCCGATGGCCAGTGCGATCGTCAGCACACCGAAGAGCACCGCGGCCGCGGACGCGTAGCCGAGCTCGGGCACGGTCGCCTGGAACGCGGTCCGGAAGATGTAGATCTCGATCACCTCGGAGGAGAAGGACGGGCCGCCCGCGGTCAGCGTCTGCATCAGGTCGAAGACGTTGAGTGCGGCAACGGTGTCGATGAGCGTGATGATGACCAGGAACGGCACCATCAACGGCAGGGTCACGTGCCGGAACTCCCGCCACGCGCCGGCCCCGTCGACCAGCGCCGCCTCGTGGATGTCCTGCGGGATCGTCTGCAGCGCCGCCAGCCAGTAGATCAGCGTGATGCCCAGCCACTTCCACACCCAGACGGCGATGCCGGCGTACAGGGAGGTGCCGGCGTTGGCGGCGAAGTTGGCCGGGTTGTCGAGCAGGCCGGACTTCACCATGGCGAGGCTGATCGGCCCGCTCGCGTCGAGCAGCAGCGTGAACACGATCCCGACGATCGCGCCGGTCGTCACCACCGGCAGGAAGAACAGCGTGCGGAAGAAGCCGCGGAACGGCGTCCGCCGGGAGTTGAGCACCAGCGCGAGCGCCAGCGCCAGCCCCACGCGCAGCGGAACCGCGACGACGAGGAAGACCAGCGAGTTGCCGAAGGCGTTCCAGAACAGGTCGTCCTCGAACAGCCGCCGGAAGTTCTCCAGCCCGATGAAGGTGCCGGTCTCGGCGAACCCGGGCCAGTCGAGCAGGGCGTACCACCACGAGGCGACCAGCGGGTACACGGTGTAGGCGCCGTAGCCGAGCACGGTCGGCAACAGGAACAGATACATCCACCAGGTACGGCGCCGCCGCGCGGCCCGCCCGCCGCGCGCCGGGACATCGCGCGGCGGGGCGGTCTTCCGATCGAGCAGGGTCGTCATCGGCCGTCGTACGACTTCTGTGTGTAGTCCTGCTTCGGGTCCCAGTTGGCGAACACCCAGGCGTTCACGTCCACCTCGGCGCCGCCCTTGCTCGCCGCCTTCAGGGCCCGCTCCCGCTCGGCGGTCACCTTGCCGGCGTAGTTGCTCAAGGCACTCTTGTAGTCGACGTCGGACCCGCTGAGCACGGACTGCGCGATCTCGCCGACGTTCGGGTGGATGTCGCGCATGGTCGCCAGCACCTTCGCCACGCCCGGGGTGCCGACCTCGGGGACCGGCGCGATCCGGACGTCCTGCTCCATGAACGCGACGTTCTGCTGGTACGTCGGATGCGCCTTCGACCCCTTGACCCGGTCCAGCAGCACCGGCGGCACGTCCATCGTCGAAGCGAGCTTGGACTGCACCTCCTCGGTGGCCAGCCGGAGCATCAGGTCCGCCGCGGTCTTGGGGTTCTTCGACGCGCTGGAGACCCAGAACGGTCCCGAGGCCGGCGAGCTGTAGACGAGGTTGCGCGTCGTCTCCGGCGTCGGCACATGCCAAACGCCGACACCTCGCTGGACCGCCTCGGGCTCCTCGACGTTCAGCCCGCCGATGAACCACGGGCCCCACATGTAGACGACTGCCTGGCCCGCCGCCCACCTGGCCCGCGCGTCCCGCGGTCCCATCGAGGGCGAGGCGGGGTGAACCACCTTGTCCGTCTTCAGGGACACCAGGTACTCGAAGGCATCCAGGTACGGCTGGGACCCGTAGGCGTACTCACCGGTCTTCCAGTCGACGCCACCCGATCCCCCGGCGGTCATCGCCAACCGGTTCACCAGGGCGTCCAGGTACGGCGCTTCCTTGCCCGGCACAACGAGTCCGAAGACGTCGTCAGGCGTCTTCTCGGTCAAGGTGCGCGCGGTTGCCCGGAACTCGTCCCAGGTGGCGGGTGACGTCGCGGGGTCGACGCCGGCCGCCTTCAGCAGCGCGGTGTTCGTCCACGGGATCGCGTCGTGCCAGCGGCCAGTGAAGACCGGGAACGTGTAGACCTTCCCGTCGAAGCGGTGGATGCCGTCGTACAGGTAGGGGCCGACCGGGCTGTTCTCGACGTCGACGAGGTCGCCGATCGGACTGAACCAGCCCTCGCTCACCAGCGCGGCCGGGGCGGCTTCCAGTCCGGCGATCGAGTGCACGTCCGGAAGTTGCTTGCTGCGTCGCCCGATCTGCAGGGCCTGGGCGAGATCGGGGGCGGGCATCTCCCGCCGGGTCACCTTCACGGCGGTGTGCTGCTTCATGTAGCCGGCGAAGACGTCCTCGGTGAACAGCTTCGTCAGCGGCCGGTACTGGTCCCACCAGGTGACCGCGCCGGAGACCGGTCCGGAGGCTGCGGCAGTCGCGGCCTGCGAGGCCTCACTCGACTGCCCACCGCCGGTGCAGGCGGGAAGGAGCGCGGAGGCTCCGAGTGCGCCCGACAGGCCGAGCAACCGGCGGCGGGAGATTCTCTGGTCTGTCATGCCGACTCCCTTGGGCTCTTGGTAGCGCTAACATAGGCAGCACCCCAGAGCCCGTCAAGAGGGTGGGAACGGCGAAGTCAGGCCGGCGGCGCCGTGCTGGAGCGGATCACCAGCTCGGGTGCGAGCAACCGGGTCGACCAGTCGAGCTTCTCGCCACGCATGGCCGTGAGCAGCACGTTCACGCAGTGCTTGCCGACGCCGGCCAGGTCCTGGCGCACCGTGGTCAGCGGTGGATTCAGGAAGCCGGCCACCTCGGCGTCGTCGTACCCGACCACGCTGAGGTCGTCCGGCACGCGCCGGCCGAGCTCCGCGGCTGCGCGCAGCACACCCGCCGCCATCTGGTCGTTGGCGGCGAAGATCGCGGTCACCCCGGGATCGCGGAGCAGCTCGAGCCCGGCCGCGTACCCGGACGCGGCGGTCCAGTCGCCCGTCACCGGCTCCGGGATGCCACACCCGCGGCGCCGCAACGCCCGTTGCCACGCCTCCTTCCGGCGGACGGCCGGGTAGGAGTCCGCCAGCCCGGTCACGTGGTGCACGGTTTGGTGCCCCAGGTTCAGCAGATGCTCGACCGCCGCGGTCGCACCGGCGCCATGGTCCGCGCCTACCGCCGGATACCCCACGTCGGAGGCGCCTTCGGCGACGACGACGGGCACGTTGTCCGGCAGTCGCAGGCTCGGCGCGTCCAGGATCCGCGCCTCCACCACGACCAGGCCGTCGATGGCCAGGCTGGTGAGCCGTCGTACGGCGGCCTGGAGCCGGGCGTCGATGGCGGCGTCCAGAGTCGCCAGGTTGACGCCGTACCCGGCTTGCTGGGCCTCGCGGATCACCGCGTCGACGATGTACAGGTTGCCGGTCGCGGTGAGGTCGAAGGAGACCACGCCGATGGTGCCGAACCGCCCGGTGGCCAAGGCCTGCGCTGCCGTGTTCGCCCGGTAGCCCAGGGCTCGCATCGCCTGCTCGACGCGTTCGCGGGTCTCGGGGGTGACCGACGCGTGGCCGTTGACCACACGGGACACCGTCACCGCGGACACGCCGGCCTGCGCGGCGACATCGGCCATCGAGGGCTGCTGGACCAGGCGACGGCGCTCGCCGGCTCGACGCGGCATCGGCAACCCCCTCCTGTCGTCTCGGCCGCACCTGCCGGCGCGGCCACCGCCTGATCGTAGGCCCCGGATTGCCCGAAACCTTGACCGACATCCATGTTAGCGCTAACTTGACCGAGCCCGCCGAGGCGACGCAGCTCCGCCCCGGGCACTCCCGTCAGCCGATCAAAGGAGTGGCGATGCTTCGTCTGATGACGCTCACGGCGCTCGGCGCCACGCTCGCACTCACCGCCGTGTCCCCGGCCGTCGCGTCGGCCCCCACCGCGGCCCCCCAGACGACCCCCGAGACGAGCCCCGGTCCGCGCGCCGCCGACGGCGCCCTCGGGGCGAACTACAACCAGAACCTCGACAGCGTGGACTACCGCGAGCTCCGGGCCGCGGACGCCGGCTGGATCCGCGGCTTCTTCGCGATGCCGTGGGCCGACGAGCCGGATCCGGCGAACCACTTCGCGATCCGGGCCGTCCACGACGCCGGCCAACGCGGCTACGGCACGGTACTGAGCCTGAAGTTCCCGTTCGCGGACCGCGCGTTCCCCGCCGCCGGCAGCCCGGAGCTGGCCACCGAGCTGGCCCGGCTGGACAAGATCCTGCCGCTGGTCGTCGGCCGCGTCGATATTCTTGCTATCGGCAACGAGCCGTTCATCGAGAGCCGGCCGGACGAGCGCGACGACCGACTGAACGCCTTCTACGAGGCGGTCGCCGACTACGTGATCGACTACCGTCGTACGCACTGCGGCGAGCGGTGCCGGACCAGGCTCTACATGGGCGCTCTCAACCGGCTCGACCTGCCGGACCGGCAGACGCCGGCCGCGGAGCGCTGGATGACGTTCGTGCGGGAGACGCCCGAGCTGGAAGGGGTGGACATCCACCCGCACGTGCCCAGCGTGGCGGCCATCGAGCCGTTCCTCGACTACATCCTGCCCCGGATGCGACCGGACCAGAAGTTCCTCGTCACCGAGTTCTCCCTGGTCTGGCTGTGGAAGGCGCATCTGACCGACACGATCCCGGCGGGCTTCGCGCAGCGCTACGGGTACGCGCCCGAGACCCAGGTCTGGGAGGTCATCCGGGCGGCGACCCAGCAGCCGTTCTCGCAGGAGCAGTGGAACGACTTCCTGTCGGCCAGCCCGTGGTACGAGAGCCACAAGGACTTCGTGCAGGAGCAGGTGCAGCGGTTCCGCGACACCGGCCGGCTCGCGTTCGCGTCGTACGGCTTCCGGCAGGACACGCTCATGGTGCGGGACTTCACCGCGGCGTCCACCCCATGGCTGCTGAACAGCGTGTTCGCGCCGTACACCGTGCAGCCCGGCCGCAACGGTCTCACCGGGCAGGGCTACTCCCTGCTCGACGACTTCCGGGCGGCCGCCAAGTGACGAACATCCTGTTTCTGATGACCGATCAGCACCGGGTCGACACGCTTGGGGCCTACGGCAACCAGCGGGCGATGACGCCGGTGCTCGACGAGCTGGCCCGGACCGGCACCCGCTTCGACCGGTGGTACACGCCGACCGCGATCTGCACACCGGCGCGGGCCAGCCTGCTCACTGGGCAGGCCCCGTTTCGGCACAAGCTGCTCGCCAACCACGAGCGCAACGTCGGCTACATCGAGGACCTCGCCGACGGCCAGTTCGCCTTCTCGCACGCGCTGCGCGAGAAGGGCTACAACTGCGGCCTGATCGGCAAGTGGCACGTCGGCACCAACAAGACTGCAGGCGACTTCGGCTTCGACGGACCCGACCTGCCCGGCTGGCACAACCCGGTCGACCACCCCGACTACCTGGACTACCTCGCCGAGCACGACCTGCCGCCGTACCGGATCTCGGACCGGGTCCGCGGGACGCTGCCGAACGGCGGGCCCGGCAACCTGCTCGCCGCGCGCCTGCACCAGCCGGTCGAGGCGACGTTCGAGTACTACCTCGCCACCCGGACGATCGAAACCCTGGAGCGGTACGCCGCCGACGTCGAGAACCAGGGGCAGCCGTTCTTCCTGGCCCTGCACTTCTTCGGCCCGCACCTGCCCTACATCCTGCCCGACGAGTACTTCGACCTGTTCGACCCGACCGACGTCGAGCTGCCGCGGTCGGTGGCCGAGACCTTCGAGGGCAAGCCGCCCGTGCAGCGCAACTACAGCGCGCACTGGACCTTCGACACGATGCCGATCGAGACCACCCGCAAGCTGATCGCGGTCTACCAGGGGTACGTCGCGCTGATCGACCAGCAGCTGGGCCGGGTGATGGACGCGCTGGAGCGGCTCGGCCTGGTCGACGACACCGCGGTGTTCTTCACCTGCGACCACGGCGAGTTCACCGGCTCGCACCGGCTGCATGACAAGGGCCCGGCGATGTACGAGGACATCTACCGGACACCCGGTCTGCTCCGCGTGCCGGGTCAGCAGCCGGGCGTGGTCCGCGACGAGTTCGTCAGCCTGCTGGACTGTACGGCGACCATCCTCGACCTGGCCGGCCTCGACCCGAAGCTCGCCGTCGACTCGCGCAGCCTGCTGCCGCTGGCCGGCGACGCGGAGGTCGAGTGGGACCAGGACATTGTCTGCGAGTTCCACGGGCACCACTTCCCGTACCCGCAGCGGATGCTGCGGACCGACCGCTACAAGCTCGTCGTCAACCCGGACTCGGTCAACGAGCTGTACGACCTCGAGGTCGACCCGGACGAGCTGCTGAACGTCTACGAGCACCCGGAGCAGCAGGAGATCCGCACTCAGATGATGCATCGCCTGTACGCCGTCCTGCGTGACCGGGGAGACAACTTCTACCACTGGATGACGTCGATGTACGACGTCGGCGAGGTGGCCTACGACCCGACGCTGAGCGGGCTCGACGAAGCGACGTACACGAACCGGGGTGACCAGTGAACGCAGACGCCACCATCGACATCCGCCGCGGCAGCCGTAGCCGCATCGATCCCTTCATCTACGGGCATTTCCTCGAGTCGGCGTTCTTCGGCAACATCGAGGGCGGCGTCTTCGACGAGGGCTCGCCGCTGTCGTACGACGACCCCGACGTACGCAACGGGCTGCGCCGTGACGTGGTGGAGCTGTGCCGTGAGCTCGGACTGCCGGTCGTCCGCTGGCCGGGCGGGAACTTCACGTCGGCCTACCACTGGCAGGACGGCATCGGTCCGCGGGACTCCCGGCCGCGCCGGCTGGAGCTGGCGTGGGGTGAGGAGGAGTCGAACCACTTCGGGACCGACGAGTTCCTCGCCTGGTGCGCTGAGGTGGGCACCGAGCCGTACCTCGCACACAGCTGCCGGGATGTCGACGAGGCAGTCCGCTGGGTCGAGTACACCACCTATGCCGGCGACACGTCGTTCACCCGGCAACGCGCCGCGAACGGCCATCCCTCGCCGTACGGCGTGAAGTACTGGGGCCTGGGCAACGAGGTCTACGGGCGCTGGCAGATGGGTCACCGGACCGCGAGCCGGTACGCCGCGGATGCTCGGGAGCACGCTCGATTCATGCGTGCGGTCGACCCGTCGCTGAAGTTCATCGCGGTCGGGCTGACCGACGACCGGCAGGGCTGGACGAGCGCTGTGCTCGAGGCGGTCGGCGACCAGGTGGACTACCTCTCGTTCCACCTCTACGGCGCCACCACGCAACTGATCGACGGCGCGGACGAGTACGACGCGATCGTTGCCCAGTCGCAGTACTTCGAGCAGGAGATCCAGAACTACTCGGCACTCGTCACCGACCTGGCCGCCCGCAACGGGACGCAACGACCGCTCGGCCTGGCGCTGGACGAGTGGAACATCCGGCACGTCGAGCCCTCGGCCTGGCCCGCGCCACAGCCGTCGGACGACGGCGGGACCGCCGACCGCGACCTGCATGGCCTGGCGACGGACGGCCCGCACCGCGTCAACCGCTGGAGCCCGCGGACGCTGGCGGATGCGCTGTTCTACGCCGGCGTGTTCCACGCGTTGCACCGGGCCAGCGGGCTGGAAGTGCCGGTGACGATGGCCAACACGGTCAACCTGCTCAACGCGAACGGCGTCGTCGTGGCTCGACCAGGTGGGGCTGTCCGCGCGGCGACGTACCACGTGTGGGACCTGTACCAGAACCACCTCGGTCCGGTTGCGCTCGCTGCCGACGTACGGTCGCCCAGCCGGCTGGCCGCCGTACGGCAGGGTGATGAGCGGGACCACACCGGCGGCTTCCAGACCCGTACGGCGACCATCCCCGACCTCGACGTGACCGCTACGGAGACCGCCGACGGCAGGTCGGTCCGGCTGGCGGTGATCAACCGGCATCGGAGCTCAACGGTGCGGGCCACAATCGCGTTGGACGGCCGGGCCAACGCGCTTCCGCCGGAGGTGTCGATCAAGGACCTCGGCGTGGACGTCGACGACGTACTGGCCTCGAACAGCCTGAGCGCCCCCGATCGGGTCGCACTCCGCGACCGCGGAACGGTCAAGGTCCCGGTCGACGGTTACGACTTCCCGCCGCACAGCATCACGCTGCTGTCGTACGTGCTCTAGAGGTCATCGGCAGCGGGGTGCCGCGGTGCTGCTCCGGATGACGAGCGATGTCTCGACGACGGTCTCCCGCGGCCGTACGCCGCCCTGCTCGACTCGCCGTACGGCGGCCTCGACTGCGGACACGCCCATCAGGCCAGGGTCCTGGCGCACGCTGGTCAGGTCCACCGAGGTGAGGCGGGCGATGGGGGCGTCGTCGAAGCCGGCCACGGACACGTCGTCGGGGACGCGGACGCCGTTGCGGACGAGGGTGTGGAGAAGGCCGACGGCGGTGTCGTCGTTCGGAGCGACCACGGCCGTCGGAAGCTTGCGTCGCCGCAGGAGTTGGTGTGCGGCGGTCGAGCCGGCTTCCTCGAAGTAGTTGCCTGCTGTGTAGTCGCCCGGCATGGACAGGATGTCGGTGGGCAGGCCGTGGCGTTTCATCGCGCGCTCGTACCCGCGGCGGCGCAGCGCGCCCGCCGGCATGGCGGATGGGTCCACGTAGGTGACAACGCGGTGGCCCAGCTCGGCCAGGTGGTCGACCAGTTCCTCGATTCCCTTGTCTCCCGAGGATCGGACGATGTCGTAGTACTGGTTGCGCTTGCCCTGGCCGACGTCGACCACGGGCACGAGGCTCCGCTCGGCGAGTGACCGGAGGCCGGAGTGGTCGAGGTCCGAGCCGATCACGATCAGCGCGGCGCAGCGGTGGCCGAGCAGCTCGTCGACGGCTTGGTCCGTGCTGTGCGTCGAGGTCTGCGCGCTGAGGATCACGTCGTACCCGCGCGCGGCGGCCGCCGGGTAGATCGCCTCGACGATCTCCGGCTCGGTCGAGTGAGCGGGCGCGAAGACAACGCCGAGGTCCTTGCTGCGGGCGCGCCGGAGCGACCGCGCGCCCACGTGCGGACTGAACCCGAGCTCCTTCGCCGCATCGCGAACCCGTCGCCGCGTCTCGTCACTCGCACCTGGCGCATCGCGCAGCACCAGCGAGACGAGCTGCCGGGAGACGCCGACGTGGGCCGCGATGTCGGCCATGGTAGGCGGGCGGCGCGCCTCCATCGGATCTCCTTCGCTCATCGGGGAAGGCTAACCTGCGATCACCAGGCGCTGACGTATTTCGCGATGGTCTCGCGCATGAACGTCGCCGAGTCGCGGGCGCGGTCCTCCCAGGCGAACACGCACGAGGTCATGATCGTGTCGTCGCGGTCGCCGAAGCCGAGCCGGCCGAGGGTGGTGAAGAAGGTGTCCCAGTCGACCTCGCCCTGGCCGATGTCGAGGTGCTGGTGGACGCGGGCGGTCGAGCCGGGTGGGTTGACGATGTAGCGCAGTCCGGACGACGCGGTGTGGTCGAACGAGTCCGCCAGATGCAGGTGCGTCAGCAGTGGGCCGGCGTAGGTCAGGATCTCGACCATGTTGCCGCCCATGTGGAAGGTGTGCGGGGCGCAGTACAGGAAGCTGACCAGCGGGGAGTTGATGCCGCGGATCATGTCGATGGCGACCAGGCCGTCCTCGACGAAGTCGTCCGGGTGCGGCTCCAGCCTGAGCTCCACTCCCTCGCGTTCGAAGACCGGGAGGAGTTCCTCGAGTGACTTCCAGAACATGCCTTCGCTGCGACTCGCCTGTTCGGGGCGGCCGTTGAACTCCGAGTTCATCACCCGGCAGTCCAACTCGACGGTCAGCTGGATCGCCCGCTTCCAGTACCGGACCGCGGCCTGGCGCTCGTCCTCGTCCGGGCCGGACCACCTGTAGAGCGGCAGGTGGCAGGCGACCTGGACGCCGGCCGCGTCGAGTGCCTTCTTGAACGCGCTGACGGTTGCGTCGTTGGCGCGTGGGTGCAGGAAGAACGGGGTGAAGTCCTCCCGCGGGGACAGCTCGATGTACTCGTAGCCCAGGTCGGCGACGAGACCGGGCAGCTCGAGCAACGGCGTCGCACGGAACATGTACGGGTCGAGGGCAATCTTCATCGCACGGACCTTTCGTAGAGCGCCGGCTTGGCGCCGAGGACGACGGGCACCCGGTCGAGGGTGTCCAGGGACTTCACGCCTGCGTCGCAGACCACCGTGGCCGCGTAACCGTCCCAGGACGACGGCCCGGCCGGCTCCGCGCCGGAGGCGATCGCGTCGATCCACTCCTGCAGTTCGGTGTCGAAGGCGGGAGTGAACCGCTCCCGCCAGTCGGCCGGCACCCGGGCCGGACCCGCGAGCGTGGCGGTCCCCTTCTCCCCCACGGCCTCGCCGCGGATGTCGTAGCCGTAGCGGATGTTGACGCTCGTCTCGACGTTCACCAGGGCGCCGCTCTCGGTCTCCACGATCATCAGCAGCGGATCCTGGAGACCGTTGCCGAGACTGTTCGGCTTCGCCGGTACGACGCGGATCGCGACAAGCTCCTCGCCGAGCAGCCAGCGAGCGATGTCGAAGTCGTGCACGGCGGTGTCGACGATCGCCATCTCACGGGTGTAGGTGCTCGGCACGGCCGGGTTGCGGTGTGCCGAGTAGTAGATGAGCGGTGCACCGAGTGCGCCCGACTCGATCTCGGCCTTGAGCCGCCGGTACGCCGCGTCGTAGCGGCGCATGAATCCGACCTGGACGAGCCGACGATCGGCCGCGACCTCGGCGGCGATGATGCGCCGGCACGCGTCGGCGGTGGTGGCGAGCGGCTTCTCGCAGAACACCGGCTTGCCGGCCGCGATCGCCGCGAGCACGAACTCCTCGTGCGTCGGTCCCCACGAGGTGACGAGTACGGCGTCGACGCGGCCGGACCCGATCAGCGCCTGGCCGGTGTCGAACACCTCGGCGCCCGGCAGATCCTCGGCCACCTGCTTCGCCACTGCGAGATCCGCGTCGGTGACGGCGCTGATCCGGGCTCCCGAGAGTGAGCCGGTGATCCGACGGATGTGCGACGTACCGATCATGCCGGTGCCGATGACTCCGATGGCGACTGTCATGACTGCTCCGGCGCGTAGGGCCAGCGGCGGATTGGACCGAGGCCGCAGCCGGCGTAGTACCCGGCGGTGCGTGCCCCGATCGGGAGTGGGATGTGCGGCTCGACCGGGTAGAGGTCCTGCTCGATGACGCAGAAGATCTCGCGGTCCAGGCCGCCGAGTGCCTCCAGCAGCGGTGGCATGTCGGGTTCGCCGTACGGCGGCTCGCACATCACGCCGAGCTTGACTGCCTCGGACAGCGGCAGGTTCTCGGCCAGGGCGCGGGCCCGGACCGCCGGGTCAACCGACTTGAGGTGGACGTAGGTGATCCGCTCCGGGAAGCGCTCGACGATCTCGAGGTTGTCGCCCTCGCAGTACGCGATGTGGCCGGTGTCCAGGCAGAGGTTCACCAACTCGGGGTCGGTGTCGGCCAAGAAGCGTTCGATGCGCTGCTGGGTGTCGACGTGCGTGTCGACGTGCGGGTGGAAGACGAGCTTCACGCCGTACGACTCGTAGAGGTAGCGGGCCAACTCGTCGGTGCCGGTGACCAGGTTCTTCCATTGGTCCGGGTCGATCTCGGCATCCTGGGTTGCCGCGCCGGTGTGCATGTCGGTGTACTGCTCCGGGAGATGCACGAGGTACTCGGCGCCGAGGGCCGCGAGCAACTTGGCCTCCCGGCCGAAGTCGGCCTTCGCCTTCTGCAACGCGTCGGCGCCCTGGTGCAGCGCGGCGAAGACCGTGCCGCCGCAGACCGACAGGCCGCGCCTGGCCAGCTCGTCCTTCAACTGTTCGGGGTCCTGCGGCAGGAAGCCCTGCGGACCGAGCTCGGTGTGGACGTAGCCGACCGCGGCGATCTCGTCGAGGTAGACGTCCCAGGTCACCTGGTGTGGATCGTCGGCGAACCACACACCCCAGGAGTCGGGCGCCGTACCGAGCCGGAGCTTGGAAAGTTTGGTCACACCTCATCAGAACTAGCACGTGCTAGTCCTGTCAAGACCTCAGCTACTAGCACGTGCTAATCCACGGCAGCACGAGCTATTGACGCACTCCGGACCCCGCCCTAGTGTCTCGGACCACATCACGCCTAGCACGTGCTAGTAGCGGAGCGGAAGGTACGCCATGACACAGTCCACCAGCACTTCCGGGGAGCACCATCCAACCTTGCCCGCCGACGTCCCAGGCCCGCACTCAGGCCGGCTGGGACTGATCGCCGTGGTCGCCACCTTCGGTGGCCTGCTGTTCGGGTACGACACCGGGGTCATCAACGGCGCGCTGGCCCCGATGAAGGAAGACCTCGGCCTGACCGCGTTCACCGAGGGCTTCGTGGTCAGCATCCTGATCTTCGGCGCCGCGTTCGGCGCGCTGATCGGCGGCCGGCTGTCCGACCGGTACGGCCGCCGGCACAACATCCTCATGCTGGCCACGATCTTCGCCC
The DNA here is from genome assembly GCF_044458365.1 of Kribbella sp. NPDC050470. Taxonomy (NCBI): domain Bacteria; kingdom Bacillati; phylum Actinomycetota; class Actinomycetes; order Propionibacteriales; family Kribbellaceae; genus Kribbella; species Kribbella sp. NPDC050470. The sequence goes on along the minus strand of NZ_JBITHV010000001.1, from coordinate 486,651 downwards.
TCGGCACGCTCGGCTGCGTGCTCGCGCCGACCTGGCAGGTGCTGGCGATCTTCCGGTTCATCCTCGGGCTGGCGGTCGGCGGCGCCTCCGCGACCGTCCCGGTGTACCTGGCCGAAGTGTCGCCGTACGAACGACGCGGCAGCCTGGTCACCCGCAACGAGGTGATGATCGTGTCCGGTCAGTTCGCGGCCTTCGTGGTCAACGCGATCATCTTCCAGCTCTGGGGTGAGCACGACTCGGTCTGGCGGTTCATGCTGCTGGTCGCTGTACTGCCGGCCATCCTGCTGTTCCTCGGCATGCTGCGGATGCCGGAGAGCCCGCGGTGGTTGTCGTCACAGGACCGGGACCCGCAGGCGCTGGCCGTGCTGAAGCAGGTGCGCTCGCCCGAGCGGGCCGAGGCTGAGCTGGCCGAAGTACGGGCGCTCGCTGAGGAGGAGAAGGCGGCGCAGACCGGCGGCTGGGCGGACCTGGCGGTGCCGTGGATCCGGCGGTTGCTGCTGATCGGGATCGGGCTCGGGGTGTTCCAGCAATTCACCGGGATCAACTCGATCATGTACTACGGCAGTCAACTGCTCGAGGATGCCGGCTTCTCGGCGGAGGCCGCGATCCTCGGGAACACCCTGTTCGGTCTGGCCAGCGTGCTCGGTATCTCGGTCGGCATCCTGGTGATGAACAAGATCAACCGCCGGACGATGCTGCTCGGTGGCTTCGCTCTCACCACGAGCTTCCACCTGCTGGTCGGGCTGACCGCGCTGCTGATGCCGGACAACGCGGCAAAACCGTACGTGCTGCTGGTGTTCGCGGTCCTGTTCGTGTTCTCGATGCAGGGCACCATCGGCCCCCTGGTGTGGCTGCTGCTGGCCGAGATGTTCCCGTTGAAGATCCGCAGCTTCGCGATGGGCGTCTGCGTCTTCTGCCTCTGGATCGCCAACGCCGGCGTCGCCTTCGGCTTCCCCCCGGTGGTGTCCTCGGTCGGCATCGCCCCCACCTTCTTCATCTTCGCCGGTCTCGGCGTCTTCGCCCTGATCTTCATCGCCACCTCAGTCCCCGAAACCCGGGGCGTCACCCTCGAACAGTTCGAGGACTCGTTCAAGGCCGCGCACACGTAGAAAGGTCGTACCCCGATGACTGTGATGGTCGCCGTACCCGACAGCCCCGAAGGCGTCGCCGCCCTTGCCGCCGCGGCCGCCGAAGCCGACCTGCTCGGCACCGATCTGGTCGCCGTCAACCTCGCGCTCAAACCCCTGGACACGTCGTCCATCCCCTCGACCACCAAGGTCACCGTCCTGGAGCGGCACGGCAGGTCCGACCGGGACCCGGCCGACGCGGTGCTTGCCGACATCCAGGAGTACGGCGCGCGCCGGCTGGTGATCGGGGTCAAGCGCCGGTCCCCGGTCGGCAAGGCTCTCCTCGGCAGCATCAGCCAACGCCTCCTGCTCGAATCCCCCATCCCGGTCCTCGCCGTGAAGATCAATGAGGACCGGGACTGACGAAGTGCTCGTGGTGGGGCATGCTCTGGCATGTGGGGTGGGGAGGGGAACTGGTGGGTCGACGAGCCGATCGAGTCGTTGGGCTCGGACCGGCTGGACCGGCTGGTGTTCGTCGAACGGGTTCAGGAGCTGATCGGCCACGTCGGTGGATCCCCGGCCAGTACCGTGATCGGGCTGGTCGGGTCCGCAGTGAGTGGCTGCTCGGGGCCGGCTACCGGGGCTACGACGAGCTCCTTCTCGACATCGTGCAAGCGCAGTACGACTGAGTTCGGGCGGCGGTGCAGCCTTTGGTGGGGTCCACTGCGTCTTTACTGGTACTGGATCGGCTGGGACGGTTCTGGTATACACCGTTAGACCGGTGGGGCGGGTGGGGGTGACTGGGGTGTCGTCGCGGCGGGCGGGGAGCACGGTCGGGCTGGCTGTGGTGTGCCTGGTCGTGTGTGCTGTCGCGTTTGCGGGCGCGGTGACGGTGCTGATGCCGAAGCAGCGAGAGCGGAGTGTGGCGGCCACGGCTCCGGGGTCGCCCAGCCCCAGTGAGCCACCAGTCAGCAGCCCAGCGCCGTCGCCGTCCAAGTCGCCGTCCTCCTCCGGGTCGACGCCCGTTGCGCGGACCGGGACCTATCAGTGCGCCGGTTTCAGCGGGATCGAAGCGAAGGTGCCCCTGCCGATGCTGCTGCGGGACACGTTTGCCTGGGGCGACGATCCGCCTTACCAGGTGGGTGACGGGAACGGCGACATCCGGTGGCGGTCGGATCCGTACAGCAAGCCGAGCTGGTACATGTGGTTGCACTCGCTGCGGTGGCTCGGGCAGGGCATCACCGCCGGCGGGAAAGGTGACCGACAGGCACTGACGCACGTCATGGCGATCATCCAGGACTGGGTGCGGGACAACCCGTACTCGTGGAAGGGCGACGTCGGCGCGTGGGAGTCGACCATGCATCGGACCAACGTGCTGATCTGTGCGCGCCAGGCGGTGCTGTCGGGTCTGAAGGTCCGGCAACTCCCGCCGCAGTACGCCTGGCTCGATCAGGCGCTGCTCGACCACGCCAGGTTCATGACGGAGGTCTGGAGCGGGCCGTCGAACCACGGCACGGACGAGAGCATCGCGATGTTCGGCGTCGGCTGCACGCTCGGCCGGCCCGAGCTGAAGACGCTCGCCGTCGAACGGCTGACCGAGGCGATCACGACCGCGATCGACGTGCAGGGATCGACGAACGAGCAGTCGATCGGGTATGCCATGTTCAACTACAACCTGTGGGGCCGGGCGAGCACCGTGCTGCACCGGTGCGGCGCGGATCCGAGTCCCGTCATCGACCAGAGGCGCCGTGCTCTCGCGGAGTGGCTCGCGCTCGCGACCACCTCGACCGGGCAACTCCCCCAGGTCGGCGACGCGATCCGCCAGAAGCCGGACGCCGTACCCGGGACCTCCCTGGAGTACGCCGCCACGCTCGGCAAGAAGGGGAACCGGCCGAGCCAGCGAACGGGTGTGTTCGACGCCGGCTACATCTTCGGGCGGACCGGGTGGGGTGAGACGCGGGCGTTCACCGAGGAGTCGACGTACACGATCAGGTTCGGGCCGGGACGCCGGTACCACGGTCACAACGACCACACGTCGATCACCTACACCTCGCACGGGCGGGACATCCTGATCGACCCGGGCCACTCCGGTTACGAGGACGACAAGTGGCAGGCCTGGACGAAGCACCACTCGGCGCACAACGTGATGTACGTCCCGACGGCCAAGGGCACCGGGGCCGAGACGCGGCTGGTCAGCGCGGCGATCGCGGACACCTCGGAGTACTACGCGCTCGCCGACACCCCGGCCGAAGGAGTGGAGCGGACCCGCGACGTCCTGGTGCTGAAGGATCCCGACCTCGTCATCACGCTGGACCGCGGGCGGTCGGGCACCGAGCAGCACTACGAGACGTTATGGCACCTGCCGGCCGACCAGAAGGTCACGGTCACCTCCCCCACCACCGCGGTCGCGGCCAAGCCCGGCGACAAGGTCAAGACCCACCTGCTGCAGATCCCTTACCAGCAGGCGCTGCCGGCCAACGCGATCACGGTCGTGCAAGGCTCCGCGGACCCTGTGCAGGGCTGGTACTTCCCGACCATCTTCGACCGGCAGCCGGCGCCGGTGGTGAAGTTCAACCGCAGCGGCCCGACCGCCACCATCCTGTCCGCGCTGGTGCCGGCGAACCGCGGCGAGACCGTTGCCTTCAGCACCAGAACCACCGGCGATATGTTCTTCGTCGACCTGACCGTCGGGAAACGCAAGACCACCATCCGGGTCACCGCCAACGGCCGCCTGACCCGGATCAAGTAGAAGGGCACAGGGGGGAACACACAGATGCAGATCCAGGGGACCTTGACCATCGACGGCGTACTCGTCGTCCCGATCGAAGCCCACACGTTCGCCGTCACCGGGACCGTCGCGGTAGCCACCGGCAAGTCACGGATCTACCTCGAGGAGGCGTACGCCGTCGAGACCGTCCGAGCCGCCGTCAACACGGCCCCGACCGGCGCCGCCCTGATCATCGACCTGAACAGGAACGGCACGACGATCTACACCGACCAGTCGAAGCGCCCGACCATCGCCGCCGGCACCAACACCGCCACCGGCAACGACCCAGCCGTCACCACCCTCGCCGCCGGCGACTACCTGACCGTCGACGTAGACCAGGTCGGCTCCACGACCGCAGGCGCCGACCTGACCGTGACCGTCCGCGTACGGCGCACTAGCTGAGGCCCGGCCGTGGCGCAGTCAGCGGGGTATACGTTCAATGCGGAGACGGTGAACGGGACGACGGTTCGGGATGTGGCGGGGTACTTCCTGCACGGCACGATTGTTGGGTCGGCCGCGGTGGTGGCGGGGCGGTACGGCAATGGGCTGAACTGCACCGGGGGTGCGATGCGGGTCGTCGTCCGGCCGCCGAAGCCCGGGGACGACTTCTATCCGCTCAACACCGACGGTGGACTGTCGGTCGCGGCCTGGGTGCAGTTGAACAACTCGACGGCCGCGGCGCGGTGCATCGCGTCCGCGACCAGCGGCGGGACGCTCAACTGGGCCGTGTACGCCTCCAACGCCTCCGGCAATGTGGAGGCGAAGATCGCCGGAGCGACGTACAGCACGACCACGAGCATCCGTGACGGTCAGGAGCACCACGTGCTCGTCACGTACGACGCGACGCCGGCCACCGACACCGTGAAGATCGCCGTGGACGGCGTCCAGGTGTTGTCCGTCAACGCGACCGCGACGATCGCCTACTCCGGCACCGAGGCGACCGTCGAGGCCGGGCGGAACGCGTTGACCAGCTCCGAGGCGCTCGACGGGATCATCGACGACCTGCGCTGGTGGAACGACCCGGTCGAGGCGGCGTACTGGCCGACCCTGGTCGCGGCGGAGCAGATCGACCATCAGCTGGCGATCTACCCGTTCGACCACGAGACCGCCGAGGACTTCGGCAGCTACGGTCACGACCTGACGGTCGCCGGGTCGGCCAGTTTCACGACCGGCCTCTACGGCGGTGCGCTGGTCTCCGGGACGGCCGCGGCCGGTGCATCCGGGGCGATCGGCTTCCCCGACTGCGACCGGCTCGCCATCTGCGGCTGGCTCCGACTTGACGCCGCGCCGGTTGGCTCGGCCGCGCCGATCCTCGCGATCAACGACGCGCTGGGCAACGCGCGGGTCCGCGTCGTGGTGAACACCAACCGGACCGTCACCGCCACCTGGACGACCATCGACGACGGGACCGTGCCGGTGACCAGTACGGCGGCCCTGACCGTCGGCCAGTGGACCCGGTTCCAGTTCGCGATCAACCCGACGTACGTGCAGGTCCGGCTCGACACCGACCAGGCGACGGTGAACATCGGCGACGGCGTCCCGCACGTGTCCCCGACCATCGACGGCCTGGACCAGTTGTACGTCGGTGGCGACGCGACGGCCGGTGGTCAGGTGGCGTACGACTACCTGACGTTCACCAAGAACTTCCTCGCCGAGGTGTCGTCGGGCTACTGGGCCGGCGCTCCCGTCGTCACGCCGTACCGGCCGGCGAATGTCGCCCGGGGTGTCTATCACTTCAACGAGAGCACCGGGAGCGTGGTCGACGACAAGTCGCCGTCCGCCAACGACCTCACGCTCACGGCGGCCGGGTCGTGGGTGACCGGCATCGAAGGTACGGCGCTCGGAGCCAGCGGCACCGGTCCGGGCGCGTCGCGGACCTCCCTCACCTGGCCGGCCTCGCCGCCCGGGTGGGCGTTCTCGGCGTGGGTGAAGTGCCGCTCGAGCAGCAGCGGCGCTCGCTTCCTGGTGCTGCGGAACGCCGAGGACGAGGTGGCGCACGCGGGCCGGCTCGACGGGCTGTTCTGGGTCCGGCTGTTCGGCACGGGCGGCACCACCGGCATCATCAGCTCGTCCCGAGGGCCGATCGCCGCCGAGACGTGGACCCACGTGGCCGCGTCGTGCGACCAGAAGACGATCCACTTCTACCTCGACGGCAAGGTCTTCTCGGTCGAGTCCTACTCGGTCGGCGCGCTCCTCCAACCGACCGAGCTCCACGTCGGCGGCGACGATCCCGACTCGTCCGTGGCCGACGTCGACGACCTCCGCCTGTTCGACACCCCGATCAGCGCCACCAACATCCGCTGGCTCTTCGAGAACCCCGGCCAGTACTACGACTCCGCCCCAACCGCCTTCGCCGCCTGGGGCGTGCCGCTCTGACAAACTGCAGCCATGGCGGAAGCAGCAGGCGTCGTGAACCAGGAGGGCCGCGACAACGACGCGGACTTCGAGTCGGTCATCGCCGAGTCGAGCGACCACGTCCAGTCGCTCGCCCGCGCCGTACGCGACCTGGTGTACGACGTCCTGCCCGGGACCGTCGAGGTGGTCTGGAAGAAGCAGGGCTCGGTCGGTTGGGGTGTCGGGCCGAAGAAGTACACCGAGCAGTTTGCCTACCTGATGCCGTTCAAGAACCACGTCACCCTCGGCTTCTACCGCGGCGGTGAGCTCCCCGACCCTGACGGCCTCCTGCCTACCGCAGGCGGCCGTCAGGTCGGCGGCACGCTCAGCATGCGGAGCCTCAAACTCACCACTCTCGAGGAGGTGCGGCGACCTGCTGTCCGCGAACTGATCGCTGTCTCAACTCGTACCGGTATCTGACGGCCGGCTGTCGACCTCTTCGAGGCGGAGGGCCAGCAACTGCTGCAACGGCATGGATTCGCCGTCGCGGGCGCCGAGGCCGACGGTGAGAGGTGGGTCGGAGGGCAGGATCCGGACGCCCAGGACGCGGGACTTCACGCTGGCGGCGGTGCCGAGGATGTAGAAGTTGGCGTCGGTGTCGACGGCGAGTGAGTGGTTGCGGCGGAGGTACCAGCCGGTGATGTCGGTCCGGTAGCTGGCGCTCGAGCCCGTCACGGGTGCACGGAGCGCCTGGGGCTCGACACCTCTGGCCCGCAGTTGCTGGACGAAGTCTGTCAGCAGGGCACGGGCCTGAGCGGTCTCAGCCGCCTTGCGCTGCTCGAGCGCGGCCGCGTGGGCGGCAGACGCCTCACGTCGCTTCTCGCGCCAACTCGGCTCACTCTCCACCGTCCCACCCTAAATCACCGCGACCATGCCTCCGTCCGGGTGGGGAAGGACCTGTCGCCGAACAAGATGCGGCGAGCGGCCAGCTGTCCCGGACGGGTGCGGAGCAAGGTGAACGCGAGGGATGCCGCAGCCGGTGTGCGCACCTGGGCCAAGCCTCGGCGCAACATCAGCCGCCCGCGGAAGTGCGCACGCAAGGCGGCACCGTCGTACGCGGGCAATGCAGCCGCGCCGCCTCGGAGCGCGCTGTCGAGGACCTCGGCCGCAAGCGAGGACAAGCGTAGACAGGGATCGAGACCGCCTGCGGTGAGCGGTGAGACTGCCCCGGCCGCGTCGCCGACGAGCAAGCCGTCGGCACAGCCGATTCGCCGCAACAGACCGCCGACCGGGATCGGCCCGCCACGCCGCTCCACGTCGACCGGCCGGTTGACGCCGGCCAATCCCGGCGCCTCCTTGCTGAACCGTTGCAGGGCTTTGCGCATGCCGTCCGGATAGCGATCGGAGTAGCCCGCGACACCGACATGCGCATGCTGCCCGTCGTTGACCACCCACGCGAGATAGCCAGGAGCAATCGACGGGTCGAGCACACAGTGGAACGTCGGCGGCTCCGCGCTCGACGGGATCGAGAAGACCTCCTCGGCCCCGACGAGCAGGTGGCTGTTGCGATCCAGGCCGAGATCCCGCGCCACCCGGGACCGCGCTCCGTCCGCTCCGACGACGTACCGGGCCCGCACCTGAGTCGGCCCGTCACGATCGACCAGATGAAAGGCGCCACTGCGCCAGCCCGCATACCGCGTGCCCAGCGCGATCCGTACGCCTGCCGCCACCGCTCGCTCGGCCGCCGCCAGGTAGAGAGGCCCCATGTCGCCCACCCGGTACTCGTCGCGCTTGCTGACCAACGCCACCGGCCGCCGCAGATCCGGCGGGTAGAGCACCACCCGACGGATCGGCGGCCCGAGGCACTCGGCAGGCAACGCAAAATCATCGAGCGTCTTCCGCACGAAGATGCCCGTGGTCCGAATCGCAGTGGTCAAGCTGGTACGGCGTTCCACCAGCAGGACGTCATGCCCGTGCTGAGCCAGCAACGTGGCCGTGTGAAGCCCGGCCAGCCCGGCTCCCACCACCAGTACGTCGCTGGTGCTCATCGGTCGGCGTCGGTCCGGATCAGCCGCAACCCGCCGGCAACGACGAGCGCGATGGCCCACAGCCCGAGCGTGAGCCTGGCCGAGATCGTCGTCATGTCGTCGCGCGGCCCCTCGCCGAAGATCAGGAAGAGCGCGCTGGAGCCGGGCATGCGGGCGGACATCGTGACGGTCCAGTCGTACGGGAGCTGCGCCAGGATCAGCGGTAGCACGAACATGAGCGCGATCACGCTGACCAGCGCGGCCGCCGTACTGCGCGTCAGCAAGCCCAACCCGATCCCGAGCAGCGCACCGGCGGCCCACACGAAGGCGAGTTCGGCGAGTGACTTGATTCCTTCGCCGAGCGGCAGCCCGAGCGACGGCCGGAACGACCAGACGACAACGCTGGCCGCAGCCACGAGCACGACACCCAGCAACGTCATCGTGGCCGCGATGACTGTGGTCCGGGCGGCGAGCAGCACGCCTCTGCGTGGCGTCCACTGCAAGGTCGGCACGATGCCGCCGGTGCCGTGGTCGGCGGTGCTGGTGACGACGGACAACGCGAGTACGCCGAACAGCGCGAACATCGCCGTGAAGCGGCCGCCGTCCCACGCAGTCGCGTCCGGACCGGGACCGGTCGGGTCGTCGGAGACGTCGTACCCCATGATCGTGGCGAAGCCGAGGACGACGATGGCGGTCGCGATCGCGAAGATCCAGGTCGAGCGGACGCTCCACAGCCGGCTCCACTCGGCGGTGCCGGTACGGGCGAGGACAGTCGGGGTGCTCATTTGTTCGCTCCGTCCGCGTACGCCGGCGCACTGCCGTGGTAGTCGACGCTCTCCTCGGTCAACGCGAGGTAGGCGTGTTCGAGCGACTGCTCGAGCCCGGCCAGGTGATGCACGGGCAGGCCCAGCGAGTAGGCGAGATCGCCGAGCTCCTTGGCGGTCAGACCGGTCACCTCCAGCTCGTCCGCCGCGGTCCGCTCCACGGCGGCCCGATCGGCCAAGGCCTCTTGCAGTACGTCGATCTGCGGTGTGCGGATGCGGACCCGCTGACCACCCAGGCCGCGCAGGATCTCGTCGACCGGCGCCTCGGCGATCAGCCGGCCGCGGCCGATGATGACGATGCGGTCGGCGATCAGCTGCATCTCGCTCATCAGGTGGCTGGACACCAGCACGGTCCGGCCCTCGTCGGCGAACCCGCGCAGCAGCGCCCGGATCCACCGGACCCCGTCGAGGTCGAGCCCGTTCACCGGCTCGTCGAACAGCAGCACCTGCGGGTCGCCCAGCAACGCGGCCGCGATCCCCAGCCGTTGCCGCATTCCCAGCGAGTACCCCTTGATCCGCCGCCGCGCCGCGGACCCGAGCCCGACCTGCTCGATGACCTCCTCGACCCGCCGCAGCGGAATCCCGTTGCTCCGGGCACCGATCCGCAGATGCCCGCGCCCGGTCCGGCCCGGATGCATCGCGCCCGCGTCGAGCAGCGCCCCCACCTGGTTGAGCGGCTCGGTGAGCTCGACGAACCGCTGCCCGTTCACCAGCGCCGTCCCCGCCGTCGGCCGGTCGAGGCCCATCACGATCCGCATCGTGGTCGACTTCCCCGCCCCGTTCGGCCCGAGGAACCCGGTCACCTGCCCGGCCGGCACCTCGAAGCTCAACTCGTCCACCGCCAGCACGTCGCCGTACCGCTTGGTCAATCCCCGGATACTGATCACCTATCGATAATCGATGTTCACCTATCGACTGTCAACACCCAACCAACGACTCTCGATCGCGTGCCCCGCTCACGCCGTGGCCGGAACGCTGTGGCGGCAGTCACACTCGGGGAATGGGAGAGCTCAGGGATGTTGATGCCGGGAAGACGCATGCGCAGTTTTTGGCGACCGAGCACTGGAGTTTGCTGGCGACGCGTGGGATGACGTGGCAGGAGATCTTCAGCCGGACCGGGACGTACCTGACCGTGCTGTCGGCGGCCGTGGTGGCGTTGTCGCTGGTGGCGAACGCGACCGGGTTCGGCTCCGGGTTCACGACGTTCGCGCTGCTGGTGCTGCCGGTGGTGCTGCTGGTCGGGTTCGGGACGTACTTCCGGCTGATCGAGGCGGACATCGAGGACACCTGGCTGATCATCGGCATGAACCGGTTGCGGCACGCGTACGTCGAGCTCGCACCGGAGCTCGAGCCGTACTTCATCGCGAGCCACCACGACGACCCACCGGGGATCTGGACGACCTACAGCTTCCGCCGCCGGATCGGGGTGACGCACTGGCTGTCCGGGTCACCGGTGGTCGTCGGCGTCATCAACTCGGTGGTCACCGGTGTGCTGGCGGCGGTGATCTGCGAGGCGGCCGGCGCCGGACACACCGTGCGTACCCTGGTCGCCGCCGGCACGGCCGTCGTGGTCGTGGCCCTCCTCGCGTACGTCGGCCTCCGCAAGGTGCACGAGGTCTCGCGGAGCTACGAGCCGCGCTTCCCGAGCTGACGCAGCACGATGGCCGGTGGCTCGATCCGTCCGGAGTCCTCGAAGTCGGCCGCGTGCTCGACGTCCTGCAGATCGAACCGCCGGCCGAAGCGAGCGGTGACGGACTCGACCAGCTCCGGCAGGTGCTGGTCCGCAGCCAAGGCGCTCGTGGCAGTGCTGTAGACCACGATCAGCAGCGAGTTGGATCCCGCCCTCGCGGCAGCGGTGATGTCGATCCGGTACGGCGGCGCCCAGAGCGTCCCGCACCGGGTCCCATTGACCCAGACCTCGGCCGCGACACCGACCGGCGACGAGATCAACGCCTGGTAGGAGTGCTCCGGCAGATAGCTGTCCCGCTCGGCCGACGACCCGTCACCGAAGTCCAGCACGATCCGGTCGTCGACGGCCGGAAGCTCGACCTCGACCTCGTACGACGCCGAGCCTGTCGCGGCCAACCGAGCTGGATCGACCTGCCACGAACCCTCGACTGTCCGCAACGGCACGTCGACCACCAAGCGCTCCTCACCATCGCCGACCGGCACGAGGACAACTGCCTGATACGGATGCAACGTCACCGAGCCCGACGACACCCTGGTCGCGCCGGTCGCGGCGTCCCACAGTTCCACAACCACGGCATCACAACTGAAGGTCCGCATCTGGTTGCCCGTGTTCGCGACGAAGTAGACATCCCCGTCGTCGAGCCGCCGATGCACCACACCGACGTCGTCCGGCAACCGCTCGGGCAGCTGATCCGGAAGCTCGGCGACGTCATCGACCACCACTCCCCCGGCCGCGACCACCGCATCCAGCCACCGCGCGGTGTCCGCCGTCACGGTCGCCGACGGAGGTACGACGACCAGCGAAACGCCGGCCGGGTCGACCACGCCGATCGCGTCGTCGTCGATCAGGTCGAAGTCCAGCCCGGACTCGCGGATCGTCCGCGGGATCTCGGCGCCGATCAATCGCCGTACGGTGCGATAGAGGTTCAAGGACCCGGTGGCGTAGGCGTCGGCGGCCGGGACGTACACCTTGACCGGCCGGACCGGCGTGCCTTGCTGCAGGAGCCAGGACAGCCGGTGCAGATAGCCGAAGAGGTCCGAAGCGACCGGCCACCAGGGGTTGCGGTCGTCGAGGGCGCCCGCGGCGTAGAAGATCCAGCCGAGGCCGGGCTCACCGGACGGCGAGTACGGCCAGCCGTGGCCGATCAGCTGGTTGACGCCGGACAGGAAGTGCTCGTGCGCCTCGCCCTTGAGGTCGAGCGGAGTCGCCCGGAACGACGGTGAGTGCACCCACGTCCACGCCTCGGCCGAGACGACCGAACGGCCGTAGATACTTGCCGCCGACGAGGCCCACCGCGTCTCGGGCAGCCCGGTCCATCCCCAGCCCTCGCCCTCGAACAGGTCGGCATGGCGGTAGCTGCTCATCGTCGCGGGCGGTTCGCCGTACGACTGGATCCGGAACGGCACGTCGTGCGCCGCCGCCCAGCGCTGGAAGACGGTGACGAAGTTGTCCTCGTACAGCTCCGACAACGTGCGATAGAAGTCGATGCGGACCTGGGACTCCGTCCGCAGCTCCCACAGCCGCGGCCGCAACTCGTACCCGCGCCGACGGGCGAACTCCTCGAAGATCGACGGCGTCCAGTCGGCCTGGTAGACCTCCAGGCTGTCGCAGAAGACCGACCCGACCAGCTCCGGCGTGGCTGCCGCCAGCAGCGGCTCGGCCACCGACCTGATGTGCTCCTCGGCCGCGGCCCGCGAGTAGTGGTCGAGCACCGGGCCTTCGGCGCCGGCCGCGGCCCGCTTGACGTTCTGCCCGGTCAGCCGCGAGGTCGCGATCAGCACCTCCCGCGGTCCGTTCCCGGCCGGCACCCGGAGCATCCCGTTGCTCACAGCAACTTCGTCGTACGACGTGGGCAGCCCGGCCGACCCGGCCCCGACGAACGCCGCGACCACCTCGTCACCGGGCCAGCCCGCGACCACCGGGACGTCGTACGCCTCGCCGCCGATCTCGCGGCGGTCCCAGGTCAGCCGGCGCGCGGCCAGCGCCGGGCCGATGTGGCCGCCGCCGAAGGACCAGCCGCTGCCCAGGGTGAGGTCGAACCGCAGCCCCAGCTCGCGCGCGGTCCGCGCCGCGAACCCCACGTCCTGCAGGAACTTGTCAGACCCGAACGGCGCGTCCACCGAGCTCATCGGGTAGACGAACGCGACCTCGACACCACCGAGCCCGGCCGCCGCCATCGCCTCCAGCTGGCGGCGCAGCTCGCGCTGGTCGACGGCCGGACCGAACCACCACCAGCGCATCATCGGCCGCCCGTCGGGCGGCGGTTCCGCGAACTGCCGTCGTACGTCGTCCACCGTCGGCACAGGTCCCGACCTCCGCAAGTCTCGGTTCAACCACCCCAACCCGGGACCTTGCGGAGAGTCAACGCCGGTGACCAGTACCGGTCAGATCACTCGACCAGCTTTCCCTCGGTGGTGATGTCGTCGCGCATCAGCGCGCGGAGCTCGTCGGGGATCGGCGGGATTGCCTCGCGCTCCACCGCGCCCGGCCCGGACCAGACCATGTTCACCTGCAGGGACTCGTCCATCTCCGGGTAGTCGGAGCGGTTGTGGCAGCCCCGGGTCTCGCGGCGTTCCAGCGCCGCGTCGAGGGTGGCGCGGGCGGCCAGCGCGGACGACTTCAGGTCGAACGCGTGGGCCAGGTCCTGGAAGCCGGCGATGTCGGGGTGGACGCCCATCTTCGTCATCCGCTCCTCGATCTCGACCAGCTCGGACACGCCGGCCAGCAGCCCGGCCTCGTCGCGGACGACGCCGGCCCGGTTCGTCATCGTGTCGCGCAGCGCTCGCTGCAGCGCCCGGACGTTCTCCTCGCCGTCGCTCGCCAGCAGCTTGTCGACCTCGGCACGGGCCTCGGCGACCGCGTCCGCGGACCGCTCCTGCGACTGCCGTCCGATCGAGTACTTGGCCGCCTCCTCGGCGACGATCCGGCCGAACACGAGCAGCTCGATCAGCGAGTTGCCGCCGAGCCGGTTCGCGCCGTGCAGCCCACTGGCCGCCTCGCCGATCGCGTACAGCCCGTCGACCCCGGTGCCGTGGTCCTCGGGTCGCACCCAGACGCCGCCCATCGAGTAGTGCGCGGTCGGGGCGATCTCGATCGGCTGCTTGGTGATGTCGAGCATCTGCAGCTCGAGCAGCGTCTGGTAGACCCGCGGCAGCCGGCGCATGATCGTCTCCCGCGGGAGGTGCGACACGTCCAGCCAGACCCCGCCGTTCGGCGTGCCGCGGCCTTCCATGATCTCCGTGTACGCCGCCAGCGCGACCCGGTCCCGGGTCGAGAGCTCCATCCGCTCCGCGTCGTACCGGGCCATGAACCGCTCGCCGAGTGCGTTCCGCAGCTGGCCGCCCTCGCCGCGGGCCGCCTCGGACACCAGGGTCCCGGCTGCGTTCTCGGGCTCGATCAGGCCGGACGGGTGGAACTGGACCAGCTCGGGGTCCCGGATCTTGCCGCCGGCCAGCACCGCCAGCCGGAACGAATCACCGGTGTTCTCGTCACGACGGGACGACGTACGGCGCCAGATGCGGGTGTGACCGCCCGCGGCCAGGATCACCGCGTCGGCGTGGATGACGTACCGCCGGCCGGTGGTCAGGTCGAACCCGTACGCGCCGAACACCTTGTTGTCGCGCACCAGGATCCGGGTCACGTACACGGTGTCCAGGATCGGCACGCCCAGCTGGACGGCCCGGTTGATCAGCGTGCGCTGGATCTCCAGTCCGGTGTAGTCCCCCGCGAACGCGGTCCGCCGGTATGTGTGGGCGCCGAAGAACCGCTGCGAGATCCGGCCGTCGGCCTCCCGGGCGAACGGCATGCCGTAGCGCTCCAGGTCCTCGATCCCCCGGGCCGCGCCCTCGGTGACGATCTGCACGGTCTGCGGGTTCGCCAGCAGGTAGCTCTCCTGGAGCGTGTCGGCCGCGTGCTGCTGCCAGCTGTCCTCCGGGTCCATCGTGGCCAGGGCCGCGTTGATCCCGCCGGCGGCGAGTGACGTGTGCGCGTCCGAGCGCGGGCGTTTGCCCAGGGCAAGCACCTCGACACCCTGCTCGGCCAGCTCGATCGCGGCGCGCAACCCCCCACCACCGGTTCCGATCACCAGGACTGAGGTGGCGATCTGCTGTTCGGTGGTCTTCATCGAATCTCCTTTGACTCGGTTTCGGGTGTCACAACTAGGACAGCCCAGTAAGGCGGTCTGTGACTGTCACTCCGGTCACAGCCCGGCTGTCTGTCACGTCTCACTCGCCTGCTCGCCGGCGTCGGCGTGGTACGCGAGGTCGTAGTGCCGGAGCCGGTAGAGATTGAGCTGCTGGCCGTGGTACTGGTCCGTCTCGCCGATCAGCTCCATCCCGATCCGCTTCGCGGTCCCGGCCGCGCGGGCGTTCGTCGGGCCGACCAGGGCGAACAGCTCGTCCACGTCGGTGTGGTGCATCGTCCAGTCCGCGACCGCGGCTCCGGCCTCCGCGGCGTACCCGTTGCCCCACGCCGTCCGGGCGAGCTGCCAGCCGATCTCCAGGTCCTCCCAGGGCGCTAGCCGGAGCACCGCCGCCCCGCCGACCACCCGGCCGGTGTCACGGAGCTCGATGGCCCAGTGCCGCACCGGCGGCACGTCCTCGGCCATCCAGCGGTGCAGGACGTCGCGCATCGCCAGCACGCTCGGCACCCAGGTCATCGCCGGGGTGAGCCAGCGGGTCACGTGCTCGTCGCCGTAGATGCCCAGCGCGTCCGACGCGTCGGTGTCGCGCCACGGCCGGATCACCAGTCGCTCGGTCTCGATACTCGGCTTCATCTCTTCCCTCCGCAGCTGTGTCCCGGACTCACGCACCTTTGACCACGTAGCCCTGGCACCTGTGACACGCGGTCCCCGGGGTGACCACGGACCCGACCACGGACTTCCAGGGCGCGGCCACCACGGTCCAGGGGTGACGGTGGATCCGTCACCTCGGGGACCGATGAGAGGAGCCGGAACATGAGTGCAACCACCCTGGACCAGGCGGCATCGGTCTTCGTCGTGGTCCGTCCCCGGCTGTTCGGCATCGCCTACCGGATCGTCGGGAACGCGCCCGAGGCGGAGGACGTCGTGCAGGAGGTCTGGCTGCGCTGGCAGCGCACCGACCGGTCGGCCGTGATCGACCCGGCCGCCTTCCTCGCCACCACCACGACCCGGCTCGCGATCAACCTGGTCAAGTGCGCGCGGCGCCGGCACGAGACGTACGTCGCGACCTGGCTGCCGGAGGAGAACGCCTCCGCCGACGGCGCCGACCCGCACACCCAGGCCGAGCGCAACGAGTCCATCGACCTCGCCGCCCGCGTGCTGCTCGAGCGGCTCTCGCCGGCCGAGCGGGCCTCCTACGTCCTGCGGGAGGGCTTCCAGTACCCGTACCAGCGGATCGCGGAGAAGCTGCGGATCGGTGCGCCGAACGCCCGGCAGCTGGTGAAGCGGGCCCGCGACCGGCTCGCCTCGGACCGCCGCCGGCCGTTCACCCCGGATGCCCACAGCCAGCTCGTCCGGGCGCTGGTCTCCGCGTCCCGGGCCGGCGACCTGGCCGACCTGGAGGAGTTCCTGACCGCCGGCCTGACCGAACAGGCTGCGTGAGACAGCTCGCCTGATCCACTCCTGGCTCCAGCCTCTCAGTGAGAGAATAGGGAGCCATGACGGTGCTTCGCGGTCGGCGCTCGGAGGGTGAGTCCCTCGATCGCCTGGTGGCGAACGTCCGGGCCGGCCAGGGCCAGGTCCTCGTCGTCCGCGGTGAGGCCGGGATCGGGAAGTCGGCACTGCTCGAGTACGTGGCCGGCAACGCCGGCGGATGCCGGGTCGCGCACGCGTCCGGGGTCGAGTCCGAGATGGAGCTCCCGTTCGCCGGCCTGCACCAGTTGTGCGCTCCGATGCTCGACCTCGCCGAGCACCTGCCGCCGCCGCAGCGCGCTGCCCTGGCCGTTGCCTTCGGCCTGGAGTTCGGCGGGCCGCCGGACCGGTTCCTGGTCGGTGCGGCGGTGCTGAGCCTGCTCGCGGAGGTGGCCGACCGGGAGCCGCTGCTCTGCGTGATCGACGATGCACAGTGGCTCGACCAGGCCTCGGCCCAGGCGCTGACCTTCGTCGGCCGGCGGTTGTTCGCCGACCGCATCGGCGTCGTGTTCGGGGTGCGGGATCCGGCGACCGCGCCGGAGTGGCGGGGCTTTCCCGAGCTCGTGGTCGGCGGACTCGCGGACAACGATGCGCGGGCACTGCTCGACTCCGTCGTACCCGGGCGGCTGGACGAGCACATCCGGGACCGGATCGTGTCCGAGACCCGGGGCAACCCGCTGGCCCTGCTGGAGCTGCCGCGCGGGCTGACGGCGGCCGAGCTCGCCGGTGGGTTCGAGCGGCCGGATGCGCGGCCGCTGGCGAGCCAGATCGAGCAGAACTTCGCGCAACGGGTGCAGTTGCTGCCACCTGAGACTCAGCGGTTGTTGCTGACCGCGGCCGCTGAGCCGGTCGGCGACGTACCGCTGCTGCTCCGGGCAATTCAGTCGCTGAACATCCCGGCCAGTGCGGCCGGGCCTGCCGAGGCAGCCGGTCTGATCGAGTTGGGCGCACGGGTCCGCTTCCGGCATCCGCTGGTCCGGTCGGCGACGTACCGGGCCGCCGTCTCGGCCGACCGGCGCGCTGTGCATCAAGCGCTCGCCGACGCGATCGACCCCACGACCGATCCCGATCGCCGGGCCTGGCACCGCGCCCAGGCGGCCGACCAGCCCGACGAGGCGGTCGCCGCCGAGCTGATCGCCTCCGCCGACCGGGCCCAACGCCGCGGCGGTCTTGCGGCCACCGCTGCGTTCCTGCAGCGGGCCACCGAGCTGACCCCGGACCCGACCACCCGCGCGAACCGGGCGGTGGCCGCGGCCCAGGCCACGATGCGGGCGGGCGCCTTCGAGCCGGCGCTGAAGCTGCTCGTCACCGCCGACGAGTGGTCGCCCGGCGAACTGCACCAGGCCACGGTGAACCTGCTCCGGGCCCAGATCGCCTTCGCCTCCGGTCACGGCGCCGCGGCCGCGCAGCTCCTCCTGGAGTCGGCCCGCCGCCTCGAACCACTCGACCTCGCGCTCGCCCGCGACACCTACCTCGACGCGATGATGGCGGCGATGTTCGCCGGGGTCCTCGCCGACGGCTCGCCGCAGACCGAGGTCGCCCAGGCCGCCCGTGCCGCCCCGCAGCCGAAGAACCCGCGCAAGCAGGATCTCGTGCTCGACACCCTGGCCGTCTCGTTCACCGACGGCTACCCGGCGGCGGTGCCGATGGCCCGGGAGGCCATCGCCGCCTTCGCCGACGAGAGCCGGGCAGACCCGGGCGACATGCGCTGGCTCTGGCTGGCGTCGCGCACCTCCGTCGACCTCTGGGACTTCGAGCACTGGGACGTCCTCACCGCGCGCCACGTCCAGCTGGCCCGCGAGGTGGGCGACCTCACCGAGCTGCCGCTCGTCCTCAACTCCCGGCTGCACCTGCATCTGTTCGCCGGCGAGATCCCAGCCGCCGCTGCCCTCCTCGCAGAGATCCGGACGATCGCCGACGCCACAGGTATCGGCCTTGCTCCGTACGGCGCCATCGGGCTGTCGGTCATGCGCGGCCGGGTGGACGAGGCGACTCCGCTCATCGCATCCACCCTGGAGGAGGTCACGACCAGGGGCGAAGGCGCCGGGATGTCGTACACCCGGTGGGCGAACGCCGTACTGATGAACAGCGTCGGCCGGTATCCGGAAGCGCTCGCCTCGGCGCAGGCGGCGGCCTCGGACCCGAAGGATCTCGGAGTCGCCAGCTGGGCGCTGCCGGAGCTCGTGGAGGCCGCCGTCCGCGCCGGGCAGCGGGAGCTGGCGACCGAGGCGCTCGACCGGATGACCGAGCTGGCGCAGGCCACCGGGACGGACTGGGCGCTCGGCCTCCTCGACCGTTCGGTCGCCCTGCTGACGCCCGGCCCGGAAGCTGAGGCCGGCTACCAAGCTGCCATTGAGCGAATCGGCCGCACGCGGGTCCGGATGGACCTGGCCCGGTCCCACCTGCTGTACGGCGAATGGCTGCGGCGGGCCGGTCGGCGACAGGACGCGCGTGCTCGGCTACGCACGGCGTACGAGATGCTCACCGCGGCCGGTGCGGCGGCCTTCGCTGAGCGCGCCCGCCACGAGCTCGCGGCGGCCGGCGAGGCCGTCGACGAGCGAGCCGGCCGTGCGGTGGACGTGCTCACCGTGCAGGAGGCGCACATCGCCGAGCTGGCCGGTTCCGGACTGACGAACGCGCAGATCGGCGCCCAGATGTTCCTCAGCCAGCACACCATCGAGTGGCACCTGCGCAAGGTCTTCACCAAGCTCGGCATCACCTCCCGTCGCCAGCTCGGCCCGATCCTTGGGTAAGTCACAAATCGGGGTGCTCAACTGTCTTACCTGTAGAGAGACAGAACAATCGGAGGTCCGACAGTGCGCAGGATCCTTGTGGTCGGCGGTGGGTACGCCGGTTTCTACACGGCGTGGAGGCTGGAGAAGAAACTTCGCAAGGGTGAGGCCGAGATCGTCGTCGTCGATCCACGGCCGTACATGACCTACCAGCCGTTCCTCCCGGAGGTGCTGGCCGGGTCGATCGAGGCGCGGCACGCGGCGATCTCGCTGCGGCGGAACCTGCGCCGCAGCAGGGTCGTGGCCGGCTCGGTCACGAGGATCGAGCACGCCCGGCGGACGGTCACCATCCACCCGGTCCAGGGCGCCGACTTCGAGATGCCGTACGACATCATCGCGGTGACCGCCGGCGCGGTGACCCGGACGTTCGCGCTGCCCGGTGTGGCCGAGCACGCGATCGGGATGAAGCACGTCGAGGAGGCCGTGGCGATCCGCGACCGCCTGCTCACCGCCTTCGACGAGGCCTCGGTGCTGCCGCCCGGCCCGGACCGCGAGCGGCTGCTGACCGTCACCTTCGTCGGCGGCGGCTTCGCCGGTGTCGAAGGCTTCGCCGAGCTGGTGTCGCTGGCCAACGGGCTGCTCAAGTCCTACCCCGAGCTCACCCGCGACGACCTGCACTTCCACCTCGTCGAGGCGACGAGGCGGATCCTGCCGGAGGTCGGCGACCGCCAGGCGCAGTGGGTCCGGGACCGGCTCGAGCGCCAGGGCGCGCGGGTCCACCTGGAGACCACGCTGGTGTCCGCGCTGAACGGCCGCGTCCTGCTGTCCGACGGTACGGCGTTCGACTCGGACCTGATCGTCTGGACGACCGGCAACGCCGCGACCCGGCTGATCCGCAGTCACACCGACCTCCCGGTCACCGAGCGCGGCCTGATCCAGACCCGCGCCGACCTCCGGATCGGCACCGAGGACGAGTTCGTGCCGGACGCCTGGGCGGCCGGTGACGACGCGGCGATCCCCGACCTCGCGGCGGCGCCCGGGATGTTCACGGTGCCGAACGCGCAGAACGCCGTACGGCAGGGGAAGCTGCTGGCGAAGAACCTACTCCGGTCGCTGCGCGGGCGCGAGCCGAAGAAGTACCTCCACCACACCCTCGGCGCGGTGGCGACACTGGGCCTGGGCAGCGGGATTTTCCAGTACAAGCGGATCGTCGTCAAGGGTCTGCTCGCCTGGCTGATGCACCGCGGGTACCACGTGCTGGCGGTGCCGACCTGGGACCGGAAGGTGCGCGTGCTGGCCGTCTGGGTGGCTGCCCTGTTCTACGGCCGGGACATCGTCTCGCTGGCCTCGGTCCAGCGGCCCCGCGACGCGTTCGTCAACGAGTCCGACGTACCGGTGCTGGAGTCGCGCTCAGCGTGACGGGTTCTCGCAGAGGAACGGCGGGCGCGCGCCGCCGGAGTGGTAGTGGTACTGCTTCCCGCCGGCCTCGAGGACGACGCGGGACCCGTTGACGAGGGCCTGGGTGTAGCGCATCCCGGGCTCCGGGCAGCCGAGGCTGCCGTCCTGCCAGGTGACCTCTTCGGTGCTGACCACGGTCACCTGGCCGGGCTCGACGCCGAGCCGCTTGACCAGATCCGCCTTGGCCAGCTCGGCCGGTCCGCCCGCCGGCGGCGGCGGCGTGCTCGGGTCGGGCGCCGGTGTGCTGCTGCTCCCCGTCGAGGGCATCGGTTGTCCTTCCGTCCCAGATTCGTTGCCACACGCAACCAGTAGCACCGTCACCGCGACCGCGGCCGCCAGCACACTGAACCTTCGCATCGACATCACCTCCCACTATGGACGACCGACGGGGGCAGATCGTTGCAGCCACGCCTCCACCGCCCGGCGAGCGGAGCGGGTGTTTGTTCTTTTGTTGTTTGCCCCGCGGCAGCCGGGCGCGGGCAGGATCGCCTGGGGCCGCCCGCCCGCCTACGCACCGAGGAGCAACCAGTCATGTCCGTTGACCGCCGTTCCGTCCTCCGGGGAGCCGCCGCCGGCGCCGCCGGGGTCGGTTTCGCCACCGTCGGAACCGTACCGTCGCTCGCCGAGGCCACGCCCGGACCGAAGCACTCGCCGTACCCGACGCACCGCCCGTTCCCGCCGCTGCTGGACGACCCGGCCGGCGTCCTCGCGCTGCCGCCCGGCTTCCGGTACAAGATCGTCACCAAGGCCGGCGAGACCAAGCTCAAGACCGGCCAGCCGACCCCTGGCGCGCACGACGGCACCGCGGTTTTCCGCGACGACCGCGGCCGGCACCTGCTGATCCAGAACCACGAGATCGGCAGCGCCAACGCCCTCGGCGTACCGCCGCTCGCCGGCACCGTGTACGACGCGGGCGTCGGCGCGGCCGGCGGTTGCACGGTCATCTCGGTCGACCGCGACGGCACCAACCTCGGCGAGTGGGTCGGCATCTCCGGCACCCTCACGAACTGCGCCGGCGGCCACACCCCGTGGGGCACCTGGCTGACCTGCGAGGAGACCGAGTCCAAGGCGAACGGCACCACCCGGCTCAAGGACCACGGTTACGTGTTCGAGGTCTGGGGCGACGGCAAGACCGCGCACCCGGTCCCGCTGAAGGCGCTCGGCCGGTACGCCCACGAGGCCCTGGCCGTCGACGAGGACCGGACCCACATCTACCTGTCCGAGGACGCCTCCGGCCCGAACGGCCTGTTCTACCGCTGGAGCGGACCGCGCGGGTACGAGCTCGGCCCGGACAGCTGGCAGGAGCTCGCCGACGTCGACTTCGGCACCCTCGAGGCGATGGCGATCCTCGGTGACGACGGCAAGCCGATCCCGGATGTCGCCTACCTGACGTCGGCCCAGCTGCTCCGACCGTTCCGGGTCGCCTGGGTGCCGGTGCCGGACCGGGACGCGGTCTCGGTCTCCTGCCGCCGGCAGCTCGCCGACGGCACGGTCACCCGCGGCAAGAAGTTCGAGGGCGTCTTCGGCACCGACCAGGGTGTGTACGTCGTGAACTCGTACGCCGAGTCCGGCACCGCCGACCTGCCGGCCGACGCCGTCCCGCACGACGGCATGGTGTGGTTCTACAACTACCAGGCCCGGACCATCCAGCTGGTCACGTACTTCCCGGAGAACGCGGCCGCCGACAAGGGCGCCGAGGCGCGGTACGACGACTTCAACTTCGACAGCCCGGACAACGTCACCGTCACCCCCTGGGGCTCGCTGGTCCTGGCCGAGGACGGCAACGCCTCGAGCCACGTGCTGAGCTCGACGCCGGGCGGCCCGACGTACGCGATCGCCCGCAACATGCTGAACGACTCCGAGTTCACCGGCCCCGCGTTCTCGAACGACGGCAAGGTCCTCTTCGTCAACCTGCAGTCCCCCGGCATCACCTTCGCCATCACCGGCCCCTGGCGCGACTACCTGGGCTGAGCCCGACTGACATCCGAGGGCCGTCCGCTGGGCGGCCCTCCTGTCCTGCGCCGGAGGTGAGGAGGTACTGGCCGACGGCGTAGGACGACATGACGAGGGCGCCGCGGCCGGGGAAGTCGCGGCCGGCCAGGCGCATCGCGATCAGGGCGTCGGAGATCAGGAACAGGGTGCCGCCGAGGCCGCTGCGGGGGTTGTGCCAGCGCGAGGCGATCGCGGTTGCGGTCAGCAACAGTGCGTACGCCGCAACCGGGACACGCTGGCCGCCCAACCCGGGAGCCAGGACCGCGATCAGGGCTGCCCAGAGAGCGCCGTACGCCGCTATCACCCGCCACGACCGCTGTCCTGGCTGCCCGAGGAAGAAGGCCAGGTAGCAGGCGTGGGCCGCGGCGAAGGCGGCGATCCCGGCCAGCTGCAGATCCGTCTCCAGCAGGATGTCACCGGCGGCCGACGCCAGCAGCGCGGCCTGGATCAACGGTGACGCCTTCTCGGTCCGCGCCCAGGACAGCAGCAGCGGCATCAGCGACACCTTGCTCGCCTGCTTCAGCACCTTCACGTCACACGCGACGGCGACCACCTGCACCACGGTCGCGCCCCAGTACGCCGCCAACCGCCACCGCCCGCTCGCCAGCCGCCCGAGTCTCATGCCGCGAGTGTCCGCACCCTCGGTGAGCCCCCGGTGAAATCGGTGGGAACCTTCCGTGCCCGCTCGACACAAGACAGGTGCAAGGCAGTCTTGACGAGGCGATCGGAGCGCGGATGCGCGGCAGCACCTGTGGAAATGACTCGTGAGCGGGCTCCAGGCCGTGCAGGATGGCCTCATCATGTCGACGATCTCGGACCGGAGCCTGTGGGATCGGGCCACCAGCGGCGACTCCGAGGCGTTCGGGCAGCTGTACGACCGGCATGCCAAGGCGATCTACAACTTCCTGTACCGGCGGACCGGCTCCTGGAGCGAGGCCGAGGACCTCACGTCGACCGTGTTCCTGCACGCGTGGCGACGCCGTACCGACGTCGTCCTCGACCGGGACTCCGCGCTGCCGTGGCTGCTGCGGACCGCGGACTACACGGTCCGGAACGCGTGGCGCGCCAAGCTGCGCTACCGCCGGGCGCTGTCGGCCGCGCACCAGCTGGTCGAGCACGTCCGTGACCACGCCGACGACGTGGCCGGGCGCCTCGACGACGATCGCCGGATCCAGCAGGCCCGCGCGTCGCTGAAGCACCTGCCGGCGCAGGAGCGCGAGATCGTCGAGCTCTGCATCTGGGCCGGCCTCGACCAGCAGGCCGCCGCCGTCGCGCTGAACGTCCCGATCGGCACGGTGAAGTCCCGGCTCTCCCGGGCCCGCAAGCACCTGCGCGAGCTGAACCTCCTGTCCCCCGTGGAGCCGCAGTCATGACCACGCCTCCTCCGGAGCACGACCTCCGTCCCGAGACCCGCCTCCGCCAGCGCGCCGAGCTGATCGCCATCGTCGAGCGGGATTCGGCCACCACCCCGCGGCGCAGGTTCGTCCCTTTGGTCGCCGCCGCGGCCGTGGTCGCGATCATCGCCGGCCTGGCGATCGGTCTGCCCGCGCTGCGGCGCGACAACAGCGAGCCCGCGGTCAGCGGCGACCCCCAGCCCCTCACCACCGAGCCGTTGACTGCCGGTGACAAGTCCAAGTACGGCAAGATCTGCTTCTCGCGCAGCCGGTTGCCCATGATCAAGCAGCGCGAGGGCTACCAGGTGGTCGACGGGTTCAGGTTCGCGAGCGCGCCCGCCAACACCTTCACCACCTCCTGGGTGGTCATCAAGAACACCTCACTCGGCATGTGGACGGCCTGCGGGCTGAACGCCCAGGACATGGTGATCCAGTTCACGACGAGCGGCACGGACCAGCCGCAGTACCGCGCCGTGGAGACCCGGATGATCGGCGCCGGCACCTACGCGGCGCACGTCACCCGGATCACCGTGGCCGTCGGCAACCAGTCCCCGGTCGACGCGGTGCTTCGGCACGGGTTCTTCTTCACCGCGGTCCCGTACGTCCGGGTCCGCGGCCCGCACACCGACGCCACTCCCCTGCCGTACACGATCCACGGGTACGACGCCACCGGCACGCTGGTGTAC
The DNA here is from genome assembly GCF_044458365.1 of Kribbella sp. NPDC050470. Classification (NCBI taxonomy): domain Bacteria; kingdom Bacillati; phylum Actinomycetota; class Actinomycetes; order Propionibacteriales; family Kribbellaceae; genus Kribbella; species Kribbella sp. NPDC050470. The sequence continues at coordinate 462,069 of NZ_JBITHV010000001.1, read as the reverse complement.
AGCAGCCCGAAGAACGACGGCGAGTGGCGGGCCCAGGGGCGAACCTGCTACATCGACCCGAACGGCAAGCTCGTCGGCTGGATGAGCGACAACCCGCATCCGGACCCGAGCACCTGCCGTCGCAGCTTCATCTGGAACTACCAGCCAAAGTGATGCCGAAGCCCGGGCGGTCGGAGAGGTTGAGGTGGCCGTCGGCCAACTCGTAGCCGTCGCCATCGGTGCCGAGGATGTGACCGGGGACGCCCTCGATGATGGGGACGTTCCCGAGTCCGGCTGCGATGTGGGCGGCGTACAGGGTCTTGAGCGGCGCGCCCCACGCGTGCGGTGAGCCCTCGGCGGAGGCTGCCTTCAGCTCCGGCATGAACCGCCGCCACGCGGTCAGGCCGTAGCCGACGGCATCCATCAGCGCGACGTCGACCAGACCGGCCTGGGCGAGCCGCAGGATGTAGCCGGCATCCGGGTCGAACTCGCCGTCGGCGATCCGCGGCTGCCACGGCAGCGTGGCCAGGTGGTCGCGCAGGAACTCGAGGTCCTCACGGCGTTCGGCGAACACCTCCTCGATCCAGTACAGGCGGCAGTCGGACACGGCCTCCAGGTACGACGTGAGCGCGTTGACGCTGAAGCCGTCGTTCGGGTCGACCAGGATCTCCGCGTCCGGGTAGAGCTCGCGGGCGAGCCGGGTCACCTCGATGTCCCGGTCGAGGCCGGCCTGGTACGGCATCCAGCGGTACCCGCGGCCGAGCTTCAGCTTGAAGTCCCGGAATCCGAACTCGTGGTCCTGCGCCAGGTTCTGCTTGATCGCGGTCAGCCCGGCCGGCGCGTCCTCCGGGTCGAGGTCGTCCAGGTAGATCCCACCGCTGTAGCACCGCACCCTGGCCGGCCCGGCACCGCCGAGCATCGCGTACACCGGTACGTCGAGAATCCGCGCCGCCAGATCATGCAACGCGTAGTCCAGGAACTCCGCCTGCGGATCCATCACCCCACGCTCCGGATCGATCAGCTCCGCCACGTTCCGCCCGATCAACCCAGCCGGATCCCCCGCCGACAGGGGGAGCCCCCACCCAACCGCTCCCCGGTCCGTCTCCACCACGTACGCCGTCTCGCGCCCACCCCGCCCGTGATGCCCCCGAAACGAGTTCCGCCCAACCTCCCGGATGTACTCCGACCCCACTTCCGCCGTACTGATCCCACTCACCACATGCCCCGACAGACTCATCCGTCCTCCGTGCGTCAGACTCCGCGTGCTGGTCCTCGCCCATCCTGCCCAGCCCGCGCAGACCTAGTCGAGCGTCTTCAGGAGCTAGCTCAGGCAGACGTACGCGCCGGGTCTGTGAGCGCTCCGGTGACCATCGTCGGACAACGCACAATCCGGGGGCCAGGTAATGATTGCCCTATCATTTCGGGTCCTGGGGTCCTTCGTGCGGGTATCCGTTCGTTTGAATGGGCAGGTGTCGATGCCTTCCGTTGCTGGCGATGCGACGCGATTGCTGGAGCGGTTGGCGTTGCGTTATGCGGCGGTGGTGCATGGGGCCGTGGGGGTCTCGTGCGGGCTGGTCGGGCTGGTGAGTGCGGAGCCGGCGATGCGGTGGCGGGCGGCCGGGCTGGTTGCGCTCGTGATCGGGTGGGGCGGTTTCTACAGTTGGCGGCTGCTTCGGGGCTCCGCGACCTGGTTGGTTGTCGCCGATGTCGCAGTGGTGGCGTTCGTCGCCGTGAATCTCGGGGTGACCGAGCGGCTGGAAGTGCTGGCGGTCGGCGCGGGGTGGGTGATCAGCTGGGCGAGCTTCGTGTGCGTGTCGTACCAGCTGCACACGTCGGTCCGGTTGGGGTTCGGCGCGACAGTGGTCGTCGATCTCGCGATCGCAGTCGGTGCGTGGCGGGCGGCGCCGCAGTACTGGACGGGCTGGGTGGTCGGGCTCATCTGGTTGCTCGTCTCGGCCGGGTTGTCCCGCTGGCTCTGGGTGCTCGTACGGCGAGGCGGCACGCTGGCCGACCAGGCGGCCGAGGAGACCTCGCGAGTACGGCGTGAGCGCGAAGTCGCCACCGCAGTACGCGCGGACGAGCAACGGGCCGTCCGGATGCTGCACGACACCTCGTCGACCACCCTGCTGATGATCGGCGCCGGATACGTTCGCCCGACCGACGACTGGCTTCCGGACCAGGCTGCCCGGGACCTCGCCGCCCTGTCCCGAGTCCCGGAAGTCCTTCCCTCCAAGGCAGATCGCGACCTCGGCCAGGCGCTCCGCGAAGTGACCGAGAGCAGTCCGTTGACCATCAGACTCGAGGGAGACAGCCACATCTCGCTCCCCGGCGATGTGGTCGCCGCACTGGCCGACGCGGTCCATGAGGCGCTGTCCAACGTCCTGCGTCACTCCGGCCGTCGTACGGCGACTTGCCGGGTCAGCCAGCCGCTAGGCGCCGTACAGATCGAGGTGATCGACGACGGCGTCGGCTTCCACGGTGCGGCAGATGCGCGACGCGGGATCACCCACTCGATCGTCGAAACCCTGCAGGCGGTCGGCGGCTCGGCGCAGTTCGAGTCGCAGCTTGGGCGCGGGACCACCGTTCGCCTGCTGTGGCAAGCGAAACACCGTTCCGAGCCGACCGATGAGGCAGCCGTCTGGCAAGCGAATCTGGCCGGTTCCACCACCAGCGGGCTGCACCGCCAACTGCGTCTCGCGACCTTGATCATCACCGCGGCCGTGCTCTACCTGCTCGCCCCCGCAACCCTGTTCAGCAACCGCGCGGAGTACGACTCGATAGCTGTCCAACTGATCGCATTCGGCCTGTTGTCGCTGGTGTTCGTCACCGGCGCGATCCTGTTCGAACGCGACCTCAGCTGGGGCCGCTGGCGGTGGGCCGCGATCGCCGTGATCGCCGCGGCCGGGCTGCTGAGCGCGTCCGGTGTCGAGCACACCGCCCACGCGCTGGCGAGCAACTGGTTCGTCGGTACGGCGCCTTGGCTCGCCCTCGTCGTACTCGGTGAACGGCTCAAAGAGGTCGTAACCGTCCTCGCGATCAACCACCTGATCGCGATCGGCCGGATGCTGACGCTGCCGGTCGACGGCGTCGAGACGGGCTACCTGGCCGGAATGATCACCAGCGCCGGCTACCCGCTCGCGGTCGCAGTCGCCACCTCGCTGCTCGCTTCCCTTGCCCAGCAGGCCGCACAGCAGCGCCGGGAGGCGGAGGAGGTCCGCATCGCCGACCAGCTCGCGGCACAGACCCACGAGAGGCGCCAGCGCCGCTACGCCGAACTGTCCGCGACGGCAGGCCCGCTGCTGGCCGGCCTGGCCGATGGAACGCTCGATCCACAAGACGAATCGGTACGGCGCCGCTGCGCGATCGAGGCAGCGCGGATGCGCCGGATCTTCGCCGAGCACGACGAGACACCCGATCCGCTGCTGCACGAACTCCGGGCCTGCGCCGATCTCGCGGACCGCCGCGGCGTGCTCGTCACGCTGGCAACCGCCGGAACGTGGGCCGCTCCCCCGCTGCCGGTACGGCGTGGGTTGACCGAAGGACCGCTGATGCTGCTGGCAACGGCGGCCAGCCAGGCACGCATCACGGTGTCGTCCACCGACGGATCGCTGGCGGTAAGCGTGGTGGCCGACGCGCCCGATATCGACGTACCGCTACCAGTCGGTCACAATGTGCATCTGAGTACGACGCGGCACGACGGGCTGCTCTGGGTGGAGGCGCAGTGGGCAAGCCGATCATCGCAGTGATCGTGGAGGACCATCCGGCGACCACGGCGGGAGTGCGGGTGTGGTGCGCGCAGGCCGACCCGCCGATCGAGCTGATCGACGTCGGCGACCGCCTCGCCGAGCTGTGGACGGAGCCCGCCACCATGGCCGACGTGGTCATCTTCGACCTGCACCTGGACGACCGCGACGGCCGCATCCCGGTCCCCGAGTACGGCGCTCTGACCGAGCTGGTGGACGCCGGTCGCTCGGTCATCGTGTACTCGTCGAGCTCCAACCCGGACACGATCACGCGCTGCATGAGCCTCGGCGTCGACACCTACCTGACCAAGCACGAAGGACCGGAGCACCTGGTCCCCGCGATCGTGAAGGCCGCCGCCCATCTGCCGCACACCGCACCCACGCTGGCCGGCACCATCCAGGCCGACAAGCGGGTCCGGCTCAGCACGCAGGAGCGGGACGCCTTGCGCGCCTGGTTCCAGACCGGCTCCAAGCAACTCGCCGCCCAGCGCCTCGGCGTCAGCGCCCGCACCGTCGAGACCTACATCGACCGTGCGCGCATCAAGTACGCCAACCTCGGCCGCCCGGCCGGCAGCATCGCTGCCCTGATCCGCCGCGCCCTCGAAGACCACGTGGTCACCGTCGAGGACCTCGCGACCGAGTAGGTCGTGTCTGGTGGTTCCACCAGACACGACTTAAATGCCCGGGATTTCCCGGACCCACTCCTGCTCGCGCGCCACCTACCGTTCCAGGCATGGGCTGAATTCTTCGCCCAGGTTGCGGGGGGTGGCGCACTGCCGGTCAGCACAGGGGGACCGACCAGCAGTGCGCCGACCGACATACCGTTCCGATGGCTTCTGGCGACCCCGTGAGGCGGGATGCTAGTGCCGCAGAGGTCAGCGGGACGGGAGTCGTGGATGTCGGACTGGTATGTGGAGCGGCGGCAGGATCGGGAGCTCGATGCGCTCCGGAGTGAGATGTCGCAGGCGTTCTCCGAGGCGTCGAGCCTGCGGTCGAAGGTGTCGCAGTTGCAGGGCAGCCTGGACTCGCGGCTGCGGCAGTTGAGTGACGCGTTCGACGCGTTCGTGGAGCTGTCCGACATCCGGTACGAGCTGATCGGGTTCGCCGACGCGGCCGAGGTACGCCGGCACGCGACTCAGGTCCTGACAGCGCTGGCGTCGGGGCAGCAGCCGCCGGCCGCGGGAGCCGCGGTGCCCGGCTACTGGTTGCAGCCCGCAGTCGCGACGATCCACGGCCTGTCGGCCGAAGCGACCGCCCTGCCGGACGGACCGTTGTCCGAGGCAATGGCTCTCGACAAGGACCGTACGTCGATCTTCCTCTGCCTGGCCCTGGCCGCGCTGGGACGGCGTGACCTCGTCCAGAACACCTGGCTCGAGACAGCCTTCGGTACGCCGGCCGACGGCAAGGTCACCCGATTGCAACGCGCGTTGTGGTCCACCGGCGCGCGCGGTGGACTCGGCGCGGAGGGGCAGACGCTGGTCATCGAGCGGCTGCGGGAGCACGTCAAAGGCTTGAGCTGGCTGGAGACAGTCCTGAGCCGGGGCAAGGCCGTGCGGCATCCGCATCCGGGCTTCACCGAGATCGCCACCGCGGCCAACGCGCGGGACCGGCTCAGCCAGCTCCGGGCCGCCGTCGACACGATCGCGGGCGACACCACCGTCCGCGAACCCGACCGGGATCTCGCGTACGGCGAACCCGACCCCGACAGCGCGTCGTCCGTGCTGCGGATGCTGATCTCCGAGGGCAGCGAGCACGAACGCGAGCCGCTGTCCCGGGTCGCCGAGCTGCGAGCCCGGATCACCAACACCTCGGCCGCGGCCGGCGCGATCACCGACCCGGTCGACACGATCGAGAACCTGCTGCGGGCCGACCTGCGACGCGAGGACGAGCCGCACCTGTCGGCGACCGCGTTGCGGGTGGTGGCGGACGGCGTACTGACCGAGGCGGAGGAACTGGCGAAGACCGCGGGCGGGCTGATCCCGACCGAGATCGTCTGCAAGGTCGGCCGCCGGGACATCACCGTGCTTCCGGATGGTCCGGACCAGCAGTCGATGGCCGCTGCGGTGGCGAAGATCAACTCCGAGGCGCCGCCGCTGACCGTGAAGTCCGCGGCCGGGGCGATCGCGATCGCGGTGACCGGGCTCGTGGTGGGAATCGGTCTGGGCATTGTGCACTCGTTCTGGATCGTGATCGGCGTGGCGATCCTGGGCGTCGCGGCGCACCGGTACTGGCGGGCGCGTACCCAGGTCGCGGAGGCGAAGACCGATGCGGCGGACCAGATCGCCCGGCTGAAGGAGAAGGCGACCGAGACCGCCGGCGAACTGGCGTCGTACAAGGCGGGCGCCCGGGACCGTGAGGCGGCGATCGCCGCCGACCTCACGGCCGTCCGAGAGCAGCTGACCTCGAACGCCTGAGCGTCCAGGCCGAGGGTCGCTAGGCGTCCAGGTCGGTGGCGACCAGGTCGGCCACCTTGCGCAGGACCGCGTCGTCGTCGCAGGAGACGGTGACGTCGTCGCCGCACTTGGCGCCGAGCGTCATGATCAGCAGGGCCGACCCGGCGTCGACCGGTAGGCCGCCGTTCGTGGCGAGCGTGACCGGTACGCCGGCCTCGGTGGCGGCGGCCGCGATCAGGGCAGCGGGACGGGCGTGCAGGCCGACGGAGGAGCCGACGGTGACAGTGGTGCTGGACATGGGAGTTCCTTTCAGACCGTGACAGCAGTGCGAGTTTGGGTGGTGGCGGGTTTGCGGCCGAGCTGTTTGGCGACCGTCACCGCGGCCGCGCCGACCACCGCACCGGCGAGGAGGGCGAGCACGAACCAGGCGATGTGGCCGATCGCGAAGAAGACGAAGATGCCGCCGTGCGGTGCGGACAGCGTCACGCCGCCGGCCATCACCAGGGCGCCGGTGATCGCGGAGCCGAACATGATCGACGGGATCACCCGCAGCGGGTCGGCGGCCGCGAACGGGATCGCGCCCTCGGTGATGAACGATGCCCCGAGCAACCAAGCGGCCTTGCCGTTCTCCCGCTCCGCGGTGCTGAACAGCTTCGGCCGGACCGCGGTCGCCAGCGCCATCGCCAGCGGCGGCACCATGCCGGCCGCCATCACCGCGGCCATCACCTTGAGCGAGGCGGGGTTGTCGACCGCCAGGCCGGCGGTGGCGAACGCGTACGCCGCCTTGTTCACCGGGCCGCCCATGTCGAAGGCCATCATCAGGCCGAGGACGATGCCGAGCACGATCGCGGACGAGCCGGACAGGCCGTTCAGCCAGCTCTCCAGGCCTGAGGTGATCGCGGCCAGCGGCCGGCCGAGGACCAGGAACATCAACCCGCCGGCGATCAGCGTCGCGCCGAGCGGAATCACCACGACCGGCATCAGGCCGCGGCCCCAGGCGGGCACCTTCAGCCGGCTGATCCACAGCGCGGCGAAGCCGGCCAGCAGGCCGCCGACGATACCGCCGATGAAGCCGGCGCCGACGGTCGTCGCGACCACCCCGACCGTGAAGCCGGGCGCGATGCCGGGACGGTCGGCGATCGCGAAGGCGATGTAGCCGGACAGCGCGGGCACGAGGAAGCCGAAGGCGAGTGCGCCGAGGCTGAACAGCACGGCGCCGAGGTACTGCGCGAGTCCGCCGGACGGAAGGTTGGCGAGCGAGTTGTTCGCGACGATGTCGGTCGCGGAGGCGTTGATCTGGTAGCCGCCGAATAGGAAGCCGAGCGCGATCAGCAGCCCGCCGGCCGCGACGAACGGGATCATGTAACTGACGCCGGTCAGCAGGATCTGCCGCAGCCGCACGGCCCACGACACGTCACCGGAGCGCTTGTCCTTGCGCGGCGCGGCCGTCGACGCGGAGGCCTCGACCCGGGGAGCATCCGGGTCGGCCCCGGCGGCGAGGGCGTCCGCGATCATCGCGTCCGGCTCGTTGATCGCCCGCTTCACGCCGGAGGCGACAACCGGCTTGCCGGCGAACCGGCCGCGGTCCTTCACCCCGACGTCGGTCGCGAAGATCACCGCGTCCGCCGCGTCGATCTCGTCCGGCCCGAGCGGCGTCGAGGCCCCGGACCCCTGGGTCTCGACCAGAACCTTCACGCCCGCCCGCTTGCCGGCCGCCACCAACGAGTCCGCCGCCATGTAGGTGTGGGCGATACCCGTCGGACAAGCCGTCACCGCCACAACCTGCCGCTGCGCGGCCGAAGCCGGCTCGGAAGGAGCCGCCGCACCAGGCGCGGAGGCCGGGGCAGCAGGCGCGGAGGCCGGGGCAGCAGGCGCGGATGCCGCGGGCTCGGCGGCGGGAGCCGCCGAGGATGCCGCGGACTCGGTGGCAGGAGCCGCCGCGGGTGCTGCTGGAGCAACGGCTGCTTGCACCAGGGCGACCACCTCGTCGGGGGTGGTTGCCTCGCGCAACGAAGCGACGAACTCCGGCTTCACCAGGGAGCGGGCCAGTGCGGTCAGCAGGGTCAGGTGGTCGGCGTCCCCTTCGGCGGGTGCCGCGATCAGGAAGACGAGGTCGGCCGGCCCGTCCGGCGCGCCGAAGTCCACCCCGGGCTGCAACCGCGCGAACGCCAGCGTCGCCTCCGTGACGTACGACGACCGGCAGTGCGGGATCCCGATCCCGCCGGGCAGCCCGGTCGCGGCCTGACCCTCGCGGGCCAGGGCGTCGCCGTACAGCCCCTCGACGTCGGTGGCCCGCCCGGCCTCGACGACCCGGGTCGCGAGGTGGCGGATCACGTCCGGCGACGTGCTGCCGAGGTTCTCGTCGAGGACGACGAGGTCGGCCTGGATGATCTGGGACATGACAGTTCCTCTCAGCCGTCGTCAGCCACGCGGCGACGCGACGGAACGGGGGGCCAGGGCGACGACGCTGACGCCCGCAGGACGGAGATCACCGGGCCGCGGCATCGCGGATCCGGCGAGCTGGACTGCGGCGGCGCCGAACGCCACCGCCTGACGCAACCGATCGGCCGGCCCCGCTCCGGCCAGGTCGGCAAGCAAGTAGCCGGCCAGGGTGGCGTCACCCGCGCCGACGGTGTTGATCGGCACGACGGCCTCGGCCTTCCCGAGCCACGCCGTACCGGAGCCGTCGACCAGCACGGCCCCGTGCCGGCCGAGCGTCGCGAGCACAGCCCCGGCGCCACGAGCGATCAGCGCCCGGGCCGCTTCGGCGACGAACGACGGATCAGCCTCGAGCCGCGCGATGTCGTACCCGGTGAGCTCGGCGAGCTCCTCCGCGTTCGGCTTCAGCAGATCCGGTTGGAGGGCCGCAGCGGCCACTGCGCGCAGCGGTTCACCGGACGTGTCGACGGCGACCGCACATCCCTGCTCGTGCAGCGCCGCGACCAGCTCGACGTAGAAGTCCGCAGGCACAGCCGGTGGCAGTGACCCCGACAGCACCGCCCACCGAGCATCGGCTGCTTCCTTAAGTACGGCACCAACCAGTGCTTCGAGAACCGAAGCAGTGAGCGGCATCCCGGCCTCGTTGAGCTTGGTCGTCGTACCGTCCGGCTCGACGACGGTCACGTTCACCCGCACCGGATGCGGTACGTCGACCGCCCGGTAGGCAACCGTCTGATCGCGCAGCGCGGCCAGCATCCGGTCGTCGGCACCAGCAGGCAGCACCGCAATCGCAGGCGCTCCCGCAGCCGTGAGCGCCCGGGCGACGTTCACACCCTTGCCACCCGGCTCACTCCGCGCAGACACCGCCCGCTGCACCTCGCCACGGCGCAACTCCCCCGCAAGCTCGATCGTCCGATCAACACTCGGATTCGCAGTCAGCGTGACGATCATGCGATCACCACCTCGACCTCGCGGGTCTCGAGCTCTCGGACCACGGCTGGGTCGATCGCGTCGTCGGTGACCAGTACGTCGACGTCGTCGAGGGAAGCGAAGCGGACCAGGTGCTCGCGGCCGATCTTCGACGAGTCGGCGACCACGACGACCTGGTGCGCGGCCGCGATCATCGCCCGCTTCACGGCAGCCTCGTCGGTGTCCGGGGTGGTGAGACCGTGGTCGACCGTCAGCGCGTTGGTGCCGATGAAAGCCAGGTCGACCCGCAGGTCTGTCAACAATCGGACAGTCTGATCGCCGACAGCGGCCTGGGTCTCGCCGCGGACGCGGCCGCCGAGCAGGTGCAGGCGGACGCTGTCCGACGCACCGAGCCGGGCCGCGATCGGCACCGCGTTCGTCACGACCACGAGCTGGCGGTCCACCGGCAGCAGCGAGGCGATCCGGGCGGTCGTCGTACCGGCGTCGAGCAGGACGCTGCCGCCGCTGCCCGGCAACAGCTCGATCGCGGCCTTCGCGATCCGGTCCTTCTGGTCCGCCTGGGTGGCGTCGCGCTCGGCGACGCCCGGCTCGATCACGGTCAGCGCGGTGGTCGACACCGCACCGCCGTGGACCCGGCGGAGCAGGCCGGCCCGCTCGAGCTGAGCGAGGTCGCGGCGCACCGTCTCGGTGGTCACGCCGAGGTCGGTCGCGATGCCGCTGACCGTGACCCGGCCCTGCTCACGGACCTTGGCGACGATCGCCGCCTGCCGCTCCTCCGCGTACATATCGGCTCCAGATCTGCGTTTCGTTGGGATTTTGTGTTGTTTCAGTTGGTTTTACGCCCGATCTATTGACATGTCAAGACCTCTGTTCGTAACGTCCTGGCAATCCAGCCGAGCTAGAGGACCCGTCATGAACCACATTTCGAAGGGCGTCCCCGTCGTACCGGGTGTCGGCTACGGGCCGGCCATCCGCCCGGAGCCGCGTCCGGCGATCCCGGCCCCGACCGCCGTCGCCGAGCCGGACCGGGCCGCCGAGGTCGCCAGGTACGACGCCGCCGCGGCGACCGTCGCCGAACGGCTGGCCGCCCGCGCCGGACTCGCTTCAGGCGCGGCGGCCGAGGTGCTCAGCGCGACTGCCGACCTGGCGCGCGACCGGGGACTCGCCGCTGCGGCGGCCCAGCGGATCCAGTCCGGAACCGACGCCGTCCACGCCTGCGCCGGTGCGACCGACCAGTTCGCCGCCCTCTTCACCCAGCTCGGCGGCCTGATGGCCGAGCGGGTCACCGATCTGCACGACATCCGGGACCGGATCGTCGCCGAGCTCACCGGCCAACCGGAGCCCGGCGTACCGCATCCGTCCGAGCCGTCCGTGCTGATCGCTGACGACCTCTCCCCCGCCGACACCGCCGGCCTCGACGAGCTGACCGTCGCCCTCGCGACCCGGCTCGGCGGGCCGACCAGCCACACCGCGATCATCGCCCGGCAGCTCGGCATCCCCTGCGTGGTCGCAGTCACCGACCTGCCCGAAATCCCAGCAGGTACGCCGGTTCTGGTGAACGGCGACACCGGCGAGATCCTGGTCGAGCCAGACGAGACAACCGCCCGCGCAGCCGTCCGGGATGCCGCCGCGCAGCGCGCCGCGACCGAGTCCTGGCAAGGGCCCGGCCGCACCGCCGACGGTCACCCGGTCGGCATCCTCGCCAACGTGCAGGACGGGGCCTCCGCCCAGCAGGCCGCCAAGAGCCAGGCCGAAGGCGTCGGCCTGTTCCGGACCGAGCTCGCGTTCCTCAACCGCGAGACCGAACCGGCCGTCGCCGAGCAGGCCGACCTCTACTCCGAGGTACTGCGTGCCTTCGCCCGCCGGAAGGTCGTCGTACGGACCTTGGACGCCGGATCCGACAAGCCGTTGGCGTTCACCGGCGCGACCGACGAGCCGAACCCCGCGCTCGGCGTCCGCGGCCTGCGACTCGCCTTCGCCGATCCGGGCATCCTGGACCGCCAGCTGGATGCTATCGCCCAGGCCGCGGAAAGAACCGGTGAGCAGCCGTGGGTGATGGCTCCGATGGTCGCCACTGTCGCGGACGCACGGTTCTTCGCCGAACGCGCCCGCAGCCGCGGCCTCGTCGCCGGCGTGATGGTCGAGGTCCCTGCAGTCGCCCTGCTCGCCGACCGCGTCCTCGACCACGTCGACTTCCTGTCGATCGGCACGAACGACCTGACCCAGTACACGATGGCCGCGGACCGTCTGTCGCCTGAGCTCGCCAACCTCACCGACCCGTGGCAGCCCGCACACCTCGCGCTGGTCGCACAGGTCGCCCGCGCGGGCCAGACCGCGGGCAAGCCCGTCGGCGTCTGCGGCGAGGCGGCCGCGGATCCCTTGCTGGCCTGCGTTCTCGTCGGCCTCGGCATCACCTCGTTGTCGGCAGCAACCGCCGCCCTCCCCGCCGTCGGCGCTCGCCTGGCCACGGCGACCCTCGACCAGTGCCGAGCCGCCGCAACCGCAGCCCTCGCCGCCGAAGATCCCGCCACCGGTCGGGAGGCGGCCCGCACGGCGCTGAACCAATCCGGTTGACGCACGGATGATCGAGTAGTCGACTGGGAGGTCATACCGAGCTGGGAGGGGCACGGCATGGACCACTCGATCTGGGCGGAAGGGTTGACCAAGCGGTTCGGCGAGACCGTCGCGCTGGCCGGGGTCGACCTGGCGGTGCCGACCGGCAGCGTCCTCGGGCTGCTCGGCCCGAACGGCGCCGGGAAGACGACCGCGGTCCGCGCACTCGCGACACTGCTGCGTCCCGACGAGGGCCGCGCCACCGTCGGCGGGTACGACGTACTGCGCGAAGCTCACCAGGTCCGGAAGATGATCGGCCTGACCGGCCAGTACGCCGCGGTCGACGAGAACCTGACCGGCACCGAGAACCTGCTGCTGATCGGGCGCCTGCTCGGCCAGTCCCGGCGCGCCGCGCGCCAGCGGGCCGCCGAGCTGCTCGAGGACTTCGGTCTGTCCGACGCCGCGGACCGCGCGACCAAGACGTACTCGGGCGGCATGCGGCGGCGGCTCGACCTGGCCGCGAGCCTGGTCGGCCGGCCCAAGATCCTCTTCCTCGACGAGCCGACCACGGGCCTCGACCCGCGCGCACGACTGGAGCTGTGGAACCTCGTCCGCGACCTGGTGCGCGGCGGATCCACGGTCCTGCTCACCACGCAGTACCTGGACGAGGCCGACGCGCTGGCCGACAACATCGCCGTCATCGACCACGGCAAGCTGATCGCGACCGGCACGCCGGACGAGCTGAAGGCGAAGGCGGGCGCGCAGTCCCTCGCCGTGCGCCCGGCCGATCCGTCGGACCTGCCCACAGTCATCGCGGTCGTCGGCGAGCTGGCGCAGGCCGAGCCGGAGGTCGACCGCGAGGAGGTGACCGCACCGGTCACGGACCCCGCTGTGCTGCCGGCCGTCGTACGGCGGCTGGACGACGCCGGTGTCGTGATCAGCACGCTGACGTTGCGCAGCGCGAGCCTGAACGAGGTGTTCTTTTCCCTCACCGGCCACACGGCCGAGGAATCGTCCGAAGAGGAGGTCCGGGCATGAGCGTCGGAGTCACTCCCGTGCAAGGCCTGCGGCAGTCGGCCACGCTGGCGTGGCGGACGATCGTTCAGATCCGGCACAACCCGTGGGAGCTCGGTGACTTCAGCTTCCAGCCGATCCTGTTCCTGGTCCTGTTCACCTACATCTTCGGCGGCGCCATCGCCGGCAGCACCGCCGACTACCTCCAGATCACCCTGCCCGGCATCATCGTGATGAACATGTTCTTCGTGACGATGTACGTCGGCACCGGACTGAACACCGACCTGACCAAAGGCGTCTTCGACCGGCTGCGGTCGCTGCCGATCGCCCGCTGGGCGCCGCTGGCCGGGCGCATCACCGCGGACCTGGTCAAGCACGCGTGGTCGGTGTTCCTGCTGCTCGCCGTCGGCTACCTGATGGGCTTCCGGGTCGAGACCTCGGTGCTGAGCCTGCTCGCCATGGTCGGCCTGGTGCTGTTCTTCGCGCTGGCCTTCTCCTGGATCTCGGTCCTGGTCGGGGTGCTCGCACGTGATCCGGAACAGGTGCAGATCTTCGGCTTCACGGTGCTGTTCCCGATCACCTTCGTCAGCAACGTCTTCGTTCCCACCGAGACGATGCCGGGCTGGATGCAGCCGATCGTCGAGGCGAACCCGGTGACGATCCTGTCCGACGCCGCCCGCGGCCTGCTCATCGGCGGCCCGGTGGCGGAGCCGGTCGCCTGGTCCCTGCTATGGGCGTGCGGGATCATGCTCGTCTTCGCGCCGATCTCGGTGCTCGCGCTACGGCGCAAGGTGTGAGCACGGAATGAGCACGCTCTGAGCAAGGTCTGAGGTTCACCCGCGCGGCCGGTCGAGCAGGACCACCTCGCAGTCGTAGTGCTGGGAGGCGGTCATCGGGCCGCGGAACCAGAGCAGCGGGACGCGGTTCGGGTCGCCGGGGGCGACGATCGGCCGCAGGTTGTCGACGTCGGAGTCCTCGGTGACCGGCGTCCACGTCGTACCGCTGTCGCTCAGGCGCGCGTGGAAGATCTCGTGGTGCGCCAGCTCCGTGCCGTCGCGCGGGTCGATCGGTGTCGAGACGTACAGCGAGTCCAGGTCGTAGGGGTCGATCGCGACCAGGCCGGTGTAGTCCTGCTCGTGCGGCAGCAGGCCCGGTCCGGCCTTGGCCAACTGCTGGACGTCCCACTCCGCACCCGGGGCGAGCCGTGCGTAGAAGTAGCGGTGATCACGCACCACCCGGTGCCGGTCGGAGTCCTTCGACGGCGCTTCCTGCCGGGCGAGCAGTACGGCGGCGATCGTGCCGTCGGCCCCACGCCGGATGTCGAGCGTCCAGCAGTGCGTCATCTCCTCGCCGTCCCACAACGACCCGGCCTGCAGGACCGTGGTGAGCTCCACCTGCGACGGTGCTTCGCCTTTCAAAGCGACCGGATCCACCACGGTCCCGTCGCTGCGGTGCAGCGCTCCGGCTTCCAGGTAGCCGTGGTAGATCGAGTTGTTGTAGTCGCGCGGATGGTGGTCGGTCGTCACCAGGTCGATCCGCGTCGGCGTCGAGACGTACCGCGTGTAGCCGTTGACGTAGCCGACCTTCGGCCGGGTGAACAGCTTGCCGGCGTACGTCCAGGAGTCACCGTCGTCGTCCGACACCAGCGCACATGGGTCGTCGTTCACCGCCCGCGCGAAGCAGTAGAGCCGCCCGTCGAGCACGTGCAGGTTCGAGTACGTGACCCCGCGCCTGCCGGTGAACTCGCTCCAGTCGAACGTCTGCTCCGGACCCCACGTGCGCGGATCACCCGGCTCGCTGATCCGCCACCGGGTCAGGTCGTCGGTCTTGTGCTTGGTGTAGACGGCCAGCCACCGCCCGTCCGCCCGCCGCCACAGCGCCGGCACATCGTGATCGTCCGCCTCGAAGTTCTCATGCAGTACGACGACCTCGCTCGAGCCGGACCGCAGGTCGACCACCGTCAGCTCGACGTTCCCGGACCGCTGGTCAGCCCCAGGCCCTTCCGGCGCCGCGATCGACCCGACCACCAGCGTCTGGCTGTCCGGGTCCACCACCGCCCGCTCGTCCTGAAACCAGCACCACGCACCGTTGTCATTGATCACCGCAGGCTCGCCCATAGGCCCCCAGTCTGCCAGCAAGCGCTTACCAACACGACCTCACCCGGCGTTTTCCAGCGCGGCGAGCAGGTCGAGAGGGCGGTTGTCCGGGGCGGGGCGGACCTCGTTCATCAGGTAGGAGAAGGAGATTGCGCGGGTCGGCCAGGCTCCGTGGCGGGAGCCGCCAGCGCCCGGGTGGCCGAAGGCGTCGGCGGGGCGTCCGAGGTTGGCGGACGGGGTGTGGAGCTCGAAGCCGGCGCCGTACGCGATCTCGCTTCCCCAGGTCGGTTCGATGCCGCGCCGGAGCTCGCGCCGGCCCAGCGCGACCGTCTGCGGGGTCAGGACACCGTCGGCCAGGAGGGACGCGTAGAAGCGGGCCATGCCGCGGGCGGTGGCGAATCCTCCGACGGCGGCGAGGCCGGCACTGCGGTATTCAGGACTGTTCCAGATCTTCTCCGCGCCCGGGACCCACAGCGGGTTGCGGTTGAGCCGCAGCAGCGGGTCGGTCTGTGATTCATCCATGAGTACGCCGTCCGGCGCGACCATCGTCGTCGCCCGCCAGTGCAGCTCGTCCGGGAGCCCGATCCACACCTCCAGGTCCAGCGGCGCGGCGAACTCGTCGGCGAAGAACTGCCCAGCCGTGCGCCCGTCGACGCGGCGGATCAGCTCGTCGACCAGCCAGCCCCACGTGATCGCGTGGTACATGAACGCGGCCCGCGGGTCCGCCGCCGGAGCCTGAGCCGCCAGATGGGCAGCCATCACGTCATGGTCGAGCAGGTCGGCGTACCCGGCCTCGACCCAGGGCAGTCGGGCCTGATGGGACAGCACCTCGGCGATCGTCGTCTCGCCCGCGCGGAACGCCGGCCAGTAGCGGCCGAGCGGATCGTCCAGCGACAACCCCCCGCGCTGCACGAGCAGCAGAACACAAGCGGCCACGAGCCCCTTGGTCCCGGAGAACATCAGCTGGACCGCGTCCCGATCCCAGGCCCGCCCGGTGTCGCGATCCGCGGTCCCGCCCCACAGATCGACCACGAGCTCGCCGTTTCGGTACGCCGCGAACGCTGCCCCCAACTCGCCTCGCTCGGTGAAGTTCCGCGTGAACGCCTCGGCCACGCCCTCGAATCCCGCTGCCGTCCAGCCATCGATCATGGCCGAGATAGTACCGATCGTTCTTATCTGACGCCAGTACATGAGAACGATCGGTACTATGAGCGGCGGAGGTGGTGCACGATGCCGGTCAAGGCGGGTGAACGGCTCGACCCGGAGGCGACCAGGGCGCGGATCCTGGCGGCGGCGTCCGAGGTGTTCCGGCGGCGCGGGATCCATGCCGTCGGCATCAACGAGGTCGCCGAGGCGGCCGGCGCGTCGAAGCTGACCATCTACCGGAACTTCGGCTCCAAGGAGGGCCTGGTCGAGGCCGTGCTCACCGACCGGACCCAGCGGGTGCGGGCCTGGTACCAGCAGGCGGTCGACCGGGCCGACGCCGGGCGGGACCGGATTCTCGCCGTCTTCGACCTGGTCGCGGCCTGGTACGCGGAGGCCGGCTTCCGCGGGTGCGCGATGATGAACGCCGCGACCGAGGACCGCGCGCACGACGGCGCACCCCGGCGGCTCGCGCAGGAGCACCTGACCTTCTACCGCGACCTGTTCGGCCGGCTCCTCACCGAGGCCGGTGTGCGTGACCCCGCGACCACGGCGCGCCAGCTGGTCATCGTCCTCGAAGGGGCGACGATCGTCAGCGCGATCGACCGGAACCCGGCGCTTGGAGCCGAGGCGCGGGTCATCGTGGAGACGTTGCTGGACGCGGCCTGAGGAACACGAGGCAGACCAGCACACACGCCGTACCGGTGCCCGCGGCAACGAAGAACGCGGCCGGGAACCCGAGCTGCTCGGCCACGAGCCCACCGAGCGGGCCGGCCGCCATCACCCCGAGATCCCAGAACGACGTCATCACGCCCATCGACACCCCCGGCCGCAGCCCGCGCACCCGGTCGAGCGTCATCGACACACACGACGGGTAGATCAAGGCCAGACCCAACCCGGCCAGCCCGGTGAACACCAGTGCAGTCACCGCCGCATCAGCCAGCGCAAGCCCGGTGAGCGCCACGACCTCGATCGTGACTGTCCAGGCCGCCACCGCGCGCCCGCCGTACCGATCGACCAAGGGACTGCCTGCGAAGCGCACGACCAGGAACACCGCGGCGAAGACCGCGAGCGCGTAGCCGTCCGCGCCGATCCCGTCGTCGCGCAACCGCAGCACGAGCAGCGCGGCGATCGTGCCGTAGCAGTACGCCGCCAGGCCGATGGTTGCGCCTGGCAACGGTACGCCGACCGGCACCAGGTCCCGGATCCGGCGAATCCGGACCAACGGCTCGGCCCGCGCCGGATCCGCACGCGTCGACAGCACCAGCACCATCGACAACCCCGCGAGTCCGACGATCGTCCACCAGACCCAGTCCCCCACCAGCGACGCGATCACCGGCCCGCCCGCCAGCCCGCCCCACATCGACAACCCGAACCAGCCCGCGACCCGCCCACGCTGCGCGACCCGCGTGCCGGCCAGCACCCACGGCAAGGCCGCCGAGAACAGCGCCGCCTCCCCCGCCCCCATCACCAGCCGCGCGATCAGCAGCACGGCGAGATTCGGCGCCACCAACTGCCCGACCCCGCCGGCCGCAGTCAGCGCTCCACCGAGCAGTACGACGGGACGCGACCACCCACCGTCCGCGAGCCAGCCGGCGAACGGCCGCCCCAAAGCCGTTGCCAGGAAGGCGATCCCGACCGCGGTCCCGCTGGCCAGCGCGCCCCCGCCGTACCGCTCCGGCACGTACGTCGGCAACGCCTGCAACGCGGCGCCGAACGCGAGATACCCACACAGGACTGCCGCCCACAACCGCCGGACCGGGACCGTCATGGGCTAGATAATACCGATCGTTCTTATCTCGTCCGGCGTCAGTCCGGGTAGACCGTCGGATCGGCGACCACCGACGGCGGCTTCCGCGGTCGTAGCGTGCTGTCCGATCGAGCCGCAGCGGCGAGATCGCGGCAGCGGGCGAAGCTGACGTCGCCACAGGACTGCGCGTACTCGATCAGCTCCCGGACGGCGAGCAGCCGGCTGGGCCGACCGGACAGGAACGGATGCAGGCACAGGTTGAACAGACATCGGTAGTGCCGCATGCCGTCCAACTCCGCGCGCCACAACTCGAGCACCTTCCTGGGCGACTCGATCACCGACCCGATCTGCGGCTCGGGCAGGTAGGCGTACTGCTCCCAGTCGTCCAGCGACCAGTGCACCGGCAGCTCGGTGACCGGCCCGCCCTCGACGTCGAGCAGGTACGGCCGGTCGTCGCCCATCAACGAGGAGTCGTAGGACAGGCCGTGCTCGGCGACCAGCTCGAGCGTGGTCCGGGTGGCCTCCCACAAGGCCGCCCGGTGGCCGGCGATCTCGATGCCCTGGGCATCGAAAACCGCCAGCGCCCGTTCGAAGTCGGCCCGCTCCTGCGCCGGGGTCAGCGAGGTCGGCGCCCGGTGGCTGTAGGAGTGGTGCGCGACCTCGTGCCCGTGCTCGACGATCGTTGCCGCCAGCCCCGGCCGCTGCTCGGCCACCCACCCCGGCACGAAGAACGTCGCCGGTACGGCGAGCTCCGCCAGCAGCTCCAGGATCCGCGGTACGCCGACGTCCGGTCCGTAAGCCTGGTGCGACATCACCATCAGGTGATCCGCGTACTGCCGCCCGGCCGCGAGGATCGGCGTCTCGACGTCGACGTCGAACGTCAGCGTGACAACGGCCGCCGCACCGCCATGCCACGTGAGCCCGGTCATGGGGCCTCACAGCCCCATGAACCGCCGCGCGGCAGCGCGGCATCCGATACCGTCATGACCGACCAGTTTGCCACTGCCTTGCGTTCGCCAGCGTTGCCGCGGGCTCGATCAGCCTGCGGTCGAACCGCTGCAGCTCCTGGTTCTCGGCCAGTCGCCGCGGCAGGTCCGGGTTGGCCAGCGCACCGCGAGCCAGCGACAGCAGGTCCGCATGCCCGTCGGTCAGCACCTGATCCGCCTGCGCCGGGTCGTGCATTCCGCCGTTCGCGATGACCGGCAGCCCGGTGACCCGCCGGGCCAGCCCGGTGAGCGTCTGCCCGCCGTGCAGCCTCGCGGTCTCCAGCCAGTTCCGGCCCTCGCTCGCGATGTGCAGGTAGCCGATGCCCGTCGCGGCAAGCGCCTCGTAGATCGCCTCGGCCTCGTACGCGCCCCCGGGCCACCGGTACTCAAGGTCGTTCACCTTCGTCTGCGACAGCCGCACGCCGACCACGAAACCGGACGGCGTCGCGTCGACGATAGCCCGCGCGACCTCGGCGGTCAGGCGGATCCGGTTCGCGACGGGTCCGCCGTACGAGTCGGTCCGCTGGTTGGTGTAGACGGTGAGGAACTGATCGAGCAGGTAGCCGTTCGCGCCGTGGATCTCGACACCGTCGAAACCCGCCTCGGCCGCCCGGACGGCGGCGACGGCGAACCCGTCGACGATCTCGTCGAGCTGGGAGACCGAGAGCTCGGACGGGACCGGCCACGGCCCGGAGCCGCCGTACTCGGTGAGCATCTCGTTGAGCGGCTGGACGGCGGACGGCCCGACCCGCTCGGTGGTGCGCGGGTTGCCCTGCGAGATCGCACCGGCGTGCATCAACTGGGCGACGATCGGCCGGCCCGCGGCGTGGACGCGGTCCGTCACCTGCCGCCAGCCCTCGACGTGCGCCGCCGTGGCGAGCCCGGGCTGGTTCAGATAGCCCTGGCTGTACGCCGAGTCGGGGTAGGTGCCCTCGGTGATGACCAGGCCGAACCCGCCGGCCGCGAACTCCGCGTAGTAGTCGGCCATCTCGGCCGTCGGCACCCCGTCGGGGGTGGCGGAGACCCGGGACATCGGCGCGACCGCGAAACGGTTCGCCAGCGCCAGGCCGCCGAGGTCTACCGGCTCCAGGGCCGGGTGAACACGAGTCGTTGTGAGATCCATGGCCCCCACTCCACCAGGCGCGACCGCCCCCAAGCGATGGACCGATCCACAGCACTACCCGGAGAACGGTGGAGGATCCTCCACTGAACCGCTCTCGCGAGGCTGCTTCGGTTGAGGTATGCAGACTGTCGCGCGCACTCACGTCCCCGCCCGCTCCGGACGCGCCGTCCGGGTCCGTCGCGGCCAATCCGTCCGGGTCGTCGATCTCGCCGGCCAACAGGTCGGCGACCTCTTCGCGTACGTCGCCACACCCTCCGGCGTCACCGGGGAGCACCTCAGCGCCTCCCCCACCAGGGCCGCGACCAGCCGGCTCTTCCCGGCCGTCGGCGAGAGCTTCGTGACCGATCAGCGCCGGCCGATCCTGACCCTGGTCGAGGACACCTCACCCGGCCACCACGACCTCCTGATCGCCGCCTGCGACGACGCCCGGTACGCCGGTCTCGGCGTACCGGACCATCCGTCGTGCGCGCGGAATCTGCGCACGGCGCTCGGCGTCGACGTCGTGCCTCAGCCGGTGAACGTGTTCATGCACATCCCGGTCCGGGCCGGCGGCGCCCTCGACTGGTTGCCCGCAGCAACTGCTCCCGGTGACTCGATCACGTTCCGGGCGGAGCTCGACTGCGTCGTCGTGGTCTCGGCCTGCCCGCAGGACCTGACCGTCATCAACGGATCGCAGCCCACCGATCTCGCCATCGACGTGCTGGACTAGCGCGACAGCTCGTCCGCTTCGAGGGCCAGGTAGAGGTCGACCCGGTCCTCGGTGCGGGCGACGTCGCGGCCGGTCAGCTCGGTGATCTTCGCCAGCCGGTTCCGCAGCGTGTTGACATGCACGTAGAGGGCGGCCGCGGTCGCGCCGTACTGACCGTCGTGCGCGAGGAACACCCGGAGCGTCGACTCGAGTTCGCCGGCCCGCTGACCGTCGTACTCGCGCAGCGGTCCGAGCACGCCGTCTGCGAAGCCTTGCAGCGTGCCCGAGTCCTGCAGGCCGAGCAGCAACCGGTGGGTACCCAGCTCCTGGAACGACGCCACCGCCTGACCACCGCGGCGCCGCCGGAGCACCTGACAGGCCTCCCGCGACTGCACCAACGGCCGCCGCAACTCCGCCGCCGACGCAGCCACCTCGCCGAGCCCGACCACCGGACGTCGGTCCGCAAACCGCTTCCGCACCGCCGCGCAGAGTGCCTCGGCCAGCGACTTCAGCTCCTGCCGCGGACGCTGCAGTACGGCGACCACGTCCTGACTGCCACCGGCCACGACGACCGCCAGGCTCTCGGCCAGGAAGAAGTCCCCGACCGTCTCCGACAACCCCGGCGGCGCCGACTCGTTGCCGTCGGCAAAGGCGATCGTGAGCACCACCAACTCCCCCGACGGATCCACCCCGAACGCGCGGAGCCGGTCCGGCACCTCCGCCGCCCGCTGCGCACCCGACAGGATCATGTCGAGCAACTCGGAGGCGAACCGCAGCTCGATCGCCTGGATCGCCTGCTGCTTGGCCACTTCCAGGCTGAGGAACCGCGCCGCCTGATCGAGCGCGTCCTGCTCCGGCTTGCTCAACCGGCTCACCGGCCGCAAGCACAGCAGCGCCGCATCCGTGTCCCCCACGGCCCCGACCAGGAACACCGTCGCCCGCCCTTCGTCGCCGCCGAGATCCACCTCGAGCGGCGGTGGGTGCCGAGCCAGTCCGTCGGCGACGATCCGCCGCTGCTCCGCGGTCAACTCCAGCCCGGTCGATGCGAGCGGCCTCGCCATCCGGTCGACGACAGCCAGCGGCAGGTCGTGCTCCCGGCGCAGTACGGCGAGCACGCCGGACGCCCCGGCGCCGCGGGAGATCGCCGAGGCCAGCGCATCGCCCCGGCGAACCATCCCGACCAGCGCATCACGCCGCTGGTCGGTGTGAATCGCCGACGCGGCCTCGGTCACCGCCGTGAACGGGACCTCGATCGCGATCTCCGCCAGCGGCAGGTCCTCCTGCCGGCACGCCTCGATCAGCTCAGGCGGCGTCGACGGCGTCTCGGTGCGCAGGCCGAACACGATGCCCGCGGCCCCCGCCCGCCGCACACTCGCCGCGAACTCCGCCGGGCTCGTCTCGGTCAACCACAGCCCGTTGGTCAGCACGATCTCGCCCGCCCGCACGTACGGCGACGGATCGGGCAACTCGGTGTTGTGCACCCACAACGCCTCGCGCTCGAGCGCACCGTCCGGCCCGGGCACCAGCAACCGAAGCCGGAGCGGGGCGTTGCCGATCAGGGCTGCCAGGCTGAGCATGGTGTGAACATATCCAGTCGGACCCGCATTTCACTAGACATCTACCCACTGCCTCGAGGAGGTGGCTCTTGGTTATCTGAGCCAACTCGTTCCCCTGGAGGCCGTCGTGACCACCACATCCGCACCAACCGAAGCTGTCCCGTTCGACTCGCACGGGGTGGCGCCGATCCCGCCGGAGCACCGCGACTCCACGCCGCGGGAGCAGTTCTGGATCTGGGCCGGCGCCAACCTGGCGCCGATCAACTGGGTGCTCGGCGCCCTCGGCATCACCCTCGGGCTCAGCGTCCTGGAGACCATCCTGGTCGTTGCTCTCGGCAACCTGGTCGGCTGTGCGGTGTTCGGGCTGCTGAACGTGATCGGGCACCGCACCGCGGTCAACCAGATGGTGCTCGGCCGGGCCGCGTTCGGCCGGCGCGGCGCCGTCGTACCGGGCGTTGTGCAGGGGCTGCTGACGATGGCCTGGGTCGGCGTGAACACCTGGGTCGTGCTCGATCTCGCGCTGGCGGTGCTGGGCAAGCTCGGGATCCACGGTGGTCTCTGGCTGGAGTACCTGGTCGCCGCGGTGATCATGCTCGTGCAGCTGGGCCTGGCGCTCTACGGCTTCTACGCGATCCGCACGTTCGAGAAGTACACCGTGCCGTTGACCGTCCTCGTGATGGCGGTCATGACGGTGCTGGCGTTGAGCCAGGCCGACCTGCGGATGACTGCCGGCGCCGCGATCACCCCGGCCGAGAAGCTGACCGCGATCACCCAGCTGACGACTGCGATCGGTGTCGGCTGGGGTATCAGCTGGTTACCGTACTCGGCCGACTACAGCCGCTTCGTCCGTCCGCAGGCGTCGTCGCGATCGGTGTTCTGGGCAACCTCTCTCGGCATGTACATCCCGACCGTCTGGCTCGCGGCCCTCGGCGCCTGCCTGGCCGGCGCGGGCACCGACAGCGACCCGTCGGCGCTGGTGATCAACTCGTTCGGCGTGATGGCGGTCCCGGTCCTGCTGCTGATCATGCACGGCCCGGTCGCGACCAACATCCTGAACCTGTACTCCTGCTCACTCGCCGCGCTGTCGATCGGCATCACCGTCGCGCGCTGGAAGCTCACACTGCTCGCCGGGCTGGTCGCGTCGGCGGTCCTCGTAGCGTTCGTCCGCGCGGACAGCTTCGGTCATGCCTTCGACAGCTGGATGGTGTCGATCCTGGTCTGGATCAGCCCGTGGAGCGCGATCGTCGTGGTCGACTACCTGGTCCTGCGGCGCGGGCGTCTGAACATCCCGGGGCTGTACGCCGACCCGTCGCCGTACGGATCCTGGAACCCGCGGGCACTGGTCAGCCTGGTCCTCGGGATCATCGCCGGCTGGAGCTGGCAGTACGGCCTGGTGCCGGAGATGCGCGGCCCGATCGCGATCGCGTTGAACAACACCGACTTCTCCTGGCTGTCCGGATCGCTGGTCGCGGGCGGCGTGTACTACCTGGCGAGCCGGCGGGTCGTCGTACGCACGGCGGAGCTGAGTCTGGAGGGCCGGTGACGGTTCGGGTCCTGACGACGGGAGGCACCATCGCCTCCCGTCCCGCTCCGGACGGGTCGGTCAGCGTGGCGCTCGGCGGCGCGGAGCTGGTCGAGTCCGTGTCGGTTCGCGAGGTCATGCGCAAGCACAGCTTCGCGTTCAGCGGTTCGGATCTGGTGACCATCGCACGGGAGGTGTTGACGGAGACCTCCGCCGGCGACGGGGTTGTCGTGACGCATGGCACGGACACTCTGGAGGAAACGGCGTACCTGCTCGACCTCGTCGATCCGCCCGCGCCGGTCGTGCTGACCGGAGCACAACGGCACGCAGGCGAGCCGGACTCCGACGGGCCGCGCAACATCGCCGACGCCATCCTGGTCGCCGGGTCTGCGGCGGCTCGCGGGCTGGGTCCGCTGGTCGTGATGGACGGGCGGATCCACGCAGCCCGGCAAGCGGTCAAGGCGCACACCCAGGCGCCGGACGCCTTCCAGTCCTTCGGCGGGCCGATCGGCGAAGTACGGCGAGGAGAGGTGCGGATCTGGTCGACGCCGCAGCGACCACGCGGCTTCCCCTTGCCTGCCGAACTACCTCGCGTCGACATCGTCGCGTCGTACGTCGACGCCGGTGGCGAGCAACTCGCGGCCTGCCGGACCGCGGGTGCCGTCGGCGTCGTACTCGAAGCGCTGGGGGCCGGGAACCCGACTCCCGGCATGCTCGCCGAGGTCCGCGCTTGCCTCGACGCAGGCCTGCCGGTCGTCGTGACCAGCCGGTGCGCGAGCGGACCGACAGCAGCCGTCTATGGCTCCGGGGGTGGCGCTGATCTGAAGGCTGCAGGCGCGCTGATGGCTGGCCCGCTGCCGTCGTCGAAGGCGCGCATCCTGCTGTCGGTCGCGCTCGCGTCGGCGGCCGTGCACCGCCTCCCCGAGCACTTCCGCTGAGGGTCAGATCGTCAGGACGAGCCGGCCTACGGTCGAACCCGCGGACTGGCGGTGCCAGGCCGCCGAGATGTCCGGGAGCGGCACTGTCTCGTGCGCGACTTTGATGGCGCCGGTGGCGGCGTGCTGGAGGACGTTGGTCAGCGCATCACGGCGTTGCTCGGGGGTGAGCGCGTTGTTGGTGTAGCCGAGGATGCTCGCCGACCGGCTGCGCAGGACGGCCGACGAGAACGTCGCTTCGTCCCCCGAAGCACCACCCAGGTTGACCAACCGGCCACCCGGCGCCAGCAACCGCCCGGCCGCCGTCGCCACCGCGCCGAACACCGGGTCCACCACGACATCGAAGTTGCCGTCGAGCTCGTCGACACCGACCACGTTGTCAGCACCGGCCGCCAGCGCACGATCCCGGGCCTCCGCCGACCGGCACACGGCAACGACGCCGCCGGCCCCAAGCACCTTCGCCGCCCCGATCGCGGACTGCCCGACGGCGCCGCCGCCACCGAGGGCCAGCACCCGCTCCCCCGGTTGCAGCTGCGCCCGCCAGGTCAGCACCATCCACGCGGCGACCCCGGACAGACCGATCGCCGCCACCGCCGCATCCGGCACCGCCGTGTCGAGCACCACCAGATCCTCGTCCGGCACCGCGCAGTACTCCGCGAAGCTCCCGTCCCCCGGCGACATCCCGGCCGACGTCGCGAAGAACACCCGATCGCCCGTTCCCTCGACCACACCGACGCCCTGAACCCCCGGCACGTAAGGGATGTCCGGCGGCCCGAAGTACGACGTACCCGAAGCACACAACAGATCCAGGGGTACGACGGGCGCCGCGGTGACGCGGACGATCGACTGCCCTTCCGACGGAACGGGGTCCGGGTGCTCACCGTGGACCGGTGCCTCACCGTGACCACGCAGGACTCCAGCTCGCACGGCGCTCTCCTAGGTGGCGATGTCCGGGTAGGGCAGGTGCAAGTCTTCCATCGCCCTGCCGTAGGCCTTCTGGTACTCCAGCGGTCCGTGGTCGCGCTCGAACATTGCGATGAACAGCGTCAACGTGAGGAACGGATGCGCGCCCATCCGGAAGAGCTCGACGTGGTCCTGCGCGATCAGCGCCTGGCGCTCCTCGTCGGTGAACGCGAGCCAGGTCGACCGCTCACCGGAGGTGCAGTTGAGGATCCGGTTGGCCATCTCCGCCTCCCACCAGGCGACCGTCCCGGCGGCATCCTCGCGGTACCGCTCGACCAGCTCCGGGTCGCGATCGACGGTGAAAAGGAACTTGTCCAGCAGGTACCTGCTCATGTCGGCACTCCGTTCGGGTACCAGGTGAAGTACGCCTCCATGGTGTGGAACAGGTCGAGCGAGTCGACGTGGTCGGCCTTTGCGCCGGCGCCGGCCACCCCCATCATCAGCATGAAGTCCATGAACCCGTGCGTCGCGTTGCCGGGCAGGTGCAGGCTGTCCAGCGTCACCTCGGCCAGGCAGCCCTCGATGTCGCCGCTCGCGATCCAGTCGACCGCCTTCCGGTCGAACTCCGGATCGGGGCCGTGGGCGCCGAACTGCCGCGGGCCGCCGAGCTCGAGGGACAGGTGGCCGGTGCCGATGATCGCGACCCGCCGGTCGTCCGGCCAGGACTCGACCAGCTGCCGGATCGTCCGGCCCAGCTCGACGAAACGCTTCGGCTGCGGCAGCGGCGGCGCGAAGATGTTGGTGTAGATCGGCACGATCGGCAGGTCCGCCTGCGGCCGCAGCGTGATGATCGGGCAGGTGATGCTGTGGTCGATCCGCAGCTCGTTGCTGAAGGCAAGGTCGAAGCCGGCGTCCAGGCCGTTCCGCAGGATGTGCGCGGCCAGCCGCTCGTCCCCCGGCAGCGTCATCCGCGGCAGCCCGAACTCGCGCTCCTCGTTGTACCAGTTCGCGTCGAAGTACGGCGCCTTGCCGACCAGGAACTGTGGCATGTTGTCCAGCCACAGCTGGTGGAAGTGGTCGCTGCCGACCATCACCAGGATGTCCGGCCGGGCCTTGGTGAGGGTCTCCCGGAACGCCTCGATCTTGGCCACCCACTCGTCCGCAAACGGCGGCCGGTCGTCGCCGGTCGACGTACTGGCGCGGTAGTAGAACGGGTGGTGGGTGGAGGCGATGACCGCGACGACAGTGGCCATGTCCTGCTCCTTGTCCTGCTCCTCGTTACTCGGTCGGGTCGACGTAGACCGCGTTGCGGTCGACGGTGAGGTAGGCGTCCATGCCGATCGGGCGGCGGCGTTCCTCGGCGAGCTGCCCGAGCAGGCCGGCGGCCCGGGCCAGCAAGGCGAAGCCGCGCAGCAGCTCGACCGGCAGCCCGAGGTCGGCGAGCGCGGCGCCGCAGACCCCGGCGCCGTTCAACGGAAGCTTGCGGCCGAGCACCTGCTCGTGCACCCGCCCGATCGCCTGGAACAACTCCAGGTGCGGTCCGAGCAGACCCTCTTCGGTTGCGATGCGGATCAGCACCGGTGTGCGCGGATCCTGAACCTTGTGCACGGGATGCCCGAGCCCGGGAACGAACTTGCTGTCGGCCTTCGCCTGCTGCACAACCTCGAGCGCCAGTGCGTCCCAGCCGGCGTCATCGGTCGGCAACTCGCGCCCTTCGATCGCCCGGTGCAGGAACATCCCGCAGTCCTCGGTGACGCCAAGGAAGCGGGAGCCGCCACCCAGCAGGCCGGCGGCGAGCGCACCCTGCAACGAGTCGGGCGCCGACAGATAGGTGAGCCGCGCGGCAATCGCCGTCGGCGTGAAGCCGTGATCGGCCAGCGCGACCAGCACGGCCTCGAAGAGCCGGGTCTCCGACGGCGTCGGCCGGCGCAGGGCGACCAGCCAGAAGGCGAGCTCGCCGAAGCCGACCTTGCCCATCAGGTCGGCCGTCAGATCCTGACCGAGCAGGTGGATCTCGTCGGCGGTCGACGTACCGAGGGACGTCGGAAAGGTCGTCATGCCGAACGCTCCTCGTCGGTCAGCCAGCGGCGCAGCTCGGCGCCGTGCTCGTCCAGCTCCGGCGGTGGCAGCCGGTACGACGGCTGCGTCTCGGAGAACGTGATCGGGTTCCGCACGGTCGGGATGTCGCCGACCGTCACCACCGGGTCGAGCCCGATGTCCTCGGCGAAGGCGACCCCGCTGTCGATCGTGTTGATCGGCCCGCACGGGACGCCGGCGGCAATGATGTCGCGGAACCACTCCATCCGGGTCCTGGTCCGCAGCCGCTCGACCAGCAACGGCCGCAGCTCCTCCCGGTTCGCGGTGCGCTTCTCGTTCTGGTCGAACCTGTCGTCGTCAGCGAGCTCGGGGACGCCGAGCACCTCGGTCAGCCGCCGGAACTGGCCGTTGTTCCCGGCCGTGATGATCAACTCGCCGTCGGAGCACGGCAACGGCTCGTACGGGAACAGGCTGGGATGGCTGTTCCCCATCCGCAGCGGCACGACGCCGCCCGCGACGTACGCGCTCGACTGGTTCACCAGGCCGGAAAGCGCGGACGACAGCAGGTTGACCTCGACGTGTTGGCCGCGACCGGTCTCGTGCCGGGCGTTCAGCGCGGACAGCACGCCGATCGTCGCGTGCAGCCCGGCCATCACGTCGAACACCGAGATCCCGGCCCGGAACGGCTCACCGTCCGGGTCTCCGGTGAGGCTCATCAGTCCGGAGATGGCCTGCACGATCAGGTCGTACCCCGGCAGCACGGCCCCCTTCGGCCCACTGCCGAAGCCGCTGATCGACGCGTAGACGACCCGTGGGTTCGAGGCCGCGACCGTGTCGTAGTCCAGCCCGAACCGGGCCAGCCCGCCGGGCTTGAAGTTCTCCAGCACGACGTCGGCCCGCCGGGCCAGCTCCTGTGCCGCGGCCAGGTCCTTCGGCTCCTTCAGGTCGAGCGCGATCGATCGCTTGTTCCGGTTCACCGCGAGGTAGTACGTCGAGATGCCGTCCCGGACCGGTGGCTGCCACGAGCGGGTGTCGTCACCGCCGGGCGCCTCGACCTTGACCACCTCGGCGCCGAGGTCGGCCAGCAGCATGGTCGCGTACGGGCCGGCCAGGATCCGGGAGAAGTCGGCGACCAGCAACCCGGCCAGCGGTCCCCGCGAGTCCGGCGCAGCATCGGGCACGACCTCACTCCTTCCGGACACTTGTCCGCACCTGCTTCGTCGCCTCAGTCTGCGAGCGCCACTCCAGGCTGTCAAGGCACGGGCTCCGAGGCCTTGACACCGCGCGGACATCGCTCGGATAGTGAGGATGGAGCCGTGGTGACCGGCATACGGACGTATGTCCGGCCAGAGCCTGGAGGGGATCATGACGACTGCCGAGACGCCGGTGGCGGGCCGGCCGGTACTGCTGCGCGGCGGGACCGTGCTGACCATGGACGACAACCACACCGTGCTGACCGAGAGCGACGTACTGGTCGTGGACGATCGGATCGAGGCCGTCGGCGGGTCGGTCGACGCCCCCGACGGGACGCAGGAGATCGACGCCCGCGGCGGCATCGTGATGCCGGGCATGATCGACACGCACCGGCACATGTGGCAGACCGCGATGCGCGCGTACGGCGCCGACTGGACGCTGACGCAGTACTTCGTCTGGTACTACCTCGAGCACGGCAAGACCTTCCGGCCCGAGGACATCCACGCCGGCAACCTCACGTCCGCGTGGGAGTCGCTCGAGGCCGGTATCACCACCACCGTCGACTGGTCGCACGGGCTGCAGTCCGTCGACCACGCCGAAGCGGCCGTCGACGCGCTGCGCTCCGTGCCGGGCCGGTTTGTTCTTGCCTACGGCAACATTCAGGCCGGGCCGTGGGAGTGGACCGCGGAGCCGTCCGTCCGCGCCTTCCTGGAACGCCTGCGCGACGACGGCCAACTGGGTCTCCAGCTGGCCTTCGACGTCACCGGCGATCCGTCGTTCCCCGAGCGGGCAGCCTTCGAGGTGGCGCGGGAGCTGGGCGTCGGCGTGACCACGCACGCCGGTGTCTGGGGTGCGACGAACGACGACGGCATCCGGCTGATGCACGAGAACGGCTTCATGACGCCGCAGAACATCTACGTGCACGCGGCGACGCTGACCGAGGACTCCTACCAGCGGATCGCCGCGACCGGCGGCTCGGTGTCGGTGTCGACGGAGTCCGAGCAGAGCGCGGGACAGGGCTACCCGCCCACCTGGCAGGTCCGCAAGTACGCCATCCCGGTGTCGCTGTCGCAGGACACCAGCGTGTGGTGGAGCGGCGACCTGTTCAGCGCGATGCGTACGACGCTCGGCGCCGACCGGGCCCGCGAGCACCTCGAGGCCCACATGAAGGGCGACACCGTGACGCACAGCCACCTGCGCGCGGAGCACGTCGTCGACTGGGCCACCCGCGGCGGCGCTAAGGCGATCGGCCGGGACGACCTCGGCAGCCTCGAGCCCGGCAAGAAGGCGGACGTCGTGCTGATCAAGAACGATGACTCACCGGTGTCGTTCCCGCTGGTCAACCCTTACGGGCACGTGGCGTTCCAGGCGCAGCGCGGCGATGTGCACACCGTGCTGGTCGACGGCCGGGTCGTGAAGTACGCGAACAAGCTGGTCGGCGTCGACCTTCCCGCCGTACGGCGGAGTGTCGAGGCGACGGTGGACTTCCTGCGCGGCGCGCTCGGCGACGAGGCGTGGGCCGCCGGGATGAACCCGGACCTGCCCAAGGACGAGGTGTTCGACAACCCGTACCAGTACACCGAGTACAAGTCCGAGTCGACGCGCGAGGCCCGCGGCACGATCTTCGGCGAGTGAACTCAGTAGGCTGCGGTACGTCGTACGACCTGGAGGCAGGAACTGATGGCAGGACGGGGCGCGGGCCCGGATTTCGTCGAGTCGCTGGCTCGCGGGCTGGACGTGCTCGCCTGCTTCGACGCGAACCACCGCGCGATGTCGCTGTCCGAGGTGGCGGCCGCGGCCGGGCTGGCCCGGCCGACGGCACGCCGGCTGCTGCTGACGCTGGAGGAGCTGGGCTTCGTCCGGTCGACCGACGGCTCGTTCCAGCTGACCCCGAAGGTGCTGACGCTCGGCATGGCGTACGTCGGCGCCCTCGGGCTGTGGGACATCGCGAAACCGCACCTCGAGGCGCTGGTGGCGCGCACCGGCGAGTCGTCGTCGATGGCGCAGCTCGACGGCTCCGACATCGTCTACGTCGCCCGGGTGTCGGTGCCGAAGATCATCGCGCTGCGGGTCGACATCGGCACCCGCTTCCCGGCCGCCCAGACCTCCCAGGGCAAGGTCCTGCTCGCCGCCCTCTCCCCCGCTGAGCTCGCCGACACCCTCGCTTTGCCGAGCCGGGCCGGCCTGCCGCCGTACATCGGCCGGAGCGCCGAGCAGCTTCGCGACGAGCTGACCGAGATCCGCGCCCGCGGCTGGGCACTGGCCGACGAGGAGCTCGCCCCCGGCGTCCGCTCGGTCGCGGCCCCGGTCCGCGACGGCGCCGGAATCGTCCGCGCCGCCATGAACGTCACCGTCCACGCCGCGGAGACCAGCACCGACAAACTCCTCCACGACCACCTCCCGCTGCTCCTGCGCACCGCCGGCGACGTCAGCGCCGAATGGGCGCTGTACCAGTCACGCCCTCACCACGAGCTACCCCAGCCCAAGACCGAGTCCTCGGCCTGACCAGCAGCCAGATCGCGAGGAGGAGCTCGCCGATGAAGGTGTAGGTGGAGTTGGTGAGGTCTTGGGCGAAGAAGGTGGCGAAGGCGTCGGTGAGGTAGCCGAGGCCGGCGATGACCAGTAGGGCGGCCAGCCATCTGGTGGTGCGGGCGGTCAGGTAGCCGAGCAGGATCAGGTGGACGCCGAAGAGGCCCAGGCCGGCGCGCCAGAGGTCCGAGAAGGCGTCGGTCGAGGCTTGCAGAAGTTGGCCGATCGCGACCATGAAGACAGTTGCGTAGACGAGCCTGAAAGCTGCGGCCATGAACGAGACTGTCCGGTCGATCGGCTCGAAGACGCGGTAAAGGGCGCAGGCGACGACGACGTCGAGGACGACGACCAGGAACAGGCTCGCGACCCCGGCCCGGAAGAGGTCGTCACTGCTGTCCGACGTGGTGAGGTTGCCGAACCCGGCCAAGGCTGCCATCAGCAGCAGGCCTACTCCCCCGGTGATGCTCCAAGCCCGCACGGCGTACCCTCCCATGGTTTCGTACTAAGTACGGCAAAGGTAACGTACTTAGTACGAAAGCGCGAGAGGCAACCTCAGAAGACGACGGTCCACCCTGAGAGTTCGGCCTGCGCGGCGGTGTAGGAGACGCCGTGGACCTTCAGGCCCTGCGGGTCCAGCAGGGTGATCTCACCGCCCTTGTTGCCCAGCTGGACGTTCGGCGGCAGCGGTACGGCGAGGGTCGCGCCGGCCGCGAGGACACCGCCGGGGACCGGGCCGACGTGCAAGGCGCGATCGACGAGGTGCCAGCCGGTGAGATCGACGGCGTCGGGTGACGCGTTCAGCAAGGTGACGGTCTCCGCCTCGGGGGCGGGACCGACCGGGTTGACCAGCGCGGCCACGATCCGGACCGGCTCGGCGCCGAACTCCTCGACCGGCGCGTCGACGAGCGCGTGCCCGGTCACGTCGTCGGTATGCCACGACTGGCTCTGGAACGCGAGGAAGATCCCCACCCACCGTTGCTGGTCCGGCAGCGCGATGATCAGCGCGCCGTCCTGCCAGACCCCGTCGTCCTTGCGGAAGGCGCCGACGTTGCCCTGGTTCATGTGGATGTCGTGCACCCCGTTCCCCGGCCGGAAGCCGAAGATCTTGTCCGGTACGGCGCTCTCCGGGCCCCACCGCTCCCCGAACGCGTAAACGATCGCGGCCGGCTCGCGGATCGCCCGCCGTACCTGGTCGTCGAGCAGGTCGGACAGGTCGTTGCCCGGCCCTTCGAGATCATGCGGCAGTGGCCGGAGCAGCGCGCGGTCGAAGAGCGTCTGCCGGACGTAGTCGAGGTTCACGCCCCGCGGCCCGGTGTCGAGCCGGTGCCACCCCGGGGCGAGCACGCTCAACTGCGCCGTGACCGGGTGCCGGAAGTCCTCGTCGACCCGGAACAGCAGCTCCGACGGGTACTCCTTCGACCGCACGTTCACCGCGATCCGGTAGTCCACCCCGTCCGCGTCCCGCAGCTGCACCTGGTAGTGCGGCGTGTCCGTCCCACCCTCGCGACGCGCGTCGACGGCCCGGCCGGCGAGCACGCCGTACGACTTCAGCGGCATGAGTTGCCCTTCCCCGGCCTCACCCGTCCGGGATGAGGTCGTTGCCGTTATGGGGGCTCTACCGTCGATTCACCGCAGGAGACAGGAGGGGACATGGTCGGGAATACGCAGAGGAGTCCGGAGCAGGTGTCCGGCTGGGCGGTCGGTGGGATCACGTTCGCGGCGACGATGCTGGTGCTGATCGGGCTGTTCCAGTCGATCACCGGCCTGGTGGCGATCATCGACGACGAGTTCTTCGTGGTGGTCCGCTCGTACACCTTCGATTTCGACACCACCGTCTGGGGCTGGATCCACCTGGTCCTCGGCGTGCTGCTGATCGTGGTCGGGATCGCGCTGTTCCGGCGGTCGACCTGGGCCGGGATCAGCGCGCTGTTCCTGTCCGTGCTGAGCGCGGTCGACAACTTCTTCTTCATCCCGTACTACCCGTTCTGGTCGCTGCTGCTGATCGGCCTGAACGTGTGGGTGATCTGGTCGCTGACCCGCCCGGGCGCGATCCGCACCTGAACCGAACGGCCCGCGCCGGGTGCTCCCGGCGCGGGCGACGCTCAGAGAGTGTCGTCGTCCGGAGGTCGCCGGGGCTCGTCGCCGGCGGCCTCCGGTCCGTCTGCCTTCTGCGCGTCGGCGATCTGCTCGGCGAGGACCTTCGGGTCGACCGTGGCCAGCGCGGCCTTCACCACGGCGTCCAGGTCCACCCGCTCGAGGACGAGCGCGGTCAGGTCGACGTTGGCCAGCGCGGCCTCGACGTCCTTGGCGATCGCACCGGCGAGGTCCGTCCGCCGGACCCCTTCGGCCACGACCATCGGCAGCACAACGTCGAGCAGCGGGCTGAACACGAGCCGCAGCACCGACCGGGTCCGTTGCGTCAGCACGTCCGCAACGGTCCCGGCCAGCGCGGTCGCGGTGGCACCCGGTGAGCTCGCGCCGGTCCGCGGCTCAGCCGACTCGGTCCGCGGCTCAGCCGACTCGCTGGCCATTGCCAACCGTCGTCGCGCTGCCGAGCGCCTGCGCCTTCAGCGTGTCGTACTCGGCTTGGGTGATGGCGCCGGAGTCGAGCAGCGACCGGGCCTGGCTGATCTGCTCGGCAGGTGTCGGGCCCGAGCTCTGACCGGCGACCTGCCGGATGTACTCGTCCTGCCGCTGCTGGTGCTCCACCGCTTCGCGCGCCGTACGCTCCGACATCCCCTTGCCGCGGGCGATCAGGTAGACGAGCGCGGTGAGCAGCGGCGCGATGAACATCGCTATCACCCAGATCGCCTTCACCCACCCGGAGAGGTCCCGGTCGCGGAACAGATCGGCGAAGATCCAGAACAGCATCATCAGGTACGCGACGAACGCGAAGCTGATGATGATGAACCACACAACATCCCAGAACGACATGGTCAGATTCCTCCTTCGGGCACGCAGCACGCACCCTCTGCGAGCAGTCTCGACCGCCGCCCGCCCGTCCCGCCTCATCTCCTGCGGATGACCTGCGGCGCCGCCGGCGGGTGCGCGGATCATCCGTGGCGGGGGATCCGGTGCCGTCTCCGCGCCTCCAGGGTGGTCGCACGAGAAGCCGACGCTGGGGAGGAGCCGAGCATGCCCGACGGGAGCAAGCCGAACATCCTGGTGATCTGGGGCGACGACATCGGTATCGCCAACCTGAGCTGCTACACCGGCGGGCTGATGGGCTACCGGACTCCGAATATCGACCGGCTGGCCGAGGAGGGGATGCGGTTCACCGACTCGTACGGCGAGCAGTCGTGCACGGCGGGCCGGGCGTCGTTCATCACCGGGCAGAGCGTGTACCGCACCGGGCTCAGCAAGGTCGGCGTCCCCGGTGCGGACATCGGCCTGCGCGCGGAGCACCCGACGATCGCCGAGCTGCTGAAGCCGCTCGGCTACGCGACCGGGCAGTTCGGCAAGAACCACCTCGGCGACAAGAACGAGTTCCTGCCGACCGTGCACGGGTTCGACGAGTTCTACGGCAGCCTCTACCACCTGAACGCCGAGGAGGAGCCGGAGCAGCCGAACTACCCGTCCCCGGAGGACTTCCCGCACTACCGGGCCCGCTACGGTCCGCGGGGTGTGCTGCGGACCTGGGCGACCGACAAGGAGGACGAGAACGTCGACGAGCGGTTCGGACGGGTCGGCAAGCAGCGCATCGAGGACACCGGCCCGCTGACAAAGAAGCGGATGGAGACGATCGACGACGACACGGTCGCCGCCGCGATGGACTTCATCCGGCGGAAGACCGCCGAGCAGACCCCGTTCTTCGTCTGGATGAACACCACCCACATGCACCTGCGCACGCATCCGAAGCCGGAGAGCGTCGGCCAGGCCGGCCGGTGGCAGTCGACCTACCACGACACGATGATCGACCACGACAAGCACGTCGGGCTGTTGCTCGACCAACTCGACGAGCTCGGCATCGCGGACGACACGATCGTCATCTACAGCACCGACAACGGCCCGCACATGAACACCTGGCCGGACGGCGGGATGACACCGTTCCGGAGCGAGAAGAACACCAACTGGGAGGGCGCCTTCCGGGTCCCGGAGCTGATCCGCTGGCCCGGCAAGATCCCGGCCGGCGTGGTCTCGAACGAGATCGTCCAGCACCACGACTGGCTGCCGACCCTCGTCGCCGCGGCCGGCGACCCGGACATCGTCGACAAGCTGAAGACCGGGCACACCGCCGACTTCCTGCTGGACAACGCCTACCTCGTCTTCTCCGCGAGCCAGCTGATCGGCGAGTTCCTGGCCACCTTCGAGGAGTTCCCGCCCCGGCAGCGCGCGGCCTCGTTCACCATCGATCAGGCGCTGGAGAAGCTCCAGGCCGCCCTGACAGCGGGCCAGTAGTCCCGTGATGACGCCGTACCGTGTTTCGGCGCCGCCGGCAGTCCGCGTGCCCGGCGGGGTCTTCACGCTGGGCTCGGACCGGCATTACGCCGAGGAGCGCCCGGTCCGCCGGGTCGAGGTCGCTGAGTTCACCATCGATCCGTACCAGGTGACGAACCGGCAGTACGCCGAGTTCGTCGGCGACACCCGCTACGTCACGGTGGCCGAGCGACCGCTGAACCCGGCCGACTTCCCGGGCGCTCCCGCGGAGAACCTCGCCCCGGGCTCGATGGTGTTCACGCGAACGCCCGGACCGGTCGACCTGCGGCATCTGAGCCAGTGGTGGACCTGGACGCCGGGCGCCAGTTGGCGGCGTCCGCAGGGACCCGGCTCGGATCTCAGTGGTCGTGGCGAGCATCCCGTCGTCCACGTGGCGTACGACGATGCGCTGGCGTACTGCGACTGGGCCGGCGGGGCGCTGCCGACGGAGGCACAGTGGGAGGTCGCGGCACGCGGGGGGCTCGAGTCGGCGACGTACGTCTGGGGTGACGAGCCCGAGCAGCCCGGGCACCGGCTGGCGAACTACTGGCACGGCGACTTCCCGTGGCGGCCGGAAACCGGGTACGGGACGACGGCGCCGGTGGGGTCGTTCCCGCCGAACGGCTACGGGCTGTACGACATGGCCGGGAACGTGTGGGAGTGGACCAGCGACTGGTACAGCTCGGAGCCGGAACCGGGCCACGGCTGCTGCGTCCCGGAGGAGGCGAGCCTGGACCCGGCGCAGCCGCAGTTCCGGATCCCGCGGAAGGTGATCAAAGGCGGCTCGTTCCTCTGCGCCGACAGCTACTGCCTGCGCTACCGGCCCGCGGCCCGGCGTCCACAGATGGTCGACACCGGGATGAGCCACCTCGGCTTCCGGTGCGTGCGATGACCCATCCCGAGCTCGCGAACACTCCCGGCCGGCTGATCGGCCGGATCGCCGGCAAGGTCACCGGCCGGGTGGTCGAGACCGTCCAGCCGGACATCATCCTCGAGCACGTGGACGTCGAAGCCCTGGTCGACCGGATCGACCTGAACCGGCTGCTGACCCGGATCGACATCGACCGGCTGCTGACCCGGATCGACATCGACCAGCTGGTCGTGCGCATCGACATGGACCAACTGCTGGACCGGGTCGACCTGGACCGGCTCACGGACCGGATCGATCTCAACCGGCTGCTGGCGCGGGTCGACATGGACGCGCTGCTCCGGGACGTGGATCTGGAGGAGGTGGTCCGGCGCTCCGGCATCCCGGATATCGTTGCCGAGAGCACCAGTCAGATGGCCGGCTCGGCCCTTGACCTGGTCCGGCGGCAACTGGCCGGCCTGGACGCCGTACTCGACCGGGTGATCGGCCGGATCCTGCGCCGGCACACCCCGTCGCAGCCGTCGGCGCCACGGCTGCTGGCCGGGCCGGAGCAGGCATGAACGCGCGGCTGACCGTCACCGGTCACTACGCGGGGGCCATCAGCCGGGCGGTGGCCGCCGTACTCGACGTGGTCTTCGTGTTCGTGTCGTACACGCTCGGGCTCGCCGGGCTCGACCTGCTGACCACCGCGTTCTTCGATGTGTCGTTGCGGGGTGATCCGAACGCGCCGGTGGCGACGATCGCCTTGCTGAGCTGGGCCTTCTGCTACACCTTCGGGTGCCTGGCGATCGCCGGGCGGACGCCCGGGAAGGGCATCGTCGGCCTGCGGGTGGTGCGTAAGGACGGCAGCACACTGCGGACCGGGCGGGCGTTGCTGCGGGTGTGCGTGCTCCCGCTGAGCTTGCTGCTGTTCGGCCTGGGGTTCGTGCTGATCATCTTCCAGCGCGAGCATCGTGCGCTGCACGACCTGATCGCCGGGACCGCGGTCGTCTACGACTGGGGTGAGCGGCCGGCCGAGCTGCCCGGGCCGCTGTCCGACTTCCTCCGGCGCGCCAACGTGGAGGGTCGATGAGGAGGATCGCCTGGTTGCTGCTCGCCGTCCTGGTCGCCGGTTGCACCGAGACGACCGCGGTCAACCAGGACACGATGGACAAGGACATCCAGAGCGCCGTCGAGGTCGTGGACGACTTCTGGCGGCAGACCTTCCCAGAGGCCTTCGGCGAGCCGTACGAGAGCCCGCGGGTGGCCGGCGGCTACACCGGCGTCGACGGGCCACAGTGTGCCGGCGAACGGTCCGTGCCGTTCAACGCGTACTACTGCCCGACTGGTGACTACATCGCGTGGGACGAGGACCTGATGGCCGCCGGCTACAGCCAGATCGGCGACGCGTGGGTCTACCTGATCATCGCCCACGAGTGGGCACATGCGATCCAGGCCCGGCTCGACACCGACCAGGTCTCCGTCGCGGCCGAACTGCAGGCCGACTGCCTGGCCGGCGCCTCCCTCCAAGGCGCCGCGGAGACGGGCAGGATCGCCATCGAGCCCGGTGACGCCCAGGAGCTCGCGCAGACGCTCGCGGCGGTCGCGGACGAGTACCCGTGGACCAGGGTGAGCGACCACGGGAACATCCAGGAGCGGACCTCGGCGTTCAGTCTCGGCGTCAACCGCGGGGTCGAGGCCTGCATCAGCTAGCGCGCTCCCGCTGCTCGTCGTGCCTGGCCAGCGCGGCGCCCAGTTGGGCGCCGACCACGGCCGAGCCGACGATCACCAGGGCCAGGATGACGAGCCACGAGATGATCGCGATCGCCACGCCGATGACGCCGTACCGTTCGGTGTTCTGCTCGATCAGGTACGGGACGTACCTCGCACCCACCGCGCTGACGGTCGTCTGCGCCAGCGCGCTCACCACTGCTCCCGGCAACAGCAACCGCCAGGCGACACGGCGGCTCAGCAACAGCCACGCACCGAGCCACCACCCCGGTACCGCAGCGCAGGTCTGCAGGGCCAGCGTGACGAGCACGCCGCCCGGCAGGTCGTCGGCCAGGCTCGCGATCGAGGCCAGCACGACCAGGGCCAGGAGCAGCAGGAAGGCGCCCTGGATGCCGTCGACGGTACGGCGTAGTCCGCGCGCGGGCAGGTCCCACGCCACCTCGTAGGTCCGCTGGATCGACCGGGCGAAACTGCTCGCGGAGATCAGCACCGTCAGGACGCTGAGGATGGTCAGACCGCCCGAGCTGGACGGCGGCCGGGAGAACAGCGAGCGGACCGTGTCGGCCGTCGTACCGGTCAGGCCGAACCGGGTGATCATCCAGTTGGCGACCGCTTCGGCATCGGACGTGCTCAGCAGGGTCGCGACGACGATCAGCAGCGGGACCAGCGCAATGAAGGCCTTCCCAGCGATCGACAGGGCCCGGTCGTACAGCCGGATCTGCAGCGCCGCGATCACGATGCGCCAGACGATGCTGCCCTGCACCCACGTCCAGCCCTGCTGCACCCGCGGGTGCTCCACCCACCGCTGCTTCATCACTTCGACGCTAGCCAAGCGCGCGGCCGCCGTACTCATCCCTGACGGGTGACAGCAGGTCCGACCTGGGGTTGGATGCCGCCATGGACCGACTGACTGATGCTGAGGTAGCGATCGATGCGGCTGCGGCGGGGGCGGACGTCGTGCGGCGGATGTACGGCGGCGCCCTCAGCCACTTCGACAAGTCGCCGACAGACTTTGCCACCGAGGCCGACCTGGAGTCGGAGCGGGCGATCCTCGAGGTCATCCGCGCGGCGCGCCCGGACGACGCGGTGATCGGCGAGGAGTACGGCGCCAGCGGCACCGCAGCCCGCACCTGGCTCGTGGACCCGCTCTGCGGCACCCTCAACTTCGCCGCCCAGACCCCACTCTTCTCCGTCAACGTAGCCCTCCCCAGCACCGGCGTCGCCGCCGTCGCCGACCCGCTCACCAACGAACTCCTCTGGACCGACGGCACCACCACCCACCTCCGCGGCCTTTCGCCGACCGACCTGCCGGCGACGCCCTCTGCCGCATCGCGTCTGGTCGACGTGGACATCGACGCTCCGCAGGGGACCGACTTTCTCGGCGCGCAACTGCTGGCCGACGAGAAGTTCCTGGCGGCGTTCGGCGGCCGGGTGTCCTCGACGACCCTCGCCCTCGCCTGGGTCGCCATCGGCCGCCGGGCCGCGTACATCGCCGACGGCGATCTCCTCGACAGCGTCCACTTCGCCGCCGGCATCGCCGTGTGCCAAGCCGCCGGCTGCACCGTCACCGATTTCCGCGGCAACCCCGTGCACACCGGTCCCGGCCTGATCGCCACCGCCGACCCCACCACCCACCAGCGGCTGCTCGACCTGGTCGCCCCACACCTCTGAGCCCGAAGCAACCCCTATTTCGTGACCATCGGTTGACTGTCTGCGCGAGGTTTGCGGCTTAACCTTGGGATATGGCCACGTACGGGCACAGCCCTCGAGGCGATGTGGGGCTGCAGGAACTGATCGACGCGTCGCCGGCGCCACGGGCGCGGATGTCCGCCGCGGCCGAGATCGCGCTGGTCTGCGGCCTCGGAGCGGTGCTTACGGCAACGTTCTCGATCCTGTTCGGCGTCTCGCTGATCTTCGGCGCCGTCGCCGTACTCACCGGCCTGGTCGGCCTGGTCAGCACCCACCGTCCCGACATGGCCGGCTCGGCCCTCAACGTCCTGGGGCTCCTGCTGGGCCTGCTCGCCCTCGCCACCGTCGGGCTCCGCTACCTGGGCATCGACACCGCGGTCGGCGACCCCCTCCTGCCCTGGCTGACCGACCAACTCCACCACTGGAACACCAAACTCCCCCAGCCATAGCGGGTCCCCTAGTCTGTCCTGGTGGACGACCGGATCAGCCGTATCCGCGCGAAACTCGCCCAGGCGGCCGAATCCCCTGCCCTGCTGGAGTCTTTCGGCGCCAAGGCCCACGCGTACCGGCTGAAGCCGACGCTGTCCGAGGCGGAGGTCGCGGCGTTCGAGGCCGAGCATGAGGTCGCGCTGCCGGCGGAGTACCGGCTGTTCCTGCTCGAGGCCGGGGACGGCGGCGCAGGCCCGAGCTACGGGCTGGTGCCCTTGCGGGAAGCGGTCGACTGGGACGACGACCCGGTCGGCTTCCTCGCCGCCCCGAGCTACCTGGCGGACGGCGTCGCCTACCAGGACGAGGAGTACGGCGAGTTGCCTGAGCCACGGCAGGGCAGCCTCGCGATCGTCCACCACGGCTGCGCCTACTACACCCAGCTCGTGGTGACCGGCCCGGGTCGAGGCCAGCTCGTCAGTATCAACGCGGACTGGTGCGACCCGCCGTACGTGAGCGAGGATCCCGACTTCCTCACCTGGTACGAGCGGTGGCTCGACGAGCTCCTGGCCGGGTACTCGGTCACCGACTTCGGCCTGAAGCTGCTGCCTGGCGACGAGACCGCACTGCTCGCGATTCTTGCCGGTGACCCGGATCCGGACCGGCGGCAGCGGGCAGCCCACCCGATGCCGAGCGCCGCCTCGGCCGCTGCTGGAACGGCCCGCCGCCGGTGACCGCGTGACGGCCGTATACCGCGCGATCACGGCACACGGCGACGCGACCGGCCTACTGCGCCGTGCACTCGTGGACCCCGATGCCGACGTACGGCGCCAAGCCGTCCAAGCGGCCGAACAACGCAAGGAACGGTCGCTGCTGCGGGACCTTCGGAAGCTGCAGGCCACGGAGACCGACCCCGTGGTCCGCACGAACCTCGATCGCGTCGTCGGATCCTGGAAGAGCCGGTGGCCGGCGCTTCGCCGCCGGAAACCGTGACGAACACGCCGCCCAACCCGACCACCGGCACTGGCACTGGCACTTGGCACTGGCCCCCCGACGCCGGCGGCAGCGCGTGGCTCAGCGGAAGTCGCGGGAGGTGGTTTTGGCGGCGAGAGGGAGGCGTTGGAGGTGGTCGGCGGAGAGGTTGGTGACTTCGCCGGCGCGTTCTACCCGGCCGCGGATGATGAGGGCGCCGGCGGTGCGGGCGACGGTGGCGTGGCGGTGCCAGCAGCCGACGGTGATGACGATGTTGGCCATACCGGTCTCGTCCTCGAGGTTCATGAAGGTGACGCCGGAGGCGGTGGCTGGGCGCTGGCGGTGGGTGACAACGCCGGCGACCCGGACCCGGCTGCCGTCGGGCGCCTCGCGGAGCTGGGCGGCGGACAGGATGCCCTCGGCCCGGAGCTCGGCCCGGATGCGCTGCATCGGGTGACTGGTGGTGGTGATCGAGGTCGACCACAGGTCGGCCATGTCGGACTCGATGTCGGTCATCCCGGGCAGGGTGGGCGGCGGCCCCGCGGCGGTGATCCCGGCCAGCTGGCCCGGACGCTCCTCGGCGGCCCGGCCGGCTTCCCACAACGCCTGCCGGCGATCCAGCCCGAAGCAGTCGAAGGCGCCCGCGGTGGCCAGCGCCTCCACCTGGGCGGCGGTGATCCCGGTCCGGCGGACCAGGTCGGCCATCTCGGTGAACGGCCCACCCCGGTCGCGCTCCTCGACGATCAGCTTCGCGCCCTTCTCGCCGATCGTGCGCACCTCCGACAACCCGAGCCGGACCGAGAACGCGCCGTCCCGGCGATGGACGGTGGTGTCGAACGGCGCCTTCGGGTCGAACGGGCCGACCAGCGGCTGCGGATCCACCAGGCACTCCGCCGAGCCGGTCGGCCCGGTCAGCTCCTGCCCGTCGACCAGTTGCTCGAGGCCCGCGTCGACCCCGGACAGGTGCAGGTCCGGACGCCGCACCTCGACACCGTGCCGACGCGCGTCGGCGACCAGGGACTGGGGTGAGTAGAACCCCATCGGCTGGGCCCGCAGCAACGCGGCCAGGAACGCGGCCGGGTAGTGCAGCCGCAGCCACGTGCTGGAGTAGACGAGCAGGGCGAAGCTGATCGAGTGCGACTCGGCGAACCCGAAGTTCGCAAAGGCTTCGATCTTGTCGTAGATCTCGTCGGCCAGGTCCCCGGTGATCCCGTTGCGCGCCATCCCGGCGTACAGCTTCTCCTTCAGCGACGAGATCTTCTCGATCCCGCGTTTCGACCCCATCGCGCGGCGGAGCAGGTCGGCCTCGTCGCCGTCGATCTCGCCGACCGCCATCGCCATCTGCATCAGCTGCTCCTGGAACAGCGGCACCCCCATGGTGCGCTCCAACACCGGCCGCAGCTTCGGGTGCAGGTAGGTGACCGGCTCCTCCCCGGTCCGGCGCCGGATGTACGGATGGACCGCGCCACCTTGGATCGGGCCGGGCCGGATCAGCGCGATCTCGGTGACCAGGTCGTAGAACCGGCGCGGCTTCAACCGCGGCAGCGTCGCCATCTGGGCCCGCGACTCCACCTGGAACACCCCGACCGAGTCCGCCCGGCACAGCTGGTCGTAGACGCCGGCCTCCTCCTTCGGGATCGTGTGCAGCAGCCACGACTCCCCCACGTGCTCGCGGACCAGCTCCATGCAGTACTGCAGCGCGGCCAGCATCCCGAGCCCGAGCAGGTCGAACTTCACCAGCCCCATCCACGCGCAGTCGTCCTTGTCCCACTGCAGGACCGTGCGGTTCTCCATCCGGGCGTGCTCGATCGGCACCACCTCCCCGACCGGCCGCTCGGTCAGCACCATCCCGCCCGAGTGGATCCCCAGGTGCCGCGGGAACTTCAGCAACCCGGTGGCCATCTCCACCACCCGTGGCGGGATGTCGTGCTCGGTCGAGGTGATCTCCGGGCTCCAGCCGTCCACCTGCTTCGACCACGCGTCCTGCTGGCCGACCGAGTACCCCAGGGCTTTGGCCATGTCCCGGACGGCGGACTTCGGCCGGTAGCTGATCACGTTCGCGACCTGGGCCGCGTTCCGCCGGCCGTACTTCTCGTAGACGTGCTGGATCACCTCTTCGCGGCGGTCGGAGTCGAAGTCGACGTCGATGTCCGGCTCCTCGGTCCGGGTCGAGGCCAGGAACCGCTCGAACGGCAGGTTGTAGAGGATGCTGTCGACCGCGGTGATCCCGAGCGCGTAGCAGACCGCCGAGTTCGCCGCCGAGCCGCGGCCCTGGCACAGGATCCCGTGGTCGTGCGCGAACTTGACGATGTCGTGGACGATCAGGAAGTACCCCGGGAAGCCCTTCTCGGCGATCACGTCCAGCTCCCGCTGCAGCCGCTCGTACGCATCCGGGCGCTCCTCGCGGGTCCCGTACCGCAGGGCGGCGCCCTCGAAGGTGAGGTGCCGCAGCCAGGACATCGGGTCGTGCCCGTCCGGCACGTCCCGCAACGGCAGCTTCGGCTTCGCCCGGGCCAGGTCGAACGACAGCTGGTCCGCGATCGTCACCGACCGCGCCACCGCCCCGGGGAACCGCTGGAACCGGGTGGTCATCTCGGCACCCGACCGCACGAATGCCATCCCGGCCGGCGGCAGCCAGCCGTCCATCGAGTCCAGGTCCCGGCGGGCCCGGACCGCG
The DNA here is from genome assembly GCF_044458365.1 of Kribbella sp. NPDC050470. Classification (NCBI taxonomy): domain Bacteria; kingdom Bacillati; phylum Actinomycetota; class Actinomycetes; order Propionibacteriales; family Kribbellaceae; genus Kribbella; species Kribbella sp. NPDC050470. The sequence goes on along the minus strand of NZ_JBITHV010000001.1, from coordinate 417,798 downwards.
GCCAGCGCGGCGGCCAGCTTGTGCTGCGCCGGGGTGGCGTAGTGAACGTTGTTGGTGGCAACCACCGGGAGCCCGCGGTCGGCGGCCAGGCCGGCCAGCACCTGGTTGCGGGTGGAGTCGGCCGGGAGGTGGTGGTCGACCAGCTCGACCACCACGCGGTCCTGGCCGAACAGGCTCACCAACCGGTCGAGCTCCCGGCCCGCGGCGGCCGGGCCGTCGGCGTGCCCGCCCAGCTCCAGCGCCTGCCGGACCAGCCCCTTCCGGCAGCCGGTCAGGATCAGCCAGCGATCGCGGCCATGCTCGGCGAGCTCCTCCAGGTCGTAGACCGGGCGGCCCTTCTCACCGCCGGCCAACTGCGCCTCGGTGATCGCGCCGGCCAGCTTGTGGTACCCCTCCTGCCCCTCCGCCAGCACCAGCAGGTGGCTACCCTCGGGATCGGCCACCCCGTTCTGCGGGCCGGTCAGGCCGAGGGACAGCTCCGCCCCGAACACGGTGGGCAGCTCGTACGCCGCCGCGGCCTCGGCGAACCGGGCCGCGCCGTAGAACCCGTCGTGATCGGTCAGCGCCAGCGCGTGCAGGCCCTGCCGGACCGCCGCCTCGACCAGGTCCTCCGGCTGGGACGCGCCGTCCAGGAAGGAGAAGTTCGAGTGGACGTGGAGCTCTGCGTAGGGCACCGCGTTGTCCGGGCGGCGGGCGGGGGCCGGCACGTACGGACCGCGGTGCTGTGACCACGCCGGGCTGTCGCCGCCGTCGGCCGTCACCGGGCGGTTGCCGTGGCTGCCCGGGCGCGAGCGGTTCGACAGTTTGCGCTCCAGCTCCGACCATTTGATCGGGGGATTGTTGTAGCCCATCGCACACACCTTCCGTCCACCACAAGACTAGAACATGTGTTCGAAGTAGCGCTAATCTGAAGCCATGCTTGGGCGGTTCACGGTGCGACCTTCCGACGACGGATCGAACAGATTCGGCGTCTGGGACGGCGCGGTCAACGGGTGGCGGGCAACAGACATCGACGACGAGACGGAGGCACACCGGATAGCCAGCGACCTCGACGTCCAGTACGACGCGCACGGGCCGCGACCGGCCGACGCCGTCCGGAAGGTGGACCCGCCGCAGCCGGTCCAGCGCGCCCAGTGGGCCAACGGCGAGCTCGACATCTGGATCCGCGACAACGGCGAGTGGCTCGGCCGCGTCCGCGACAAGTCCGGCCGGGTCACCTGGATCCCGGGCACCGACCTCCGCCCGCTGTAGCCGGCGAGCCCGAGCGGTTGACAGGCCGAGCGGTTGACAGGCGAGCGGTTGACAGGCGGTTGCGGGGTGCGACACTCCGAGCATGACCCGCTACGGCCAGCAGTTCGGCCCGGACTTCACCTTTCTCGGGGTCCCGGCCTGCGACCTGGACGACCCGGCGTCGTACGCGGACGCCCAGGTGGTGATCCTCGGGGCGCCGTTCGACGGCGGCACGTCGCACCGGCCGGGCGCCCGGTTCGGGCCGATGGCGATCCGGATGCGCGACTACCTCGGGCACGACGGGTCCCGGCCGAGTCTCGCGCTGCGCACCGACGGCCTGGTCGACCTGAACGTCGTCGACGCCGGTGACGTGGAGATGTACTCCGGCGACATCGAGACCGCCCTGCCCACGCTGGAGGCCGCGGTCGAGAAGGTGACCCGGTCGGGCGCGATCCCGGTGGTGCTCGGCGGTGACCACTCGATCGCGTTCCCGGACGCGAAGGGGGTCGCGAACGTGCTCGGCCACGGCCGGGTGTCGATGATCCACTTCGACGCGCATGCCGACACCGGCGACATCGAGTTCGGGTCGTTGTGGGGCCATGGGCAACCGATGCGCCGGCTGATCGAGTCCGGCGCGCTGCGCGGCGACCGGTTCCTGCAGATCGGGCTGCGCGGCTACTGGCCGCCGCCGGACACGCTGGACTGGATGGCCCAGCAACGGATGCGCTCCTACGAGATGACCGAGATCGGGCACCGCGGACTGAACGCCTGCCTGAGCGAGGCTTTCGCGATCGCCACCGACGAGTGCGACGGCGTGTTCCTGTCCGTCGACATCGATGTCTGCGACCCCGGCCACGCCCCGGGCACCGGCACTCCGGAGCCGGGCGGCCTGACCGCCCGCCAGCTGCTGGACGCGGTACGGCGGATCGGCCTCGAGCTGCCCGTGGTCGGGATGGATGTGGTCGAGGTGAGCCCGCCGTACGACCACGCGGACATCACCGCGGCGCTCGCGAACCGGGTCGTGCTGGAAGCTTTGTCGGCGATTGCCCGCAAGCGCAGGGACGAACGCGACGGCACGCACTGGGACCCGTCCCAGCCGCTGCTGGACGACCGGCCCAGCTGACCACCGTCGCTCACCTGTTCACAGCGCGGTGAGCGAGTGCCACACTCCGAAGAAGGTGGAGGTGGCGGGGACGGGCGGGCACCTCCATCGAGGATGGGGGGCTTCCATGGCGATGACGCCGCAGCAACTGTTCCGCCGCAAGCCGGTCCCGGAGATGGCGCAGGAGACCGGCACCGACACCGGCCAGAGCGAGCTTGTCCGGTCGATCGGCCTGTTCCAGCTGTCGATGTTCGGCATCGGCGCCACCATCGGCACCGGTATCTTCTTCGTCCTGGCGGAGGCGGTGCCGGTCGCCGGCCCGGCGGTGATCTGGTCGTTCGTGATCGCCGGTGTGGTCGCCGGGCTGACCGCGATCTGTTACGCCGAGCTCGCGAGTGCGGTGCCGGTGTCGGGTTCGTCGTACTCGTACGCCTACGCGACGCTCGGTGAGCTGCCCGCGGTCGGGGTGGCCGCGTGCCTGCTCCTGGAGTACGGCGTTTCCGCGGCAGCCGTGGCCGTCGGCTGGTCGCAGTACCTCAACGAGCTGTTCGACAACATCTTCGGCGTCACCATCCCGGACAGCCTGTCGCAGGCGCCGGAGCAGGGCGGGCTGTTCAACCTGCCCGCGGTGATCCTGGTGCTGCTCGTCACGCTGCTGCTGATCCGCGGCGCCAGCGAGTCGGCGAAGACGAACGCCGTGATGGTGCTGATCAAGATCGGCGTCCTGGTGCTGTTCATCGTGATCGGCCTGCAGGGCTGGAACTCCGACAACCTGTCCGACTTCGCCCCGTTCGGGATCACCGGCATCACCTCGGCGGCCGGCATCATCTTCTTCTCCTACATCGGCCTGGACGCCGTCTCGACCGCGGGTGAAGAGGTCAAGAACCCGCGGCGGACGATGCCGCTGGCGATCCTGATCGCCCTGGTCACCGTCACCACCCTCTACATCCTGGTCACGCTGGTCGCGGTCGCGGCCCAGCCGGCCGACGACTTCGAGGGGCAGGAGGCCGGGCTGTCGGCGATCCTGGAGGACGTCACCGGCTCGACCTGGCCGGCCACCGTGCTGGCGGCCGGCGCGGTGATCTCGATCTTCAGCGTCACGCTGATCGTGATCTACGGCCAGACCCGGATCCTGTTCGCGATGGCTCGCGACGGAATGATCCCGGAGCTGTTCCACAAGGTGAACCCGCGCACCCACACGCCGGTCCCGAACACCATCATCGTGGCGACCGTGATCGCCTTGCTGGCCGGGCTGATCCCGATCAACTTCCTGGCCGAGATGACCAGCATCGGGACCCTGGTCGCGTTCCTGGTGGTGTCGATCGGCGTGATGGTGCTGCGCCGTACGCACCCGGAGCTGCCGCGCGGCTTCAAGGTGCCGCTGTACCCGGTCACGCCGATCCTGTCGATCCTGGGCTGTCTGTGGATCATCCAGGACCTGCGCGCGGCGACGATCTGGGTGTTCCTGATCTGGGTCGCGGTGGCGCTGGCCTGGTACTTCTTCTACGGCTTCAGGCACTCCCACCTCGGCCGGCACGAGCACGTCGGCCTGATCCACGACGACGACGGGCCCGCCTCATGACGCTGATCGTCGGCTACGCCTCCGACGAACGCGGGAAGGCGGCCCTGCACCTGGCGGCGATGCTGGCCCGGTCCGCGAACGACGATCTGATCGTCTGCAGCGTCGTACCGGCGCCGTGGACGCCAGGGATGGCGCGGGTGGACGCGGAGTACCACGAGTACCTCGCGCAGACCGCCGACCAGGCGCTCGAACGCGCTCGTGGCTTCATGCCGTCCGACGTGCCGGCGGCTTACGTCAGGCACAGTGCGCGATCGGCGCCAGTCGGTCTGCTAGAGCTGGCCGACCATCATGACGCGCGGCTGATCGTGTTGGGGTCGTCATCGGCCGGGGTGTTCGGTCACATCGCGCTGGGCAGCGTGACCGACCGGCTGCTGCACAGCTCACACGTCTCGCTCGCCCTTGCCACACGGGGATTCCGCTGTCCGCCGGACGCCCGGGTCAGCCGGGTCACGGCGGCCTTCGGTGGTACGGCGAGCGCCGAAAGCCTGGTCCTGGCCGCGGCCACGGTCGGTGGCGACGTGGGCGCATCGTTGCGGATAGCAACGTTCGCGGTGTGGTCCCGGCCGGCCTTCACCACCCGGCTCGGCACCGAGCCCGAGGACCTGGTCATGCAGGAGTGGCGGGCGGAACTGGACAAGACCGTGAGCGCCACACTTGCCCAGGTCAAGCATCTGCCCGCCGGACCCCGGTCGGTCGAGACGGTGATCGGCGCCGGGGCGACCTGGGACGAGGCGATCGACGACGTCGGCTGGGACCCCGGCGACGTCCTCGTGGTCGGGTCGAGTGAGCTGGGGCCGGTCGCGCGCGTCTTCCTCGGCTCGCGGGCGTCGAAGATCCTGCGGCACTCCCCCGTCCCGGTCATCGTCGTGCCGCGGCACCGGGCCGAGGTGCTGGCCGAACGCGCCACCGAAGGCTGAGCCTGCCATGAGCGATCTGCTCTCGCTGTTTCCGCCCGGGAGCAGCCTCGACGCCGACGGCACCCTGGTCGTCGGCGGTTGCCGCGCCGACGACCTGGCGGTCGCTTTCGGTACGCCGGTGCTGGTCGTCGCCGAGGACGCGCTCCGCGCAAGGGCCCGCGAGTACCGCGACGAGTTGACCGCGCGCTGGCCGGACTCCCGCGTCGTCTTCGCCTCCAAAGCCTTCCCCTGTACGGCGATCCAGCGGGTGATGGTGGAGGAAGGCATCGGCCTGGACGTCGCGGGCGGCGGCGAGATCCTGACCGGGTTGAAGGCCGGAGTCGATCCGGGCCTGATCGTGCTGCACGGCAACGCGAAGAGCGACGAGGAGATCGCGCTCGCGGTCGAGCACGGGATCGGCCTGGTCGTGGTCGACAACGCCGACGACGTCGACCGGCTGGAGGCGACCGGCCGCGACCAGGACGTGCTGGTCCGCGTGATTCCCGGCGTCACCGCGGACACCCACAGCCATGTGCTGACCGGTCACGAGGGCTCCAAGTTCGGGCTCATGCCGGCCGACGCCGCCCAGTTGATCCAGCGGATCGAGCACAGTCCGCGGCTCCGGATGCGTGGGCTGCACGTCCATGTCGGATCACAGATCCTCGACGTCGAGCCGTTCGCCGAGTCGGTCGCGCCGATCGCACGGTTGGGCGAGTTCGAGGTGTACGACCTGGGCGGCGGACTCGGTGCGCGCTACACCTGGTCGGACAAGCCGCCGACGGTGTCGTCGTACCTCGATGCCCTGATCGGCGCGGCGAAGCAGCACCTGCCCTCGTCGGCGCACGTCATCATCGAGCCCGGCCGCAGCATGGTGTGCACGGCGGCGACCACGATCTACCGGGTGACGACGGTGAAGCGCGGCGCGATCACGTTCGTCGCGGTGGACGGCGGGATGGGCGACAACCTCGAGGTCGCGTTGTTCGGGCAGCGCTTCGAGGCCGGCATCGTCGGGCGGTTCGACGGTCCCGGCCTGGAGACCGCGACCGTCGTCGGAAGGCACTGCGAGAGCGGTGACGTTCTCGTGGACGGTGTGCCGCTGGCGAACCCGCGCGTGGGCGACCTGCTCGCCGTCCCCGCGACCGGGGCGTACTGCTACACGATGGCGAACAACTACAACGGCAACCGCCGGATCCCGGTCGTCTTCGCGCACGAAGGCCGCGCGCGACTCGTCGTCCGACGGGAGACCTGGAACGACCTGACGGCCCGGGACGTCGACTAGCCCTCGAAGCCGTGATGGAGCATGACGTGCTTGATCCGCGTGTAGTCCTCGAGGCCGTACATCGACAGGTCCTTGCCGTAGCCGGAGTGCTTGAAACCGCCGTGCGGCATCTCCGCGATCAACGGGATGTGGGTGTTCACCCAGACGCAGCCGAAGTCGAGCCGGGCCGACATCCGGGCCGCGGTGGTGACGTTCGTCGTCCACACCGAGGACGCCAGGCCGTACTCGGTGTCGTTGGCCAGCCGCAGCGCCTCGTCCTCGTCGGCGAACTTCTGCACGGTCAGCACCGGGCCGAAGATCTCGGTCCGGATCAGCTCGTCGTCCTGCCGCAGGTCCGCGACGATCGTCGGCTCGTAGAAGTACCCGCGCTCGCCGACCCGGCTGCCGCCGGTCGTCACCCGGGCGTGCCCGGGCGCGCGCTCGACGAGCCCGGAGACGTGGCCGAGTTGGTTGGCGTTGTTGATCGGCCCGTACAGGATGTCGTCGTCGGCCGGGTCGTAGCCGGTCCGGGTGTTGCGGGCCGCGTCGGTGAGCGCCTCGACGAACTCGTCGTAGATCCCTTGCTGCACGAGCACCCGGGTGGCCGCCGTACAGTCCTGGCCGCCGTTGAACAGGCCGCCGACCGAGATGCCCTCGATCGCGGCCGGGATGTCCACGTCGTCGAACACCACCACCGGCGCCTTGCCGCCGAGCTCGAGGTGCGCCCGCTTCACGTCGGCCGCGGCCGCCGTCGCGACCGCCATCCCGGCCCGGGTCGAGCCGGTGATCGACACCAGCTGCGGCACCTTGTGCCTGGTCAGCGCGGCGCCGGTGTCGCGGTCGCCGCAGACCAGGTTGCAGACCCCGGGCGGGAAGATCTCCTGCATCTTCTCGACCATCCAGTACGACGAGGCCGGCGTCGTGTCGGACGGCTTGAGCACGACCGTGTTGCCGGCCGCCAGCGCCGGGGCGAACTTCCAGACCGCCATCATCATCGGGTAGTTCCACGGCGCCACCTGGGCCACCGGACCGATCGGCTCGCGCCGGACCGACGAGGTGAAGCCGCGCATGTACTCACCGGCCGACTTGCCCTCCAGCACCCGCGCGGCGCCGGCGAAGAACCGGATCTGGTCGACCATCGGCGGGATCTCCTCCGACCGGGTCAGGCCGACCGGCTTGCCGGTGTTCTCGCTCTCGACCGCGATCAGTTCCTCGGCGTTCTCCTCGATCACGTCGGCCAGCTTCAGCAGCGCCTTCTGCCGCTCCGACGGCGTCGACCAGCGCCACTTCTCGAACGCGCCGGCCGCGGCCCGGCAGGCCAGGTCGACGTCGTGGTCGTCGGAGTTCGGCGCCGACGCGTACACCTCGCCGGTGGACGGGTTGACGATGTCCATCATCGCCCCGGACGCGGCCGCCTGGACCGTGCCGTCGACGATGTTGTGAAAGACCTTCTTCTCCGGCATGTCGAGCCCTCCCCGGCACCGATTCGCCCCCAGGTTCCTTCAATCTAGGCCCGCCGCACTGACGAGGAGAAGCCCATGGCGACGCATCCGCTGGACCCGCTGGACGCGGACGAGTTCCGCCGGACCGCGGCGATCCTGCGCCGGGACAAGGAGCTCGGCGGGTCCTGGCGGTTCGCCGCGATCGAGCTGCTCGAGCCGGCCAAGCCGGTGGTCCGCACCTGGCGTCCGGGTGATCCGATTCCGCGGACGGCGTTCGCCGTACTGTGGAACCGGGCCGACAACCAGGCCTGGGAAGGCGTCGTCGACCTGATCGACGACCGGGTGGAGTCCTGGACCCACGTGCCCGGTGCGACCCCGAACTTCACCGTCGACGAGTACCACGAGGTCGACGAGGCGATGCGGGCGCACCCGGACGTGATCGCCGCGCTGGCCGAACGCGGAGTCACCGACCTGTCGCTGGTGCTGATCGAGGTGTGGACCTACGGCAAGGCCCTGATGCCGGCGAAGTACCGCGACCGCCGGCTCGGCTGGTGCGACATCTGGTACCGCGAGACTCCCGAGGGCAACCCGTACGCGCATCCGGTGTCCGGGCTCAAGGTCGTCGTCGACATGAACACCCTCGAGCTGCTCGAGCTCGAGAACGACCACAACCACGGCCAGCCCGAGGTCACCGCGGAGTACGCCGCCGGCCCGTTCCGCGCCGACCTGAAACCGCTGCACATCACCCAGCCCGAAGGCGTCTCGTTCGCCCTCGACGGCAACGGGCTCAGCTGGCAGAACTGGACGCTGCGGCTCGGCTTCAACTACCGCGAGGGCCCGGTCATCTACCAGGTGCAGTACGGCGGCCGCGACATCGCCTACCGGATGTCGTTCGCGGAGCTGATGGTCCCCTACCGGGACGCGTCCTTCGACCACTACCGCCGGACCGCGTTCGACATCGGCGAGTGGGGTCTCGGCTTCATGACCACCTCGCTCGAGCTCGGCTGCGACTGTCTCGGCGAGATCGTCTACCTGGACGCCGTACTGCACGACAGCCACGGTGAGCCCTATCCGATCCCGAACGCGATCTGCCTGCACGAGGAGGACAGCGGCGTGCTGTGGAAGCACGTCGACCACACCACCGGCGCCGAGGTACGGCGAATGCGCCGGCTGGTCGTGTCGTGTCACGTCACCGTCGCGAACTACGAGTACTTGGTCTACTGGCGCTTCTACCAGGACGGCAACATCGAGTGCGAGGTGCGCGCGACCGGGCTGATGGTGACCACTCCGTTCGCCGCCGACGGCTCCGCACCGGCGACGGGCACGGTGGTGGACAAGCAAACGTATGCGCCGTTCCACCAGCACTTCCTGGTCGCGCGGCTCGACCTCGACGTGGACGGCGACGGGAACACCGTGCACGAGGTCGACTCGCGCGCGCTCCCTGTGTCCGACGACAACCCGTACGGCTTGGCCGTGGTCACCGAGTCCACCCCGATCCGGTCCGAGTCCGAGGCTGCCCGCGACTTCAACTGGGCCGGCCAACGGTCCTGGAAAGTGGTCAACCCGAACCGGGTGAACGCCTTGGGCACCCATCCGGCGTACAAGCTGGTGCCGAGCGCCTCGATCCCGCCGCTGATGGATCCGGCGACTCCCCAGTTCCGGCGGGCGCCGGTGATCGGGCACACGGTGTGGGTGACCCGGCACCACGACGAGGAACGCTGGCCGTGCGGCGCCTACCCGACGCAGTCGACGACCGACGACGGGATGACGCAGTGGATCGCCGACGACGAGTCGCTGGAGAACACCGACGTGGTGCTCTGGTACGTGTTCGGCATCCACCACGTCACCCGGGTCGAGGACTGGCCGGTGATGCCGGCCGACACGATCGCCTTCTGGCTCAAGCCGTTCGGCTTCTTCGACCGGAACCCGTCGCTGGACGTGGCCCCGGACCACGGGCACGCGAGCTAACCGTCGCCGTTGGACAGGTGGATGGTGATCAGCGAGCCCTCGGGCGCGCCTTCGCGCGATCTCGGGTCGGTGTAGGCGACGGTGCCTTCGTTCTCGGGCGAGTCGACCAGGTCCTCGGCGATCGCGACGTCGAAGCCGGCCTGGCGCAGGCGATCCTCGGCGTCGTCGGGGTTCATCCCGTTGACCGGCGGGATCTCCTTGCGGTCGCCCGCGACGGCGGTGGCCCGGGGCGCGACGAACCGCTTCAGCGGCATGCCGTCGAGCGCGTTCTGCATCGCGGTCTGCCAGAGCGGGCCGGCGGTGCCGGAGCCGGTCGGGTCGGAGATGTCCTGGCCGTCCAGGGTGTGGCGGTACATCAGGTTCGTGTACGGCAGGTTCGCGTCGGCCACGACTGCTGCCGCAGCCAGGTTGGGCGCGTAACCGGCGTACCAGACGGCCTTGTTCTCCTGGATGGTGCCGGTCTTGCCGGCCAGGTCCCAGTTGCCGAAGTTCAGCCGGCCGCCGGTGCCGCCCGGCTCCATCACCGCGCTGAGCACCCGGTTCACGCCGTCGGCGACTTCCGGCCGCAGCGCCTGCTTGCACTCGATGCCCGGGGTGTCGACCGGGCGGCGGGACTTGTCCTCGACCGAGACGACCAGCAGCGGCTTGCAGTACTTGCCGCGCGCGGCGAACGTCGCGTAGGCGTTGGACAGCATCAACGGCGTCACGTAGCCGACGCCGAGCGTCATCGAGATGACCTGGTCCAGCGGCTCCAGGGTCTGCCCGTTGTACATGCCCAGCGCCTGCGCGGTCTTGCCGATCGCGCAGAGGCCGACGCGCTGTGACAGTTGCAGGAAGTAGGTGTTCGTCGAGTAGCGGGTCGCCTCGACCAGCGTCAGGTTGCCGCCGCGGGTCGAGTTCTGCGGGTTGTAGTCCGGGTCCCTGGTCCAGCCCGAGCAGGTCTGGAACCGCTTGCCGCTCAGGTTGATCTGCTGCGGTGAGTTGATCCGGTAGTCCAGCGGGATGCCCCGGGAGATCGCGGCCGCGAGGGTGAACGCCTTCATCGTCGAGCCGTTCTGGAAGCCGCCGAACCCGCCCGCGTAGGACTTCTCGACGTTGTAGTTGTACGCGGTCTGGTAGGCGCCGCGCCCGTACTCCCGGCTCTGCACCATCGCCTTCACCAGGCCGGTGCCGGGCTCGACGATGGTGATCGCCGCGATCGCGCTGTCGGTGCGCCTGGTGTGCTCCTCGATCGACGCCTGCGCGGCCTTCTGCATCCGCCGGTCCAGCGACGTGGTCACGGTCAGGCCGCCGGTCTTCAGGTAATGCTCGCGGTCCTTGGGGGTCCGGCCGAGGGCCGGGTTCTGCAGCAGCTTGGAGACGACGTACTCGCAGTAGAACGGGTACTTCGAGCTCGCGCAGCCGTTCGGCACCTTGAGGATCCGCGCCGGGTCGATCACCGGGGTCTTCAGCGCCTGGTTCGCCTGGTGCACCGAGATGACGCGCAGCTCGAGCATCCGCCGGATCACCAGGTCGCGGCGGGCCTTGGCCCGGGCCATGTTGTTGGTCGGGTCGTAGCCGGTCGGGTTCTTCACCAGGCCGGCCAGCATCGCGGCCTGGGCGAGGGTGAGGTTCTTGGCCGAGGTCCGGAAGTAGTGCTGCGCGGCGGCCTGGACGCCGTATGCGCCGTCGCCGAAGTTGACCACGTTCAGGTACCGCTCGAGGATCTCGTCCTTGGAGTACTGGCTCTCGACCGCGATCGCGTAGCGCAGCTCGGTCAGCTTGCGCTCGTAGGTCACCGCGGTGGCGCGGTGCCGCTCCTCCGCGGTCCTGGCCTTCTCGACCAGGCTGAGCTTCACGTACTGCTGGGTGATGCTCGATCCGCCCTGCTGCACCTCGCCCTCGGTCTGGTTGCGCAGCATCGCGCGCAGCGTGCCCTTCAGATCCAACGCGCCGTGCTCGTAGAACCGCGAGTCCTCGATCGCGACGATCGCCTTGCGCATGATCGGGCTGATGTAGCTCAGCGACACCGGCACCCGGTTCTGCTCGTACAGCGTGGCGATCAGGGTGCCGTCCGCGGCCAGGATCCGGCTGCGGACGGCGACCGGCTCGATCTCCAGCTCCCGCGGCAGCGTCTGCACGGTCTCGACGGCCTTCTCGCTGCCGACCCCGGCCAGCCCGGCGAACGGGATCGCCAGCCCCGCCGCCAGCGCACCCGACATCACGCTCACGATGAGGAAGGTCACCAGTGCGCGGAGCTTGCTGCCACCGCCCCTGTCGGCGTGCATACCTCCAGGTTAAGTGGGCTGCTCACCTCGTGCCAGGCCAGCGGCGATTGCCTCGATCAGCCGCGGTCGCAGCTCGGCCGCGCTGATCACCGCGTCGACGGAGCCGACCTCGACGGCCCGCTGGATGCTGTGCACCCGGTCGAACCCGGTCGCCACCTCACCGAGCTTCTCGGCCCGTACGGCGGTCCGCACTTCTTCCAGCTCGGTCGCCAAGGCGGCCCGCTCGGCGCCGCTGGCCTCCCGGACCCGCTCGGCCAGTGCCGCGACCCGCGGGTCGGCAGCGGTCCGGGAGTTGACCTCAGCGGCGAACACGACCGCGGCCGCCGGCGCGCCGCCGATCACCGACGCGAACGAGCCCTCGACCGCGAGCACCGTCATCGACGGGTTCAGCGCCTTCGAGAACACCACGAACGCGCCGCCGTGGTAGCGCGACACCACGCAGAACACGATCGGGCCCCGGAAGTTCACGATCGCCCGGCCGATCTCGGCGCCGTACTCCAGTTGCAGGTTGCGCATCGAGTCGGGTGAGCCGTCGAAGCCGGACAGGTTGGCCAGCACCACCAGCGGCCGGTTCCCGCTGGCCGCGTTGATCGCGCGGGCCGCCTTCTTCGACGACCGCGGGAACAGCGTGCCCGCGGTGTAGGTGTCCGGGCCGTCCGCGGGCGGGAAGCCCCGGCGCGGGACCGACCGGGACTCGATCCCGAGCAGGCAGACCGGGTACCCGCCGAGGCGGGCGTCCTGCACCACCGCGGTGTCCGCGTCGGCCATCCCGGCCCAGCGCTCGAGCACCGGGTGGTCCTGGTCGGTGACGGACCGCATCAGCGTGCGGATATCGAACGCCTTCTTGCGCTCCGGGTTGGTCACGGCGGAGAAGATCTCGCCGACGGTGCGGAAGTCGCTGCCGACCACGTTGTGGGGGTACGTCGTCACGTCGCGGTTCACCGGGTCCGACGTCTCGGCCCGTCGCGGCCCGTCCTCGCCGGCGACGACGTACGTGTGGTCGTAGTGCGCCATCAGCACGTCCCGCGCGCCCTTGAGGTCGGGAGCCCAGTACTGCGCCTGGCCGTTCGGGCCCATCACCCGGTCGTAGCCGCCGATGCCGAAGTTGTCCTCGGCGGACACGCCGCCGGAGAAGTCCAGCGACTGCTTGCCGGTCAGCACCATCGCGCTGTCCGGCGTCATCACCAGGATGCCCTTGGTGTGCATCAGCATGGTCGCCTCGGCGTTCCAGTACGGCTGCGCGCCGACGTTGATGCCGGCCACGACGATGTTGATCTCGCCGCCGTCCTGGGTGAACTCGACGATCCGCTTCAGCGCCTTCGCGACCCAGTCCATGTTCTCGGTGCCGGAGTCCATCGAGATCCGGGCCCCGGCGGACAGCGAGTACCACTCGACCGGCACCCGCATCCGCTCGGCCAGGTCGAGGGCCGCGATGATCCGCGAGCACTCCCCCTCGGCCACCGCACCGAGCGCCTTGGTGGGGTCACCGCTGAGTACGACGCGAGTCACGCCCTCCGGGTGGCGCGCTGTCGGCGTGGTGACCACACCGGCGATCAGGCCGGCCTTGTTCAGACCCCGCGGACGCTCCACCGGCACCAGGGCGCCGGTGTCGTCCAAGTCGTACTCCGTCCAGCTGCCGCCCGGACCGGACACCATCCCGGCCACCTCATACGGGTAGACCGTGTTGCGGCGGCGGGAGCGCTGGACCTTCTGCGCGTAGTCGTCGAGCGGCATCAGGCGCTCGGTCGGCGGCTGCTCGACCGACGTCACGACACCTGCGCCGGGCTGGTAGTAGAACCGCGCGGCGAGCAGGTTGACCGAGTCGTCCGGGGTCAGCACCCGGCCCTGGACCAGGACCTCCTCGATCCCGGCGCCGGCAGTCAGCGGGGCGATGTTGCGGCGCAGAGCGGTCAGCTCGTCGACCTGGGCCTTGATCTCGGGCCAGATGTGCACCCAGACGTGGTTCATGTCGAGCTTCGCCCCGGCCGCGCCGCGCTCGGTGCGGGCCCGGCGGATCGCCTCCAGGCAGTTCGCGATCGCCCGCTCGGCGTGCGGCAACGAGGTCACCTGGCCGTCCTCGTCCCGGACCACCGCGAACTGGCGGACCTGGGCGAGCGCGACGAGCCGCTGGTCGGCCTCGTTGTCGCGGGCGACGCAGTGGTAGAGCAGGACGTCCTCGGGCGCGTCCAGCCGGGTGATCCGGAAGTCGTGCAGCCGCCACAGGGTCAGCCGGCGGCCGACCATCGGGTGCACGCCGCGGACGTTGTCGTCCTCGGTCACCGTGCCGGCGGCCGGGCGGTAGGTGAAGTACGAGACCGGTCCGCCCTGACCCGGTGCGACTGCGACGGTGAAACGCCGTACGTGCTGGGAGACCGGGAGGGCGTCGACCAAGTCGCGGAGGTGATCCGACGCCTCCTGCTGGCCTTCGGGCACGTCCGGGCCGTGCAGGTACAGCTCGGCGACTGCCTCGTGTCCGGCCGGGCGGGCGTCGACCTGCGCAGTCAGCGCCTGGACCAGCGCGCTGTTCGGGTCGGCCAGCTCGGCCACGGTGCCGACCGTGGTGACCAGGTGGCTGAGGCGGTCGTCGATCGAGTAGTCCGCGGTCGCGAACGGCCGGCCGTCGACGGCGAACTCCCGCAGGTCGTGCAGCTCGTACTCGCGGTAGTGCCGGCGGATCAGCACCTCGAGCATCGGCTCCCGTTCGCCCCAGCCGTGCTCCACGCGCTCGGCCAGGAAGCGGACGATCGGCTCGGGAATCGCCGCCAGCGCGTCGACCCGCTCCTTGCGGTTCGGCGCCGCCGGGTCCGCGGCCAGCGCCGCGACCTCGTCGCTGACACCCGCCAGCACCGAGATGCGGTCCGCGTCCACCAGCGGTTGGTCGAACCAGCGGAAGCGCACGCTTCGGGCCAGGTCGCCGATCACCGGGAAGCGCAGCTGCGTGGCCAGCACCAACCGGTCCAGCAGCTCGTGCGCGCCCTCGTCCACTGGCGCCGCCGGGCGCGGCTCGGCGATCCAGCGCTGCAGCACCGACGTCACGAGCAGCACGTCCGGCGTGGACCGCTGCTGGGCAAGGAAGATCCGGAAGACCGCTTCTTCCAGCTCGGTACTGCGCTCGAACTCGGTCACCCCGTAATGGCTGAGCACCCGGCTGAGGCGGGACTGGAACTCGGCCGGCAGGCCACCCCGCTCCGGGTCCAGGCTCTGCAGGTAGGCGTGGAAGTGCTCGCGCGGGCTGTGCACCCGGTTCTCGGTGCTGATCTCCTCACCGGCGGGCCGGTTGCGGCTCAGCTCGGCGAAGTCCGCGAACACCTGCAGCAGGTCGATCTCGGCGTTCACCGGCGGCTCGGTCAGCTCGGATCGCGCGGTCAGGTAGTCGGCCAGCATGCCGCCTTCGTCCCGCGGGTCGATGTCGAACCCGAGCAGCATGCTGCGCAGGTCGTCCAACCCGCGCTCGGCGCGCTCGGCCGCCGACTTCTCCCCCGACCCGTTCGGCAGGTCCAGCTTCACGCCGTTCTCGACCGGCGCAGCCTCCTCCGCCGCGCCGTCGTCCGCGACCGGCTCCAGCCGGACCAGCGGCGCGCCGGTCTCGACCTGGCTGCCGGTGGCGACGAGCAACTCCTTGACGGTGGCCTTGAACGGCGCGTTCAGCACCGTCTCCATCTTCATGCTCTCGAGCACGAGCACCGGCGCGCCGGCCTCGACCACATTGCCACTCTGGATCGGCGTCGCGACCACGAGCGCCGGTGCGGGCGAACGCAGTACGCCGCCCTCGTCGCGGCTCACCCGGTGCGTGACACCGTCCACCTCGACGAGGTGCACCGGCCCGTGCGTGGCGGTGACCAGCCGGAACCGCTGCCCGCCGACGACCAGCCGTCCGGTGTAGGAGTCCAGCCGCTCCAGCTCGGCGTCCACGACCTTGAACGTGTCACCGCTGCCGACGCCGACCCGGAACCGGTCCGGGCCGATCCGCGCGACCGTCACCCGGTACCCGACGCCGCGCAGCTTCAGGTCGATCGCGCGACCCACCTCGTGCTGCACCTGCGGCCGGCCGCCGTGGGCGGTCTCCAGCAATCGCGCCCGCTCGACCTGCTCGGCCTCCTCGTAGCCCTCGATCGCCGCCGCGACCAGCGCGACCCCGGAGTGCCGGTGCGAGACCAGTCGGCCCTCACCGCGGACCCGGTCGATCCAGCCGGTGTCGGCGCTGCCGTCGATCACCTCGGGCTGGTCCAGCAGCTCGAGGATGAAGCTCTTGTTGGTGGTGCCGCCCTCGATCAGCACGGTGGTCGCGGCCACCGCCCGGCGCAGCCGCGCGAGCGCCTCGTCCCGGGTCCGGCCGTAGGCGATGATCTTCGCGATCATCGAGTCGAAGTCGGCCGGGATGCTGTCCCCCGCGCTCACTCCGGTGTCGACCCGCACCCCAGGTCCGGCGGGCAGATCCAGTACGGCGATCCGGCCCGGCGACGGCGCGAAGTCGCGGTCCGGGTCCTCGGCGTTCAGCCGCGCCTCGACGGCGTGGCCGGTCTCGGCCGGCTTGCCGCCGTCCAGCCGGCTGCCCGAGGCGACGTGCACCTGGGCCTTCACCAGGTCGAAGTCGGTGGTCAGCTCGGTGATCGGGTGCTCGACCTGCAGCCGGGTGTTGACCTCCAGGAACGCGAACGTCTTGTCGCCTGGGTGATACAGGAACTCGACGGTCGCAGCGCCGCGGTAGCCGACCGCGAGGGCCAGCCGCTCGGCGGATGCCTTCAGGTCGTCGACCTGCGAGGCGGACAGCAGCGGGGAGGCGGACTCCTCGATCACCTTCTGGTTGCGCCTTTGCACCGAGCAGTCGCGGACGCCGAGCGCCCACGCCGTGCCCTGGCCGTCTGCGATGACCTGCACCTCGACGTGCCGGGCACCGGTGACGAGGCGCTCCAGGAAGACCACGCCGCTGCCGAACGCACGGGCGGCCTCCTCACTGGTCCGCGCGTACGCGTCCTCCAGTTCCTCCGCGGACCGGATCACCCGGATGCCGCGGCCGCCACCGCCGGCGGTGGCCTTCAGCATCAGCGGGTAGCCGATCGAGGCGGCGGCCTCCAGGGCGGCGTCCAGCGACTCGACGGCGCCACGGCTCCAGGGCGCGACCGGTACGCCGACCTCCTCGGCGATCAGCTTGGATCCGATCTTGTCGCCGAGCTTGCGCATCGCGTCGGCCGGCGGGCCGATGAAGGTGACGCCGATCCGGTCGCAGAGCTCCGCGAAGGCGGGGTCCTCGGCGACGAAGCCCCAGCCGACCCAGGCCGCGTCGGCCTCGGTCTCGCGCAGGGCGCGCTCGAGCACTTGCAGGTCAAGGTACGGCCGGGCCGAGGCCGGGCCGAGCGGGTAGGCGATGTCGGCCTCGCGGACGAACGTCGCGGTGCGCTCACCGTCGGTGAACAGCGCGATCGTCTCGATCGGCTCACCGCCCTCGGCGTTGAGCTCACGCACCGCGTTGATCAGCCGCATCGCGGCCTCGCCCCGGTTCACCACTGCGATACGCTTGAACATCGACCGCCTCCGTGTCTCACCTTGCGTTGTGCGGAAGGGATCGCCGTCCGCGCGCACAGGTTTTCAGCCCGGAAGCATTACCGTCGAGTCGCCCCCCTGATCCGGTGCGTCGTCACTCGTGGTAACTAGCTCAGGAGCGCCTTCGTCGCCGGTACGACGTCCGCCGCGAACCGGGTGATCTGGGTCAGGTTGTGCTCCTCCGGCCAGAAGACGAACGTCCGGAACGGCTGCTCGGTCGCCAGCCGCGCGAAGAACTCGGCCCACTGGTCCGGGGTGCCGCGCAGCGGCGCATCGCCGCGCGTCGTGTCGGTGTCACCGGGTACGTCGGTGATCGTCCCGACCACCTGTGCGATCCGGAGCACGTCCGACGGATCCCGGCCGGCCGCCTTGGCCGCCTCGTCGATGATCGCGTTGGCTCCGGCCCACGCGTCGTACGGGAGGTAGTGCGGGATCGGCGCGGCCCAGCCGTCGGCGAGCCGCCCGGTGAGGCGCATCGACCTCGGGCCGACCGAGCCGACCCAGATCTGGATGTCGTGCGCCGGCAGCGGGCCGGGGCGCAGGTTCAGCGAGTAGTACTTGCCATCAGCAACCACTCGGTCGGACCCGGTCCACAGCCGGCGGAGCAGCCCGATGCCCTCCTCGAGTGCTTCGAGCGCTTCGCCCGGAGTCCGCTCCGGACCGCCGATGCCGGTGATGCCCCGCGGGATCCCGCCGGCGCCCAGGCCGAGCTCGAACCGCCCGCCGGACAGTACGTCGAGGGCCACGGCCGACTGTGCCAGCAGGCCCGGCGGCCGCAGCGGGAGCGGCGCGACATCCGGGAAGAACCGCAGCCGCTCGGTCCTCGCCAGCAGATCGCCGATCACCGTCAGCGCGTCCAGGTGGCTGGGCGCGTACGGGTGGTCCTGGACCGCGATCAGATCGACCCCGCCCTCGTCGGCCGCCGCGACCAATTCCCGATGCAGCCCGACCTGCTCGGTCGGCGTGACCTGTACTCCGAACTCCACCATGCCCGCAAGCTTGTCAGTTGAAGAGCACTTGAGCTCAAGCAAGCTGGATGGAGTCACCGGAGACGGTGATCTGCTTGGCCGCCAGCGGCGCCGGCGCCGGGTCCTTCACCACCGACCCGTCCGCGATCGCGTACTTGCTCCCGTGGCAGTCGCAGTTGATCGTGCCGCCCTCGACACTGGCGACCGGGCACTGCTGGTGCGTGCAGATCGAGGTGAACGCCTTGAACGTGCCCGCGGTCGGCTGCGTGACGACGGTCTGGCTGTCGGCGTGGATGATGCCGCCGCCGACCGGTACGTCGGCGGTCTTGGCGAGCACCGCGCCGGCCGGAGCCGAGGTGGCGGGCGGGCTCTGCGGTTCGCCGTACGTGCTGCAGCCGGCGACCGCGGCGACGGCGGCCGCACCGGCGGCGAGGACGGTACGGCGACTCGGTTCGTCCACGGCGGGTCCTCTCAACGAATGATGCCGAAAGTGGTGAGGAACCACAGCGACGAGGTCAGCCACAGCCCGGCCAGGCCGGTGAAGACCGCTCCACCGAGGGCCGGCAGCAGCCAGCGCGGCAGGTCGTTCCGGGTCAGCGTCAGCATCTTGGCCGCGAACGCGCCGTAGAAGAAGCAACCCAGCAGGGAGTGGATCAGCACGCGCGGTTCGTCGTACCGGAAGCCCAGCGCGTACAGGCAGTGCGCGACCACCGGCAGCGTCACCGCGATGGCGGCTCGCCCCGACCATCGATGCAGCGGCCCGACCCATCGCCGGCCCGACAACGCCTTGATGTGCCCGAGCAACGCCCCTGCCGACACGAGTTGTACGACGGCCAGCAGCAAGGCCAGCGTTGCCAGCCATGCCTTCACCGACTGTGGACTGGAGAAGCCGGCCACGTTGATCGCGACACCGGTCGGGTCGTGCAGCCGCCCGTAGACACCGAGGACGATGGCGACTGCGGCGCCGACGGACAGCGGGATCACGGCCCTGCTCGCGACTCGGACCGGCGCCGTCGTCGTCATGGCTCTCCTCAGAACGTCTCGTCGCCGGTGATCGACGTGGCCGTGACCGGGCTGCCGCCGACCGTCGCCGTACCGCCGGCGGCGTCGAGTGGCGGCGCGGGGGCCGGGGTGCCGTCGTTGTCGACACCGACCTGGCTGCCGTCGGGCAGGACGATCCAGCCGATGGTGTTGCTGGAGGTCCGCGCGCGGTACAGGCCCGCCGGCGGGTCGGCCTTGTCGATGGTGAAGGCGAGTTGGCGGCCGCGGACGGTGACTGTGCCGGTCACGGCTTCGGCCGACAGGATGGCGGTCAGACGATCACCGGACTTGGAGCGCAGCACGAGACGGCCGGCGTCGTGGGTTCCGGTCAGCCAGGCCTCGACGCTGCGGCCGTCGCAGACGTACGCGACTGCTTTACCGCCCTTCACCGCGATCGCGAGCGTGGCTTCGCGTCCCGTCGTACGACCGGTGAAGACGGCCACGACCTGCTGCTGGGTCGGTGTGGCTGTCGGAGTGGGCGGCGGGGTTGTCTGGGTCGCGTCGGGTGATGGAGTGGCGGTGGCAGGCGCGGTGGCGGGCGGCGACGCGAGGGTGCCGGTCTGGGTGCTGTTCACGACGAGCAGCGCGACCAGCCCGACGGCTGCGGCCGCGAGCGTGACCAGCGGACTGCGTTGTCCCATCTCCCCCACCTCTCAGAAGAGAATCGCGGCCGCCACGGCTGGGGTCAACCGCTCGCACTGCGTTGCTACATTCGGCGGATGGGCACCCATCGGCTTGACCTGGACGACGCGACGCTGCGGGAGTGGGACGCGGTCGTCGTCGGCGTCGACCCGGACCGCGGCATCGTGCTCGACCGGTCCGCGTTCTACCCCGGAGGCGGTGGCCAGCCGCCGGACCACGGTGTGCTGCTGTGGGGCGGGGTGCGGACCCGCGTGCTCGGCACGGTGAAGGGTGACGACCAGTACCTGGTGCTGCACGAGGAGGATCCGGCGCCGCCGGTCGGCACCGCCGTCCGCGGTGCGCTCGACGACGAACGCCGTACCGACCTGATGCGGACGCACTCCGGCCTGCACGTGCTGACCGGGGTGGTCTTCCGCGACTTCGGCGCGCTCGTCACCGGCGGGAACATGGAGCCGCTGACGGCCCGGATGGACTTCGACCTGGCCGAGGTGCCGCCGGACTTCAAGGACCGGGTGGCGGAGGCGGTCAACGCCGAGTTCCGCACCGACCGCCGGATCACCGTGGCGAACCTGCCGCGGGACGAGGCGTTCGCGATCCCGGACATCATCCGGACCGCCACCAACCTGCTGCCGCCGGACATCGAGGTGGTCCGGATCGTCGACATCGAAGGGCTCGACACCCAGGCCGACGGCGGCACGCACGTCGCCTCCACCGCGATGATCGGCCGGATGGAGGTCGTCAAGATGGAGAGCAAGGGCCGCGGCTTCCGCCGTCTCCGCGTCCGCATCGTCTGACCCCCTCGGGGACAAGACTGCGAACCGGAGAGGGGAGAACGCATGACCGACATGGTGGAGAGACTCCGGGGTGTGGTCGAAGGGCCTGTGCTGGCGCCGGAGGATGACGGGTACGCGCAAGAGGTCACCGGGTTCAACCTGGCTGCGCAGCACAGTCCTGAGGTTGCCGTAGGAGTCACGTCGGAGGCCGATGCGGTGGCGGCGGTGCGCGCCGCGGCCGAGGCCGGCAAGCCGGTGCGCGTGCTCGCGACCGGTCACGGGTCGCCGGTGCCGATCACCGACGGGGTCCTGATCAACACGTCACGCCTGACCGGTGTCACGGTCGATGCAGACGCCAAGTTGGCGCACATTGCGGCCGGCAGCCGGTGGGCCGACGTGATCGCGGCCGCGGGTGAGCACGGGCTGGCGCCGGTCATCGGCGCGTCCGACGCCGTCGGCTGCATCGGCTACACGCTCGGCGGTGGCGTCGGACCGCTGTCGCGCACGTACGGCTTCTCGTCCGACTGGGCGCGCAGCTTCCGGGTGGTCACCGCCGACAGCGAGGCCGTGACGGCGAGCGCGACCGAGCACCCTGACCTGTTCTGGGCGCTGCGCGGCGGCAAGGGCGGTCTGGGCCTGGTCACCGCGATGGACTTCGCGCTGGTCGAGCTCAGCACCCTGTACGGCGGTTCGGTCTTCTTCGACGCCGACGACATCGCCGCCGTGTTCGGCGCCTGGGCCGCGTGGACCAAGACGCTGCCCGCGACCGCGAACACCTCGGTCGTGGTCCTCCGGCTGCCGCCGCTCGAGGTCATCCCGGAACCGCTGCGCGGCAAGACGGTCCTCAGCGTCCGGTTCGCCTTCGTCGGCGACCCGGCCGAGGGCGAGCGCCTGTTCCAGCCGATCCGGGCTGCCGGTACGGCGATCATCGACGGCGTCGGCGAGATGCCGGCCACCGACATCGCGCTCATCCACAACGACCCGAAGGACCCGACCCCGGCGTTCGACCGCGGCCTGGTGCTGACCGACGTCGACCCCGGGTTCGTCTCGGCCTTCCTCGACGCGGTCGGTCCGCAGCAGCAGCTGCCGCTGATCGCGCTCGAGATCCGGTGCCTGGGCGGCGCGATGAGCCGCGACGTGCCGGAAGGCAGCGCGGCCGGCGGGCGGAGCAGCGCCTACAGCCTGGTGCTGATCGGCGTGCCCGACCCGAGCCTGTTCGAGACGGTGCTGCCAGGGGTCGTGGACGGAGTGCTGGCTGGCCTGCGCGACTGGATCGCGACCGAGGCGATCGTCAACTTCGACGCCGCCTTCTCGTTCCCCGGGTCGTACGAGGCGTGCTGGCCGGCGGACACGTTCGCCCGGCTGGCCGAGGTGCGCGCGACGTACGACCCGGACAAGGTGTTCCCGTTCGGACCGGCCTAGTCAGTCTCGCCAGGAGTGCTGGGGGTCGTAGCCGAGGAGCTTGCGGGCCTTGTCGATGGACAGCAGGGTCTCGTTCGGGCCGAACGGCCGCTTCACCGGCACGCCGGGGAAGACCTCGGCCAGGAGCTCCTCGTTCGGTCGCGTCATCACCGTGTCCGCGTTTGCGATGATGAACACGTCCGTGCCGGTGACGTCGTACTCGAGGGCCTTGCGGACCGCCTGGGCGCCGTCGCGGGCGTCGATGTAGCCCCAGAGGTTCCACTTGCGTGACCGGGCGTCGGCGTCGAACGAGGGGAACTCGGCGTAGTCCTCCGGGTACATCACGTTGGAGAACCGCAGGCCGATCAGCTTGAGGTCCGGGTGCCACCGGACCAGCTGGCGGGCCAGCTCCTCCTCCAGCGTCTTCACGAGCGAGTACGTGCTGTTCGGCCGCGGCGCGTACTCCTCGTCCACCGGCACGTACGGCGGGAACTCGTCGAACGGCAGTCCGAGCACGGTCTCACTCGACGCCCACACGATGTTGCGCACGCCGGCCCGTAACGCCGCCGAGAACACGTTGTAGGTGGCGACCATGTTGTTCTCGAACGTGGCCGCGTTCGGCCGCAGCCCCGGCGCCGGGATCGCGGCCAGGTGCACCACCGCGTCGACACCGTCGTGCCGGTCGTCGATCCCGGCGAGCGCCTCGTAGGTCTGGCCGAAATCGGTCAGGTCGACCCGCGTCGACGTCACCCCGGACCGCGCCGGCGGCGCCTGGTCCAGGGCGACCACGTCCCACCCGTTGTCCACCAGGTGGTCGACGACCGCGCGACCGAGCTTGCCGCTGCTTCCGGTGACCGCTACCCGTGCCATGCGCACTCCTTCTCGAGCTGTTGGTCCCGATGATTGCACCGGCGGCAATCGGTTTCAGCGCGAGGCCAAGGGGTGGACTAGGCTCAGGGTTGTGAAACTAGCTGGGCGGATGGAACGTCTTGGAACCGAGTCTGCCTTCGAGGTGCTGGCCAAGGCCAAGGCGCTCGAGGCGAGCGGCCGGGAGATCGTGCACCTCGAGATCGGCGAGCCGGACTTCGACACTCCGGCCCACGTCGCGGCCGCCGCGCAACAGGCGATCGACAAGGGCCACACCCACTACGTGCCCGCCCCCGGGATCCCCGAGCTGCGGACCGCGGTGGCGGACTTCCTGGAGCGCACCGGCCGGCTGACCACCACGCCCGACCGGGTGCTGGTCACGCCCGGCGCCAAGCCGATCATGTTCTTCGCGATCCTGGCGCTGTGCGAGGAGGGCGACGAGGTCCTCTACCCGGACCCGGGCTTCCCGATGTACGCCTCCATCGCGTCGTTCGCCGGCGCGAAGCCGGTCCCGGTGCCGCTGCGCGAGGAGAACGGGTTCGTCATCGACCCCGAGGAGCTCGCGTCGCTGGTCACCGACCGGACCAAGCTGCTGATCCTGAACTCCCCGCACAACCCGTGCGGCAGCGCCTCGACGCCCGAGCAGCTCGAGGCGATCGCCGAGATCGCGATCCGGCACGACCTGGTGGTGCTCAGCGACGAGGTCTACTGGGCGCTGCGGTACGACGGCGATCACCACAGCGTCCTCGACCTCGAGGGCATGGCGGATCGGACGATCCTGCTCGACGGCTGGTCGAAGACGTTCGCGATGACCGGCTGGCGGCTCGGCTTCGGTGTGTTCCCGCGGCCGCTGGTCGAGCCGATCACCCGGCTGGTGATCAACTCGGTCTCGTGTACGTCGGCCTTCAGCCAGCACGCCGCGATCGCCGCCCTCGAAGGTCCGTGGGACGACGTCGACACCATGCTGGAGGCGTTCCGGGAGCGCCGCGAGGTGATCGTCTCGGGCCTGAACGCCGTACCGGGTGTTTCGTGTGTCGAGCCGGGTGGCGCGTTCTACGCCTTCCCGAACATCACCGAGCTCGGCCAGTCCGCGGCGACGCTCGCCGACCGGTTGCTGGAGGAGGCCGGAGTGGCCTGCCTCCCGGGGACGGCGTTCGGCGTGTACGGCGAGGGCCACCTGCGGTTCTCGTACGCGAACTCGATCGAGAACATCCAGCGGGCGCTGGCCGCCTTCAAGGACCTGACGTCCTAGAGATCCGCCTCGCCCGGTTCGAGGTCCAGCTGGCCGGAGTCGCGCTCGGGGCTGAGATCGATCGTCGGCGCTGGTTCGCCGGCGTCGACCATCCGCCGAACCAGGCGTTCCCGCAGGCGCGTGGCGACGTGGGCGTGTGAGCGGTAGCCGATCAGGTTGTCGAGCTCGTACGGGTCGGCCATCAGATCGAACAGGTAGGTCTCGACGTAGCGGTCGGCGCCGGGTGCCGCGGGATCACAGTCCGGGGCGACAACGCCGTACTTCCACCGCTGCGTGCGCACCGCGCGGGCCGTCTCCGACTCGCTGACCTGGACGAACACGTCGACACCCCACTCCGTCCGTCGGTCGTGCAGCAGCGGTACGGCGGACCTGCCCTGCATCTCCTTAGGCACCGGAAGCCCGGCGGCGTCGAGCAGCGTCGGCGGCAGGTCGACGTGGCTGAGCAACTGAGTCACCTGTCCTCCCCCGGTGAAGATGCCGCCGGTGGCCACGGTCGGCACCCGGATCGAGGCGTCGTGCACCGAGCGCTTGTACTCGGAGTTGCGCGTCTTGAAGTGGTTCCCGTGGTCGGAGGTGAACAGCACGATCGTGTCGTCCCGCAAGCCGAGGCTGGTGAGCGCGTCGAGCAACCGCCCGTACGCGTCGTCGATCCGCTTGACCATCCCGTAGTACCCGGGAAGTTGCCGGTACGACGTCCCGCCGAGCGTCGCCAGGTCCGGCGGCGTCCACGCCCCGCGGTACGCCTCCTCGTAGCCCTCCGGGGCCGGGTAGTCGTCGCGGCGGTTCTGGTGATGCGGTTCGAGCAACGACAGGAACAGGAAGAAGGGGCGGTCCTTCGGCTGGGCGACGTACCGGATGGCGGCATCGGTCAGGGCGTCGACGCGGTACCCGGGCAGCTTCACCTGCGCGCCGGCGCCGTCGTACACGATGGTGTTGTAGGAGTCCGACGTGTGCTCGAGCGCGTTCGCGGCCAACCAGTGCTCGTATCCCCCACGCTGCTCCGGCCGGACCGGTCCACGCGACGACGAGTCGCCCAGGTGCCACTTCCCGACGTACGCCGTTTCGTAGCCCGCGGCACCGAAATGGTGTGCCAGCGTCCTGGCGTCCTCCGGCAACGCGATGCCGTTGCGGTGCGGCCCCGCAGTCGTCGGGTAGAGCCCGGTCTGCAACGTCGCCCGCGCCGGAGTACACAAGGGCTGATTCGTGAACGAGTTGGCGAAGTGCGTCCCCGCCCGCCCCACCCGATCCAGGTTCGGCGTCAGGCCCACCGGATTCCCGTGCAGACCACTCGTGTCCCACCGCTGCTGATCGGTCAGAAAGACAACGACATTCGGACTCATGACGTCGATCCTTTACCGGGATCGCTGTAGGTGTCACGGTGTGTGGCAGGAATCGGTCGTGGAGGTCGAGATGAAGTCGTTTGCGTCCTCGGGGGACCTGGCTGCGAAGACGGAGACGCTCGAGGTGCTGGCCGAGGGGGTGTATGCCCTGACGGCCGAGGGTGATCCGAACGTCGGTGCGATCGAGGGCGAGGACTTCGTGGTCGCGTTCGAGGCGCGGGCGACCCCGGTGGCGGCGCGAGAGTGGCTGGACAAGCTGCGGGAGCACACCACGAAGCCGGTGCGGTACCTGGTGCTCAGCCACTATCACGCGGTCCGGGTGCTCGGCGCGTCCGCGTTCGAGGCCGACGTGATCATCACGCACGACAACACCCGCAAGCTCATCGCCGAACGCGGCCGGGAGGACTGGGACAGCGAGTTCGGGCGGATGCCGCGGCTGTTCAAGGAGCCGTCCTCGATCCCCGGCCTGACCTGGCCGGACGTGACGTTCTCCGACCAGCTGACCATCGACCTCGGCGGCCAGCGTGGTGAGCTCGTCCTGCAGTACTGCGGTCGCGGCCACACCGCCGGCGACATCGTCGCGTGGTTGCCGAAGCAGCGCGTGCTGTTCGCAGGCGACCTGGTAGAGGCACAGGCCGCGCTCTACACCGGCGACGCGTTCCACACCGATTGGTCGACCGGGACGCTCGACCGGGTGAAGGCGTTCGAGGCCGAGGCGTTGGTCGGCGGACGGGGCGCCGTACCGCGGGGACGCGAGGCGGTCGATGCCGCGATCGAGCAGACCCGGCACTTCCTGGTCGTGCTGCGGGAGACGGTCGGCGCGGTGCATTCGCGGGGTGGGTCGGTGGCCGAGGCGTTCCAGGACGCGCATGCTGCCTTGGCGCCGCAGTACGGTCATTGGCCGATCTTCGAGCACTGCCTGCCGTTCGACGTACAACGGTTGTGGGACGAGCTGGACGGCATCGACTGGCCGCGGATCTGGACCGCGGAACGCGACCGCGAGGTGTGGGACAGCCTTGTATGACGGCACGCCGGTCGCGGTGATCGGCAATGGACCGGTCGGCCAGACCACCGCGTTGCTGCTGGCCCGCTGGGGTCTCCGGGTGATCCTGCTCGACCAGCGGCCCGGTCGCGAGGCCGTCGGCTCGAAGTCGATCTGCCAGCAGCGCGACGTCCTCGACATCTGGTGCTCGGTCGGCGCGGACCGGATCGTCCACGAAGGCCTGGCCTGGACCACCGCCCGGACGTTCTACCGCGACCGCGAGCTGTTCTCCTGGTCCTTCGCGGATCCGGGCCGCTCGGCGCTGCCGGCCTGCGTGAACATCTCCCAGAGCCGCACCGAGGAGATCCTCGACGAGTGCATCGCCGCCCAGCCGCTGATCGACGTCCGGTGGAACCACGAGGTCACCGGGATCGCCCAGGACAGCTCAGGTGTGACGCTCACGTGCGGCTCCGACGAGCTCCAGGTTGCGTACGCCGTCCTGTGCGCCGGAGCGAAGGCGGAGTCGCTGCGGCGGCAACTCGGCGTGACGTTCGCCGGTGAGAGCTTCGACGACCGGTTCCTGATCTGCGACCTGCGGGCCGACCTGCCGGGCTGGGAGACCGAACGGCGGTTCTACTTCGACCCGGTCTGGAACCCCGATCGCCAGGTCCTCATCCATCCGTGCCCGGACTCGACGTACCGGATCGACTGGCAGGTGCCCGAGGACTTCGACGCGGACGCCGAGCGCGTCGACGGGCGGCTGGACGCGCGGATCCGGATGATCCTCGGCGACCGCCCGTACGAGCTCGTCTGGCAGTCGGTGTACCGGTTCCAGTCCCGGTGCGCGGACCGGATGCGGGTCGGGCGGGTGCTCCTCGCCGGGGACTGCGCCCACCTGTACGCGCCGTTCGGCGCCCGCGGCCTGAACTCAGGCGTCCCGGACGCCGAGAACGCGGCCTGGAAGCTGGCGTTCGTCCTGCACGGCTGGGCGCCCGAGACACTCCTCGAGACCTACCACGACGAGCGGCACGCGGCTGCCTTGGAGAACCTCGAGATCACCAGCGCCACCATGCGCTTCCTCGCGCCGCCGGACAAGGCGCACTGGACCCGGCGGCGCGCCCTCCTCGACGCCGCGCTCGCCGATCCGGCCAAGGTCGCGGATGTCGACTCCGGCCGCTTCGCCGAACCCTTCTGGTACGTCGACTCGCCGCTGACCACCCCGGATCCGACCCGCCCGTTCCCCGGCCGCCCACCCCGCGGCCAACTGCCCACACCCGGTCCCGGCATCATCATCCCCGACACGCCCGTCCCCGGCGGCCGCCTGCGTGAACTGGTCCGCGACGGCTTGTTGCTGCTGACAACCACTGGGTCAAGCAGGTTGGAGACGTCCGCTCCCCACCGCGTGCTCAGCCTGACCGAGCTGGGCCTTGATGCTTCCGTTCTCGGCGCACGTCCAGGTGAGTCCTGGCTGATCCGGCCGGATGGTCATGTCGCCGCCGTACTGACGGATTCCCAGTCCATTCCAACTGCGGTGCACCGCGTACTCACCGGCTCTTGAAGGCCCGCTCCACCTTGGCGGCCGCGGTGACGATGTCTGCGAGCGCCTCCTCGTCCGCCATCAACAGGCTCTGCCGGATCCACACGATCGAGTCCTCGGCCGCCTCGGCGACCGGACACGGCTTCAGCTCGGTGTAGGCGCTGAGCGCGGCCTCCCGCGACAGCGAGCGATACCCCAGGTCCAGCGGCACCCCCTCGGCCGTCATCGCCTCGACGAAGTCGGCCTTGCTGCAGTTCGCGCCGTACCGCAGCAGTGCGAGATGGTGACTGCTCCGGGTCGTGCCTTCGGGTTCCGGAAGGATGTCCAGATGCTGCCCGAGAAACGCGACCGCGCGCTGCCGGGTCGCGACCTGCTCGTCGAGGGTGGCGAGCTGCGGCAGGAGTACGGCGGCCTGGAACTCGGTCATCCGTAGGTTCCATCCGACGTCAGGATGCTCGTACCAGCCACCATCGAGTCGGCGTCCGACGTTGTGGAACGCCCACAGCCGCCGGTACACCTCCTCGTCCGCCGTGACGATCAGCCCACCCTCGCCGGCCGTCATCGCCTTGCTGGACTGAAAGCTGAAGCACGCCGCATCGCCCGCCGTGCCCACCGGCCGGCCGTGCCACCTCGCGCCGTGCGCCTGCGCGGCATCCTCGACGATCGGTACGCCGTACTGCCTGAGCGCCTCCACATCCGCCGGGGCGCCGGCCAGGTGGACGGGCATGATCGCCTTGGTCCGCGGGCCGATCAGGGGCCCGACCGCATCGGGGTCCAGGTGCAGCGTGTCCGGCGTGATGTCGGCGATCACCGGCCGGGCGCCGGCGAGCACGACGGCGGTCGCGCTGGCCACGAACGTGTACGCGGGAACGATCACCTCGTCGTCCCGGCCGACTCCGAGTGCACGCAGGGCCAGGAAGAGTGCCACGGTCCCGTTGACGACGCTCACGCCGTACGGGGCACCGACCGACCGTGCGAACGCCTCGGTGAACTCATTGACCTTCGTCCCCGAGGTCGCTCCCCAGGCGCCGCTGTCGAGGACCTCAAGGAGCAGTTCGCGTTGCACCTTCGTCGCCGGAGGCGGCCAGCTCGGCCAGGGCGTACGTCGTACCGGCGTGCCGCCGTGCAGAGCGAGCGTCATCGCGATCCCTCCAGGAGCCGTGTCATGGTGCCGGACAGCAGTTGGTCGCGATCGGCGGGCGTGATCGGCGCGAGCAGCACCCGGCCCAGACCGACGCGCAGGTCGAGGAACAACGCGTCGGAGCCGAACACCATCCGATCCGCGCCGACGGCGTCGACCAGCCAGGCCACGTGCCGCGCGGTCAACCGGGAGCTGCAGATCTCGAGCGTGACGTTCGGGTGCTGCATCGCGACCTCAGCGGCCGCGGGCAGGCCGGCCGGGAACAAGCCGGCATGACCCATCAGCAGCTGGACCGATGGATAGCGCGGGGCAACGTTCGCGAACCGCTCCGGGCTGCACCACGGAGAGCCGTTCATGCCGTGCGAGAGCACGATGCGACCGTGCTCAGCGGCGAGCTCGAACGCGGGCGCATACCCGGGTCCGTCCAGCTCGTGCTGATGGGTGTCTGGGTGCAGCTTCAGCCCGATCACGCCAGGTCGCGCGAGCAGGTCGGCCGTCCGCTCCGGCGCTTCGGGGTCGTGCGGGTCGTAGACGGCGTACCCGAGGAAGCGGCCGGGATGCTTCGCGAGCTCGTCCAGCAGCAGCGCGTTGCCGGCCCGGGAGTCCGGCCCGATCGCGAGCAGGTGCGACACGCACATGGTGTCGACCCCGCAGCTGTCCATCACCCGGAGCAGGCTCTCGGTCGAGCTGTCCGCGATCGCGAACGCGAACCAGCCGCCGAGATGCCCGTGAGCGTCGATGATCCCGGTCATCCGAGCAGGTCCATGACGTTGCCCCCGGCAATCAGCTCGACGTCCGCGGCCGGCAACTCGAGGTGGTCGAGCTGGAACCGCGGCCCGGCGTCGTCCGTCTCGGGGGCTCCGGTGCCGAACAGCACGCGGTGCGCGCCGTACCGGTTGGCCATCCACTCGACCTGCAGATGCCCGCACAGACTCGCTGTGTCGACCCTGAGCTGCGCGTGCGCGTCCATCAGGTCGGCAAGCTCTCGCAGCGCCCGATACCCCGTGTTGATCAGCACGATCCGCAGCGCTGGGGCCGCAGTCGCCAGCCGATGGATCTCGGCTGCCGACGCCGACTCCCACCCGAGCAGGACCGTGATGTTGCGCTCGGCAAGCTCCCGCGCCATCGCGAGCCCCTGCGGCCCGGCCGGCGCGAACCGGTGCTCGCCCGGACACATCCGCACGATCCGCGCAGCCGGCACCGCCGTCCCCAACGGCCCGGGTACGACGACCGGCACGCTGGTCAACCGTGGATGCCCGGGTACGACGACCGCCGCGACCGGGTCGTAGTGGAGTGCGTGCGAGTGGACGACACAGGCGGCGTCGATCGCCAACCGGTCGAGCTCGGCGACCAGCCCGGCGACGTCCCTGCTCGGCACGTCGCCCACCGGCACCGGCCCGAGGATCCGGTTGACGTCGACGACTCTCATGTCACCGCTGTCTGGACAGCAGGTCGTCGGCCTGCTTCGCCGCGTCGTCCAGCGCCTGTTGCGGTGTCTTCTTGCCGGTCAGCACGGCCTGGATCTCGACCGCGAGCAACGCCATCACCTGCCGGGCGGCCGGGTTCACCTCACCGTGGAAGGCGAACTGCAGGGCCTCCTCGAACTTCTTCGACTGCTCGTCCGAGGCCGGCACCGGCGCGTCGGTCCGCGGTGACAGGTAGTTGGACGCCGTACCGAGGCTGACCACCTGCTTCGGCTGGGTCATGAAGCTCAGGAAATTCTCGGCGCCCTCGATGTTCTTCGAGCCGGCGTTCACCGCGAGCCCGCCGGGCAGGCCGAACCCGACCCGCTTCTTGTTCTGCAGCGGTACACCGACGATCACGTTGGCCGCGCCCCAGCTGGAGCTCACCGTCTTGGCGTCGATCAGGGTGTTGGTGAAGCCCATCGCCACCTGCTGCTTGCCGAGCGCCTGGTCGGCGACCACGTTGGCGTTGGTCAGGCTGCTCTTCGGGATCCCGCCGGTGTCGTACAGGCCCTTGAGGAAGGTGAGCGCCTCGACACCGGGCGCCTGGTTGAACGCGACCTTCTTGCCGTCCGCGGCGAACACCGAGCCGCCGGCCTGCCAGAGCAGCGGGTAGAAGCTCAGGTTCAGCGAGGTCTCCGGCGAGGCCGAGTAGTCCAGCGTCGCGACACCGGCCTGCTTGAGCTTCGGCGCGGCCGCCTTGATCTCGTCCCAGGTCTCCGGCGGCTTCGCGATCCCGGCCTTGTCGAGCAGCGTCTTGTTGTAGAGCGTGGTGGTGACCGTGTGGTAGATCGGCGCGCCGTACAGCTTGCCGTCGACGGTCAGCGCCTCCAGGGCTCCCGGCAGGAACTTCGCCTTGTCCGCCTCGAGCACCTTGTCGACCGGCTCCAGCGAACCGGTCTTCACGAACTGCGGGATCTGGTCCGGCCCGAGCAGCAGCACGTCCGGGCCCTTGCCGCCGGAGAACGCGGTGGCCAGCTTCTGGTCCCGGTTCGCCCATGGCTGGTGCTCGACGGTCAGGTCGACGTCGGTGTTCGCCGCCTCGAAGTCCTTCTCCACCTGCGACCAGTAGGCCACGGCCGCCTTCTCGTCGGCGATCACCGGATACATCCAGACGGTGACCGGCTTCGCCGCGTCGCCCTCCCCCGACCCACCACCACAGGCACTCAGCCCGGCCGCTACAACGGCCGCAGCGAGCGGCAACCCCAGACGCTTGACCTTCATCGGGCCTCCTTTACGGTCAGGACCGAAAATACAGCCCAGGCCCCCGCGCGCGTCAACCACTCAGCAGCATTGAGATACTTCGGCGGTGGAGACGACGTGGACGCTGCGGGCCGCCGAGGCCGGGGATGTCGACGTGATCGCCGAACTGCGCGCGGAGGTGATGCGGCCGGACCTCGAGCGCCTGGGCCGGTACGACGAGCACCGCGTCCGGCAGCGGCTGCGGGACGCGTTCGCCCCGGAGCACACCTCGGTGATCGTGGCCGACGGCACCTTTGCGGGGTGCGTCGCCGTGCGCCCGGCCGAGGACGGACGCTGGCTGGAGCACTTCTACCTCGCCCCCGGCCACCAGGGCCGCGGCCTCGGATCAGCCGTGCTCCGCAGCCTGCTCGAGCGGACCGACGCCGACGGCGTGCCGGTCCGGCTCAACGTCCTGCAGGGCAGCCCGGCGCAGCGCCTGTACGAACGCCACGGGTTCACCGTCGAGGACGAGGACCCGATCGACGTCTACATGGTCCGCGAACCCGCTACTGCTCGCGTTCCTTGAGCCGGGCGGCTTCCTTGCGCACCTCGGCCTGAGTGTCGCGCTCATGCTGGAGCCAGTCGGGGTTCTCCGCCTTCAGCTCTTCGATCTGGTCAGTGGTGAGCGCCTCGGTGATGCCTGCCCGTGCCAGGCCGCTGATAGAGACGCCCAACTTCGCGGCGACCACCGAGCGCGGGTGCGGGCCGTTGCGGCGGAGGTCCCGCAGCCACTCGGGCGGGTCGGTCTGCAGCGCGTTCAGCTCGTCGCGAGAGACAACGCCCTCCTGGAAGTCCGCCGGAGTGGCCTGAAGGTAAACCCCCAGCTTCTTCGCCGCAGTCGCGGGCTTCATGGTCTGAGAGGTCTTACGCGCCGTCATGGCAGCAAGGGTAGCGATCACAACCGGTAACCTGTGCAGGTGACCGGCCCCCAGACGTCGTTCAGGCTCGGGTATGTCCCGGGGGTGACGCCCGCGAAGTGGGCGCGGATCTGGCAGGAGCGCTCGCGCGGCATCCCGCTCGACCTCGTCCAGGTCGCGAACGCCGAGGCCGTCGCACTGGTCCGCAGCCGCGAGCTCGACGCCGCGTTGCTGCGCCTGCCGATCGACCGGGCCGGGCTGCACGCCATCCCCTTGTACGTCGAGACCACGGTCGTCGTGGTCCCGAAGGATCACGTGGTCACGGCGGTCGAAGAGGCGACCGTCGAGGACCTGGCGGACGAGCTGATGCTGCACCCGCAGGACGACGTACTGGACTGGGCGGGTCCGCCTGGTCGGGTGATCGACGTACGGCCGGGGACGACCGCGGAGGCGATTGAGCTGGTCGCGGCGGGGACTGGGCTGGTCGTCGTACCGCAGTCGGTGGCGCGGTTGCACCATCGGCGGGACCTCACGTACCGGCCGCTGCTGGGCGTGCCGGAGTCCGGGGTGGCGTTGGCGTGGCCGGAGGACGAGACGACCGAGCTGATGGAGCAGTTCATCGGCATCGTCCGCGGCCGGACCGTCAACAGCAGCCGGGCAGCCGCCCAGAAGTCATCCGACAAGCCGGCCAGGAAGTCCACCGAGAGGTCGACGAAGAAGTCGGCGAAGAAGGCCGCGCAGCAACCGGCACGGCGGCGCGGCCGGCCCCGCCGCTAGCATTCGGTTGAGCATTCAACTATCATCGTTGATGACCGATGATGACAAGGAGTGCGTGATGGCGATCTTCCGGTTGAACCACGCGGTGCTGTACGTGCGCGACCTGGCCGAGAGCGTCGCCTTCTACCGCGATGTCCTCGGCTTCGGCTACACCGAGACCGGGGACGCGTTCCGCGGCGCGGCGTTCCTGCGCGCGCCGGGCTCGACCAACGACCACGACCTCGGGCTGTTCGAGCTCGGCTCCCAGGCGGCACCGTCCGGCGCCGGGCGGACCACGGTCGGGCTCTACCACCTCGCCTGGGAGGTGGACACGCTCGGCGACCTCGAGGACCTGGCGACCACGCTGTCGGAGGCCGGCGCACTGGTCGGCGCCTCGGACCACGGGACCACGAAGTCGCTGTACGGCAAGGACCCGAACGGGCTGGAGTTCGAGGTCGTCTGGATCATCCCGGCGGACCTGCTCACCGACGAGGACAAGCAGAAGGCCGGCGTCGGCCGCCTGGACCTGGCCGCCGAGGTGGCCAAGTACGGCCGCGACGCCCGCAGCGGCGTCGGCATCTCCCGCGTCCTCGGCTGACTCAGGTCACGATCCCCGCAGCGATCCGGAGCGAGTTGGCGAGGACGGTCAACACGGGATTCACGCCACCGTTGGTCACATGGGTCGATGCGTCCGCGATCCACACGTTGCCGTGCCCCCAGACTCGACCGTGGGGGTCGGTGACCGAGCGCGCCGCATCGTCACCCATCCGGCAGCTACCGGCCTGATGCTGACCGGCACTCGCCTGCTGCGTGCTCCCGATCCCGCCGACCGCAGTACGCACAGCACCCGCCTCCACCAGCCACTGCCGAGCCTTCTCGCTCATGAACTCGTACGCCCGGATGTCCTCCGGATGAATCGACCCGCTGAGCACGACGATCGGATTCCCGAACCGGTCGACGACGCTGCGATCCACCCGCACCCGGGATCCCGCTGACGTGACCTCCTGGATCGGCCCGACCACCCGCATCATCCGGCGGACCTCACGCCGCATCGCCTGCTTGCCGGCCGCCCCGGCCTGCGGGATCAGGCCGGCCGCGGTCAGGTAGTCGTACGTCGCCGCCGGCGTCGGCACGAACTCGTTGGCCAGCATCCCGCCACCCACGATCCCGTCGTTGCCATGCCGGAAGTCGCAGGTCGCGATCGACACCCCGGGCCCGACCAGATCAACGACCTCGTCGTCGAACAGCCCGACCGCCCCGGCGTACACGTGCGCCTGCAGATACCGGCCAACCTGATCCTGGTTGTTGCCAAGCCCATTCGGCTCGCGATCGTGCGAGCTGTTGAGCAGCAACCGCGGCGTCTCAGTCGCACCCGCAGCGACGACGACCTCGGCGCACTCGACCGTACGGCGCCACACCCGACCGTCGTCGTACCCGGCCAAGGCAACTCCGACCACGCGACCAGCCGCAGAAGTGACCAACCGCTCGGCCGTCGCCTCAGTCACCAACGTGCACCGGCCAGTCGCCAACGCGGCCGGCAGCGCGGTGTTGTGCGTTCCGCTCTTCGCCTCGACCGGGCACGCGAAGCCGACACACTGCCCGCACCGCACGCAGCCCGCCCGCCCTTGGTAGTCGACCGAGTTGATCAGCAGCGGTACGTCGAGCGTCCCCCAACCGAGCCGATCAGCCGCAGCCGCCAACCGCTGCGCCGGGGCAGTCCGCGGCATCGCCGGCATCGGCAACGGGATCGACCGCGGATCGTGCCACGGGTCCACTCCCCCGCCGCTCACTCCGAACCGCTGCTCGGCGAGGCTGTAGTACGGCTCCAGGTCGTCGTACGTGATCGGCCAGTCCGCCAGACCGCTGCCGTCCGGAACCCCGTAACTGCTGGCCATCGTGAAGTCGCGCTGGACGAATCGCCACGCCTGCGCGCCGTACACCCGGGTCCCACCGCCGACGGTGAAGGCGTTGTTCCCCCACCCAGGATCGGGCGGCAGGACAGTACGACGTACGCCGTCGACGACCGAGATCCGCGGCCGCCCGGCCGGGTCGGGGTCCGTCGGAGCGGGGAGGGCGGACCACGAGCGTGGGTTGCGGAGGTGGTCGTGGGTCAGCGACTCGGTCGACGGGTAGCGGCCGGCCTCGACGACGAGCACCGACCGGCCGGACTCGGCGAGTACCTGAGCCGCGGCCCCGCCGCCCGCGCCCGAGCCGATGACGATCGCGTCGTACCGGTCCTGCAGCTGGTTCCAAGGAGTGGTCGTCAGCTCGGTCTGGACGATCGGCACGGCAGCGGACTCCCAGCCGACCATCGTCCAGGCGGCCGATTGGTTGCCGGAGGCATCATCGCTCGCGTAGTACCCCTGTGCCACCAGGCGGACGAGCCAGGCCGCGTCCTCGTCGGCCAGCAGCGCGTCGAGGTCCGGCGCCTCCCCCGCGATCTCCAACGCACGCTCGACCCGCGGCCGCCAGTCCGGGCGATCCGCGGCCAGCACGCGCTCGACGAACGCGACCGCACCGGCGTCGGCCGCCGAGGGGAACTCGTCCGCCGGAACAGCCACCTCGGCCAACTGTCCGAGCACGATCCGCTGCCACTCCGAGAGCTCACTCATCCGCTCCACCCTATGCGGGCGGCCATGTTCGAACTGACCGGTCTCACCGCGGTTGTCACGGGTTCGAGCCGCGGCATCGGACTCGCCATCGCCCAAGCTCTGCACAGCCAGGGCGCCGCCGTACTGATCAACGGCTACGCCCCCGGGGAGACCGCGGAAGCCCTTGAGTTACTGCGGGCCGAGTCCCCGGACCGGGTGGCGGCGCTGGCCGGCGACGTCAGCGACGCGGACCTCGCGCAAGGCCTCGTTGACGAAGT
The DNA here is from genome assembly GCF_044458365.1 of Kribbella sp. NPDC050470. Lineage (NCBI taxonomy): Bacteria > Bacillati > Actinomycetota > Actinomycetes > Propionibacteriales > Kribbellaceae > Kribbella > Kribbella sp. NPDC050470. The sequence continues at coordinate 381,381 of NZ_JBITHV010000001.1, read as the reverse complement.
GATCCGGGCGTTCGGTCGCCTGGATCACGTGGTGTGCAACGCCGGCATCGACATCATCAAGCCCGCGGTCGACTACACCCCGGACGAGTGGGACCGCATCCTCGCAGTCAACCTCCGCGGCGCCTTCACCCCGCTGGGGCGCCGGGCCAACGGTCGACGAGATCGCCGCGCCGTACGTCTTCCTCGCGTCTCCGGCAGCCGCCTACGTCACCGGTGCCGTTCTCCCGGTCGACGGCGGCTACACCGCGACCTGAACTTTTGTACTTGTGGGTCCATTTTTGCCGAGCCACCATGCAAGGCATGGCACTTGATCAGTACTACCTACTCGGCCGGTCCGGGCTGCGCGTCAGCCGGCTGGCGCTGGGCACGATGAACTTCGGCACCGGCGGGTTCCACGCGCCGTACGGGAAGACCGAGGCCGAGGCGCGCGCCATCTTCCGCCGGTACGTCGAGGCCGGCGGGAACTTCATCGACCCGGCCGACTTCTACACCGCGGGTGAGAGCGAGACGATCCTCGGCACGCTCGTCGAGGAGGCGGGGCTCCGGGACCGGATGGTGCTCACCAGCAAGTTCACCAACAGCGTCGACCCCGGCGACCCGAACGCGGGCGGCAACGGCCGCAAGCACATGATCCGCGCGGTCGAGGCCTCCCTGCGCCGGCTCCGCACCGACTACCTGGACCTGTTCCTGCTGCACACCTGGGACCGGATCACTCCGGTCGAGGAAATGCTGCGCACGTTCGACGACCTCACCAGCGCCGGCCAGATCCGGTACGCCGGGCTGTCCGACGTACCGGCCTGGTACGCCGCCCGCGCACAGACGCTCGCGGATGCGCACGGACTGACCCCGATGGTCAGCCTGCAACTGCCGTACTCGCTGGTCGAGCGGACGATCGAGACCGAGCACGTCGCAGCCGGCCAGACGCTCGGGCTCGGGATCACGGCGTGGAGCCCACTCGGCAGCGGCTTCCTCACTGGGAAGTACCGCCGCGACGACCAGGGCCTCGCGGGTGACGGTCGGCTGACCGGCGACGGCGCAACGGGCCGGACGTGGACGGATCGGCACTGGCAGCTGCTGAAGACCGTCGAGACGGTTGCGGACAAGCTCGGGGTGACGATGGCGCAGGTCGCGCTCAACTGGGTTGCCACCCAGCCCGGCGTCGCGTCGGCGATCGTGGGCGCGAGCAGTCCGGAGCAACTCGACAGCAGCCTGGCCGCTCTCGACTTCGAACTCCCGGCGGAACTGCGGGCGGTCCTTGACGAGGCAAGCGCCGTACCGCGGGAATCGGTGTACCGGATGTTCACGCCGGAGTACCAGGGCTGGCTGGTCAGCCCGGGCGCGAAGGTCGCCGACAAGCCTGCCGGCTACCACCCGCCGGTCGTCAACTGGAGCTGACGCGCAAGTAGTCGAGGCAGAGGTCCAGCGCGTACTCGAGGTGCTTGGACGAGCCGGACGACATCAGGATGACGACCCCGCCCTGGATCGCGGCGATCAACGCAGCCGCGGCCCGGTCGGGGTCGATGTCCGCGCGGATCTCGCCGGCTGCCTGCATGTCCTCGATGCCCGCCCGGACCCGCCGCTGCCACTGCGCGAGCAGCTTGCCGGTGACCGCCTGCGCGGCCGGGGTGTGCCGCCCGATCTCGGTGATCAACACCCCGAGCGGGCAGTTCACCCCTTGCCGCCGGTACTTCTCGACGACGACGTCCCGCCAGTCGTCCCAGGCCGCCCAGGAGTCCAACTGCCCAAGCTGCGGCTCCTGATCCTCGAGGACTCGCTCGGCCTCACGCTCGGCCACTGCCAGCAACAACTGCTCCTTGCCGTCCGGGAAGTAATGGAACAGCTGGCTCTTCCCCGTCCCACTCCGCCGCCCGACATCATCGAGCGTCACCCCCGAGATCCCCCGCTCCCGAATCTCCGCAGCCGCCGCCTCGACGATCCGCCCTCGTGTAGCCATCCCTTTAGCCGTCAGCACACACCAACTGTACTGCGTGGTCCAATCAGCCCGGAGTGCGTTTCGGTGCAGCGGGACCAGGGCACCGGCAGGCGGATCGAGAATCCGGAGGTTTCTGCATGCCCGTCGTCGGATGGCACGCGTCGCACGAGCAGATCGCGCCCAGTCAGTTGCTGCGAGACATCCAGTCCGCCGAGCAGGCCGGCTTCCAGGCCGCGTGGTCCTCCGACCACTTCACCCCGTGGAGCCGGCGCCAGGGCGAGTCAGGGTTCGCACTGTCGTGGCTCGGCGCGGCCATGGCGACGACCTCGATTCCGGTCGGAGTCGTCAGTACGCCGGGACAGCGCTACCACCCCGCGATCGTCGCGCAGGCGCTGGCAACGTTGGCCGAGATGTTCCCGGGCCGACTGTCGGCCGGGTTCGGCAGCGGCGAGTTCCTGAACGAGCACATCACCGGACAACCCTGGCCGCACAAAGACATCCGCAACGCCCGGCTCAGAGAGTCCGTCGACGTGATCCGCGCGCTGCTCACCGGCGAGGAGGTCACTCACCACGGGTTGGTCGAGGTCGACCGCGCGCGGTTGTGGACGCTGCCCGAGCAACAGCCGCGGATGCTCGCGCTCGCCGTCAGCGAGGCGACCGCACGATGGGCCGCCGAGTGGGCCGACGGCCTGGTGACGATCTGGCAGCCACCAGGCCTCCTGAAGCGGATCGTGGCCGCGTTCCGGGAGAACGGCGGCGAGGACAAGCCGCTGGCGGTGCAGATGCACGTGAGCTGGGCGCCCGACGAGGAACGGGCGCTGGAGATCGCCTTCGACCAGTGGCGGTCCAACGTGTTCGAGGCGCCGCTGTGCTGGAACCTCGCGACCGCGGAGGAGTTCGACCTGGCGGCGAAGTACGTCGAGCCTGAGGACATGTACCGCAGCGTGGTGATCTCCTCGGAGGCCGAGCGATTCATCGGCTGCATCCGTGAGGCGGCAGACCTCGGTTTCGACGAGGTCTACCTCCATCACGTCGGCCAGGAGCAGCAGCCGTTCATCGAGGCCTTCGGCCGGCGGGTGCTGCCCGAGCTGATCTAGAGACTGGTGCGGAACGGGCCGGTCACCTCGTAGGTGATGCCGCCGCTGCTGGATCCGCTGGTCCCGCGCTGCGACGAGAAGTAGAGCCGGTTGCCGGCCGGGTTGAACGCGACCCCGCAAAGCTCGGAGCCGGACTGGCCGGTCACCCGCAGGAACGGCGCAACGATGTCGTTCGGCGTGATGATGCAGATCTCCATGTTGCCGCCGTCCTCGGCGACGTACAGGTCGCCGACGGTCGCGCCGGTGATGTTGTCGACGCCGGTCAGCGGCGGGTTGCTGGTCAGGCTGTCGTCGTACGCGATCGCGATCGTGTTGTTGACCGCGTCGTAGGCCCACACGCGGTTGTCGCCCTTGGTGGTGAAGAAGCAGGTGCCGTTGCGGTAGTAGCAGCCCTCGCCGCCGTTGAAGACCTTCATCCCGGAGACCTGCTTGCGGGTCCGGGTCGGGCTGCCGTCCGGGTCGGGGATGTTCACCCAGGACAGGGCACCACCGGACTCCCGCAGCACCTGCAGGGTGCCCGACGACAGATTGCCCCAGGTCGCCGGGACGAACCGGTAGAAGCCGCCGTCCGACACGTCCTCGGTCAGGTAGATCACGCGCCGGTCCGTGTCCACCGCGGCTGCTTCGTGGGAGAACCGGCCGAGAGCTGGACGTCGTACGGCGGCCGTCGCGCCGGTCGGGTCGGTCTCCCAGATGTAGCCGAGGTCGTTCTCCTCGCCGGACAGCCAGGTGCCCCACGGCGTCGCGCCACCGGAGCAGTTCCGCGTCGTACCGGACAGGATGCGGTAGGCGCCGGTGATCGAGCCGCTGCTGTTGAACCGCAGTGCGCTCGCGCCACCGCTGCCGCTGCTCAGCTCCGAGTTGGACACGTAGATCCAGCCGCTGCCGTTCGGGAAGCACGCTCCACCGTCGGGAGCGCCGTGCCAGGTGTAGCCGGTGCCGGACACGGTCTGCGTCGACCGCGCGAGCACCCGGCTGGTGAAGCCTTGCGGAAGCATGATGCCGTTCGAGTCGGCGGCCCGGAGGCCGCCGTACGGGCTGGGGCCGGTCTGGGCCGGGAAGGCGAGCGCCTCCGGCGCCACGCTGAACCCGAAGGCCACTGATGTCGACGTGCCGATCACTGCCGCGCGAAGAAAGGTACGACGGTCCATGACTGCTCCTCACAACGTAGGGCGGTTCTGTTGTGACGCACAGTCAACCGGAGCCGACGTGAACTCCGCCCCGGCTACCCCGTGAACCCGAAGGCACGGAACGGCGACCGATTGACGGATAGATAGCGGGTATATATTCTCGCTATCTATGCGGTCGTTGTTCCTTGCGCTGCTTGCCGACGAGAGCCGGCACGGCTACGAGATCAAGCAGGCCCTCGAGCAGGAGTTCGGGGAGACCCTGCCCGCGCTGAACGCCGGCCAGATCTACTCGACCCTGGCGCGGCTGGAGCGCGACGGCCTGGTCGTCGGCGAGAGCGTCGAGGGCGACAGCCGGCGCAAGCGGGTCTACGAGCTCACCGAGGCCGGGCGGGCGGCGCTGGCGGACTGGATCGAGACGCCGGTGCCGGGCACCCGGCTGAAGGACGAGTTCTTCATGAAGCTGGTGATCCTCGCGTCGGCCGGGCTGGCCGATCCGAAGGCGCTGATCGCCGGCCAGCGGCGGGAGTACCTGCAGTCGTTGCGGGACCTGGACGCGATGCTGGCAGCCGACGGCGCGCGGCCCGCCGCGGAACTGCTGGCCGAGGGTGCGGTCCTGCACCTGAAGGCCGATCTGGAGTGGCTCGACCTGATCGAGGAGCGGCTGCCGATGCGGGAGGGGTCAGCGTGACACAGGTGCTCGAGGCGCGCGGCCTCGCCAAGACCTATGACACCGGCGACACGAAGGTGCTCGCCGTCCGCGGTGTCGACCTGACCGTCGACCGCGGTGAGTTCGTCGCGATCATGGGACCGAGCGGCTGCGGGAAGTCGACGCTGCTCAACCTGCTCGCGGGACTCGACCGGGTGACGTCCGGCGAGGTGTGGCTGGGCGGCCGGCGGATCGACCAGTTGAGCGAGACCGCGCTGGCGCGGCTGCGCCGGGACCGGATCGGGTTCGTGTTCCAGTTCTTCAACCTGATGCCGACCTTGTCCGCGATCGAGAACGTCGAGCTGCCGCTGCTGCTGGTCGGCCGTCGCCGCAGCGAGGCCAGGGAGACGGCGGCCGAACTGCTGACCGACCTCGGCCTCGCCGACAAGTACGACGCCGCGCCCTCGCAGCTGTCCGGCGGTCAGCAGCAGCGCGTCGCGCTCGCCCGCGCGCTGGCGAACACCCCGGATATCCTGCTCGGCGACGAGCCGACCGGAAACCTCGACTCCGCGGCCGCCCGCGAGGTGCTCGGCCTGCTGCGCGCCGCCCGCAACCGCGGCCAGACCCTGCTGCTCGTCACCCACGACGCTCGAGTCGCCGCGGCAGCCGACCGGGTGATCACCTTGCGGGACGGGCTGGTGTTCGACGACACCGAACTGCAGGCGGCGCGACCCGTGACCCTACCGTTCGACGGCCCGCGATGACCGGCACTTTGATCAGGCTCGCCTTCGCCGGGATTCGGTCCCGGCTGCTGGCGAGCGCGCTCACGGTCCTGCTCTGCAGCGCCGCGGCCGCGACGATCGTGCTCGCCCTGGAGGTCGGCGCGACCGCGCGCGATCCGTGGCAGCGCACGTTCGACGCAGCCAACGGCGCCCACATCTTCGCGAACGTGGCATCGGCAGAGGACGCACGCCGGATCGCGAACCTCCCCGGCGTCGCCGAGCGCGACGACCCCGTGCCGAACACCAACACCGCCTTGATCGGCCGAGAAGACCGGTTGCAACTGGCAGCCCTCGCCTCACCACCGCAGGTCGGCAAACCGGTCCCGATCGACGGTTCGACCCAACCCGGCAACGGGATCGTCCTGGAACGCAGCTTCGCCGACGCGCTCGGCCTCGGAGTCGGTACGACGATCAGCCTGGCAACACCGGACGGCTCCATCGACCTCCGCGTCGTCGGTACGGCGGTCTCCCCCGCCCAACCGCGCTACCCGCGCCGCAATCCCGGCCTGGCCTGGATCACACCCGCCACCCTCGAGCTGATCCAGCCAGACAGCTCGCGCTGGCGCTGGACCGAGGCCGTCCGGCTCACCGACCCGGCCGCCGCAGCCGCCTTCGCCGAACGCGCCGCCGCGACCGCACCACCTGGCACGACCTCGTTCGAGACCTGGCAGGACCAACGCGACAGTGCGCTTCAGGACGCAGCGCCGACCCGGCTCGTGCTGACGACCTACACGATCGTCTTGCTGGCTGTGGTTTTCGCGGTCGTGGCGATCCTGGTCGCGGCCCGGGCGAGTGCACAGCATCGCGAGATCGGTCTGCTGAAAGCCATCGGTGTCACGCCTCGTCAGGTGACGGTGGTGTTCGCCCTGGAGTCCGCTGCGCTCGGCCTGCTCGCGGTCGCGATCGGCTTTGCGGTCGGCGTCGTACTCGCGCCTCAGCTGGCCGCGTCCAGTGGGGCGACCATGTTGGGATCGCCAACGATCGCGGCGAGTCCCTGGCATCTGCTGGTCGCGGCTCTCCCGGTGCTGATCGTGCTGATCGGCAGCGCGAGTTCGTCGACCCGGCGGAGCACGCGATTCAGCACGCTGCATGCGATCCAGGCCGGTGCGCCGGTGCCCGCCGGCCGATCTCGCCTCGCCCGGCTGACCAGTCGGCTGGCTCTCCCGGTCCCGCTCTCGCTCGGCCTCAAGGACCTGCTGACCAGACGCCATCGGGCCGTTCGCTTGGCGGTTGCGATCGCGGTGACCGGGTCGGCGGTCGTCTTCGCGCTGTCGATGGAGGCGAGCCTTCAGGCCCGTACGCCGGGCACGGTCAGCGACGTCCCGCGTGAGCTCCCGGTCCTCGTCTACACGCTGGACGCCGTACTCCTCCTGATCACCGCGACCACGCTGGTCGCGGTCGCACTCCTGTCCGTGCGCGAGCGCGTCCGCGACTACGGCGTACTCAAGACCATCGGCCTCACACCCCGCCAGATCGCCGGCAGCCTGATCAGCGCCCACACCGCCGTGGCCGTGCTCGCTGCGATCGTGTCGATCCCCATCGGCATCGCCCTGTACGTCGTCGTCTACGCCATCGCCGGCGGCAGCCCGGCCGACCGAGTCATCGCGCCCTGGTGGTGGCTGGCTCTCGTCCCGGTCGGAACCGTGCTCCTGGTAGTCCTCGCCACCAGCCTGCCCGCCCGCCTGGCCACCCGAATCCCCGCCGCCGACGCCCTCCGCTACGAGTAGCCGTCAGAGATGGCTGGCGATCGTGCGGGCGCAGTCGAGGGACTCGGTGTGGGTGGTGTCGACTTCCAGGTCGTACTTGACGCCGTCGTGGACGATTTCGGCTTGGAGGGCGGCCATGCCTACCACGCGGTCGCCGCGGGCCAGTTCGCGGCCGGTGGCGACGTCGGCTGAGCAGCGGACGCCGACCCAGAGGACGTCCAGGTCGCCGGCGGCGTCTTTCCAGCGTTGCTGTGAGCCGGCACCGCCGAGGAAGACGTCGTCGACGATCACCCGGGCGCCGGCCCGGCACATCGCGACGATCCCGGCCACCCAGGCCGCGTCGAGCTTCCGGAAGGCCGGGCCGACGGAGACGTCACCGTCCGGCTTGAACTCGATGCCGGCGTCGGAATCCCGCATCGCGGCCGGCAGGGCGTCGACGAAGTCGTCCACGCCGAAGGCCAGCCACGGCTCCGGCAGCACCGCCTGCAGGCACCGCACGATGCCCGTCTTGCCCGAGCTCGACCCGCCGTTCAGCACCACCAGCTGCACAGTCACCGCCCAAGGCTAGACGGGCGGCCGCTCGTCAGCCTCTGCTTTTCGTCACAGCTGGTCGCTCTGCCGCTGCACCTGGTCGACGATGTCCTGCGCGATCCGGCGGAGCTTGGTGTTGCTGGTCTGCGAGAGCCGGGCCAGGAACGCGAACGCCCGCTGCTCCGGCAGCTTGTACCGCTCCATCACGATGCCGATCGCCTGGCCGATCGTCGTCCGGGTCCGCACCGCCTCCTCGAGGTTGTCGATCTCGCGGGCGTACTCGATCGCGGTCGCGGAGTGGTGCGCGAACAACGCAGCCAGCGACTCGAAGTCCTCGAAGGCGCCGGCATCGTGCGCGTACAGGTTGAGCGCCCCGTTCGCCTTCGGTGCGTCGAACAGCCGCAATCCGGCCTGCGCCCGGATACCGGACGCCACCGCGATCGAGCCGTACTTCGGGAACCGCTGATCGGCCGCCAGGTCCGGCGAGATGATGTGCACCGAATCCTGCGCCGCCTGGTAGCACGGCCCCTCGCGCAGCTCGTACTGCGCCGCGTCGAGCGGAAGCAGCAGTTCGTGCGTGGGCGCGACGGTTTCCAGTCGCTGGTCCTCGTGCAGCACGGTGATGCTGGCGTACTGGACCACCGGCAACAGCTCGACCGCCGCCCGCGTGATGTTGCTCAACGTTTCGTCGAGCGCACGCGGCGTCAGCGACTTGGAGAGCTGTCGCATGGTTTCGACAAGGTATTCGTCACGCATACGGACCCCTGTACCCCTCGGGCCCGAAGGATGAACGGAAGCGCGAGGAGCTGGATGCCCGCACCGGCGACGTACGACGATCCGTAGCCCCAGACATCCGCGGCCCGACCGAGCGCCGGCTGGATCACCACGCCACCGCCCGAGGCGAGCAGACTGTCCGACGACAGCACGGTTGCGCGCTGCGCCGACGGGATCAGCTCGTTGAGGTACGCCTGCCGCACCGGCGTGACCGCTGCGAACAGCACCGCCCACACGGCCAGCAGCACCAACGCGCCCCAGAAGCTGGACGCCAACCCGATCAGCAAGAGCACGACCACGACTGTCCCGGTCGCCGCAAGCATGACCGACGTACGGCGACGGAAAGCACGCGCCAGGTACGACGCCGACGCGCCACCCACGATCTGCGCACCGGCAACCAGTCCGGCACTCAACCCGGCGATCGCGTAGGAGTCACTGCTGCCGTAGAGCTCAAGCAGGTAGGGCTGAGCGGCGTAGAACCCGTACATGCCGACACCGGCGGTGAACGGCGCGGCCAGCATCACCCAACGCACCGGCGGATTCAGCAAGCCGTGGTCCAGCGACGCCCTCAGGATGCCGCGCATCTCCGCGACGACCGACACCCGCGGCTTAGGCGTGAACCCGACATCGTGCATCGCCCGCCACGCCACCACGAAAGTGACCCCGAGCAGTGCCGCGCGAACGGCGTACGGGACTCCGAGGTTGGTCAGCTGCGCCAGCACGCCGCCGCCGATCGAACCGCCGAGCATCGCGATCCCGTTCGCGATCTGCCCCTTGGCGAACGCGGCGTCGAGCGAGCCGGTGTATCCGGTCGCGTTCAGGCCGTCGACCAGCCACGCCTCGGTGGCGCCGCTGAAGAACGTGAAGCCGAGCCCGAGCAGCATCGACGCGACCGCCCAGGCGGCGAACGGCGCACCCGTCTGCCACATCATCAGATACAGCAGCGTGGACCCGAGCAACGTGATCGTCCCGAGGAGGTACGACGTACGCCGTCCGACCGTGTCCGCGACCACGCCGGTCGGGACCTCGAACAGCACCATCCCGACGGTGAAGAACGCGTTGGCCGCGAACGCCTCGCCGATGCTCAACCCCGCATCGAGCAGGAACAGCGTGTTGACGCCCCAGATCATCGACGACGCAGCCGTCGAGACCACCATCAGCGTGATGTAGATCCGCAGGACCTGGTCCGGCCTGGTCATCGGGCACCTCCTCCGTAGTCATCTGCTACGTCGGAGCCGCCTTGACGATCTCTACAGCCAGGGCGGCAAGGGCTCCGCGGGCGCCCCGTCAGCCGTGGTCACGCTTTCATACGGACGCCCGGCCAGGTACGCCGCCACCTCCGGCAGCGGACCGTTCACCTCCAGTACGTCGCCACGCTTCGTTCGGATGTCGGCACACAGCTCCTCGAGGAAGTCCGCCGGCAGGTCCGCGAACGTCACACCGGTGCCGAGGTCGACCGCGTGGATCATCACCTCACGGCTACGCATCCACGGGATCGCGGTCGCCGGGACCGCACGGCCCTGCGCGGTCAGCACCTGCGTCTGCCACTGCTCGTCGGTCAGCGTCGCCATCGCCTCCGCCAACTCGCGGGCAGAGCTGTCGAACCAGCCGAGCAAGTCGTCGGCCGACCGGGATGCGTTCGCCTCGATGTCCGCGTTCCGCTGCTCGGGCGACGAGTACATCGGCCGCTCCTCGCCGGTCCGCGCCCAGTGCACGAGGTTGCCGAGGGCCTGGGCGTTCAGCGCGAGGTGCGCCGCGACGTGCTTCCTGGTCCAGCCGGGCAGCAGCGACGGACCGTCGAGGTCCACGAGGGCCTTGCGGCTCAGCGCCGTACCTTCCGCAACCCAGCGCATTACCCGGGCACCACGCGGTTCTCCAGGCGACCGAGGCCCTGGATCTCGGTGACGACGGTCTCGCCGCCCCGCAGGAACACCGGAGGTTTGCGGGCGTGACCGACGCCGCCGGGAGTGCCGGTGGCGATCAGGTCGCCCGGGTTGAGCCGGATCATGGTCGAAACGTACCTGACCAGGTCGACCGGGTCGAAGAGCAGGTCGCCGGTGGTGTCCTTCTGCATCACCTGGTCGTTCACCAGGCAGCGGATGTCGAGGGCGGGCCGCGGTCCGCCGACCTCGTCGGGCGTCACCAGGTACGGACCGACCGGGGTGGTCGAGTCCCAGTTCTTGCCCTGCAACCACTCGCGGGTGCGGAACTGCCAGTCCCGGCAGGTGATGTCGTTCAGCACGGTGAACCCGGCGATCGCGTCCACGGCCGCCGCCTCGTCGGCGCGCCGTACCTCGCGGCCGATCACCACGGCGAGCTCGGCCTCCCAGTCGAACATCTCGGTCTCGGCCGGCCGCCGGATGTCGTCGTACGCGCCGATCAAGGTGTCGGCGAACTTGCAGAACAGCGTCGGGTACTCGGGCAGGTCGCGACCCATCTCCTGGATGTGGTTGCGGTAGTTCAGCCCGACGCACACCACCTTGCTGGACCGCGGCACCAGCGGCGCGAAGTCCGCGCCGGCCGCCGCATACTCCTTGCCGTCAGCAACTTCAGCCCCGGCGAGCACGGCGCCGACGTCCGGCGCCCCGAGATCGACCAGCACCTCCCCCTCGACCCGTACGGCGGTGGTCCGGCCGTCGACCCGAATCGTTGCCAGCTTCACCGGCCGACCTCCTCGCGGAACAGGTTGAGCTTGCTGAAGATCGGCGCGTCACTGAACTGGAACAGGTCGAGCGCCCCCGAGTCCGAGTCCGACGCGGACGCCTGCGACGACACCGACAACGGCATCCAGGACGGTACGACGAACAGGTCGCCGCGTGTCACCGACCACGAGAAGTCGCCGACCGTCACCCGGCCGGACCCGTCGAACACCTGGTACACCGACGACCCGGTCTCCCGGCGCGGCGCGGTCTCGACACCCGAGGCGATGCGATGGAACTGCACCCGGATCGTCGGCAGCACGTCGCCGGCCGTGGTCGGGTTCGTGTACCGCACGAGCGCGTGCCCGTGCTCGACCGTGCTCGGGTAGCCCTCGCGTTCCAGCTCCAGCTGATCGGTCAGCGCTGCATCCGTTTCCGCCCACCGGTAGCACAGCAGCGGGCTGCCCTCGACGGCCTTGAACTGCGACACCGGCACCAGGCCCGGGTGACCCCACAGCCGCTCGGAACGCGATCGGTCCGGCGTCGCGTGCTCCTCGTCCGACAGGTGCTCGCGACCGAAGTCGAAGAACTGCGACTCGACGTCGTACTGGAACGGGATGTCCAGCCCGTCGATCCAGGCCATCGGCTCGGCAGCGGAGTTGTGGTGCGCGTGCCAGTTCATCCCGGCCTGCGGGAGGAAGTCGCCGCGGCGCATCGGCACCGGGTCGCGCTCGACGACCGTCCAGACGCCCTCGCCCTCGACCACGAACCGGAACGCGTTCTGGGTGTGCCGGTGCTCGGGAGCGTCCTCGCCCGGCATCAGGTACTGGATCGCGGCCCACAAGGTCGGCGTCGCGTACGGGCGTCCGCCCAGGCTGGGGTTCGCCAGCGCGATGGCCCGGCGCTCACCACCGCGACCGACCGGCACCAGGTCACCGGACCGGGCAGCCAGCTCGACCAGATGCTTCCACTCCCAGCGATGCGGCTGGGCTTTCGACGTGGGCTGGTGCGGCATCAGGTCGCCGATCCGCGTCCACAGCGGTACCAGGAGCTCCTTCTCGAAGCCGCGGTACAGGTCCTCCAGCTCAGGTGTCGCCGGCGGCTGGTCGGGCCGGTCCTCGGCGGTCAGCTTCACAGGTGAGTCGGTCATGTCCTCACCCTGCGCCGGTGCCGCGCTGGCAGAACAGAAGATTCTGTCCTGCAGAATGGCCGTATGGCCCGGGAGATGAAGAACCCACCGGCGTACGGCGTGACGAGCGTCGACCACGCGCTCCGGCTGGCGGTGATCCTGCAGGTCGAGGGGCCGCTCACCGTGGCCGCCGCGGCCGAGCGGCTCGGCGTCGCCCGGTCGACCGCGCACCGGCTGCTGTCCACGCTCGTCTACCGCGACTTCGCCGTACAGGACGACGACCGCAGCTACCGCGCCGGGCCGGTCCTGGAGGTCGCGGCGACCGCACACTCCGGCATCGGCGCCATCCGGGCGGCCGCCCTCGGGCCGATGCGGACTCTGGTCGACACGCTCGACGAGACCGTCAACCTCAGCATCCGCACCGGCCGCACGATCCGCTTCATCGCGTCGGTTGAGTCCACCCAGGCCCTGCGCGTCGGCAGCCGCGAGGGCATGGTGCTCCCCGCCCACCACTCGACCGGCGGTCTGGTCATGCTGGCCGCGTTGACCGACGAGCAGCTCAACGCGTTGTACGCCGACGAGGAAGTCGACCTGGTGAAGCTACGGCGCGAGCTGAGAGCAGTCCGGCGCAGCGGCGTCGCGATCAATCGCGAACGGACCGAACGCGGACTGATCGCCCTGGGCCGCGCGATCACCAACTCCGTCGGCGAGACGGTCGCTGCGGTCTCGGTGTCGATGCCGAGCGCCCGCTACTCCCCGGCCCGGGTGGAGAGCATCACGCCCGCACTCCGCACCGCCGCCCAACAGATCTCCGCGGCCCTGTAGCCGGCAGCGAGCCGGCCGCAGGGCCGCGAAGCCTCAGGCCTTGGTGGCGACTGCGATCAGGTACTCCCAGTCGCAGGCCAGCGTCCCATCGGTGGCGTGGTTCGACGAGTTCGCCAGCTCGATCAGATCGGCGCGGAAGGCCTCCCGGCCGTCCTCGCCGACTCGCTCGGCCGCCTTGTACGTCGGGCCGTAGTAGGTGATGAAGAAGTCCGCGAAGTGCTCCGCCGACGCGAACCGCTGGGTCACCGTCGCCACTGTGGTCTCGACCGAGCTGACCCGGTCGCCGTACAGCTCCCGCAGCACCTCCTCGGTCCCCCAGCGGGTGGGCGGCAGCGCACCGGGCGGCGGCGCCGCGTGCTTGCCGACCGTCTTCAGCAGCTGCCCGATGAACCCGGTCGGCGTCCAGCTGGCCAGGCCGATCCGCCCGCCCTGCTTGGTGACCCGGACGAGCTCGTCCGCCGCCTTCTGGTGGTCGGCCGTGAACATCACGCCGATCGCCGACGTCACGTAGTCGAACGAGCCGTCCGCGAACGGCAGGTCCTCCGCGTCCGCGGTCCGGAAGTCGATCGTGAGCCCTTCAGACTCGGCCCGGCGCTCGGCGTGCGCGATCAGTTCGGGCACGTAGTCGATCCCCGCGACGACCGCGAACCGTCTAGCCGCGGCCAGCGCGACGTGTCCGGTCCCGGTCGCCACGTCCAGCACTGTCGCGCCGGGCCGTGGATCGACTGTGGTGACGAGTGTCTCGGCGACCGGCACGGTCACCCACGCGATCTTCGCGTAGTCACCGCTCCCCCAGGTCGCCCGCTGCTTCGCCTTGATCTCCTCGAAAGTGGTGGTGGTGCTCATGGTGTTGGTTTCCCTCCCTAGTTGAACACGCCGGCCGGAAGTGGGTACGGCGCGATGATCGGCAGGTACGGCGCAGGATCGCCGTACCACTCGTAGGCGCGGATGTCCGGCTCGCTGCGGCGGCCGGTGATCGCGCGGAACAGTTCGTTGCGGTCGGCAACCACGGTGACCGCGGGCTCGCCTGGTCCCAGCACCCAGGTCTTGTCGCCGTCGGACAGCCGAAGCGCCGGTAGACCGCGGTCGGTGATCCGGGCCCGCAGCCAGTCGCGGTACGCCGCGAAGCCGTACTGCGTGATGGGTGCGGACGGATCGGGTTCGAGACCGAGCGCCTCGCGCAGGTCCGCGAGATGGACGGCCAGGTCGGCGACCGGCGCCGAGAGCAACCACGACGGACCGTCGAAGACCAGGCCCTCGCCGCGACGCATCAGAGTGACCAGGCGGCCGCTGTACTCGTCGAACTCGCGCAGCACGGACTCGAAAGCGCGTCCCGCTCGCGTCGACACCTGGCCCGCGGTCCAGGCTTCGCGCTGCTCGGCGAGCCCGGGATCGCGCCAGGCGTCGATGGCGTCCGCAAAGTATGTCCCGCGCAGCGAGTCCTCGGCGATCCCGGTCAGGTGGGCGATCAGGTCCCGCACCGTCCAGTCGGGACAGGCGGGGACTTGCCGGGCGAGCCGTTCCTCGTCGAGATCGAGGGCCAGGATCTGCCGACGGCCGTCGTCGTACGACCAGGCCGCGTTCCAGCGGCGCGAGCGCTCCCGGGTGTTGACCTGCGACGGGCGGACCCGCTTGGTGAAGGTGTCGAGGAACTCCTGGCCGGCCACGGGATCCGAGGCGAGACCCGAGAAGTGCCCGGCGGCCCGGCCGCGAGCGAACATCGCCAGCCCGTAGGACCACTCGTAGAACTCGGCGGCCCGGCCGTCGCGCCACTCCTGGTACCCGTCCAGGTCGCCGCCGGCGGCCAGCGTCGTACCGATGTACCAGGCCTGCTCGATCGCGTCGCCGATGCCCTGCGCAGTCACCGGATGCTTGAAGTGGCCGGCGTCGCCGAGCAGCGCCCAACCCGGGCCGGTCGCCTTCCGGTAGTAGCCGCGGAGCATCGTCTCCGGGACCACGACGATCGGCGAGATCCGCTCGGCGCTCTCGAGCAGCCGGGCGTTCAGCACCGCCGGGAACTGGTGCAGCGCGGCCAGGTACCGCTCCTCGCGTTGCGCGGCCGAGCCCCGCGTGATCTCCGGTGTGCCGGTCACGGACAGCAGGTGAATCCCGTCCTCGCACGGCACCGACATCAACGCCGCTTGCTCGTGGACGTCGATGTGGCACCAGTCCGACGGTGGCAGTCCCCGCCAGTAGGCCAGCAGGAACGCCATCTCGCCGCGCTTCTCGTCCGTCACCGGCACCCCGAGACGCCGTGCAACCGTCGACACCCGTCCGTCCGCGCCGAACACCCAGGTGGATTCGATCCGCTCACCGGTGTCGAGTACGACGCCCTGAACCGGATCGTCACCGATCAACGCCGACACCTCGACGCCGGCGCGGAACTCGACCCCGGCCGCCTTCGCGACGGTGACCATCGCGGCGTCCAGCGTGATCCGCCGTACGCAGGTCGCCCGGTCGTATCCCCCGACCGGCGTGAACCCGCCGGCTACGGCGTGACCGAGCACCCGCCAACTGAACTTCACCATCCGCAACTCGTGCGCGGCCCGAAGCTCAGCCAGCACCCCCAACTCGTCCAGCCGCTGCAGCGTGTCCGGGAACATCACATGCGTGGACACGGTGTCGCTCGGGAACTGGTCGCGGTCCAGCAACAGGACCCGCCAACCGGCCCGGGCGAGCAGCGTCGCGAGCGTCGAACCCGCGCACCGCGCGCCCACCACGACAGCGTCGTACCGCTCGGTCATCGCGCACCCACCTTCGGTCGGGCGGCATTCCGATCATCGGTTGCGGTCACAACCACGGCAAGAAGCAGCGGTACGGCGAGCGCGACCCCGACAACCGTCCAGCCACCCAGCGCGAGCCCAACCCCACCCAGTACGGCGCCGGCCAAGTAGCCCGCCTGCATGGACGCGGCCCGGACACTCATCGCCTGCAATGGACCGACACCGGCCAGATCGAGCCCGGCCGTGCTGCCCGCCATCATCCGGACTCCGGCGATGAACGCGGTGACCGCCCACATCACCACGGAGACGCCGAATGACGGCCGGACCGCGCCCAAGGCCAGGGCGGCTACGACTAGCGCAGAGCCGGCGGCAAGCACCATGGGCCGGGCCGCGCGGTCCACCCATCGCCGGGCCAGGAACGTGGCGACGACGTAGGCGATCGCTCCGCCGCCCAGCGCGATACCGGTCGACGAGGTCGAGGCGCCGTGGGCGTCCGTCAGCAGGGTGCCGACGTAGACGAGCACGCCGGACCAACCGCCGTACGCCAGCAACTCACCGACTGCCCACCGGGTGGCGCCTGCACCGCGGAAGAGCGACCGCACAGGCGTCGGCGCAGGTTCCGGCGTACCCCTCTGACGCCGGGAGACTGCGGAGAGCGTGACGGCGCTCGCGACGAGCGGCACCACCCAGGCGAGTCGCCAGCTGTGCTCGCCGAGGAAACCGATCACCGGCATTCCCACGATCCAGGCGCTCGGTGCGCCGACCATCGCCCAGGACAACAGCGTGGATCGCTGCCCGGGCGGCGCCCAGCTCCCGGCTGCGGCGAGTCCGCCGGCCAGGACCAGGGACACGCCGCCACCGAGGACGACCTGCGCGGTGGCGAGCCAGGCAAAGGACGGTGCGAGCACACTGACCGAGCCTGCGATGGTCAGCAGACCTAGTCCGACCTCGAGCAGTCCGCGCAGCTCCCAACGACGCCGGCTGATCACCAGGCCGATCGCCACGAGTGCCGCGGCGACGCCGGACAGCGACCGGAGCTGGCCCGCGGTCGCGGTTGAGACCCCGAGGTCGGCCGCGACCTCGGACAGAATCGGCGTCAGCACCAAGAGGCTGGACTGCGCCGCGAAGAGCGAACCGAACAGCCTCGCACTGTCCGCCGCTGGAGATTGGTTCATGCCGGCAACGATGACGAGGCGATGTTGAAGTCTTGTTGAGTCAGCGGCCCCAGGCCTTCAACGCGGCCGCCCGCCGCCAGGGCAGCCGGTACGTCGTGAAGATCTCGACCGCCCGTTGGTACGCCTCGTCCGCCCTGGTCACCGCCCCGCGCGCCATCTCGACCACCCCGGCGAGCCCACGCCAGTCCTCGCCCTGCGCGATGATCTCGTCACAACGCGCCAGCTGAGCCGCCGCCTCGTCGGCGGTGCCGATCTCCACCAGCAGCGGGGCAAGCTCGGCCCGCGCCGCCAGCTCGGTCGGCAGCTGGGGACCTTCGACCCCGATCGCCACCGCACGTCGCAAGGCAACGACCGCGCCGTCCTGGTCGCCGAGCAACCTGCGAACCCCGGCCAGCCAGCGCGCGTTCAAGGCCGCATCGTGGAAGTCGCCCGCCTCCTCGTCCCGGTGGAAAGCCGCAGCCCAATCGTGCTCGGCCCGCACCCAGTCGCCGCCCAGAAATGTGAGGACGCGCCGGCTCACGGCGTCGGCGGGTAGTGGTTCGGCCACGCGGCGCGCATTCTCCAGGTCGCCCATCGCGGCCAGTGCCAGCGCGAGCTGATCGACGATCGTTCCGTGCGGGTACCCGAAGGTCTCGAACCGCGCCTGCGCAAGGCCTCGCCGGCACCAGGCCCGGCCCGCGACCGGGTCCAGCAGGTACTCCGTCGAGGACAGCGCGGCGCCGCTCACCGAGGTCCAGCCGAGGTACGGGTCGGCCAGCTCATGCGCGGTCTCCCACATCGTCTCGCGGGTCTGCATCATGGTGCGCAACCGGCCGCGGTTGAACTCGTACCAGGCCCGGCCCCAGGACGCCACGACGGCGAGGTCGCGGCGACCCAGCTCACTCGCCAACGCTTCCGCCCGGCCCACGGCATCACCGAGCACCTCGGTGCGTACGCCGTACATCGCGGCCTGAGCCATCCCGCGGTGCAGGTGGAACCGGTCGCCGGTCAGTCGCTCCGCGGCTGCGAGGTGCTCGATAGCGCGCGGGATGTCCATCACCGAGTGGTTCGTGCACAACGCCCCGCCAAGCCGGCTGTGGACGGTCGCCACGGCATCGTCGTCGCCGCGGTAGAGGTCCAGCGCGGACTCCAGGAGCTCGACCGCCCGCCGGTCGCCGATGCTCGACTTGAGCCGCAGGACCGCTGTCTGCACAGCGGCTTCGGCGCGCCGGGTCGGTGCCGCTCCGGCTTGGTCGAGGACCTCGATCGCCGCCTCGGCATGATCGACGGCCTCGTGCCAGGCGTAGAGCGCGGCCGCCTCGTCCGCTGCCCGCAAGCTCAGGTCCGCGGCCCGCTCGGGGTCGGCCGCCGGACCTGCGGCCCGGAGGTGTACGGCCGCCGCGCCGACAGTTGCTCCTAGCAACGCCTCGGCCGCGCGGACGTGCAGCCGCTGACGCCGGGTCTGCGGCAGGTCGCCGTACACGGCCTCTCGCATCAGGTCGTGCGGGAAGCTGTACGTCGCCTTCCACGAGCTGCCCGCCTCGACCAGGAACCCGCCGCTGACCGCCTCTTCCAACGCATCGATCAACGGATCCTCGGCCAGGTCGACCAGCTGCGCGAGCACGCCGTACTCGACCTCCCGGCCGAGGACCGCCGCGCACCGCACCACCTGCTGAGCCTCGGCCGGCAACGCTTGCAGGCGATGCCGCAGGACGTCACGTACGCCGGACGGGACCACGGACTGCCCGTCGCGCAGCACCTCGGTCGCGTAGAACGGGTTGCCGCCCGTGCTGCGCCACAACTCGTGTACGAACCCGGCCGGCTTGTCACCAGCCAGCACACCCAGATCGCTCTCACTCAAGGGCTGCAGTGACAGTCGGTCCGCACCGGAGAGGTCACCGACCAGCTCGAGCAAAGCGGGGTGCCGCGTCCCCGGTGGGTCGCGGAAGCAGATGATCGCGAGCACCCGCTCAGGCAGCCCGCGCAGGACGTGCCGCAGCAACGCCGCGCTGGCATGGTCGATGCGCTCTGCGTCCTCCACGACGAGTACGGCGGGGGCCAGCCGCGCCAGCGCACTCGTGACCCGAGTCCGCATCGCTTCGGGTGACCCGATCTCGCCTGCGTCGTCGAAGGCCGAGGTGATCGGCTGGTACGGGAGCTCGGTCTGGTCGCAGCGCCCGACCAGCACCTGCGCGGCGACACCGTCGGCGAACTCCGCGACCAGCCGCGTCTTGCCGACACCCGCCTCCCCCGAGATCAGAGCGACTCGCCCAGCGCCGTCCGCCGCCTCAGCCCAGAGCCCGCGCAGGCGTTCCAGCTCTCCCGACCGCCCGATCATCCGGCCCCTGCGCACACTGCTGAACAGCGCATCCGGCGGCGCCCTCACCTGGCTTACCGGTTGCTCCAGGAGCAGAGCCGGATCCCCTTGCAGAATGGACGTTTCGAGCGCCGCGAGCGCCGGACCGGGATCGAGGCCGAGCTCGTCGGCCAGGCGCTCGCGTGCCGAGGCGTACGCCGCCAGCGCGTCGGCCTGCCGCCCGGCCCGGTAGAGCGCGAGCATCAACTGACCGTGGAAGCGCTCCCGAAACGGGTGCTCCACCACCAACCGCTCGAGTTCGGGGATGACGTCGTACCGGCCGAGGGCGAGGTCCGCGCTCATCCGGGCCTCCAGCGCGTCCAGGCGCAGGCCTTCCAGCCGGGCGGTCTCGGCCTCCGCGAACAGCGGATGACCGAGGTCCTGGAGAACCGGTCCACGCCACCAGTCGAGTGCCTCGCGCAACAACTCGGCGGCCCGCTCCGGGTCACCCAGCCCGAACGCCTCCTGCCCCAGTCCGGCCAGCTGCTCGAAGTGATAGGCGTCGACCTGCTCCGGATCGACCACCAGGCTGTACCCGGACGGCCGGGTGACCAGTACGCCGTCCGCGCCGGCCGAAGCCAGACGGCGACGTACGTGCGAGACGTGCGTGCGCAGGGTGACCTCGGCGCCGGCCGGCGGCGCACTCCCCCAGAGCGCCTCGGCCAGCCGCCCGGCCGACACCGGCTGATTCAGGTGGATCAGCAGCATCGCCAGCAGCCCACGCTGCTTCGGCCCGCCCACCTCGAGCCGCCGGTGATCCACCGTCACCACGAGATCACCGAGGATCCCGAAGCGCGGCTCAGCTCCCCCTGATGTCACACGAGAAACGTACGACTAACGCGGCCAGCCTGGATAGAAGTAGCCCGGCCCCCAGTACGGCGGCACGTCATAGTAGCCGTAGACGTCCTCGAGGTAGTGGCGTTCGGGGACGACGTCCGGGTCGTACACGGGTCCGCCGACGACGCGGTCGCGGTCGGTGGAGATGTGCACGCTGTCGTCGTCGACGCGGGTGATCGCGTCGACCGGGATGAGGCGCTTCTTCTCGCCGAGTCCGAGGAAGCCGCCCTCGCCGACCTCCAGGAAGCGCACCCGGCGCTCGTCCTCGTCGATCAGCAGGCCGTCGACCTTGCCGACCTCGTCGTCGTTGCGGTCCACGACCTTGCGGCCGCGCAGGTCGTCGGCCGGGTCGGACAGTGTCAGTCCGGCGTCCTGGAGTCGGACCAGAGTGTGCGTGAACTCGTTCATCGGTCCTCCCTTAGCTAGCAGGGTGGTCCGGTACCCACCGTGACCGCGGTTTATGCCGGTGGCGTGTACGCAGCGGTGTAGGCAGCAGCGTCCCAAGGCGAGTAGTCGTCGGGCAGGTCCGCCGGCTCCACCCAGTCGCCACCGGTCGCCGCAGAGCGGGCCAACGCCAGCAGCATCAGCTCAGGCTCGACACTGAGGTACGGCGCCCTGTCCTGCTGGAGGTGAGCGGCCAGGAACGGCCGATAGACGCCGACCGGGTCCGGCCGGAGGTGCTCCACCGACGACGCCGTGGCCACGGTGGCGAAGTACGGGTAGCCGTCCTGGACGTCGACCAGCACCTCGGCTCCGCTCGCATGCCGGAGCAACCCACGCCGACTCGACTCGTCCAGGGCGCGGGCCGCCATGAACCCCGGACCGAGCAGCGCTTCTGCAAAGGACACCGCATGCACGCCGTAGTAGAACGGATGCCCCGCGCAACCAACAAGCACCAGCGAGGCGGTCTCACCACGCTCCCGCCAGGCGAGCGCCTCGGGCAGACTGCGGAACGACGACCCACCACTGACCGGCTGACCGGCGGCCGCTCGAGCAGCCAGGTCGCGTAGGTCGCCGACTCGGCCGGCGAGCGGTTTGTCCAGCACCACCGCCGTACCAGCGTCAAGCAGCGTGCAGGCCTGCTGGTAGCGCTGGTCCCAGTCGCAACCCAGCAGCATGGTGACGTCCGCGGGTAGTCCGTCCAGCGTCGTCGCCACTGCTGGGATCCCGTGCCGGTCAGCGAACTCGTCGGCGTACGACGGCGGCCGCACGGCCCCGGAGTCGAGTACGGCGCTGATCTCCAGACCGAGCTCTCGCAGCAACGGCACGAAGGCAGCAGGGTGCGAGGTGTCGAGTTCCACGAGTGCTACGCGTCGGGCCATGGCCGCCAGTCTTCTACGGCGAGGGTTCTTGCAGCAGCCTGGTCTTGTGGTGAGACTGGCCCGATGAAGGAGGGGATCCCGGCATGGTGACGACGATCGGTGTCGTCGGGCCGTCGGACCTGGTCACCTCCACCAGCCGGATCGTCGCGGCGCTCCGCGGTGTCGAGGTCGTCCCGCTGCGCTACCGGCGCGAGACCGACACTCCGCGGGTGATGGCCGAGGCGCCGGCGAGTGTCGACGCCTGGCTGTTCACCGGCGTCGTGCCCTACCAGATCGCTGCGGCGCACGAGCTGCTCGACCGGCCGGCCGCGCACGTCGAGTACACCGGCGCGACGCTGATGCGGGCGCTGGTCCAGTTGCTGCGCGAAGGCCGTGACGTCACCTCGATGAGCATCGACGTGCTGGCCGAGGCGCAGGTCCACGAGACGCTGGACGAGGTCGGCCTGCCGACCGCCGGGGTCAAGGTGCTGCCGTACCGGCGCGGGCTGAGCGCGGACGAGGTGATCGCGTTCCACCGGGACGCCGGTGCGACGATCGCGATCACCTGTCTGCGGTCGGCGTACGAGAAACTCCGGACCGAGCAGGTCACGGTCCGGCTGGCCCCGTCGGTGCACTCGGTGCGGGCCGCGGTGAACAGCCTGCTGCTCGTTCATGACGCTTTGCGCAGTGACGATGCGCGGATCGCCCTCGGCCTGGTCGAGATCGCCCCGGAAGGTGAGCAGGCGCTGCGGCGCGAGGCCGGCTCGCTCGGCGGCAGCGTGATCAGGTACGACGACAAGCGCTATCTGGTCGTGGCCACCCGCGGACCGCTCGAGCAGGCGACCGCGTCGTTCACCGAGCTCGGCATGCTGACCAGGCTCAAGGAGGAGTTCGGTCCAGTCCGGATCGGGTTCGGCATCGGCGGCTCCGGGACCGAGACCGAGGCGCTGGCCCGGCGGGCACTCGGCCGCGCGAAGACGGCCGGGCGGACGGCGGCGGTGGTCTCGCTGCGCAACGACATCGACCTGGTCCTGGTCGGCGGCGCCGCGCCACGCGCACAGCAGCGCACGAAATTGCAGCTGCTCGCGCAGCGCGCCGGGTTGTCGAAGGCAACGCTCGAGCGGCTGCAGGAGCTCGTGCACGCCACCCCGGAGGGGCTGACGACGCGCACCGTCGCCGATCACCTCGGCATCCAGCCACGGACCGCGCGCCGCGTCCTGAACCGGCTGGAGCGGGCCGGCCTGGCCGACGCCACCGGCACCCAGATCGGCACCGGCAGCGGCCGGCCGCTGGTCGTCTACCGCGTGCACCTCTGAGTCGCCCGCGGCTTTTCCACAGGTCGGTTCGTGGCCTGTTGACGTCCCGATTCGGCCGCGCGTACGCTGCCGGGTAATTTCAGCCATGACCGTAAAACCGGTCGGGGTGTCCCGGGAGGCCTTGTGGACAAGCGATTTGCGCGGAAGCTGCTCGCCGTGCTCGTCATATGCG
Organism: Kribbella sp. NPDC050470; assembly: GCF_044458365.1. Classification (NCBI taxonomy): domain Bacteria; kingdom Bacillati; phylum Actinomycetota; class Actinomycetes; order Propionibacteriales; family Kribbellaceae; genus Kribbella; species Kribbella sp. NPDC050470. The sequence continues at coordinate 358,330 of NZ_JBITHV010000001.1, read as the reverse complement.
CAGCGCTCGTGAGCAATTCGGTCGGTCCGGCCGCGGCCGGCCCGAGCGCGGTGACCGTCGACAATCTCGGCCCGGCGTCGGCCGTCACCTCGACCAGCGTCGCCGAGCAGGTCGGCGACCGGATCTGGACGGTGACGTCCGGCGTCTCCCCCATCCAGGTCGGCGCGTTCGACCCGGTGACCCGCACGGTCGACCGCAAGCTCTCGCTGCCGACCGGCGCCGGCGCCTGGGCGATGACGCATATCGGCACAGACCTGTATGTCGGTCTCTACACCCCAGGCGATCTGTACCGGATCGACACGGTGTCGGGCGCGGCCACCAAGGTCGCCCGGTTCGGATCGTTCATCTGGTCGATCGCCGCCACCCCGGACGGCAAGATCGTCGTCGGCACCTACCCGGACGGCGGCGTCCACGAGTACGACCCGGCCACCGGAGCCACCAAGACGTACGGCGCCGCCGTCGCCGGCCAGCAGTACGTCCGGAGCATCGCCGCCGACGCGACCACCATCTACGCCGGCGTCGGCACCAAGGCGTACCTGATCGCCATCGACCGGGCCACCAGCGAGCGCCGCAACGTGCTCCCCACGCAGTACGCCGACCGCACCTTCGTCGCCACCCTCAGCCTGTCCGGGACGAAGCTCGCGGCCGGCCTCTCCCCCACCGGGACGATGCTCGTGTTCGACACCACCGACCTGAGCAACCCGGTCGAGGTGCAAACCCCGGGCGGCGATCAGTACGTCACTGCCATCACGATCGACGCGCCCACCGGTGACGTCTACCTCGGCACCCGCCCGTCCGGCACCCTCTACCGGTACGACGGTTCCACGCTGACACGGCTGGGGTCGCCGTACGACGGGGCCTACTTCAACCGGATCTTCGTCGACGGCTCGACCGTCCGGGCCGAGCTGACCTCCCAGGTGGTCGAGTTCGACGCGGCCACGGGCACGTTCACCGGGACCGACCTCGGCACGGCCGGCCTGCCACCGGCGCCGGAGCAGGCGATGGGGATCGCCGCCACCGCGACCTCTGTGCTGGTCAGCGGGAAGGCCGGGATCCAGGTCCACGACCTCGCGACCGGGGCGAGCACGCGCACCTTCCTGCCGGGCGAGGCCAAGACGCTCACGCCGGTCGGAGGCGAGGTGTATCTCGGCGTCTACACCCTCGCCCGGCTGTGGTCGATGAAGCCGGACGGGTCCGGTCTGAAGGAGCTCGACCGGATCGGCAACGAGCAGACCCGCCCGACCGACGACGCGTACGACGCCCGCTCGAAGACATGGCTGATCTCCACCGAGCCCGACTACGGCAAGTACGACGGCACGCTCACCGAGCGACACCTGGACACCGGCAAGCTCGAGGTGCACCGCGGCGTCGTGCCGCAGCAGTCCGTCCGCTCGGTCGCCACGGCCGACGGCATCGCCTACCTCGGCGGCGCGACCCGGAACAGCCTCGGCACCGAACCGATCTTGCCCGAGGCAACGGTCGTCGCGTTCGACCTGCGCCGCAACCGCACGCTTTGGGAGGTCACGCCACTTCCGGATGCGCAGGCGTACAGCGATGTGATGGTCTATCACGGCCGGTTGTACGCGACCACGGACGACGGGCGGCTCGCCGTACTGGATCCGCGGACCGGCAAGGTGCTCTCGACCGCCACGATCGGCACCGGGCAGAGCCGGCTGACGATCGCCCGGGCCGGCCTGTTCGGGACGGACAGCAAGCGGGTCTTCCAGGTCGTCCCGCAACGCTCCGGTCCGCCGGCCGTCACCACGGTGGTCGACGGGCTGGGCACCGAGATCTACGGCTTCCCGCTGATCACGACGTCGCACACCGGCGACGCCCTCTACACGATCAAGGGCCGCGACCTGGTCCGGATCGGCAATCTCCCCCGCGCGAACTGAGGCCCTCCGATGATCTCTCGCCGCACTGTCCTGACCGGCGCCCTCCTGACCGGCGCCGCGACCACGCTGCCGATACCTGGCGCCCGAGCCGCTGCCCAGGCTGATCCGATCGACGGTTCCACGCTGCCGACCTTCGGGCCGGCGTGCCTGACGGCCGCGGTGGTGGCGATGGCCGTCCACGACGGGCACGCGTACGTGATCACCCGGGGCATCGTGCCGCCCAAGCTGGTCGAGATCTCGCTGACCACCCGGCAGGTCACCCGGACCATCGACCTCCCGATCGGTGAAGGCGGCTGGGGCATCACCGTTGCTGCGGGCAAGGTGTACGTCGGGCTGTATCCGGTCGCCGACGTCTACTGCTTCGACCCGGCGACCGCAGCGTTGACGCGAGTCGGCAGCCTGGCCGGGGCCGGTGGGTTCGTCTGGGACATGACGACCGGGCCGGACGGTCAGGTGTTCGCGGTCAGCTATCCCAACGCCACGGTGTGGCAGATCGATCCCGCGACGAACGCCTTGACCCGACTCGGTGCACCGGTGGCAGGCGCGCAGTACGGGCGCTACGTCGGCGCGGCGGGCAACTTCGTCTTCGCCGGGATCTACACGCCGTCCCAGCTCGTCGGCTATGACCGGGCGGCCGGGACCTTCCGCGACCTCACGCCGGCCGCCTTGCGTGGTCAGAACTTCGGCCCGTTCGCCGCGACCGCGGACCGGATCTACGCGGGCGCTTCCGGGGCACTCGTGAGCCTGGCGGCGGACGGCAGCGACGCACGGATCGTCCCGCTGCCGAGCGGTGAGACCGGGGTCGACGCGATCGCGGTCGCGCCGGACGGCACGGCGTACGTGACGACTCGTCGATCCGGGACAGTGTGGTCGTGCGGCCCCACCGACACGGCGCTGACCGCGGTCGCGACGCCCGCACCGGCCGACGAGCATCGCCGACTTGTCCTGGTCGACGCGACGACGCTGCTCGGCTCGACCGGGTCCGGAGTGCTCTGGTGGCTCGATCTGGCCTCGGGTGAGTTCGAGCTGCTGGATCTGGTCGACGCCGGTTTCACACCAGCCCCGGACAAGCCACAGTCGCTCGAGCTCGGCGACCCGCATCTGTACGTCGGCGGCCACTGGGTGGTCACCGAACACGCGATCGGCACCGGCGTCACCCGCCGGATCCGAGTTCCCGGCGAGGCCAAGACACTCACCTGGGTGAAGGGCGAGCTGTACTCGGCGATCTACCCGAGCACCGAGGTGGTCCACATCAACCCGCGGACCAAGGAGGTGCACTCGCTGGGGCTCATCGGCAATCAGCAGATCCGGCCGTGGCAGGCGGCGTACGACGAGAAGACGAAGCTGCTCGCGATCGCTTCGGCGCCGGGGACCGGGAAGCTCACCGGCGCGCTGACGCTCGTGGACACCCGGACCGGCGCGCTCGACGTGTACTACGGCGTCCTGCCCGACCAGAGCGTCATGTCGGTCTCGATCGTGGACGGGATCGCCTACCTCGGCGGTGACGTCGTCGGCGGTGGCGGCATCACCCCGACCCGGTCGGCGGCCGCTATCGGGGCGTTCGACCTGGGCCGGCGCGAGCTGCTGTGGACGGTCGACCCGCTGGCCGGTGAGCGCTCGATCCAGAGCGTCGCGGTCAAGGACGGCATCCTGTACGGCGTGCTGAAGCGGACCAGCGGTGGTTGGTTCACGTACAACCTGCGGACCAAGGCCGTCGTCCGCGGCGCGAACAAGCTGTCCGGCTACGGAGAGATCTACACCGACCGGACCGGCGTCTATTGTGAGACGAACTTCGGCGGGAACCTGTACCAGCTCGGTCCGGGGCTCGCCGAGGCGAAACTCCTGGTGAACAAGCTCGGCGACGGGTGGTACACGGTGCCCCAGCTGTCGCCGGTCCGCGGCGGGGCGCCGCACAGCGTGTGGGGCCTCGCCGACCGCGATCTCGTCCAGCTACCGTTGCCGTGAGCAACTCAGACCACGTGGGGACCTTTGCGATGGACCAGCCCGAACTCGCCCGCGACGGCGGCGCCCCGGTGCGCTCCGGACCGCTGCCGACGGTGATGGACGCCTCCGGCCGGCGCTTCGGCGACGAGGAGATCAAGGCAGCCGAGCGAGTGCTTCGCACCGGCATGCTGTCGGCCACCTGGGGCACCGAGGTTCCCGCGCTGGAGCAGGAGTTCGCCGCGCTGCTGGGGGCCGGGCACGCGGTCGCCTGCAGCTCCGGGACGGCGGCGCTGCACCTCGCGGTCGCCGCGGTCGACCCGGAGCCGGGCGACGAGATCATCACCACGCCGATCAGCGACATGGGCACCGTGTTCCCGATCCTGATGCAGAACGCGGTGCCGGTGTTCGCCGACGTCGACCCGATGACCGGCAACGTCGCCCCGGCCGCGGTCGCCGCCGCGATCACGCCGCGGACCAAGGCCGTGATGGCGGTGCACCTGTTCGGCAAGCCGGCGCCGATCGTCGAGCTGCGTGAGCTCTGCGACCAGCACGGGATCACACTGATCGAGGACTGCGCACAGGCCTACCTCGCCCCGGTTGGCGACACGCTGACCGGCCGGATAGGGCACATCGGCTGCTTCAGCCTGCAGCAGACCAAGCACATCAGCGCCGGCGACGGCGGGCTGGTCGTCACCGACGACGCGGCGCTCGCCAGGCGGATGCGGTTGTTCGCCGACAAGGGCTGGCCGCGGGCGACCAACGAACGCAACTACCTCTTCCTCGCCCTCAACTACCGGATGACCGAGCTGGTCGGAGCCGTCACCCGGGCGCAGTTGTCGCGACTGGCCGGCGTTGTGGCAGATCGTCGTACGGCGGCTGCGCAGGCCACAGCCGGGATCGGCGACCTCGCCGGCATCACGGCTCCGCCGGACACCGGCGACCACGTGTACTGGCAGTACCCGTTGATCCTCGACCCCGAGATCGCGGGCGACCTGCACGAGTGGGCGACCGCGCTGACCGCCGAGGGCATCCCGGCGAACGGCGGCTACCTGACCAGCCCGCTGTACGGCGCCCCGGCGCTGCGGGACCGGATCACGTACGGCGACTCGCACTTCCCGCTGCAGGACGTCGAGTACCCGGTCGGCCTCTGCCCGAACGCGGAGGAGCTCATCAACCATCGCCTGCTCGTCCTGCCCTGGAACGAGAACTACACCTCAGGAGATGTGGACGACATCGTGACCGCGATCCGGAAGGTCCATGCCGCGCTGGCTAAGGTGGCCGGATGAACGACGTACCCGTGCTGCTGGACTGCGACGTACTGGTCGGGCATGACGTGACGACGGGCCGGTGGAGCCGGGCCGAGTCGGTGCGTGACGTGATGAAGTCGACCGGGATCTCCGGTGGCGTGGTGTCGTCGCTGCGGGCGACGTACTTCGACATGCCGAGTGGGAACGACGAGGCCATTGAAGTTGCCGAGGGCAACGGATGGACGGCGTGCCCGGTGCTGGACCTGCGGGATCCGCTCGGGGCCGAGCGGGAGCTGGAGCGGTTGCTGGGCGCCGTGGAGCCGCCCCGGGCGTTCCGGCTGGCGCCGACATCGCAAGGGGTCGAGCCGACGTTCGCGGCCTTCGAGCATGTCGTGCGGTTGCTGGTGGACGCGGGCGTGACGATCTTCACCGAGGGCGACGTACGGAAGGTCGGTCCGGCGCTGCGGGGGCTGGGGGCGCGGGTGGTGTTCCTCGACACGCACTTCTACTACCTCGGCGACTTCGTCGTGCTGGCGCGCGGCGAGGAGGGCTTCCACACCTCCACCCGGATGCTGACCGGCCCGGACTCGCTGGAGATCGTCGCCGCCGAGGTAGGCGTCGACCGCCTGATCCTCGGCTGCCGGACACCCTTCCATGAAACCCAGTCCGTCGTCCGCCGCCTCCTCACCTCCAAGCTCACCCCAGCGGAGATCGCCCAAGCCGGCAGCCACAACCTCAGCAGACTCCTGGAGCAGGCATGATCATCGACGTGCACGCCCACTGGGGGCCGTGGTTCTTCTCCATGGACGTTGGCAGTGTGGCCGTCAACAGCGAGCTGATGGATCGGTTCGGCATCGACATCCAACTGGTGTCGGCGATCGAGGCGATCGTGTACGACGCCCCGGTCGGCAACCGGTCGCTGGCCGCGCAACTGCCCGAGGACCCCCGGTTGCGCGGGATGCTCGTGGTCGACCCGCGCCGGCTGGACGAGGCGCGCGCAGACCTCGACGAGCTCCTGGCCGGTGACGGCCGGACCCGCTGGGTCGGCGCGAAGATCCACACCGAGTACAGCCGGACCCCGATCGACTCCCCCGGGATGCAGGCCGCGATCGAGCTCACCACCGAGTACGGCCTACCCACCTTGGTGCACACCTGGGGCGACAACGTGCTCGACCTCGCCGACGTCGCCGACCGGGTGCCGGACGCCCGGGTGATCGCCGGTCACATGGGCGCGAACGGCTGGCCGCTGGTCCCGGAGGCCGCGAGCCGCAGCGACCGGATCTGGTTCGAGCCCTGCTGGTCGGCCCCGGAGGCGAACCGCATCCGCTGGATCCTCGACCAACTCGGCCCGTCCCGCCTGATGTTCGGCACCGACGCCACCCTGATCGACCCCTCGGTGGCCATCGGCGCCTTCGAAGCCGCCAACCTCACCCCCACCGAGCGCGATGCCGTCATGCACCAGAACGCCACCGCCCTCTTCAACCTCTAACCAGGCGCCACGAACACCACGATGTCGGTCTCCGGTCCGCGAACCGGCGGCTCCACCCAGCCGACGCGGCGGTAGAAGGCGATCGTGTCGTCGGCCTGGTCCCAGGTCAGGAGCCAGGCGCGCGGATGCTCGGCGACAGCCGCCTCCAGCAACCGCCGACCGAGGCCGGTCCCCCGGGCGCTCTTCAGCACACCCAACTCGTCGATCTCGAAGGCCCCGACCAGCAACTCCTCGACCTGCTCCGCGCCGAGCCGCTCGAGCACCTTCCCGTAGGCCCGGTCCGTCCGGAAGGGCGACGGCGTCGTCCAGCCGGTGACGAAACCCGCGATCGAGCCGCCCGGTGACCGCTCCACCAGCGCCCGGAACCCGTCCCGCCGCGCGTCACCTTCCAGCCGGGACCGGAAGGCGACCCGGGTCTCGTCCGGCACCCGGAACGTCCACGGCGGCGCCGTGAACACCTCGACGTACGCCTCGGTCAGTTCGTCGGCGATCTCCAGCACGTCCACCCCATAGCTCTGCACGGACCAAAGCTAGCCGGCGTGCGACCCGGTCGCAGCTGTGATTTTTCGCCGTACGGCGGAGGGAAATCGTTTCCAGACAAGTCACCCAATGGCTGCCGAAGGCGCGTGGGATGGATTCTCATGCGGCGCCTGCTGACCCTGACCGGACTCGTCCTCCTGCTGTTCACCATCGGAGCGAGCACCGCCTCCGCCCACGTGATCGCGTCGACCGGCTACTCCACGGTCCGCCAGACCGGCAGTCAGGTGACGTACCAGCTCAGCCTGGAGTACGCCGTACTCGCCCGCGCCGTCGACCTCGGCGCGCCGGCGACTGACGACGGCCAGCGGGCACAGGCGCTCGACACGGCCAAGCCCGCGCTCGAGGAGTACCTGCACGATCGCGTCGTCGTCTCGCTCGACGGCGCAGCGTGCGAACCCGCGCTGAAGACCACCTCGGTCGGGCAGCGCGCGGAGAAGCCGTACGCCGACCTCGGCCTGGTCTACTCCTGCCCCGGCGACTCCGGCCAGTTCAAGCTCCGGTACGACGTCTTCGCCGAGGCCGAGGCGGTCGCCGACGACCACACCAACGTGGTCGAGTACGCGTTCGGCGACCAGTCCGGGCGGACCGTGTTCGACCGGTCCAAGCACGACTTCACCGTCGGCGACAACACGCTCGCATCGTCCAGCCTGCAGTTCACCAAGATGGGCGTCGAGCACATCCTGCTCGGGCTGGACCACGTGCTGTTCGTGGTCGCGCTCATCCTCGGTGCGACCACGTTCCGCAGCCTGGTCCAGGTCGTGTCGATGTTCACCGTGGCGCACAGCGTCACGCTCGTCTCCACCCTGCTGGGCGGGATCTCGGTGCCGGCGGTGATCGTCGAGCCGCTGATCGCGCTGTCGATCGCCTTCGTCGCGGTCGAGAACCTGCTCGGCTCCACCCGGCACCGGCTGCCGGTGGTCTTCGGATTCGGTCTTCTGCACGGCCTCGGCTTCGCCGGGTCGCTGCGGATCACCGATGCGATCAGTCCGGAACTGCTCCTCTCGCTGCTGAGCTTCAACGTCGGCATCGAGGTGGGCCAGGCGATGCTGCTGGTCGCCGTGTTCCCGCTGATCCAGCTCGTCCGCCGGACCCGCATCGCGGTTCCGGCCGTCCGCACGGCGACCGGGGTCGTCGCCGCCTTCGGCCTTTACTGGTTCGTAGAAAGGTTCCTCTTCGCATGATTCGCCTGACCCGCTCGTCTCGCGAAAAACGTACGACGACGGCGCACAGAGTCCTGTACGGCGTCACCGCGGGCCTGACTGCGCTCGTGATCGGCTTCCCGCTCAGTGGGGTCATCGCCGACGCCGTCGACGGCCCGAGCGCCACCATCTCCGGCACGGTCTTCGAGGACCGGAACAACGACGACCGGATCGACCAGGGTGAGCCGGTGCTGCCCGGTGTCAGCGTGTCCGACGGACAGCAGATCGTCGTCACCGACGCCCAGGGGCGCTACACGCTGAACACCGACGTCGAGCGCCGCACCGTCGACCTGGTCTTCGTCACCCAGCCGGCGGGGTACTCGGTGGGTACCGACGCCAACATGACCGCGAAGTTCTACCGCGACCTCGGTCAGCTCGCCACCGGCGACACCCGGGAGGTCAACTTCGCTCTCCGCAAGGACAAGAAGTCCGAGGACGGCGGGTTCACCTTCGGCAACGTCGCCGACCCGCACGTGAACGCCCAGCTCGCCGAGCAGATCACCGAGATCAACAGCACCCGGCAGCACCTCGCGTTCATCCAGGTCAGCGGTGACCTGACGAACAACGCGACCGACGCCGAGTTCGAGTTCTACAAGGCCGGCACGGCGCACTCGGAGGTGCCGGTCTGGCCGGCCGTCGGCAACCACGAGTACTCGGCGGGGTCGACGTACAAGGACCGGATCAACAACTACCGCAAGCACGTCGGCCCGGAGTGGTACTCCTTCGACTACAGCGACCGGCACTTCCTGGTGCTGGAGAACAACGGCGCCGCGCCGTTCGCCGAGCAGCTGGAGTGGGCGAAGGCCGACCTGGCCCAGAACGTGAAGACGGGTAAGCACCTGGTCGTGCTCGCCCACCAGCCGATGAACGTCCCGTTCGGCTCGCCGTCGGTGTACGACGAGTACGGCAAGCTGCTCGAGCAGTACGGCGCCGAGCTGATGCTGGTCGGCCACGAGCACTCCAACGACGTGGAGCCGCGCAGCGACTTCGCCGGCACCGCCAAGCACGTGCAGACGGTGTCGAGCTCGTACACGATCGACAACTCGCCGCGCGGGTTCCGGTTCGTGAACATGGACAACAAGGCCTTCGACAACCCGTTCCGGCTGTACGGCGCGGAGAAGGACCTGACCATCGTCAGCCCGGCCCCCGGCACGTCGGTCCCGCTGGACAGCTTCCCCGGGATCCAGGTGAACGCCTACGACACCAGCGACGCCCCCAAGACGGTGCGCTACCGCCTGGATAACGGCAGCTGGCTGCCGCTGCACTCCACCGGTGACTTCACCTGGTACGGCGTCCTGCCCGGCACCGCCCGGATCGGCACGCACACCGTCACCGTGGAGGCCGCCGACAAGACCGGCGCTACCTGGACGCGGACGTCGACCTTCACGCTGACGAACGAGAAGGCGATCAAGCCGGTCGCGGGCGCCGACTGGGCCCAGCACCACGGCGACGCCGGCCACAGCGGCGTCTCGCCTGATGCCATCGCCGCCGGCCAGCGGCTCGCCTGGTCGTACCGCACCAAGGGCACCTTCCTGACCGGCTCCCCCATGATCGTCGGCGGCGTCGTGTACGCCGGAACCCGGGACGAGAACGGTGACGGCAACAGCGCCGTCCACGCGGTGTCGCTGGCGACGGGCAAGAAGCTGTGGAGCTACGACGTACCGTCGTCGGTGCACGGCAGTGTCGCCGTGGCCGACGGGCTGGTCTACGTGCCGACGCTGCGCGGGACGCTGTTCGCGGTCGACGCCAAGACGGGTGAGCTGAAGTGGCGCAATGACCCGGGTCCGGCGCCGGAGGGCAACAACCAGCGCACCTACGGGTACTACGGCGTGACGGTTGCCGACGGCAAGGTGCTGTACCCGTACCAGACCCGCCACGGTGAGGCGAGCCGCGGTCTGCTCGTCGCGCTGGACGCCAAGACGGGCACACAGATCTGGGCAGCGCCGATGAGCGGCGCGACGATGAGCGACGGTACGCCGGTCGTCTCGGACGGTCACGTGTACGTCGGCAACGAGACGGCCGACCGGGTCATCTCGTACAACCTCCAGACCGGTGCGCAGGAGTGGACCGGCGCTGCTGCGCTCGGCGGCTGGCAGGACGGCATCCCGTCCGCGGCCGACGGCCGGGTCTTCATCGGCTCGGGCAACGGCATCATCGCGCGCGACGGCAGCACCGGCGCGACACTGTGGAGCTACCGCAGTTCCTGGCCGTCGCTGGTCAACGGCAACGCCACCCCGGCCGCAGCCGCGATCAAGGGTGACGTCGTCTACATGGGCTTCCCGAGCGGTGAGGTCGCCGCACTCAACGCAGCCACCGGTGCTGTCATCTGGAAGCGCCTGCTGCCGGGCCAGCAGTACCGCGGCGGTTCGTTCACGTCGCCGGCCCTGAGTGGGAACACGCTGTTCGTCGGCTCCAACGGTGGCAGCTTCTACGCGCTCGACGCCCGGACCGGTCAGCCGCTGTGGCAGCACGACCTCGGCACCTGGGTGTCGGCCGGTCCCGCGGTCAGTGGCAACACGGTCGTGGTCGGTGCGCTCGACGGCAACCTGTACGCCTTCACTCCCGGCGGTGTCGCGGCCAAGCCGTGGCCGGTGGTGTCCGGCAAGGTGACCAAGAAGGGCACCGGCGAGCCGCTCGCCTCGACCGCGGTCAGCCTGGTCCAGAACGGTACGGCGATCGCCGCGACGTCGACGGACTCGGCCGGCAACTACCGGATCGCCGTCGAGAAGGGCGCCGGGACCTACACGGTCCAGTCCGCCCAGCTCGGCTACGCCACCGCCGCGCGCGAGCTCACGGTCGGCGAGACCGGCGCCTCGGGGATCGACCTCGAGATCTCGCCGGTCGCGGTCGACGCGAGCACCGGCAAGCGGCTGCCCAGCGGCCTGGTCGAAGGCGGGCCGGACGACGTGGTGATCGAGAACCGGAAGCTCGCGCTCTCGGTCGCCAAGGTCTTCAACGACCCGCAGCTCACCCAGTCGACCACCGGCAAGGTGCTGGACATGGCGATCACCGGCCAGCCGGACCAGCTCGACTGGATCAACCTGCCCTACGTGAGCACCGCCGAACCGCTCGGCGGCAACTCGTGGCAGCAGCTGCAGACCCGGTCGAACGACGTGCAGATCGTCGAGAACACCGGCGAGAAGGCGGTCGTCCGGGTCACCGGGACGTCGGCCGAGCACCCGGGTCTGAAGATCGTCACGACGTACACGGCGACGCCGGACGAGCAGTTCGTCACTGCGGCGACGACGTTCACGAACGAGTCCGGCGCGGCGCTGTCCGTGTGGGCCGGTGACGCGATGGACCACGACGGAACCGGCTCGCGGTCGGCCGTCTCGGGCTACCCGGTGATCACCAGCGGCGGGCCGTTCAGCCAGGTGCCGGACGCCAAGCGGTGGATCGGCCAGGCGGGCACCGGTCCGGACAACCAGACCTACGGCCTGGTGTACTCCACCGACAGCGGCGCCTTCACCGGCTACTCGCAGAGCAACTTCACGATGAGCAAGTTCAAGCTCGAGCTGCCCGCGGGTGGCGACCACACCATCACGCGCCGCATCGTTGCAGCCGGCAACGGTGGCGCGGCGGACAAGTTCGCCGTACTGAACCAGTTCGCGTTCTGATCGAGAGCTGTCCGCGGGTCCTGCTGCCAGGTCCCGCGGACAGCTGTTTTGTTAGCGTGGCGTGTGGCCACGAGGGAGCAGTTGCGGGAGTTCCTGCGCGCTCGGCGGGCGGCGGTGTCGCCCGCCGACGTGGGGCTTCCGGATGCCGGCAGGCGCCGTACGCCGGGGTTGCGGCGCGAGGAGGTCGCGGCGCTGGCCGGGGTCGGGGTGTCCTGGTACACCTGGCTCGAGCAGGGGCGTGACATCAACGTGTCGGGCGAGGTGCTCGACGCGATCAGCAAGGCGCTGCTGCAGACCGAGCCGGAGCGGTCGCACCTGTACCTGCTCGCCGGTCTCAACCCACCGCTCACGCAGGCGACCGACAGCGAGGTCTCTCCCGAGCTGCGCCGCCTGGTCGATGCCTGGTCGCCGCGGCCGGCCATCCTGCGCGACCGGTACTGGAATCTGCTGGCGATCAACGACGCCACCCGGACGGTCTTCGGGTACGACGACACCGACCACAACTGCCTGATCTCGTTCTTCACCAACGAGCGCTACCGCGGGATGCACGTCCACTGGGCCGCCGTCGCGCCGGCCGTGGTCGCGGCGTTCCGGGCGGACGCGGCCCGTGCTCCGGGCGATCCCGAGTTCGACCGCGTGGTGGACGAGCTGAGTACGGCGAGTCCGGAGTTCGCGGCACTGTGGGCACGCCAGGAGGTCGGCGTACCTGGACAGGCGGTCAAGGCGGTGAACCACCCGGAAGCGGGTGAACTGTTCTTCGACCTGACCACGCTGGCGGTGACCGACCACCCGGACTGGCTCCTGGAGCTGTACGTCCCGCGGCCCGCCTAGCCTGGTGGTGCCGGACCCAGGTTCAGTGGACTCTGGTTGCCCCGCGCAACCACCGGCACGCTGGACGACATGACGCATCGATTCACCGGCAAGGTCGCCCTCGTCACCGGCGGCTCCAGCGGCATGGGCCTGGCCACAGCCCACCGCCTCCTCACCGAAGGCGCCCACGTCGTCGTGACCGGCCGGGACAAGACCCGCCTCGACACTGCAGCTTCCACCCTTGGGAACCCGGACCGGGTCCTCACGGTCCCCGGTGACACCGCGAGTCTCGCGGACCTCGACACCCTCGTCACGACTGTCCGCGACCGCTTCGGGCACCTCGACGTACTGTTCGCCAACGCCGGCGTCGCCGCCTTCGAGCCTGCTGCGGACACCACCGAGGCCGAGTTCGACCGAGTCGTGGCCATCAACTTCAAGGGTGTCTTCTTCACCCTGCAGAAGCTCAGCCCGCTGCTCTCGGACGATGCCGCCATCGTGATCAACGCCTCCTGGACCATCCAGCGCGGTCTGCCCGGCGCGTCGGTCTACGCCGCCACGAAGGCAGCCGTCCACAACCTCACCCACACCCTCGCCGCCGAGCTCGCACCCCGCCGGATCCGCGTCAACTCGGTCAGCCCCGGCTACATCGAAACCCCGATGTTCCACGACAACGTCACTCCGGAAGCCCACGCTGCCGTCCTGGCCGCCGTACCCGCCGCCCGTCTCCGCACCGCCGACGACGTAGCCGCCGCCGTGGCCTTCCTGGCCTCCGCCGAAGCCTCCTACATCAACGCCCAGGACCTCGTCATCGACGGCGGCCTGGTCACCGCCGGCCCGTCGATCTGAGGCTCAACTCTCCGCCCGCTGCCGGTACGCCGTCGGACTCAGGCCGGTGTGGTGCCGGAAGCGGGTGGAGAAGTACAGCGGGTCCGGGTACCCGACTTCGGCGGCGACGGAGGCAATCGGCCGGGTGGTGAGCTCGAGCAGGCGGCCGGCCGCGTCGAGGCGACGGCGTTCGATGAACTGTTGCGGGCTGACGCCGAGTTGTTCCCGGAACAGGTGGGCGAAGCGGGACACCGAGAGGTTGGCTGCGCGGGCCAGCCGCGGGACGTCCAGGGTCGCGCGCAGGTCCTGGTCGATCAGCTCGGTCGCCCGGAGCAGGCGGTCGTCGACGTGGACCGCCTTCGGGTTCTGGGTGTCGCACCACAGCAACGCTGCCTCGAGGCTGTTCACGCTCAGCAGCGAACCCTGCGGCAGCACGCTGAACTGGTACCGAACGACGTCCCGCAGGCAGTCCGCGATCCGGGTGCCGGTCGGCTCGGCGGGCCGGAGCTGGAGGATGCCGGGTGCCACGTCCGGCCAGTCGAGCAGGGGCAGCCACTCCGGCTTCGGGTGGAAGTGGGCGAACCGGAAGTGCCAGCTTTGGAGCTCGGGCTCGACGCCGTAGTCGTGCAGCGTGCCCGGCCGGACCAACGTGGTGGTTCCGGGTTCCGCGAGTACGTCGTCCCCCACGGTCCCGAACCGGCCCCGGCCGCCGAGGGTGTGGATCAGCAGCCAGTCCGTCGTACCGCGCCGCCGGAAGGTCGCATAGCCCGGCCCTTCGTCGAACTCGCCCGCGTTCAGTCGCCGCACGACCGGGTGCGGCGACTCCGGGACAGCAGGATCTCGAAGGTTCACAGCCCATCATGCTATCCCCCGGACCCGGCCCGGTGGCTCAGACTCGAGGCATGACCACCGTTACCGACGTCTACCAGCGGGACGGGATCGTCCAGGTCCCGCAGTTGCTGACTCCCACCGAGATCGACCGGATCCGCGCTGCGTTCATGGAGCAGGTCGCGATCGACCACTCGCTCGCGATCGACGACGGAGTACCGGACAGTGACCCGCTGGCGCAGTACCCGCGGTTCGTCCATCCGCACCGGCGGACCGATGTCGAGGCCGGCCGGCTCGCGCTCGAGTACCTGCTCGACGACCGGATCCTCAATGTCGTCACCGCCCTGATCGGGCCGGCGCTGGGGGCGCAGTCGATGTTCTACTTCAAGCCGCCGGGTGCCCGCGGCCAGGCCATGCACCAGGACAACACGTTCTTGCGCGCCGAGCCCGAGACCTGCCTGGCGGCCTGGATCGCGATCGACGACGTCGACTTGGACAACGGCGGCCTGGCCGTCGTCCCCGGCTCGCACCGGACCGAGCTCGTCTGCCCGGAGCAGGACGCCGACCTGACCGAGTCGTTCACCTCCGCCGAGGTCCCGGTGCCGGACGGGCTGGCGAAGGTGCAGACCAAGATGATGGCCGGCGACGCCCTGTTCTTCCACGGCAGCGTGGTACACGGCTCACGGCCGAACTCGACCGCGGACCGGTTCCGCCGGTCGCTGATCTTCCACTACGTCCCGGAGGCGAGCGTCGAGATCGCCGCCTTCTACGACCCGCTGGTCCGCCCGGACCGCCGCACGATCTCGATCCCGCTCGCGATCGGCGGCGGTCCGTGTGGCGACTACGCCGACGCCGAGCCCTAACCGGTGACGGTGGCGGGCTCGGCGGCGATGGTTTCGAGCTCGGTGCGGAACTGCGGCAGCATCCAGCGCAGCGGCTGGTCCAGGACGCGGCCGATGGCGGCCTCGTCGACGTGCAGCAGGTCGGCGATCCGGGCCAAGGCGTCCGGCTCGTCGACCGCGGCGTACAGCAGATGGACCACCTCGTGCCGGTGCGCGAACACCGCCAGCGCCGCGGCCGCCAACCCCGGATCGATCTCCGGCGGACTCGTGATTTCCCCGTGAACAGTCACGCCATCACAACCTGACGAGACACCGATCGGTTACGGACCGGCCCTCAGGTCGGTTCAACCCGGGGTCAGCCGGGCAGCCAGCCGACCTTCCCGATCAGGTATGTCGCCCCGACCAGCGCGCCGATGTCGATCAGGGTGTGGGCCACCACCAGCGGCATCACCCGGCCCCAGCGGCGGTACAGGTAGCAGAAGACCACGCCCATGATGACGTTGCCGAAGAACCCGCCGAGCCCCTGGTACAGGTGGTACGACCCGCGCAGCAGCGCGCTGGCCGCCGTGGCACGCCCGACCGACCAGCCGAGCTGGTCCAGCCGCCGGTTCAGGTAGGCCAGCACGATGACTTCCTCGAGGATGGCGTTCTGCGCCGCCACCGCGACCAGGATCGGGATCCGCCACCAGGTGTCCGGCAGCCGGGCCGGGTCGACGGTCAGGTTGCCCCCGGTCGCGTAGGCGGCCAGGTAGAAGGCCAGCCCGGCGCCGCCGATGGCCGCGGCGACCGCCGTCCCGCGCCCGAGGTCGCGCAGGCGGTCCCGCAGGTCGAACCCGATCGTGCGCATCGACTCGCCGCCGCGGGCCAGGAAGTGTGCGACCAGCGCAACCGGCACGAGCGCGGTCGCCACCGCGAACAGCTGCCAGGTCAGGTCCAGCCACGGCCGGCCCGGCGCGCGCGACCCGACGATCACCGCGGTCTGGCCGCTGATCGGCTTCGCCGACGTCAGCACCCCGGTGAACGAGATGATCGCCGACAGGGCGGACGCCCCGAGCGACAGCGCCAGGACCAGCCAGACCTCCTGGGTCAGCACCCGCCGGCCGGCGACCGGAGCCGCCGGCTCGGCGGCCTCCTCAGCGGAACTCGTCATGCCCCAACTATCCAACGCCCGGCAACCCGCGCCCGCCTCGACATGTTCGAACCTGTTCGAAATTTTCGGATGATGACGGTCCGTTGATCGATACACCGCGGCCCGGCAGGGTGACGCCATGCTGCTGAACCGTCGCACGCTGCTGATCGCCGCCGGCGGGTCGGTCGCCGCCGCCCACGCCCTCCCCGCGGCCGCCACCCCGACCCCCGCCCCGACCAGCGCCACCTTCACCCACCCCGGCCTGCTGCACACCGCCGAAGACCTGGACCGGATGCGGGCTGCCGTCGCAGCGCGACAGTCACCGGCGTACGACGGCTTCCTCGCACTGGCTGCCCACGCGAGGTCGTCGTACGACTATGCGGTCCGCAACACCGGACACGTCACCTCATGGGGCCGCGGTCCGGCGAACTTCATGGCCGAGGCGGTCAGCGACTCCTGTGCGGCGTACCAGAACGCGCTGATGTGGGCCGTCACCGGCGACGCCCGGCACGCCGCCAAGGCCCGCGACATCCTGAACGTCTGGTCGGACAGCCTGGAGGCGATCACCGGCGCCGACGGGCAGCTCGGATCCGGTCTGCAGGGCTTCAAGTTCGTCAACGCGGCCGAGCTCCTCCGCGAGTACGACGGCTGGGCCGCGGCCGACATGGAGCGGTGCCGGGAGTCGTTCCGCAAGGTCTGGTACCGCTCCTTCGCCGGTACGGCGTTGTTCGCGAACGGCAACTGGGACGTCGCCGCGCTGCAGGCGATCATCGGAATCGCGGTGTTCTGCGACGACCGGGTGATGTTCGAGGACGCGCTCCGGTACGCCGTGGCCGGCGCGGGCAACGGCCGGATCGAGCACATCGTGGTCGACGCGAGCGGCCAGGGCCAGGAGAGCGGACGCAGCCAGGCCTACGCCCAGCTCGCCCTCGGCCTGCTCGCCAACGTCGCCGCGGTCGCGTGGAACCAGGGCGTCGACCTGTTCGGCCACAGCGACAACCGCATCCTGACGGGCTTCGAGTACACCGCTCGCTACAACCTCGGCGACGACAGCGTTCCGTTCGTCCAGGACCTCGACCGCACCGGCAAGTACCTCAAGACGGCCATCGCCACCGGCAACCGTGGTCAGTTCCAGCCGATCTACGAGCTTGCCTACGGCCACTACGTCGGCCGGCGCGGTCTGCCGGCGCCGTACCTGGCGCAAGTCGTGCGCGGTCGCGTCGAGGGCACCAACGACGACCACCCGGGTTTCGGCACCCTGACCCACGCCGGCGCGGCACCCGTTCAACCCGCGCTCCCCGGCGTTCCGTCCGGCTTGACTATTCGCGACAACAGACTCACCTGGGCCGCGTCGGTCGACGCAACCAGCTACACCGTGAAGCGCAACTCCGAACCGATCGCCACCGTGACCTCGCCGAGCTACCCGGTGCAGCTCCCCGGTCGCTACACCGTCGAGGCCACCAACGCTCTTGGCGCCAGTGCGGAGTCACTGCCGATCGATCACCAGCGATTGCCTTGGGCAAGCAAAGACATCGGCTCGATCCGTCCCGGACGCACCGACTTCGACGGCCAGACCCTGACGATCGAGGCGGCCGGCGCCGACCTCAGCGCGGGCTTCCGCTTCGTCTACTACCCACTGGACGGCGACGGCACGGTCACCGCTCGCGTCGTCCACCCGGTCAGCTCGCAGTACGCGACCCTCGGCGTGATGATGCGCCAGACGTTGGACGCCGACTCTGCTCACGCGTCCATGCTCATCCAGGGACTCACCCTCCACACCTGGAGTGGAGTGTGGACCGTCCGGCCGACTACCGGCGCACCGACCACGGGCACCGGCAGCACTCTCGTCCCACCAACGCAGCAAGCAGCCATCACCGCCAACGCCGGCTTCCCGATCTCCGACCTGGGCACGCTTCCGACCTCAGCAACGCCGCTCCAAGCGCCGTACGTCGAAGCAGCCAGCGACGGCTACCGCCTGCGCCGCCCGTACTGGGTCCGCATCGTCCGCAACGGCAACAAGTTCACCGGATCGATCTCGCCCGACGGCGAAACCTGGTCCGAGGTCGGCTCGTCCACACTGCACCTCGGTCGCCGGCTGTACGTCGGCATCGCCGTCTGCGGCGGCCTCGGTGACGCCGAGACCACCACCGCCGCCTTCGACAACCTCAGCGCATCCCGCCCCAGCGCACCCGTGGGACCGCTGACGGCAAAACCCTCGACCAGCGCGATCGAGCTCGCCTGGACCGACCTCGACGTCAATGCCACCTACACGATCCGCCGCAGTTCAGGCGGTCCGTACAAGGTGATCGCGACCGGGGTGTCCGGCTTCGGCGTGGAGACGCGCTATCGCGATTCGTCCGGCGTACCAGGCACGAAGTACAGCTACGTCGTCGCGAAGACCGACGGCCCCTGCTCGTCACCGGCTTCGGCGCGGATGCCCATCCCACCGCAGCCGACGATCACCAGCGCGACCACCGCCTACGCCAACGTCGGCACCCGCTTCGAATTCCGAATCGCCGCCACCAACGATCCGTCGAGCTTCGAGGCGACCGGCCTCCCCCGCGGCCTCGGCGTGGACCAGAGCACCGGCATCATCTCCGGAAAGCCCACAGAACAAGGGCGTTTCGCCGTCCAGCTGAAGGCAGCCACGGCGACGGCCACCCTCGACCTGACCGTCACCGCGCCGCCACCGCAGCCGTGGGCCTACCGCGACATCGGCGACTACGTGCTCGACGAACGCCAACTCGCCACCTTCAGCGCGGTCGCGATCCGCACCCCCGGGATCACCAACTACGAGGCCGGTCGCTTCACCGTCCGCGGCGCCGGCGTCGACCTCAACATCATCAACCAGGGCATGACCGCGCAGTACGTCTCCCAACTGGTCACCGGAGACCGCACCCTCACCGCCCGTGTCCTCAGCAGTGACACCGGCGGCCGGATCGGCTTGCTCATGACCAAGTCGCTGTCGCCGTTCGACCAGTCCGCCGGCGCGATCCGGACCGGCGACAAACTCCAGTTCGTACGACGCCTCCGCGTGGCGACCGGCCTGGTCACCACCGAGGTCACCGGGACCGCGGTCTGGCTGCGGTTGCGTCGTACTGGGGAGACGTTCCAGGCCGAGACGTCCGCGGACGGCGAGACCTGGACGTCGCTCGGCGAGCCGGCCGCGATCCCGGGCTTCGGCGACGCGCCGTACCACGCCGGGCTGGCCGTGGTGTCCCGCAATCCCTTCGTGCTCAACACGACCGTATTCGACCACGTGACGATCAGCTAAGGAGCTCCTGCCGATGACCGCAGAACTCACCCGACGCCGCCTCCTGCAGGCGACCGGCGCCACCGTTGCCGCCGGCTACGTCACAACCCAGGCCGCACCAGCAACCGCCGAGACGAAGGCGCCGCGGCTGAAGACGTACCCGATCCCGGACGGCATCGCCCAGGCGACCACGTTCGACGTCAAGGTCCGGACCGGTCCCGGTCCGTGGCAGCCGGTGCCGACGTACTCGGTCAACCTCAAGATCATCAACGCGCAGACCGGATCCGGCCAGATCCAGAAGTCCTCGCTGGCCTACTTCGACTTCGCCGGCCCGGTCGAGGTGATGGTCACCTACACCAAGGGCACGGTGAACACCGCGCGGGTCCGGCCGCTGTCGTACGGCGTCACGCCGACGATCGAGACGAATACGGTCAAGTTCACCCTGACCGAGCCGCGCAAGGTCGTGGTCGAGGTGAACGGCGAGATCTTCGACTGCCTGCACCTGCTCACCCGTCCGATCGAAACGGCCGCGCCCTCCCCCGACGACCCGGACGTGATCTACTACGGCCCCGGCGTGCACACCACCGCGACCGGTCAGCTGGAGGTGCCCAGCGGGAAGACCGTCTATCTGGCCGGCGGCGCCGTACTGAAGGCCTCGGTGATCTTCCGGAACGTCACGAACGCGGGCCTGACCGGACGCGGTGTCATCTACGGCACCAACGGCGGCGGCTGCACCATCGTGAGCTCGAAGAACATCCAGGTCGACGGCATCTCGATGCTCAACCTGGCCACCGGGTACGCGATCACCGCCGGGATGTCGGAGCAGGTCTCGATCACCGACTTCGGCTACTTCAGCGCGGGTCAGTGGGGTGACGGCATCGACGTCTTCTCCAGTAGCGACGTACTGATCGACAGGTCGTTCCTGCGCTGCTCGGACGACTGTGTCGCGCTCTACACGCATCGCTGGGACTACTACGGCGACACCCGCAACGTCACCGTGCAGAACTCCAGCCTCTGGGCGGACGTCGCACACGCGATCAACGTCGGCACCCACGGCAACACGGCCGCGCCCGAGGTGCTGGAGAACCTGACCGTCAGCAACGTCGACATCCTCGACCACCGCGAGCCGCAGAAGCTGTACCAGGGCTGCATCGCGCTCAACCCCGGCGACAGCAACCTGGTCCGGAACGTGCGGATCGAGAACGTCCGGGTCGAGGACTTCCGCTGGGGCCAGTTCATCCACTTCCGGATCGCCTACAACAAGACCTACAACACCTCCCCCGGCCGCGGCATCGAAGGCGTCTACGTCAAGAACCTCACCTACACCGGGCAGCACGCCGAGACCGCGATGATGCTCGGGTACGACGAGACCCGCGGGATCAAGGACGTCACGTTCCAGAACCTCGTCGTCAACGGCACCGTGATCGCCTCGACGATGCGCAAGCCCGGCTGGTTCTCGGTCGCCGACATGGTGCCGATGCACGTCAACGAGCACGTCACGAACCTGCGCTGGCTGGACGCGGCCACCGCCCCGACGACCACGCCGCCCACCGTCACGACACCGGCCACCGCTGAGCTCACCGCCGGTGCGCCGGTCGTGCTCACGATCAGCGCGACCGGCTTCCCGACCGGCTTCGGCGCGCAAGGACTGCCGACCGGCCTGACCGTCGACCCGACCACCGGTGTGATCACCGGCGCCCCGACCAGCCCCGGCACGTACAACGCGACGCTGACCGTCACGAACGTCGCCGGCACGACCACGAAGAGCCTCATCGTCACCGTCCTCTGATCCACCGCCCCGAAGGAGCAGGACAGTTGAAGGAGATCGATCGACGTACCTTGCTGAAGGGAGCCGGGGGTGCCGCGGTCGCGGCCACCGTCGGCGTCACCGCGACAGGTGCAGCGGCCGCACCGGCCACGTTCACGCACCCGGGCGCGCTGCACATCTGGGGTGACCTGAACCGCGCGAAGGTTCGGGTTGCCGCAGGCGACGACCCGTGGCTGTCCGGCTACAACAAGCTGATCGCCAACTCGCACGCGCAGTCGACCTGGCAGCCGAATCCACAGGCGACGATCATCCGCGGCGGCGACGGGCAGAACTACGGCATCCTCTACAACGACATCCATGCCGCTTACCAGAACGCCCTGCGGTGGTGGATCACCGGTTCCACCGCACACGGCGACTGCGCACGCAACATCCTGAACGCCTGGTCGGCGACGCTCACCACCGTCACCGGCAACGCAGACCGGTTCCTGGCGGCCGGCATCTACGGCTACCAGTTCGCGAACGTGGCCGAGCTGATGCGCGGCTACCCGGGCTTCGACCTGGCCCGGTTCAAGACGATGATGCTGAACGTCTTCTACCCGCTGAACAACTCGTTCCTGATCAACCACAACGACGCGTGCATCACCAACTACTGGGCCAACTGGGACCTGTGCACGATGAACTCGATCCTGGCGATCGCGATCCTGTGCGACGACGGGGCGAAGTACGACCAGGCGGTGAACTACTTCAAGAACGGCGCCGGCAACGGCGCGATCCGGAACGCGATCCCGTTCGTCTACGACTCCGAGGGCCTGGCCCAGTGGCAGGAGGCGGGCCGCGACCAGGGCCACACGGTGATGGGCATCGGGCAGATGGGCGCCTTCTGCGAGATGGCCTGGAACCAGGGCGAGGACCTGTACGGCTACGACAACAACCGGTTCATGAAGGCGGCGCAGTACGTCGCGAAGTACAACCTCGGCCAGGACGTGCCGTTCACCAAGTACAGCTGGGGCACGGGCCAGAACTGCGCCTACCAGGAGCACACCGTGATCTCCAGCGCGAGCCGCGGCCAGCTCCGGCCGGTCTGGGAGATCCTGCACTTCCACTACACCCGGCGGAAGTTCCTGTCGGTGCCGTACATCTCCCATATGGCCGCGCTGGTCCGGCCGGAGGGAGGCGGCGGCGACTACGGACCGAACAGCGGCGGCTTCGACCAGACCGGCTTCGGCACGGTCATGTACGCGAAGTAGGCCGAAGTCTTTGTCATAGCAGCTCGATCAGGTGGTCGAGCAGGTCCCCCGGCTGGTCCGGCAGCCGGAACTGCGACTGGACCTGCAGGCCGTCGGACAGGGCGATCAGCAGGGCGGCGATCTTCTCCGGATCGGCCGCCGCGCTGATCGTCCCGTCCGCCTGCCGGACCCGAACGCCCTCGGCGAGTGCTTCCCGCAGCTGCTGGTACCGCTCCACGAAGAACTCGTGCGCGCCGTGCTGCGGATCCCCCGCCTCCGCCGAGAAGGTCGAGTACAGCTGGACCAGTCCCGGTACGTCGGTGTTGTGCCGGACGATCGCGGTCAGCTTGCCGACCACGTCGTACTGGTCGCCCAGTCGTGCGGCGTCGGCCTCGTCGCGGGCGCGCAGCACCGCCTCGAACAGCTGCTCCTTCGAGCCGAAGTAGTGCAGCAGGCCGGCCTCGCTCAGGCCGACCGCGGCCGCCAGCTCGCGGGTGGACGTCTTGCGGTACCCGTTCCGGGCGATCACCTCGAGCGCGGCGGTCAGGATCTGCTCGCGCTTGGCGACCCCTTTCGCGTACGGACCTCTGGTGGTTGCCATGTTTCAAAACCTAGCATCACTCGGTTTTGGCGCGTAGAGTGACACGCATGCGCGACGTCAAGGAACTGCTCGACCGGCTGAGCCTCGAGGAGAAGGTCCGGATCCTGACCGGCCAGGACTTCTGGTCCACCCATCCGCTCCCCGGGATCGGGCTGCGGTCGATGGTGCTGTCGGACGGCCCGAGCGGTGTCCGCGGCGCAGTGTGGGACGAGCGCGACCCGTCGCTCAACCTGCCCTCGGCGACCGCGCTCTCGTCGTCGTGGGACCTCGAGATCGCACACCGCTACGGCGTGGTGTCCGCACTCGAGGCGCGTCGCAAGAGCGTGGACGTCGTACTCGGGCCGACCATCAACCTGCACCGGTCTCCGCTCGGCGGGCGGCACTTCGAGGCGTTCAGCGAGGATCCCGTCCTGACCGCCGAGCTCGCCGCCGCCTACGTGGCCGGTGTGCAGGAGCTCGGTGTCGGCGCGACCCCGAAGCACTACGTCGCGAACGACTTCGAGACCGAGCGCTTCACCGCCGACGTGGTCGTCAGCGACCGGGCGTTGCGCGAGCTGTACCTGCTGGCCTTCGAGAAGGCGGTCACCGAGTCGAAGGCGTGGCTGGTGATGAGCGCCTACAACTCGATCAACGGCGCCACCGCCTCGGAGAACGAGCTGCTCGAGACCCCACTGAACAGCGAGTGGGGCTTCGACGGGGTCGTGGTGAGCGACTGGACCGCCGTACGCAGCCTGGAGAGTGCCAAGCACTCGCAGGACCTGGCGATGCCGGGACCGACCGGGGCGTGGGGGGACGCCCTGGTCGAGGCAATCCGGTCCGGGGAGATCGAGGAAGACGTGATCGACCGCAAGGTGCTGCGGTTGCTCGCGCTGGCCGCCCGGGTCGGCGCTCTCGAGGGCTCCGAGAAGCCGGCCGAGGTTCCGCAGCTGGACGGTGTCGCGTTCGCGCGTACGGCGGCCGCCGAAGGCTCGGTGCTGTTGCAGAACAACGGCGAGCTGCCGTGGAGCTCTCGGGCGCTGCAGCGGGTCGCGGTGATCGGGCACAACGCCCGGGACGCGCGGACCCAGGGCGGCGGAAGCGCGACTGTCATCCCGGCGTCCGTGGTCTCGCCGCTGGACGGGATTCGCGCTGCCCTGCCCGGCGCCGAGGTGACGTACTCGCTCGGCGCGGTCGTGCAGGAAGGCGTTGCGGAGCTGCCGCTGGCCACCATGACGAACACGGCGACCGGCGAGCCCGGTGCCCGGGCGCGGTTCCTCGACGCGGACGGCTCCGAGCTGTTCGCGGAGGACCGGTTCTCCAGCGCGCTGGTCTACCTCGGCGGGAACGCGCCGATCACCGAGGCCGCGGTCTTCGAGTTCCGGACGACGTACACGCCGGCCGAGTCCGGTTCGGTGCTGCTCGGGTTCGCGTCGGTCGGCCACGGCCGAATCTTTGCCGACGGCAAGCTTCTGCACGAGGCCACCGCGGTCCCGGTCGGCACTGACCTCGGCGCGGCGATCCTGTCACCGCCGTCGATCTCCACGCCGCTCGACGTGACCGCCGGCCAGTCGGTCGACGTCCGCGTCGAGCTCGACCTGCCGACCCGCGAAGGCGGTCTCAGCAACGCGCTCAGCATCACCGTCGGCGTGGAGCCCGACCCGTCGGACCCGCAGGCGCTGATCGACGAGGCCGTCGCGGCAGCCCGGGCCGCCGATGTCGCCGTCGTGGTGGTCGGCACGAACTCGAAGGTCGAGTCCGAGGGCTACGACCGCAGCACGCTCGCACTTCCCGGTCTCCAGGACGACCTGGTCCGGGCCGTCGCCGCGGCCAACCCGCGCACGGTCGTGGTCGTCAACGCAGGCTCGCCCGTGCTGCTGCCCTGGCGTGGCGAGGTTGCCGCGCTCCTGGTCACCTACTTCGGTGGCCAGGAGTACGGCAACGCCTTGGCCGACGTGCTCCTCGGCGGGGTGGAGCCCGGCGGCCGGCTTCCGACCACGTGGCCGGTCGCGGAGTCCGACGTACCGGTCATCGACGTGACGCCGCGCGACGGAGTCGTCCGCTACGACGAAGGCATCCACATCGGCTACCGGGCCTGGCTCCGGGCCGGCACGCAGCCTGCGTACGAGTTCGGCCACGGCCTCGGCTACACCTCCTGGCAGCTGTCCGACCTCCGCGCCGTCGACCCGTCGTCGGTCGCGCTGACCGTGCACAACACCGGCGACCGCTCCGGCAAGCACGTCGTCCAGGTGTACGCCGAACGGCCCGAGTCCACCGTGGATCGCCCGACCCGCTGGCTGGCCGGGTTCACCGTCGTACGCCTCGAGCCTGGTCAGGCCCGCGAGATCACGGTCCAACTCCACGAGCGCACCTTCGACCACTGGGACAACGGCTGGACCACCGAACCCGGCAGCTTCACCTTGCGCGCCGGCTCCTCCGTCACCGACCTCCCCCTGGCAACCGACCTCGAACTGCCGTAGCGATCCGGAGCAGATCTTCGGCTGCGACCGGCAGGGCGTGGGTCTTGGGCCAGACGGCGCGCAGTCGTCGGTGCAGGTCGGCGTCGGCGAGCTCCACCTCGATGAGATGTCCCAGGGCGAGATCGTTCTGCACGGTCGCAGCGCTGAGTACGGCCGGGCCGATGCCGGCGGCAACCGCGCTGCGTACGGCGGCGTTGACCTCGAGCACGACCAACGGCGGCACCGACTCAAGCTTCGCGGTCGCGAAGATGCGGTCCAGGGTCTCCCGAGTGCCCGACCCGTGTTCGCGCACGATCAACGGCGTCTCGGCGAGCTCGGTGAGCGGCACCGGCCGGCGACGGCGTGCCCACGGGTGCGACCGGGCGACGACGACGGCGAGCCGGTCCGTGGCAACGGTCCGCGAGCTGAGCCCACGAGGCACTGTGGGCGCTTCGGTGAACCCGATGCTGATCTCGCGACGGGCAGCAAGCTCGGTCACCTGCTCGGAGTTGGTCACCCGCAGGCTGAGCTGAACGCCGGGCGACTGCCGCTGCAGCTCCGCGAGCCAGGCCGGCAGGAAGTTCTCGGCGAGCGTCATGCTGGCCGCGAGCCGCAGGTCCTGGTCCCGGGCCGTACGGAGCGCCGTCGCGCCGGCCATCAGGGTGTGGACTTCGCCGAGCACGCGCTCGGACCATTGGCAGACGGCTTTGCCTTCGTTAGTGAGCACCGAGCCATGGGTTCCGCGTTCGGCGAGCGGCAGCCCGAGCCTGCGCTCCAGCATGCTGAGCCGTTTGCTGGCCGCCGGCTGGCTGATCTGCAGCCGGTCCGCGGCCTGGCCGAGGCTGCCGAGCTCGGCGACGAGCGTGAGCAGCATCAGGCTGTCGAGATCCGGCAGGGGTTCGCTCATAACCACTGATTATGAGCAGTTGCCGGATTGCCGGGTACCCCGCCCGAGCGGGGGCGACGATGCTCGACGGCAGAGCCCACCCAAGGGCACCGATCACAGGGAGACCGCCAGCATGTCGCACCACCTCGACACACCGCTCGCCCGGCAGAACGGCCAGCTCTACATCGACGACCTGTACGTGTTCCCGGGGCACGAGAGCACGGTGTTCGTCATGGACGTCAACTCGACGATCACCGAGCCCGACGTCCAGCCCGGCTTCCATTCCGAGGCCCGCTACGAGTTCAAGGTGCACGTCGACGACGCGGAGACCGAGACGCTCACCTACCGGGTGTCCTTCGACGAGCGCGACGTGTACGGCGGGCAGCCGCTGACCGTGCACGTGCTGACCGGCGACGACGCTTCGAACGACGACGCCGAGGGCGAGCTGGTCCTGCAGGGCGACGCAGGTCAGCCGGTCGAGGGGCCGGGTATCCGGCTGTGGGCCGGGCTGATCGCGGACTCCTTCTACATCGATCTGGCGCTGCTGGCCCGGGTCAATGCCGCCGTACACGACGGGACCGCTGTCGACCTGTCCGGCTGGCAGCCCGAGCAGGCGCAGAACAGCTTCGCCGGCACCACCGTCGAGTCGATCGTGCTGGAGATCTCGCACCAGCACCCGGTGCTGCGGCCCGGCGCCCGGATCGGGGTCTGGTGCACCACGAAGCTGGCCACCGACGCCGGTGGGTGGCGGCAGATCAACCGTGCCGGTCACCCGATGATGTGGCCGATCTTCTGGCCCGACGACACCCGGTTCACCTACCCGGCCAACACCCGGCACCCCTCCCAGGACTTCGAGGCCGACGGCAAGAACCTGGCCGAACGCGTCACCGCGGTCGTCGCGGCCGGCGGCCCGTCGGACGATCCGCACGGGTACGGCGAAACCGTCGCCCGCCAACTGTTCCCCGACGTACTCCCCTATCGCGTCGGCACCCCGGCCACCTTCGGCTTCGCAACCCGCAACGGCCGCACCCTCGCCGACAACGCCCCCGAGGTGATGCTCTCCCTGGTCGCCGGCACCGCCATCCCCTCCGGCCTGAAGCCCTCCATCTCCACCCGCCTCCGCCAACCCAACTTCCCCTACGTCGTCCCCGCCTGACGCCGCCGGCGGGCCGCGGCACCTAGGGTCTTCGGCGGTTCGGCGTCGGTCGTCGGGCGACTCGGCGGCCGGTGTCGGACTGCCAGTAGAGGACTGAGCGGCCGGATCGGCGGCGTTCGAGGAGGCCTGCGTCCGTGAGCACGCGGAGATGGTCGGACACCGTGGCCAGCGACAGACCGGTCGTGGCGACCAGGACCGTCGTGCTGACCGGGTTCGCGGCCTCGACCAGGATCCGCGCGCGGTTGCGGCCGAGCAGTTGCACCAGCGGCTCGGTCTGGGGTTCGGCGCCGGCGAAAATCCCGGAGACGGGGTAGGTCAACGCGAACCGGTCCGGCTTGCGCCAGGACACGTTCACTCCTCTGGTGTGCGCCGCGATGAACATCAGGTCCTGCCCGCGGATGTCCGTGACCGGGTAGTCCCAACGGTTGATCTGGATCCGCCCGTCGCCCAGCCATCGAACATCCGGCCCGAGCCCTTCCAGCACCCCGGACCAGCCGTGCTCACTCAGCCGGGACGTCCGGGACATGATGTCGGCCTGGAGCAGTCGCAACCGCCGCGGCCACTCGGGCTCGATCGTCTCCGTCCAGATCCAGGTGAGCAGCTCGGCCGCTTGCCCGCCCAGGCCGGTCGACTCGAGCAGGACGTCCGGCAACGGCGTCCGTACGACGCTCAGGTCCGCCCGGATGTGGTCGTCGTCCAGGCTGATCATCAGCTCGAGCTCGTCGGCCAGCACCTGGTCCGGCTCCAACGGCGGGACGGTGATGAAGTCGGCGACCCAGCTCCGGCCGAAGGCGTTGTCGACAATCGCCGCCCAGACCGGGTTCCGCCGCAACTGGTCCTGGAACGCGGCCACGTGGGCGTCCTTCCACGCGCGGTACCACGGCTCGGTCGGCGCCCGCAGCATCTTCAGCGCGGACACCGTCTCGGTGAGCTGCGAGGTGCCGAACCGGGCGTTCGCCAGGGTGTCGGCATCGGCCAGGAACTCGGACAACGTTTCGCCTCCACCCGAAACTGTAGGCGGCGCCGGTGCATCCGTCGATCCTCACAAGCATGACGACGTACCGGCAGATCTTCGCGAATCGGGAGTTCCGCAGCCTGTGGATCGGGAGCGCGCTCGGCAACGCGTCGGCGACCATGACGAGCCTGACGCTCGCGCTGATGGTCGACGCCGCGACCGGGTCCGCGCTGCTGGCGGCGATGGTGATGTTCGGGCCGTCGCTGGCCCAGGTGCTGGGCGCGTCCACGCTGATGTCCGCGGCGGACACCGCGCGGCCGCGCCGGGTGCTGACGCTGCTCACCGGATTGTCGACAATCGCCGCCGCCGTCCAGGCCGCCTTCGACCTCGGCGCTGGGCTCCGGCTGCTGATCACGCTGCTGGTGGCCTACGGACTGTCGATCGGTTCCGGGGTCCGCTCCGGCCTGCTGAACGAGGTCGTCGGCCAGGACCAGTTCGTCCTCGGCCGTTCGGCGATGAACCTGTCGGTCGGCGCGATGCAGATCGCCGGCTTCGGCACAGCGGGTTTGTTGCTCCAAGCCCTCAGTCCGTCGGACGTTCTCTGGCTGGCCGCGGCCTGCTCGGCGCTGGCGATCCCGGTGATCTGGTTCGGCCTGCTCGACCGGAAGCCGCGCCGCCTCGCTCGCACCAGCCTGGTGGAGACCTGGCGCGGCAATCAGCGGTTGCTCGGCCAGGCCCGGACCCGCCCGTTGCTGCTGGCCCTGACTCTCCCCAACGGACTCGTCGTCGGTTGCGAGGCCCTCTTCGTCCCGTACGCCGGTTCGGACGCCGGCTGGCTGCTGGCCGCGGGTGCCGCCGGCATGATGACCGGCGACCTGGTCGTCGGCCGCTTCCTCAGCCGCTCCGGTCGCCGCACGGCCGGGCGCTGGCTGCGCATCATGCTGGCCGTGCCGTTCCTCGGCTTCGCGTTCGACCTGCACATCGCCGTACTTGCTGGGCTCGTCGCACTCGGCAGCAGTGGCTACGCGGCATCGCTGTCCCAGCAGGAGGTGCTCGTCGACCTGACGCCGACGGATCTCCGCGGGCAGGTGCTCGGGCTGGAGTCGGCGCTGCGGATGACGACGTTCGGGGTGGTCGCGATCCTGGCCGGCGCGCTCGCCGACCTCACCTCCCCCGCCCCGGCGATCACAGCCCTCGCCGCCGTGTCGCTGCTGGTCTCGCTCGTCCTCACCCGGCCGCTGGCCCGCGTGATGAACCCCGAGGCCCGGATAGGCTCGCGCCATGGAGGTAGTGCGGCTGCGGAGGGTCTCGAAGAGGTACGGCCGCCGGCGTGAGGTCCTCGCGGACGTCGACCTGCAGCTCGCTGCCGGCGAGCTGCTCGCTCTGGTCGGCGCGAACGGCTCGGGCAAGTCGACCGTCCTGAAGCTCATGGTCGGCCTGTCGCGGCCGACGTCGGGGACGGTACGGCGGAGTGCCCGGATCGTCAGCTACGTGCCGGACGTGTTCGCGTCCCACGATCGGCTCTCGGCGTCGGCGTACCTGCGCCACATGGGACGGATCCGCGGGCTCAGCGCGCACGCGGCCAAGGCGCGATCCGATGCACTGCTGGAGAGGCTGGCCCTCGCGGGCGGCGCGGGCACCCCGATGCGGAAGCTGTCGAAAGGCAACGCGCAGAAGGTCGCACTGGCCCAGGCGTTGCTCGAACCTCCCGAGCTGCTGGTGCTCGACGAGCCGTGGTCCGGACTGGACGCAACCGCGCACAGCACCTTGCGCGAGCTTCTCGCCGAGACCGCGGCGGCAGGCGCGGCGGTCGCCTTCACCGAGCACTCCGACCACGTCGTCCGCTCGACAGCGACCCGAGTCTGCGAGCTCCGCGACGGCAGGCTGGTCACCTCAGCCCGAACCTCCGTCACCGAGATCTCCCTGGTGGCCGGCCAACCGCTCGACTGGACCACCCAACCCAACGTCCTGGAGGTACGGCGGCACGCCGACGGCGTCACGTTGTCACTACCGACCGGCCGCCACGACGCCGCCTTGCTGACCGCGTTGAACCACGGATGGTCGGTCACCACGGTTCGCCAGGTGAGGTCCGAGTGACCGCTCTCTACCGCTACCTGATCACCAGCGTCCTGCTCTCCCAGCGCTATCTGCCACCCACCCTGATCTTCCTGGCCGCGCTGGCTGTCGGCACGAGCTCGGACTCCGGCCCGCTCGAGTCGTCCTACGCGTTCTGCGTGCTCGCGATGCTGGTCTGCTCGACCTGGCTGACCGTTGCCATCGTCAACCACGAGGAGCCGACCCAGCACCAGATCACCCTGGTGATGATCGGCGACTCGCTGCGCGTCCTCGCGATCACGGTCGCCGTGGTCCTGACCTGGTGCACCCCGCTGCTGGCGATTGGGCTCGCCTACCCGATCGTCACCGGCAAGCATGTCGTGACCGTCGGCGCGCTCGCCGTCGGCGCCGCGGCTCAGCTCTCCGCCGCGATGATCGGCAGCGCGATCGGCCTGCTGTGCTCGCGCCTCGTCATCCCGCGGATCGGGATCGCCATGCTGACCGCGGCCGCGGCGATCCTCGCCGTACTGCTGCTCCGCTGGATCTCGCCGATCCGGCCGCTGATGACGCTGCTGTCCAACGAGCACTCGCCGGCCGACAACGCCGTACCACTCACTCTGCTGACGGCGTTGTCGGCGGTCCTCCTGATCGCCGCGGTCCTTGCGACCCGCGCGCTGGCGGATCGCTAGCGGCTGAAGCCGGCGGTCAGGCCGCTGAGGAGCTGGCGGCGGCCGATGGCGTAGAGGATGACGATGGGCAGCGTGCTCAGCATGACCGACGCGAGCACGGCCGGGATGTTGACGCTGAACTGCCCCTGGAAGGTCCACAGGCCGAGCGGAAGCGTGCGCTTGTCGGGGCTCTGGGTCAGGATCAGCGGCAGCAGGAAGCCGTTCCACACGGCCAGGCCGTTGTAGATGCTGACCGTGACGAGGGCCGGCCGGGTCAGCGGCAGGGCGAGCTTGCGGAGCATGTCCCACTCACTCGCGCCGTCGACCCGCATCGACTCGAACAGCTCCTTCGGCACGTCCCGGATGAAGTTCGTCAGCACCAGCACCGACAGCGGGATCGCGAACGCGACCGACGGCAGGATGATCGCCAGCAGGCTGTCGTACAGGCGCATCCGGATGATCAGCAGGTAGACCGGGATGATCGTGGCCTGCAGCGGGATCGCCAGACCCATCAGGAACATGCCGTTGATCCCGGCCAGGAACCTGCTGCCGGCGCCCCGGACGATCGCGTACGCGGCCATGAACGCGATCGCGACGGCCGGGATCACGGTGCCGGCCGTCACGATGACGCTGTTCAGGAAGTACTGGCCGAAGTCGTTCTCGATCACCAGCCGGTAGTTCGCCAGCGTCGGGTCGGCCGGGAGCGCGAACGGGTTCTGGCTGAAGTACGCCGTCTGGTCCTTGAAGCTGGTCACCACGATCCAGTACAGCGGGACCATCACGATCACCAGCCACAACCAGGCCGCGGCGCCGCCGAACCAGTTGAGCTGCAGGAGCTTGCGGACGTTCAAGCGTGCCCGGGAGGGACGGCGGCCGGCCGTCTGCGCCTCGGTGGTCGCCACTGCCATGTCACGCACCTTCCTGCTGGCTGGACGTCAAACTCCCGCCGAGCCTTCGCAGCAAGAGCGCGAGCGCCAGGCCGAAAAGCACCAGCAGAACGGCGATCACACTCGCCGGGCCCATCAGGTTCGCCTGGAAACCGCGCTTGTACATGTCGAGCGCGAGCACCCGGGTGGCGTCACCGGGACCGCCGGCGGTGAGCACGAAGATCAGGTCGAAGAAGGTCAGCGAACCCACCAGGATCAGCGTCGACGACGTGATGATCGTGTACTTCAGCTGCGGCACGGTGATGCTGAAGAACTGCCGGACCCGGCCGGCGCCGTCGATCGCGGCTGCCTCGTACATCGAGGTCGGGATCTGCCGGACCCCGCCTTGGTAGATCAGGGAGTGGAACGGGATGAACTGCCAGGACACGACGAAGATGACCACGCCGAGGGCGAGCGTCTCGTTGCCGAGCCAGTCCTGGGTGAGGAATCCGATCTTCAACCCGGGGCCGAGCCCGAAATTCGGGTCCAGCAGGGCCTTGTAGGTGATCGCGATCGCGGCCGAGCTGAGCAGCAGCGGGATGAAGAACAGCACCGCGAGGAAACCGCGGTAGCGCTGCCGGCCGGCCAGGAAGGTGCCGATCAGCATGCTGATCGGCGTCTGCACCGCCCAGGACAGGATCATGATCTCGAACGTCACCCAGATCGTGTGCGGCAGCGCGGGGTCGTCGAGCACCGAGCGCCAGCTGTCGAACCCGGCCGGGTGGATCGCACCGAGACCGTCCCACTGGGTGAAGCTGAGGAACAGGACACCGAACAGCGGCACGATGCCGAAGGCGATGAACATGACCAGCGCGGGCAGCGCCATCCAGGCGACGGAACCGCTCCGCCCGGCGCCGCCGGACGGAGCTTTTTGGCCAGTGGCCGGCAGGACAGGCGGAGCGGTCGTCGTCACGGGGCCCTCCCGGCCTGGACTGAGGAGTGGAGGGAGCGCAGCGACCGGAGGGACGAGGGAAGGCCGGGAGCCGAAGGCCCCATGACCCGCCGAGCCGGAGGCGAGGCCAAAGGCACTGTCACTGCCCGATCACCGCGTTCATGCTGTCGGCGAACTGCTGGGGGGAGATCGACAGCTGGAACAGCTTGGCGATGTTGTCGAGCAGCGTCTCGGCCTGGGTCGGGCTGAGCGCCTGGTCCCAGGACTGCTGGAAGCTCTTCGCGTTCGCCGAGGTGTCGTAGACGAAGTTCAGCCACTCGGAGTCGTTCTTGTCCGTCACCGAGGACAGCTTGTCCTTGGCGCTCGTCACCACCGGGATGTTGCCGGACTGCACCCAGGCCTCGACCGAGGCGTCGTCGAGGGTGTTGTTGGCCAGGAACTTCTTCGCGGTCTCCTTCTCGCCGGCGCTGGCCTTGGAGGAGATGGACAGGTACTGCCCCGGGTTGCCGACCGTGTTGCTCGGGTCGCCCTTGCCGCCGTCGACCGGCGGGAAGTTCATGTAGCCGAGGTGGCCGCCGGTGACGAAGTCGCCGCCGGAGGCCTTCATGTTGCCGTAGGTCCAGGCGCCGTGCAGCATCATCGCGGCCTTGCCGGTGAACAGCAGCGCCTGGTCGGCGTTGGAGTCGGCGGTGATCGAGGAGAAGCCCTTGATGAAGCCGTTCGCCTTGATCAGGTTCTGCATCTCCTCCAGCGCCTTCAGCGCCGACGGGTCCGACCAGCTGTTCGGCTTGCCGTCGAAGATGTTCTGGAAGACCTCGGCGCCGCCGATCCGGTCGAACAGGAACTCCAGCCACATCATGTTGGTCCAGCGCGACTGGCCGCCGAGCGAGAACGGCGCGATGCCGGCGTTGTTGAACTTCGGCACCAGGTCCATGATGTCGCCCCAGGACTTGGGCGGCTCGACACCGACCTTCTGGAAGGACCGCTTGTCGTAGAACAGCACGATCGGCGTCGTGGTCTCGACCGGCATCGCGTAGATCTTGCCGCCGACCGTCGCGGCGCCGAAGGCGGACGGGAAGATCGACTGCTTCAGCGCCGACTGCTCCCCGAACCACGAGGTCAGGTCCTCGACCTGGTTGGCGTCGACGTAGCTCTTCAGGCCACCGCCGCCCCAGCCCCAGATCAGCGTCGGCCCCTGGCCGGCCCCGATCGCGGTCTTGATCTTCTGCTTGAACGCGTCGTTCTGGAACTCGGTGAACTTGATCTGGGTGCCCGAGTTCGCGTCGTTGAACCGCTTGACCTGCGCTTCCCGGATCGCCTGCTGCGGCTGGCCGGTCAGGAACCAGTACGACGCACCGCTGCCGGCCGCCGCACCACCCGTGGAGCCGCCGGAGCTCTGTGGGCCGGAAGTGCCGCAGGCAGCCAGTCCGGCCGCGAGCGCGCCGCCGCCGACCAGGCCGAGAAAGGAACGCCGAGATGTCGTGATGGGATCCACAGTGATCTCCGTACTCCAGGCCGCGGACCCGCTCCACGGCGCGTGGCTGTCGGGGCGCTCAAGGCCCCCCGATTAAGACTATGTTTCGTAACGTAGATTTCGAGAGTTTCGCTGTCAAGACTTGAACTACCGTCAGTTTGGGGTCACAGTGAGGTCACGGATTCCCTGCTGTCACAGGAGATCCATAGACTTCCCGAGCACCGTGACGAGGGCGGCGAGCCGCCCCGAAACTTCGAAAAGTTTTCGATACTTTGTCACGGCAAAGGGCCCAGGTTAAGGGAGAATTTCTTGTCCACGCCGACCTCCTCCAGCGTGCCGGACCGTCCCTGGCTCGACCCCGCGCTCGCGCTCGACAAGCGCGCCGAGCTGCTCCTGCAGGCGATGACGCCGGCGGAGAAGGTCGCGCAGCTCGGCAGCCGGTGGGCCGGTAACGACATGGCCGACCACGAGCTCCCCGAAGAGGAGACGATCAACGTCGCGCCGATGGAGGACGTGTTCGCGGCCGGTGGCTCGCTGTCGCTCGAGGAGGCGAGCCGGCACGGACTCGGCCACCTCACCCGGGTCTGGGGCAGCGTCCCGCAGTCGGTCGAGCACGGTGTCGAGGAGCTGATCCGCCAGCACCATGTAGTGCTCGAGGGATCCCGGCTCGGCGTCCCGGCCCTGGTCCACGAGGAGTGCCTCACCGGCTTCACGACATACGGCGCGACCGTCTACCCGGCGTCGATCGCCTGGGGCGCCACGTTCGATCCCGCGCTGGTCGAGCGGATGGCCGCGGCGATCGGGCGCGACATGGCCGCGGTCGGTGTGCACCAGGGGTTGTCGCCGGTGCTCGACGTCGTCCGTGACTATCGCTGGGGCCGGGTCGAGGAGACGATCGGCGAGGATCCGTACCTGGTGGCCATGCTCGGGTCGGCGTACGTCCGCGGGCTGCAGAGTGCCGGCGTGGTCGCGACGCTGAAGCACTTCGCCGGGTACTCGGCGTCCAGGGCCGGGCGCAACCACGGGCCGGTGTCGATGGGGCGTCGCGAGCTGCTCGACTTCATCCTGCCGACGTTCGAGACCGCGATCGCGACGGCCGACGCGGGCTCGGTGATGAGCTCGTACTCCGACATCGACGGCCTGCCGGCGAGTGCGGATCCGTGGCTGTTCACCGACGTACTGCGCACGGAGTGGGGGTTCGGCGGCACGGTCGTGTCGGACTACTGGGCGGTGCCGTTCCTCTCGTCGATGCACCGGGTCGCGTCCGACAATGCGGACGCCGGTGTGGTCGCGCTGACGGCCGGCACCGATGTCGAACTGCCGGACACCATCGGGTTCGCCGGCCTGCTCGAGAAGGTGCAGTCGGGTGTCGTCTCCGAGGAACTGGTCGATCGCGCGGCCCGGCGGTTGCTGCTGCAGAAAGTCAAGCTCGGCCTGCTCGATCCCGACTGGACCCCGGAGGGCTCGGTGCGCGCGGGCGGCGTCGACCTCGACTCGGCCGAGAACCGGGAGATCGCCCAGCGGCTCGCCGAGCGCTCGGTCATCCTCCTCGACGCCGGTACGGCGTTGCCGCTGGCGACCGGCCTGCGCAAGATCGCGGTGGTCGGGCCGTGCGCGGCCGACCCGCGCACGCTGATGGGCTGCTACGCGTTCCCGAACCACGTGCTCCCCCGCTACCCCGACCGCGGTTTCGGGATCGACGTCCCCAGCCAGATCGATGCCCTGCGCAACGAGATCGGCGACGCGGAGCTCGTGCACGCCAAGGGTTGTGAGGTCACCGGCGACGACCGGTCCGGTATCGAGGCCGCGGTCGCGGCGGCCCGGGACGCCGAGCTGTGCATCGCGTACGTCGGAGATCGCTCCGGACTGTTCGGCCACGGCACCTCCGGCGAAGGCTGTGACGCCGAGGACCTGCGGCTCCCCGGCGTACAGGGCGAGCTGCTCGACCAACTGCTCGACACCGGTACGCCGGTCGTCGTGGTGGTCGTCTCGGGCCGTCCGTACGCGCTCGGCGACTTCGCGGACCGACTCGCCGGGCTGGTCCAGGCGTTCCTTCCCGGCCAGGAGGGTGCGGCCGCGATCGCCGGCGTACTGAGTGGGCGGATCGTGCCGAGCGGCAAGCTGCCGGTGCAGATCCCGCGCCACGTCGGCGGGCAGCCGGGCACGTACCTGCAGCCCGCGCTCGGCAGTGTGGAGAGCGCCGGGATCAGCGGGCTGGAGGCGCGGCCGCTGTTCCCGTTCGGGTACGGAGCGTCGTACACCAGCTTCGAGGTCGGCGACCTGCGCGTCAGCGCGACCGAGATCGGGAACGACGGTGAGTTCACCGCGACCGTCCGGGTCCGCAACACCGGCGACCGGGCCGGCGACGAGGTCGTCCAGCTCTACCTGCACGACGTGGTGGCCCGGATCGCCCGCCCGCTGAAACAGCTGACCGGCTTCGCGCGGGTGTCGCTGGAGCCGGGCGAGGCCGCCGATGTCACCTTCCGTGTGCACGCCGATCGCACCGCGTACACCGGGCCGGACCTGCAGCGAATCGTCGAGCCGGGTGACGTCGAGGTGATGATCGGCACGTCGTCACTGGACCTGCCGTGTCGGGCTTTTGTCCGGGTTACCGGGGATGTGAGGGTGGTGGGACACGATCGCGTGCTGACCACCCCGGTCGAGTTGACGCCGGTGGTGACCGAGGGAGCAGGAGGAGGATGATGGGATGCCGCGGTTGAAGGGTCGCGTCACCCTGGCCACCGTGGCCGGCACGGCCGGGGTGTCGGTCGCCACGGTCTCCAAGGTGCTCAACGGCCGCAGCGACGTCTCGCCGGCCACCCGGGCCCGGGTCCAGGACATCCTCGAGAAGCACGGGTACGTCGGCCGCCGGCCGGAGCCGGTCGAGCGCGACAGCGTCGAGCTCTTCTTCCAGGGTGTGCTGAACGCCTACTCGGTCGAGGTGATCCAGGGCGTCGTCGAGGCCGGGCAGGTGGCCGGCGTGGACGTCGTACTGAACGCCCATCCTCCGCACCCGCAGACCTCGAGCTCCGGCCGGGCCGCGCGCTGGATCCGGGAGCTGATCGGCAACGGCCGGCGCGCCGCGATCGGCATCACCAGCGAGCTCGCCGACGCCGACCTCGCCGCGCTGTCCCGGGCCCGGCTGCCGCTCGTGGTCGTCGATCCGATCGACATCCCGCAGCCGGACGTGACGAGCGTCGGCTCGACCAACTTCGCCGGCGGGATGGCGGCCACCCAGCACCTGCTGTCCCTCGGCCACCACCGGATCGCGTACATCGGCGGTCCGCCGACCTCAGGCTGCAACCAGGCCCGGATGAGCGGGTTCCGCAGCGCGATGGACGCGGTCGGCGCGCCGGTGCCGCCGGAGTACATCTGGCTGCGGGACTTCCTGTACGACGACGGTCTGGCCGGCGGGGCCGCCATGCTCGACCTGCCGGACCGGCCGACTGCGATCTTCGCCGGCAGCGACGAGGTCGCCCTCGGCATCCTGGAGGCGGCCCGCGCCCGCGGCCTGCGCGTCCCCGAGGACCTCAGCGTGGTCGGCTTCGACGACACCGAGGTCGCCCGGCTCGCCTCTCCCCCGCTCACCACGGTGAAGCAGCCACTGCGCGAGATGGGCGCCGTAGCACTACGCACAGCCCTGCAGCTGGCTGCCGGCGAAAAGGTCGACTCCCACCATGTGGAGCTGGCAACGACCCTGATCATCCGGTCCTCGGCCGCGCCCAACCACTACCCGCGGCCCAGAGCCGCCGACCGCCCGGCCTGACGCAGCGCCGGACCTGCTCACTCGCCTGTTCTTCTACCGACGGTTTGTTGCCCGGTGCGCCGATTCGGCGTACCGTTGTGTGTTTGTGCGGAGACATAAAAAAAGACGCCCGGTGGGGCATCTAATAACAGATTAGCAGGAAATTCCGCTCTGTGCAAACACCTATTGGGGGCAGTGTGACGGACGAGGTGCTGGTGCGCGAGATCGCCGTGGAACAAGGCGATGTGACGAGGATGTACGACCGGCTCGACGTTCTCCGGGAGCGGGCCCGCGGGGAATTGGCGCGGGTTCAGCGCGAGGAGACCACCGAGACCGAGCAGGCCTGGGCCGAACGCGAGTCTTTCACCGATCTGTTCGCCGGACGGTTCTCGCAATTGTCGTCGGTGGAACGCGGGTTGTGTTTCGGCCGGATCGACACCGGCGACGGCGGGCGCTTCCACGTCGGCCGGATCGGGCTGTTCGACGAGGACTACGACCCGCTCCTGATCGACTGGCGGACACCGGTCGCGCAGGTGTTCTACCGCGCGACGCCGGCCGACCCGCTCGGCGTCACCCGGCGCCGGCACATCCGGCTGTACGGCCGCACGGTGGTCGGCGTGGACGACGACGTACTGGATCTGGAGGCACTCGGCGACCCCGAACGCCGGACGCTGATCGGCGAGGCCGCGCTGATGGCGTCACTCGGCGCGAGCCGCACCGGCCGGATGAACGAGATCGTCGCGACGATCCAGACCGAGCAGGACGAGATCATCCGCTCCGGGCTGCCCGGCGTGCTGGTGGTCCAGGGCGGTCCGGGCACCGGCAAGACCGTGGTCGCGCTGCATCGCGCGGCGTACCTGCTCTACACGCATCGCGAGCAGCTGTCGCGGAGCGGCGTACTGGTCGTCGGGCCCAACGCGACCTTCCTGCGCTACATCGATCAGGTGCTCCCCTCGCTCGGTGAGACCGATGTCGTGCTGGCGACTGTCGGCGAGCTCTACCCGGGCGTAGACGCGACTGCGGCGGAGTCCCAGGCGGCGGCCCGGGTCAAGGGCGACGAGGCGATGGCCGACGTCCTCGCGCGGGCCGTGCGTGACTTCCAGCTGGTGCCGACGGCCCCGATCGAGCTGAAGGTGGATCAGCATGATCTCGTACTGCGGCCGAGCGTCGTACGGAAGGCTCGGGAGCGGGCCCGGGCCACGGACCGGCCGCACAACCGGGCTCGGCTCGTCTTCGTGCGTGCGATTCTCACGGCGTTGACCAATCAGATCGCCGATCGGCTCGGGCGGCGGTATCTCGGGACCGAGGACCTCGAGGACATCCGCAAGGAGCTGACCGAGGACGACAAGGTTCAGGCGCTACTGGTCCGGCTCTGGCCCGAGCTCACGCCGCAGATCCTGGTGTCCGTGCTGCTGTCGTCACCGGAGCGACTCAAGGCCGCGGCGCCGCACCTGACCGACGACGAGCTGGCAGCGGTACGGCGGCCGGTCGACGCCGAGTGGACGCAGTCCGACGTCGCGCTCCTCGACGAGGCGGCCGAGCTGCTCGGCGACACCGACGGAACCGTTGCCGCACGCAACCGGAAGGAGTCGGACGACGCGGCGGCCGAGCAGGTCCACTGGGAGTACGCCCGGGGCGTCATCGACATCGAGCTCACCGCCGACCGGATCACCATCGAGCCGTGGGAGATCGAGGAGTTCGCCGCGCTCGTCCACCACCGGACGCAACTGATCGAGAACCCCGGCACCGTGGCCGAACGGGCCGCGTCCGACCGCACCTGGGTGTTCGGACACGTCATCGTGGACGAGGCGCAGGAGCTGTCCGCGATGGACTGGCGGATGCTGATGCGCCGGTGCCCGCGTCGCTCGATGACGCTGGTCGGAGACGTCGCGCAGACCGGCTCGGCGGCGGGAATCGCCTCGTGGGCCGATGTTCTGGACAAGTACGCGCCGCGGCGGTGGCGGAGCGCGGAGCTGACGGTGAACTACCGCACGCCCACCGAGATCATGGCCGTCGCCGGGAACGTGCTGGCCGCGATCGACCCGTCGCTCAGCCCGCCGGCTTCGGTCCGCCAGACCGGCACCCAGCCGTGGCTCGACTCGGTGCCCGCGGACGCGTTCGTGGACGCGCTCGTGACCACGATCAGGTTCGAGCGCCAGGCGATCGACGACGGGCGGCTCGCGGTCATCGTCCCGGCCTCGCGGTACGACGAGCTGGCCGCCGTACTCCCGGACGTTGCCCACGGCCACGACCCGGCCGTCCTCGACGCCGGCGCCGCCCTGCTCGACGTGGCCCAGTCCAAAGGCCTCGAGTTCGACGCCGTCCTGATCGCCGACCCGGCCACGATCATCACCGACTCCCCCCGCGGCCTCTCCGACCTCTACGTAGCCATCACCCGAGCGACCAAGCGCCTCACCATCCTCACCCCAGGCCCCCTCCCAGCGGTACTGCGTTGACCAGGACGACGTAGGTGGTGGTGCCGATCCCGACGCTGAGGATGGTCCGGCGACCGAAGAGGAGATGTGCGGCCGCGGTCACCCCAACAGCAAGGATCGCGTAGGGCATCGCGCCGGGGGCTTCGGTGACAGTGGTGTGCAGGGCTGCGGCGGCGAGGACGGCGAGGATGCCCACCGGCATCCAGAGCGCGAACTCCTGCACGACGGTCGACGTACGGAGGGTGCGGAGGATCGCGAAGGGTACGGCGCGCAACGCGAGGGTGATGGTGAAGACGATCGCCAGGACGGCAACGACGTACGACGTACTAGGCATGGACGACCTTCAGGGCGTGACGGGCGAGCAGGAGAACGACGAAGAGGACGAGAGCGGTGAGCATCGCGGCTCCCGGCGTGAGCACCAGGGCGACCACAACGCTGCCCAAGGCGAGCAGCAGGGATGGGAGCTCGCGCCGGGAGCGGAACGCGTCGAGCGTGAGCACGGTGAAGAGCGCGCAGAGTGCGAACTCCAGGCCCTTGATCGGCGCGGGCAAGGCGGCACCGAGCGCGACTCCGACGAATCCGCCGCCGACCCAGTACGTCTGGCAGGTCAACTGCATCGCGATCAGCCGGCTGGCCGAGCGTTCGGACGGCACGAGTGATGCCTGTACGGCGTACGCCTCGTCGATCATCGCGTAGACGGCGTACGCCTTGGCGAAGCGGTTCTTCACCAGGTCGAGCGGGAACGAGAACGCGTAGAAGACATGCCGGAAGTTGACCACGACAACAGTCAGCGCCACCGCGGCCAAGGGCGCGGTGGTGGCGATCATGCCAACGAGCAGCAGTTCGAGCGAACCGGCGAACGCCGCCAGCGAGAGCGCCGGCGCGATCCACCACGGCAGTCCGGCCTGGACGACGAGCAGGCCGAGCGCGATGCCGAGCGGGAAGATCCCGAGCCCGGCGGAGAACGAATCACGAATCCCCGCGCCGGCAGCGCCGTAACGAGGGACCAGCAGAGTTTGAGGCACCTCTTCATGGTCCCGGAAATGCAGTGAGAGGTGGTTGCGAAGATTGCCCTCGGGACGCCGCACTGTGCAATCATCAGGCCATGGATGCCGTAGATCGCGCAATAATCGCAGAGTTGACCCGCGACGGGCGGTTGACCAACGTCGAGCTGGCCGGGCGGGTCGGGCTCACCGCCGGGCCGTGTCTGCGGCGGGTGCAGCGGCTCGAGGCCGACGGGGTGATCCGGGGTTACCGGGCTGTGCTCGACCCGGCTGCACTGGGGCGGTCGTTCGAGGTGCTGCTCAACATCACTCTCGAGGCCAACGACGCCGCGGCCGTCGATCGGTTCGAGCAGACGCTGGTCGCGCTCGACGAGGTCACCGAGCTCCGGCGCCTGTTCGGCACACCCGACTACTTCGTCCGCGTCGCAGTCGCCGACCTGACCGCGTACGAGGCGTTCCTCAGCACCCACGTCCTCCCGATCCCCCGGGTCCAGCGGGTCACCTCCGCCTTCACCATGAAGGTCATCAAGTGAGCGAGCCCTCACGCTCGGTGAGATCTTTGGGTAATTGAGTAAAGTCCGTAACGAAAAGGCTCCCGGAAAGGCCTGTCCTGACGTAATCTGCCGGACCATGCACAGAGGCGAGCCCGCCCGGCCCAACGTTGCACAATCGGTGATCCTGTTCCTGCTGGTCAGCGGTCTGTGCGGCGCCCTCGTCGCCGGACTTGCGCTTCCGTTCGCCGGCCTGGCCGGCGTCACCACGGAGAAGGCGCACGACACCGTCCAGTTCCTTCCGCAGGACCTGCAGACGGCGCCGCTGGCCCAGAAGAGCCAGATCCTGGCGGCCGACGGCTCGCTGATCGCCACGCTGTACCAAGAGAACCGCACGCCGGTCACGCTGAAGCAGATCAGCCCGGTGATGCTGAAGGCGATCGTCGCCATCGAGGACGACCGCTTCTACCAGCACGGTGCGCTGGACGCGAAGGGGACGCTGCGCGCGCTGCTGCGCAACCAGTCCCAGGGCTCGGTCCAGCAGGGCGGCTCCAGCATCACCCAGCAGTACGTGAAGCTCAGCCTGGTCGCGAAGGCGCGCACGCCGGAGGAGATCCAGGCCGCCACCGCGGAGACCTACGAGCGCAAGGTCGCCGAGCTCCGCTACGCGATCGCGATCGAGAAGCAGTACTCCAAGGACGAGATCCTCAACCGCTACCTGAACCTCGCCTTCTTCGGCGACCGCTCGTACGGCGTCGAGGCGGCGGCGATGCACTACTTCGGGGTGCACGCGGCCAAG
The DNA here is from genome assembly GCF_044458365.1 of Kribbella sp. NPDC050470. NCBI lineage: Bacteria > Bacillati > Actinomycetota > Actinomycetes > Propionibacteriales > Kribbellaceae > Kribbella > Kribbella sp. NPDC050470. Next base: position 315,196 of record NZ_JBITHV010000001.1, on the reverse strand, counting down.
CTCAACCTGCCGCAGGCCGCGCTGCTGGCCGGCCTGGTGAAGAACCCGACCGGGTACAACCCGACCAACAACCCGAAGCGGGCCAAGGAGCGCCGCGACGTGGTGCTGCGCCGGATGCAGGAGCTGAACATCATCTCGGCCAAGGAGGCCCGGGACGCGCTCAAGACGCCGGTGCTGGACCCGGCCAAGATCCGCAACGTGCCGAGCGGCTGCGCCAACTCGAAGTACCCGTTCTACTGCGACTACATCGTCGCCGCGCTGAAGGACAACCCGGCGTTGGGCAAGACCAGCGAGGACCGAGAGAACTACATCGAGACCTCCGGCCTGATCGTGCGCACGTCACTGGACCCGAAGATCCAGAAGGCGGCCCAGGCCTCGATCGACAAGCACTCCAAGCCGACCGACACCGCGGTCGCCGCGATCACCGTCGTCGAGCCGGGCACCGGCCTGGTGAAGGCGATGGCGCAGAGCCGGACGTACGGCAGCAAGAAGGGCCAGACGTCGTACAACTACAACGTCGAGAAGTCGTACCCGGGCGGCTTCGGCGGCTTCCAGAACGGCTCGACGATGAAGGCGTTCACGATCGCGGCCGCGATCGGCGGAGGCGTCCCGATGACGTACCGGATCGCCTCGCCGCAGACCATCGACCTGAGCAACAAGAAGTTCAGCACCTGTGGCGGCGGCACCACGTCCGACCCCGACTACAAGCCGAAGAACTCCACCAAGACGGTCGCCGACCCGTCGATGATCGACGCGGCCCGGGCGTCGACCAACACCTACTTTCTGCAGCTGTCCCAGCAGATCGGCCTCTGCCCGATCGCGACCGTTGCAGGCAAGCTCGGCATGTACGACGCCCAGACGCTGCAACCGCTGAAGCAGACCGTCTCGTACACGCTGGGGCCCGGCCTGGTCAGCCCGTTGATGCTGTCCAACGCGTACGCGACCTTCGCGGCCCGCGGGATCTACTGCAAGCCGCAGGTGGTTACCGCGATCACCAGCAGCCGGGGCAAGGGCGTCCCGACCCCGGGACCGAATTGCAAGCGGGCCTTGTCGCCGACGGTCGCCGACGGCGTGAACTACGTCCTGCAGAAGGTCATGGAGCCGGGCGGCACCGGCGCCAAGCTGAAGTTCGGCAAGAGCGATCTGGCCGGCAAGACCGGAACGACCGACTACAATCTGGCGGTCTGGTTCGCGGGCTACACGAACAGACTGGCCGCCGCCACAGTGGTGGCCGACGCGGATCCGGAGTACACCAACCTGATCGGTCACACGCTCAACGGCAAGAAGATGCGCGACGCCTCCGGTTCCGGTACGGCGGGACCGATCTGGCAGGCCGCGATGCAGGCAGCGTTGCAGGGCCTGCCGTCGAGCAAGTTCGTGCAGCCGGACGACAAGACGATCCGCGGCAACGTGAAGGATCTGCCGTACCTGAAGGGCATGCCGCCCGCCGAGGCGATCGCGAAGCTGATGCAGCTGGGCTTCAAGGCGCAGGTCGCGCCGGAGCCGGTGGACTCCGACGCGCAGGCGGGGATGGTCGCCTACACCACGCCGCGGCAGGAGGACGGTGCTCCGGCCGGTGCGACCGTGACGCTGCACCTGTCCAACGGCAGCAAGGCGCAACCGCCGGTGACACCACCCACACCGCCGATGACACCACCGACGATCAAGCCGCCGCCGGGCTTCCCGACCTGCCCGCCGTGGGACCCGAAGTACCCCAACTGCCGGCGCGGTCGCTGACCGGTCTGTGGATATCTTCTGCGGGCCGCCGGGGTGAGTCATTAGGCTGTGGCCGTTCGAAGCCAGAGCAGAAAGGGAAATCCTGTGACCGTCGATGAGCTGCAGCGCGCCCGCCAGGAGTACGACGACCTTGTCGCGCGGGGGCTGAAGCTCGACCTGACGCGCGGAAAGCCGTCACCCCGGCAACTCGATCTCGCGAACGGGATGCTCGACCAAGACGTCGAGCCGGTGTCGGCCGCCGGGGTGGACCTGCGCAACTACGGCGGTCTGGAGGGGCTGCCCGAGCTGCGGGCGATCTTCGCCGGCTCTCTGCAGGTGCCGGTCGACCAGCTGCTTGCGGCCGGCAACTCCAGCCTGGAGCTGATGCACGACGCGGTGGTGTTCTCGCTGCTGGGCGTCGTACCGGGCGCGGAGCGACGGTGGGTCGACGAGCCGGAGATCACCTTCCTGTGCCCGGTGCCCGGGTATGACCGGCACTTCTCGGTCTGCGAGCGGTTCGGCATCAAGATGGTCGCGGTGCCGATGACGCCGGACGGACCGGACATGGACGTCGTCGAGCGGCTGGTCGCGGCGGACCCGCAGGTGAAGGGCATCTGGTGCGTGCCCAAGTACAGCAACCCCGACGGCACGGTGTACTCGGACGAGACGGTGCGGCGGCTGGCGGCGATGGAGACGGCGGCCCCGGACTTCCGGATCTTCTGGGACAACGCGTACGCCGTTCACCACCTGACCGACACCGAGTCCGAGATCGCCGACGTGCTGGCGTTGTGCGCCGAGCACGGCCATCCGGACCGGGCGCTCGTGTTCGGGTCCAGCTCGAAGATCACCTTCGCCGGGTCCGGGGTGGCGTTCTTCGGGTCCTCCCCCGCCAACGTCGCCTGGTGGCTGAGCCACACCTCGAAGCGCAGCATCGGCCCGGACAAGATCAACCAGTTGCGGCACGTGCAGTTCCTGCGCGACGCCGACGGGCTGCGGGCGCACATGCGGAACCTGGCGGAGCTGATCCGGCCCAAGTTCGAGGCCGTGGACAAGATCCTCAGCGCCGAGCTCGGCGGCACCGACCTGGCGTCCTGGACCAGCCCCGCCGGCGGCTACTTCATCACGCTCCAGGTCCCGAAGGGTTGCGCCCGCGCCGTCGTCGCGAAGGCGAAGGCCGCCGGCATCGCCCTGACCCCAGCCGGCGCCAGCCACCCGTACGGCGACGACCCGGACGACCGGACGATCCGCATCGCCCCGACCTACCCCGAGCTGCCCGAGGTCGAGGCAGCCATCTCCGGTCTGGCCACCTGCATCCGCCTCGTCGGCGCGGAGCAGCAGCCGGCCGGCTAGTTGGTGCCGGTGACGTCGAGGATGAAGCGCTGGGCCGGCGTCAGGCGGTTGTAGGTTTCGACGCGGAGGTAGGCCTGCTGGTCCAGCTGTTGCGGGAGATGGCGTAGGGCGAAGTAGGAGTGCATCGCCCTCCGCGGTTGGTCGGTCCGGTTCTGGGTGCCGCCGTGCCAGAGGTGGCTGTTGAAGACGACGACCGTGCCGGCCTTGCCGGTCAGCAGAACCTGGTCCGGGTGCTCGTCACCCGGGTTGGCCATCTCGTCGCCGGGCATGGTGCCGCGCCGGTGTGAGCCGGGCACCACGCGGGTCGCGCCGTTGTCCGGGGTGAAGTCGTCGAGCAGCCAGATCGAGTTGCACACCTCGTACTCGCCGGGCTCGACCGGGTGGCCGAAGTCGGCGTGCAGGCCCTGATGCCCCTGCCCCGGCAGGGCTGCGCGGCTGTTCAGCGACGACAGCCGGAACTCGCCGAGCACGTGCTTCATCGCGGCCAGCACCCGCGGGCGGCTGAAGCAGACTTCGAACCTCGGGTCCTTGTTGACCAGGTCGGCAAGCCGGTCCGTACCCCTCTCCTGGTGCACCTCGAGACCCGCTCGGTCGCCCTCGGCGGCGGTGAGCTCCGCCATGCGTTTGTTGAGGCCGGACACCTCTTCCGCCGTGAGGACTCCCTCGAGCGGAAGGAACCCGTCACGGTCGAGCTGGTCCTTCTCGGCTTGGGTGAGCACGTCGCCGGTCACGCCGAGGTCGTGCAGTGCGGTCGCCATATCCATAAGCACTCCTTCACAGGTTGCACGAATCGATGTCAGCATCGATCGAACGTGCCTGGGAAACAATGCAGGAGGCGACAGCGACTATGCACAAATCGCTCCAGCTGCTCGGCGCCGGCGTACACACCGCCGGTCCGGGCAAGGACTATCCGTCGCACGCGCACACCTCGTGGGAGCTGGTCTACTACGTGCGCGGCCGGATCACGTGCCCGATCGGCGACGAGACGTACGCCGCCACGCCCGGCACCGTCCTGCTCACGCCACCGCGGACGTTCCACGCCGAGCTCAGCCGGACCGGCTACGCCAACCGCTTCCTGCAGGTCGACGCCGCGGCCGGGCGCCCGTGGCCGCGGGTCTGCTTCGACGACGGCGAGCGCAGCCTCGGCCGGGTCTTCGACGCCATCGTCCGGGAGAGCGCGCAGCCCGGCGACGAGAGCGACCGGATGTGCTCGCTGCTGCTCGACGAGCTCGACCTTCTGCTGCGCCGCGCTGCGGCCGCGGAGCCGGTGACTGCCGCCGAACAACTGGTCGCGCAGGCCGAGCGGATCTTCGAGGAACGCTTCGCCTCGGGCATCCGGGTCGCCGAGGTCGCCGCCGAGCTCGGCATCTCGCCGTCCGGGCTACGGGCCGCCTTCGCACGACTGCGTGGCACGAGCCCGCGCGCGGCGCTCCAACATGTGCGCCTGCGGCACGCGCTCGGCCACATCCGCAACTCCACGCTGACGCTGCAGGCGATCGCAGAGCTGACCGGCTACGACTCGGTCAGCCACCTCAGCCGCCAGGTCAAGGCCGCGACCGGCTCGGCGCCGGGCGCACTGCGTACGCCGGAATGACAGTCACGGGAGGTCGAAGAGCAGGCACGTCGAGGTCGCGTGCGCCAGCAGGGTCCCACGCTCGTCGAACAGCCGGGACTCGGCAGCAGCGGTACGGCGGCCGCGGCTGATCATCGCGCCTTCGCACCGGAGCAGACCGGAGGAGACCGTGACCGGCTTGATGAAGCGGGTCATCAGGTCGAGCGAGGTGTACCCCACGCCGGCCGGAAGCGTCGAGTGGACCGTGCAGCCGGCGGCGGTGTCGAGCAGCGTCGCGATGATGCCGCCGTGCACCGTGCCGAGCGGGTTGTAGTGGAACTCGGCGGCCGGCATCAGCACCGCGACCCGGCCCTCCTCGACCTCGAACCCGGTCCCGCCGACGAGCTGCAGGATCGGCGGCGGCGGGACCTTGCCGTCCCGCATCGCCTGCAGCATCTCCAGGCCGGAGATCGCGCCGAGCGACGCGGCCGTCAGCGCCGGGTCGGACCAGGTGAAGGTACGGCTGCGGGTCGCCTGCTGGGTCTCTGTCATGGACCGAGCCTCACACTACGCAGCTGGGTCTGTCAACGAGACCTAGCCCTCACTACGATAGCCCCATGACGGCACTGAATGCCGCGCCTCCGGCGCGGGGGTACGACGCCCTGGACTGGTCGGTGGACAACTGCCCGATCGGCCGGGCGATGGAGATCCTCGGCGAGCGGTGGACCGTAGTGGTGCTGCGCGAGGTGTTCAACGGCATCCGCCGGTTCGACGACCTGCGGATCCGCACTGACATCCCCCGCCAGGTGCTGTCCAACCGGCTGGCCAAACTCGTCGAGCACGGCATCCTGCGCCGGGTGCCGTACCGCGAGCCCGGGGCCCGGCAGCGCGACGAGTACCGGCTGACCGAGAAGGGCTTCGACCTCTACCCGCTGCTGATCGCGATCCGCGACTGGGGTGACAAGTACCTGGCCGGTCCCGAAGGCTCGCCGCTGACCATCATCCATCGCGACTGCGGCGCGGTCGTCCACACCGAGGTCCATTGTGCGGCCGGCCACACCGTTGAGTCACCGCGCAACGCCGTACCGCGACCGGGACCGGGTGCCAAGCGGCGTTCAAACGATTGAAAACGACGACATTCGGGCCTAGGCCAGACTTTCCCGCGTGATTGTCTGTAGGCTGCCTGACGCGATGAACAACCTGGGGGAGCAGGAGGTTGTGTGAGGCAGTTCAACGCGCCACCGGGCTGGCCCGGCCCGCCGAACGCGAGGTGGCGACCGCCCAAACGCTGGGGACCCGCTTCGTCGTGGCCGCCGGCCCCGGCCGGCTGGAGATTCTGGGTCGACGAAGAAGGCTATCCGGTGCGCGGACCGATCGGACGGTACGGCGGTCCGAGTGTGATCAAGCTCGGGTCGGCGACGCTCGTCGTACTCGTGTTGATCGGACTGGTGCTGTTCAACCCGTTCACCGGCGGCGACGACACGAAGCCCACGGCGGCGCCGACGTCTGAGGTCGAGACGTCGTCGGAGCCGGAGAGCTCGCCGGCCGCTCCCGAGACCGGCGCTCCTCCGACAACCACGCCGACCACGCCACCCACGCCGACAACGTCGGAGGAGTCGTCGCCTACTTCGGCACCGAGTTCCACGCCGACGGGGCCCGAGTCGTCGGCGCCTTCGTCGACGCCGGACCCGGCCAACCCCTCGACCAGTGCGCCCACGACTGCGCCGACCAGCACCAAACCGGTCGTGTTCAGCACCTGCGCCGAGGCTCGGGCCGCAGGCAAGGCGCCGCTGTACCGCGGTCGGCCGGGCTACTCCGAAGCGCTCGACAAGAACGGTGACGGGATCGCCTGCGAGCGCGGCAACTCCTGACCGCCGTCGCGGACGCCCTCGTCCCACAGCTCCTGCGTCTGGATGATCCAGAAGGTCGCGAACAGCGTGATCAGCGCGCCTTCGATCCACAGCACCAGGTGCTCCCAGCCGAAGATCGCCTTCCAGGCCCAGAACGCGAGCGGAACGACGACCATCGCGATGGCGATGGCGGAGTACCGGTTGGCCGGCACTGGCTTGGTCTCCGGCGCTCGGTGGTGTTCCGCTCGGTGCTGCTTGCGGCGGAACTCCTGGGCGTTGACCACCACGACCGCGATGATGCAGGCGAACATCACCAGCGCGGCCGCGTAGTGCGCGTTGGCGATGAAGCCGGCCCGGTCGGCGAAGAACCACGCGACGCCACCGCCGAACAGCGCGAGCGCGACGGCGAAACCAACCAGGTACATGGGGTTCCGGTCTTCGCGGGACCACCGCGCCCGGAGCACGAACACCGCGGTGACGACGAGGCACGGCACGCCGACGACGAACAGCGCCAGCATGTTGTTGGCGACGTTCGCGGCGGTGTCACCCAGCACCATCGGCACCGACCGGCACCGGCCCGGACCTGGTGTCGGCACCAGCGCCACGACGGGCGCGAGGATCCCGGCGACGTTGAGCAGGATGTCCTCCCGCTCGGTATTGCCCTTCAGCACCACCATGCACACGCCGATGGCGATCAGGCCGCCGACGAAGATCGCCTGCACCGGCGTGTAGTAGTAGGCGCTGATGGACGTCTGCAGACAGCGCGGATTCGTCTTCGACCACTCGATCACCAGTGACGCGGCGAGCAGCACCACCATCGCCACCATCGCCATCCGCAGGTAGCGGTAGGTCTTGATCGAGTAACCCGCAGGCTCAGCCATGTCCGCCCCCTAGAGATGTGCTCCCCCTGTTACTCGCAGTATGCGCTGCGTTGGGCCGCACGGCAGTGCGTGCGGCCCACCGCGTGTCGGGGTCAGCCGGCCTGGGCCGTGTTGTAGACGTTCTGGGCGTCGGTGCCGAAGTACGGGCCGAACATCCAGGTCGGGATGAAGTTGATCTTGTAGCTGTTCACCGAGTTCACGATGCCGGCGCCGGTCGACTCGCTGAACTGCAGGAACCAGCCGCCGCCACTCGAGCCGCCGGTCATGTCGCAGGTCATCCCGATCCCGTTGGAGATGAGCGCGTTGAACGTCGTACCGCTGCAGTAGATCAGCTTCGAGCCGTCGTACGGCGCAGCGGCCGGGTAGCCGAAGGCGTACATGTTCTGGCCGCGCGCCTGGTTGAACGCGATACCCTGGCCGCCGACCACGTCGGTGAGGTTCTGGCCGTTGAGCTGGTTCACCGCCGCGGCGCCGACGTCGTAGTTGATGTCCTCGCTGGCCACCCACTGCGGCGTCGCATAGGTCTTCTTCGCGGTCCACGTCCCGTACGGCGTGCTGCCGTTGTTGTACGCCGGGACGAAGGCCCAGTTGGTGTGGAACGCGCCGTCGAGCTTCACGCAGTGGCCGGCGGTGATCACGGTGCTCTTGTTCGTCGAGGTCACCGCGGTCCCGCTGCAGGACGCCGTACGGCCCTGGTAGGTGAAGAACACCCGGCCCTCGGTGCTGACGATCTTGCCGCCGCCGGTCCACTGACCGCCGCCGTTCGGGAACGCGGTCGGCGCGACCGTGGTGGGCTTGCCGGCCGCCGGCGCGGCGGCCACCCGCTGCTTCGGTTTCAGAAGCTGTTCGAGCGGTACGGCGGACCGCATCCGCTCGGGGGTCCAGAAGCCGGCGACCTTGGCCTGCTCGGCCTTGGTCGTCGCGGCCTCGTGGACCGTCGAGGGGTGGCCGGCGGACGCCGTACCGGCGAGCGGTACGACGAGGCCGACGGCACAGGTGGTTGCGAGCAGGACGGAACGAAGGGGGCGGAATCGCATCATCTGCTGCCACTCTTTCCCGGCCGGTGGATCGCACCGGCCGTCCTCACGGAACAGATCTGGCCGGACCGGTTTCACACAGTCACCGGCCCGTTACATCAGGTGCGTCACCTTATGCGCAAAACGCCCGTTTCAAAACCCTTTACAGCCTGATCGACTTCTTGTTCATGAACTCCTCGATCCCGGCCGGGCCGAGCTCGCGGCCGATGCCGGAGCGTTTGATGCCGCCGAACGGGAGGTCGGCCTGGGAGCCGCCGGCCCGGTTGAGGTAGACCATGCCGGCGTCGATCCGCTCGGCGACGCGGCGCAGGCGGTCGGGGTCGGTCCCCCAGACGCTGGAGCCGAGACCGAACGGGGTGTCGTTGGCGAGCCGGACCGCGTCGTCCTCGTCCGCGGCACGGAACACGATGACGACCGGGCCGAAGATCTCCTCGTAGTACGCGTCCATCGCCGGGGTGACGTCGGTGAGCACGGTTGCTTCGAGAAAAGCACCAGGCTCGATCCGGTGTCCGCCGGCGCGCAGTGTCGCGCCCTGCTCGACGGCCTTCGCCACCTGGCCCGCGACCTCGTCCGCGGCCGCGACCGACGCCAGCGGCGGGAGCTTCGTTTCCGGGTCGCCCGGATCGCCGGGCTGGTAGTACTCCGCGACCCGCTTAGTCAGCCGGTCGACGTACTCGTCGTAGATGTCGGCGAGCACGATCATCCGTTTCGGCGCGTTGCACGACTGGCCGCAGTTCCTCATCCGCGCTGTCGCGGTGGCGTTGACCGTCTCGTCCATGTCGGCGGTGTCGAGCACGATCAGCGGGTCCGAGCCGCCGAGCTCGAGCACGGTCTTCTTCAGGTGCCGCCCGGCCTCGGCCGCGACCGACACCCCGGCCTGCTCGCTGCCGGTCAGCGAGACGCCCTGGATCCGCGGGTCGGCCAGGATCGCCGGGATCTGCCGGCTGGACGCGAACGTGTTGACGTACACGTCGTCCGGCACGCCGGCGGCGTGCAGGATCTCCTCGATCGCGCGGGCCGAGCGCGGGCAGATCGAGGCGTGCTTGAGCAGGATGGTGTTGCCGAGCACCAGGTTCGGCGCGACGAACCGGGCCACCTGGTAGCACGGGAAGTTCCACGGCATGATGCCGAGCAGCGGCCCGATCGGGCCCTTGGTGATGACGGCCTTGCCGCCCTTGATGTCCAGCGGCTCGTCGGCCAGCAACGCCGGCCCGTGCTCGGCGTAGTACCGGAAGATGTCGACCACGATGCCGACCTCGCCGCGGCCCTCGTTGATCCGCTTCCCCATCTCCAGCGTCATGATCGCGGCCAGTTCCTCGGCCCGCTGCTCGAACAGGTCCGCCGCCCGCGCCACGATCGCGGCCCGCTCCCGCACCGACCGGGCCCGCCACCCCGCATATCCCCCGGCCACCCGCCCGACCGCGGCCTGAACCTCTTCCTCCGTCGAGTTGGCCACTTCCTCGACCACCACACCCGTCGCCGGGTTCGTCACCACGTACATGGTTCCTCCATCCACAGCCGTCGCGCCCAGGTTGGCGACATCATTCCATACTGTATACAGTGGTCTCATCTGTTGTGGTCACGGGTCTTCACAGGGCAAGCTCATGGCAGCCCGTTGTCCCGCCCTAGTCGATCGGATGCCCGCCCGTGTCTGAGCAACGGAAGTTTCGTCTTGTCCTGAAGCTGGTCGCCGTACTCGCCGCCGTCTCGGTGCCCTCGATGGCGCTGGCCTCGCCGAGCGCGACCGCACCCCCGGATCCCGCTAATGCTTGGCAGTTTCCGCATTGGCCGCAGAAGCAGCCTTGGCAGGAGTCGGGATCGCCGCAGCGTGTTGCGGCTACCACCGCCGAGGGGTTGCCGGGGGCCATTGATCCGCAGAACTGGGTGAACCCGGACCACATGACGTGGGGTGACTACCGCAAGCCGCCGGGGACCAACTGGTCCGACCCGAACGTGAAGGGGTCGACGCGGACGTTCAAGGGTGCGCTGGTGCTCGTGGACTACCCGAACCAGGACTTCGTCGTGACCAAGGCGAAGGGGTCGACGCCGTTCGGGAACCCGAGTGCCGAGGCGAACGGCGTGCCGCGCGACCAGGTCGCCGAGTTCTACAAGAACTTCCTCAACACCCCGGGCACGCTGAACCGCGGCCACACCATCCACGAGTACTGGATGGAGGACTCCGGCGGCCGGTACGGCGTCGACCTGACCGCGTTCGGCCCGTACCGGATGCCCGGCAAGTCGCACGAGTACGCGATGGAGTTCCAGGGCGGCACCGCCTGCCCGGCCGGTGACGACTGCACCAAGAACATTCGCACCGACGGCCGCGCCGCCTGGGTCGCCGACCAGGGCCCGGAGGTGCCGGCCGGGTTCGACTTCGTCTTCTTCCTGAGCGCCGGGCAGGACGAGTCGTCCACCTGGCAGGAGTTCGGGATGATGAAGTTCCCGACCAAGGAGGACGTCACCGACGAGTTCGGCCCGCCGGACCCGGCGCTGCCGAACTGGTCCGACACCCGGTACGTCGACTGGACGTCCTGGGCCGCCGGCGCGTCGATCTGGCCGAACGCCGGCGGCGGTTCGTCGACGCAGGCCGAGAGCTCCGGCATGGGCGTCTACGCGCACGAGCTCAGCCACATCCTGGGCATCGGCGACAACTACAACAACCCGTACGGCGTTCCGCCACGGCGCGCGTACACCGGCATCTGGGAGATGCTGAGCCGCGGCAGCTTCAACGGCCCGGGTGGTCCGCACAGCCGCTGGATGATCCCGGCGACCGGTGGCGGCTCGATGGGCGCGCAGCACATGCTCCGGAACAAGATCAAGCTGCAGATGGTCGACGAGAAGAACGTCCTGCGGCTGTCCCGCGAGGCCCTCGCGACGTCCGGTGTCGTGATCGCCGACGTCACCGCGAGGACGGTCCAGCCCGGTCCCAAGGGCTTGGCCGGCGTGAACATCCAGCTCGGCGGCGCAGGCGATCTCGCACCACCTTGTAGCGTCACCACGGACCCGATGTGCGACGGCCGCGGGTACCAGAACTACACGGTCGAGGTAGTCGACCGGATGGGCACGGACTCGTTCACCCCCGACGCCGGCGTGCTGCTGGCGAAGACGAAGAACGAGGACCGCGCGCCGTTCGAGTGGGTCATCGACGCGAACCCGCAGGACATCAGCATGACCGACTACGTGCTGCCCGACGGCACCGAGGTACCGATCACGATCGGCGACTACCGCCAACTGTCCGACGCCCTCTTCCACGCCGGCACGAACTCGGGCAGCGAGTACGAGTACACCGACGCCGCCAACCGCCTGCACTTCTACATCACCAACGTGAAGCGGGACCGCCAAGGCGTGCTCTCCTACACGGTCGCCATCCGGTCGCTCGACGGCGCCGGAGCCCAGAAGCGCGGCGTCCGGGTGCTGCCGACCGTGGCCAAGCCGCAGCAGAACGGCGTGCAGACGTGCAGCTTCCAGCTGACCAACACCGGTACGGCGGGGACCGGATCACAGCACCCCGAGGACGTCACGTCGTACCTCAAGGGCGACGTCTACCGCGTGAGCGCCGAGATCGAGGGCAACGGCTGGTCGATGTCGCTGCCCAACGCCCTCGCCACCGCGAACGCGGGCCAGCACACGACGGTCCCGGTCTACACGAAGTCCGGCACCGCGCCGCTGGCCAAGATCACCCTGACCGCGACCTCAGAAAGCGACCCCACCAAGCAATCCACCGCCACCTGCCTCGCCGTCAAGCGCTGACGCGAGCTCGTCCACTGTCCACGCCCGACTGACACCGGTCGCGGAGTAGAGATACTCCGCGACCCGGCGGGCGGCCCAGCCGTGCGCTTCGGCGAGGCCGGCGGCGATCCAGCGCAGGTACGGGAGGGTCGGCGCGTTCGGTTCGAGGTCGGCGACGGTGCCGTGGGTGACGGTGAACATGGGTACGCCGTCCTGCTCACCCAGGCGGGCCACAGTCTCGTAGCGCCCCGAACCCATCGCGTGGACGGCATCAACCTCCGGGAGTACGGCGGCCAGGTCGCGAGCGAACTCGCCTCCCGGGTCGCGGCGCATCTCTTGCGCGGCAATGTCGCCCAGTTGATCCGCCGTCACCAGATAGGCCCGCGCGGCCACCACGCCCGGCGCGGCCGGGTTGTAGAACGCCGAGCCGCCACCCCAGACCCGGGACTCCCCCGCGAAGACCAGGCCGCCCGGGACCTCGACCGCTGCGATCCGCGCCGGGTCGCGGGGGTCGCGGCACCCCGGGTAGACACGCGCGCCGCCGGCCGGGCGCCCGCCGGCCAGGTAGCAGCGGAACCTGTCGAGGGCGAGGTTGGACCCGTAGGCGACGTACCAGACGTGGTCCACACCGCTCAGAATAGTTCGGAAGTCGGCTCTTTCAAACAGCACAGTTCATCTTCCACCGGCAGTTCCGGCCAGGAGACACTGCCGTTCCACCCGGAGGCTGACGACCTCGGACTGCAGTTCCTGCAGGGCCTCCCGCACAGCTGGCCGGACGGGCAGCAGGCGATCAACAAGGGCAAGTACAACCAGTGGATCGCGGCCAAGTCCGCGGTGACGATGGCCGACCTGCCAGACACGTCGGCGTACGAGCCGCCGGACAACGACCGGCACCCGGACTACCGGCCGACCCCGCCCGCGGTCGGCAGCATCCCGGCTCAGGAGCGCGGCCGCCGCCGTACCAGGCCGTTGCCGTACGCCTCGGTCGTCGACGGGTCGGTTGCCGGTGGCAAGTACACGCTGACCTTCGGGTCCGGGCCGAAGGCCGGGGCGCAGTTCCTGATCACGTCCGCGAACCGGACAGATGGTCCGTGGACGTACACCACCGAGGCCGGCAAGAGCATCGCGGACAGCTGGAACACCATCTACTCCAACGGTGTCTACGACCTGACCGTGCACGGCCCGAACGGCTTCCTGCGCACCTTCAAGGGCAAGCCCGCGACCGGCCTCGAGGTCACCGCCCGCGAGAACGCCGGCACCGGCGACCTCGACCTCACCATCACCACCGACGTCGCCCGCCGCATCACCATCACCAACGCGTACGGCGGCTCCCCCAAGCGCCTCGACCTCCGCCCGGGCACGCGCACCCACACCTTCACCACCACCAACCGCTGGTACGACGTCTCCATCACCACCAACGACATTACGTACCTCCGCCGCCTGGCCGGCCACGTCGAAACCGGAACCCCCGGCCTCAGCGACCCCGCCATCCGCACCACCTGAGCTCATGTGGCAGGAACGCGAGAAAGAACAGCGCGGTCTTCGGATTCAGCAGGTCGACGAGGATCCCGTCCCGGACGAGCCGCCCGTAGCCCGACGACACCGCCCGGTGCTTCGGTCCACTGTCGGCCGGCCGGTGCCGGAGCTCGCGGATCCCCATCACGATCAGGTAGGCGGCGCCGGCGTACGTGACTGCCTGGAACAGCTCGTGGGACGAGGCCACCACGAACGCCACGGATGGTCCCGGTACGAGTGGTACCGCCAGCGCTGCAAGGCAAAAGGACAGGACAGTTGTCGTACTCGGCATGATCCCCCGATCAGTTGCACTCCCGTTCGACAACGTAGGGAGTAGCGCTGTCGGTTTGCTGTCAGTCCAGTGGCGACCCTTCGGCTCGGTAGGGTGAGGGGCCGGGGGTGTGATGGCGCGTCTCGAGATTCGGCTGCTTGGTCCGTTCGAGATCTGTCGTGACGGGCGGCGGGTGACGCTGCCCGGGCGCAAGGTTCGTGCTCTGCTGGCGATTCTGGCGCTCGACTGCGGGCGGACGGTTTCCTTCGACGCGCTCGGACGGGCGCTCTGGGCCGACGATCCGCCGGAGCGGCTCCGCGGCAGTCTGCAGACGTACGTCGGCCGGCTGCGCCGCGTCCTCGGCGACGAGTCGGTGACCACCGAGCCGACCGGCTACCGCCTCGACGTGCCGCCGGAGTGCGTCGACGTACTGCGCTTCCGTCAACTGCTCGACCGATCCGAGTACGACGCCGCGCTGCAGCTCTGGCGTGGTGACCCGTTCGGCGAGCAGTTGTCGGCGTGGTTCGAGGATCACGAGACGCCGGCCCTGATCGAGCGCTACCTGACCGCCTGCGAACGACGCATCGACCAGGAAGCAACCACCGGCGCGCACCTGCAACGCATCCCCGAGCTCCACGAGCTCACCGCCCGCTATCCACTGCGCGAGACCCTCTGGCTCCGGCTGCTCACCGCCCTGCGCGACGCCGGCCGATCCGCCGAAGCTCTCGACCGCTACGAGGCCCTCCGCACCCAGCTCGCCGACGAACTCGGCGCCGACCCGTCGCCCGACCTGCAGGCGATCCATCAGCAACTGCTCGAAGTACGACGACCAGCCGCACAACCGCCGATGCGACGACAGCCACCTCCGGACCTCACCAGGTTCTTCGGCCGCGACACCGAGCTGAATCGCCTCGACCACCTCGTGAACACCACTCGCCTGGTGACGATCGCCGGACCGCCGGGAGCCGGAAAGACCCGGCTGAGTCGCGAGTTCGCCGCCCGGTCAGCGACCGACGTCGTACTGGCCGAGCTCGCATCGGCGGCCTCGGTGGAGTCAGCGATCCCGGATCCGCTCGACGGTGACCTGCTCATCCTCGACAACTGCGAGCACGTGGTCGACGAGGCGATCGAGGTCGCCACGCGCATCCTGGAGACCCACCCGGACGTGCGCATCCTGACCACGAGCCGGGTCCCGCTGGGCGCACCCGGCGAGCAGGTCTTCCGGCTACCGCCGCTGGCCGCCACGTCCGCAAAGGAACTCTTCGACGACCGGGCCGCACTCGTGTCCGGTGACACCCCTGTCGACGCGGAAGCCGTCGCCGAGATCTGCCTGAAGCTGGACGGCTTGCCGCTCGCCATCGAGCTCGCGGCGGCCTGGAGCCGAGTGCTGTCGCCGCGTCAGATCCTGCAGCGCCTCACTCCCCTGCTGCAGGAGAACGACGCAACGATGCGGGCTGCGCTCGATTGGAGCTACCACCTGCTCTCCGAACCACAGCAGCTGCTGTTCGAGCGGGTCGCGGTGTTCTCCGGCGGCTTCGACCTGACCGCGCTGGAGTACGTCGCCGATCTCGGCGACGACCTGCTCGGTGCGTTGACCGGCCTCGTCGACCACTCCCTGGTGCTGACCGACCGGCTGCCCGACGGCCGCATTCGCTTCCGCCTGCTGGAGCCGGTTCGCCAGTACGCCGCTTCGCTCCTCGGCGAAGCGCCGTCCGTCCGGTCGCGCCACGCAGCGCACTACCTGACCGTCGCCCAGCGGGGCGACTCCGAGCTGCACAAGAGCGATCGAGGCCGCACGGTGATCGACCTGCAGCGCGACGAGGGCAACTTCCTCGCCGCGCTGAGCTGGGCGCGATCGCAGCCCGGCGATCTCGGGCTGCGCCTGGCCACGGGCCTCGCCTACTTCTGGGAGAACCGCGGCTTCGTCAACGACGCACGCGGCTGGCTGGAGGAGTTCCTCGACCGCGACGACGCGGCTCTGCGTGCCACCGCGTTGGCAAGACTCGGCCGGCTGGCTTGGCGGCAACGCGACTACGCGGCCGCCAGGCTCGCCTACCAGGAGAGCCTCGACCTGCATCGGCAACTCGGCGACGAGCCCGGTACGGCACGGGCGCTGCGCAATCTCGCCCTGGTCGCTGCGGCCACCGGCGAGACTGCGGTCGCCATCGACCTGTGTGAGCAGAGTATGGCGATCTTCCGGCGGCTCGGTGACGAGCACAGCCGAGGATGGACGCTGACCGTGCTCGGCCTGGCGCACTTCGAGGCGGACGACTACGCAGCCGCAGCTCCCTGCGCGCGCGAAGCACTCGAGATCGGCAGGTCGACCGGCGCCGCCGCGTTGACCGTCGCGGGCCGGCTCGGGACGGCCTTCGCGGCAGCCGTGGCCGGTGACGTGCGGACCCATCGCGAGCAGGTGACCGCGGTGGTCGCCGAGCTGCGCAAGGCGTCCGGTCTGATCGAGGATCCTGAGTGGCTGTGGGCCAGCATGAGCCTGGCGGCGAGCGAAGGCCGGGAGCTTGCATCACTGCGGCTCGCCGGGGCCGCGATCGCGCTCAGCCGTCGCGGTGGGCGGATGTCGGACGTGACCACCGTGTTCTGTGACGCCACCGTCGCGCGACTCCGGCAGCGGGTCGGTGCCCGCGTCGCGGATCGGCTGATGGCGGTCGGCCGGCAGCTCACTCAGGACGAACTGATGGCCGAGGCGCTCGCACCGCCGACCCCGACCGACAAGCCGCTGACCGGCCGCGAGCTGGAGGTCGCCGAGCTGGCCGGACAGGGGCTGAGCAACGAACAGATCGCGGTCGCTCTGGTGATCTCCCGCCGTACCGTGGAGTCGCACCTGGAGCACATCCGGCAGAAGCTGGACCTGGCCAGCCGGTACGAGATCGTCGCCTGGGCGCTGTCACGATCCGGGTGAACCCGGATGTTTCGGTCGGCCGGGCCGCCCACGCTCGGAGCATGGATTATCTCTTCGACACCGGCAGCGAACTCGGCACGCACCACCTCGATCACCTCGGCAAGCTCCTGAACCGGCCGACCGCCTGGGCCCTGGAGCGGGTCGGGCTCCGGCCGGACCTGCGCTGCCTCGAACTTGGCGCGGGCAACGGCTCGATCGCCAACTGGCTGGCAGCGCGCACCCGCGAGGTCGTTGCCGTCGACATCGACACGAGCCAGCTGAACGACGTCGCACCCGGCGTCCAGGTGATCCGCCACGACCTGCGCGACGGCCTGCCGGTGGAGGGGCCGTTCGACCTCATCCACGCGCGGCTGCTGCTCATGCACCTGCCAGAACGCGAGCAGCTCCTCGAACGGATCGTCGAGGCGCTGGCGCCTGGTGGCTGGCTGGTGCTCGGCGATATCACCGACCGTCCGCTCGAGACCCTCGCCGTACCGGAACCGGGCGACCAGGAGCTGTGGGACAAAATGCTGCATCTGTCCCACAACGTGGTCAGCCCGGCTCGCGGTATCAGCTGGACCTTCGCCCGGGAGACCGCCGGCCTGATGACCGCCGCCGGCCTCGTCGACGTCGACGTCATGGAGTACTCCCAGACCACGGCCGGCGGCACCGACGGCTGCCTGCTGCACCTCAACCTCAACCAGCAGGCCGAACCGCTGCTCCGCGCCGCCGGCGCCACCGACGACGAGCTCACCCGCTACCGCGAGCTGATGACGAACCCGGCCTTCCGCGCCTGGTTCTACGAGTTCCTCGTCACCAGCGGCCGTCGGCCCTAGATCACTGGGGTCTCGGGGCCGCTGGTGGCGTCGGCTTCGGCCTTCTCCTCCTCGTCGAGCTCGTCGACGTTGATGCGGGAGGTCCAGCGCAGGTCGGGGTCGGGCTGCGGGATGGAGTCGAGCAGGAGCTTGGTGTACGGGTGGGACGGCTCGTGCATCACCGTGGTGACCGGGCCGCGTTCGACGATCTTGCCCTTGGTGATCACCATGACCTCGCCGCCCAGGTAGTAGACGGTGGACAGGTCGTGGGTGATGAACAGCGTGGTCATCCCGTGCTCGCGCTGGAAGTCGAGCAGGATGTCCAGGAAGTGCTTGCGCACCTGGGCGTCCAGCATCGACACCGGCTCGTCCGCGATGATGAACGACGGCCGCAGCATGTGCACGCGGGCCAGCATGATGCGCTGGCGCTGGCCGCCGGACAGCTGGTGCGGATACCGGCCGAGCACGTTCTCCGGTTCGAGCCGGACCGCGCGCAGCGACTCCTCGATCAGCTCGAGCCCCTTCGACCGGCTGGTCGTGAGCCCGAACTTCTTCACCGCCTTCCACAGCGCCCGATCGACGCGGTAGAAGGGGTTGAAGATCGCGTACGGGTCCTGGAACACCGGCTGGACGTCGCGCCGGTACTCGTCGTACTCGGCGCGACTCAGCTTGAAGATGTCCTTGCCGCCGTACAGCACGGATCCGGCGGTCGGCTTCTGCAGGCCGAGGACGTTGCGGGCGATCGTGCTCTTCCCGCTGCCGCTCTGGCCGACCAGGCTGACCACCTGCGGCGGCTGCGCCGCGAGCGTGAAGCTCACGTCGTCGACCGCGGTCAGGTAACCGCCGGCCACCCCACGCGCGTGGAATCGTTGCTGTACGCCACGAAGTTCGAGCTCGGACTTCACGATGCCCTCCGTCCCACCTGCGGGATCGACTCGATCAGCTGCCGGGTGTACGGATCCCTGGGATCCTTGAACACCTGGCGTACGTCGCCGACCTCGACCAGCCGGCCTTCGTACATCACCGCGACCCGGTCGGCCAGCTGGGCGTGCACACCCATGTCGTGCGAGATCACCACCACCGTGACGCCGAAGTCGGTGCGCAGGTCGGCCAGCGACTGCAGGATCACCCGCTGGATGGTCACGTCGAGCGCGGTGGTCGGCTCGTCCGCGATCACCAAGTCCGGTTCGAGCGCGACCGCAATCGCCATGAGCACCCGCTGCTTCATCCCGCCGGACAGCTCGTGCGGGTACATCCGCGCGACTCGCGGCTCCAGCCCGACCTGGCCGAGCAGCCGCGGAATCAGCTCCCCGAGCGAGTCCTTCCGGCCGGGCGCGTGCTCCAGGATCACGTCCTTGAACTGGTCCTGCACCCGCATCACCGGGTTCAGCGAGCTCATCGAGCCCTGCGGCAGGTACGACAGCGCCGACCAGCGCAGCACCCGCAGCTCCTCGCCGTCCACCTTCAGCAGGTCGACCGGCGAACGCTTGGCCGGGTGGAACATCACCGACCCGCCCGTCACCTTGCCCGGCGGTTTCAGCAGCCGGAGCAGCGCGACCGCGAGGGTGCTCTTCCCGCTGCCCGACTCCCCCGCGATGCCGAGGATCTCACCGCGACGGACGTCCAGGTCGACGCCGTTGACCGCTTTCACGTTGCCCCGCGTCGACAGGTACGTGACCTCGAGACCCCTGATCTCCAAGACCGAGTCACTCACCGGTCACTCCCCTTAGCCGCGGGTTGTAGACCTCTTCCAACCCGATGTTGACCATGTTCAGCGCCGCGAACAGCAACGTCAGCAAGATGATCGGCACCGCGAACATCGGCCACGCGCCGAGCGTCAGCGCGCCGGTGGTGATCGCGTTGAAGATGATCTGCCCGAGGTCGACCACCCCGCCGGGCCCGAGCCCGATGACCTCCAGCCCGACCAGGCCGAAGATCGCGCCGAGCGCCGAGGACGCGAACCCGACGCCGATGAACGGCAGCAGGTTCGGCAGCAGCTCGGTGACGATGATCTCCAGGTCCCGGGCCTTGCTCACCCGGGCCAGGTCGACGTACGGCCGGGTCCGCAGGCTCAGCACCTGGGACCGGATCGTCTTGGCCGCGAACGGCCAGGAGAAGATCGAGATCATCACACCGACCTGGAACAGGGTGACGTTCTTCGCGTACGCCGACAGCGCGATCAGCAGCGGGAACGTCGGGATCACCAGCAGGATCCCGGTGAACGTCGACAGCACCCCGTCGATCCAGCCGCCCTTGTACCCGGCGACGAACGCGACGATCACGCCGACGACGGTCGAGATGACACCGGCGATCGCCCCGATCTGCAGCGACACCGAGAGCGCCTTGATCACCATCGCGAACACGTCCCGGCCGAACTGGTCGGTGCCGAGCCAGTGGTCCGCGGACGGCACCAGCCACTTCTCGTACGCCGCCACCTCCATCGGATCCTCGCCACCGCCGATGGCCTTGGTGATCAACGGGCTGCACAGCGCCAGCAGCACCATCGCCCCGAGGATCGCCAGTCCGGTCGCCAGCCGCCGGCTGCCCCGGATCGTCCGCAGTACCGCAGTCAGAAGTCTCATCGCCATCACTTCCAGTACTTGACCCGCGGATCCAGCAGCGGGAGCAGGAGGTCGAGGATCAGGACTGCGGTGAGCACCGAGAAGATCGCGATGTTGGTCACTCCGAGGATCGTGTTGAAGTCGAGCTGCTGGATCGCGGTGACCAGCGTCGTCCCGAGCCCCGGGTAGTTGAACAGCTGCTCGACCAGCACGTTGCCGTTGAAGATGAAGCCGAGCGAGATGCCGAACGCGGTGATCTGCGGCAGGTAGCAGTTCCGCAGCGCGTACCGGGTCAGGATCCGCGAACCCTTCAGGCCCTTGGCCTCGGCGTACACCAGGTAGTCCTCGCCGAGGATCGGGATCATCAGCATCCGGGTGGACAGAATCCAGCTGAACGTCCCGATCAGCACGATCGAGAACGCCGGCAGGAAGCCGTACTTGAGTACGCTGCCGATGAACTCCGGTGTGATGCCGGGGTTGATGCTCGAGTCGTACGCCGATCTGGCCGGCAGCATGCCGAGGGTGTACGCGAAGACGTACACCAGGATCAGCGCGACGAAGAAGTACGGCACGTGCGACAGCGCGATCGACAGGTTGGTCGCGACCCGCGAGCCGAGCTTGCCGCGCCGCCAGCCCGCGATCGCGCCGATCACCACGCCGAAGATCCAGGCCAGCACGGCCGAGATGCCGAGCAGGCCGATGGTCCAGGGCAACGACCTGAGGATGACGGTCTGCGCCGGCGTCGGGTAGTTGATCAGCGACGGGCCCATGTCGCCGTGCAGGACCAGCTTCTCCATGTACTTGAGGTACTGGGAGAAGATGTTGCCGTCGAGCCCGAACTCGTGCTGGTACCGCGCGATCAGCTCGGCGCTGGCCTGCTGGTTGTAGATGTAGTTCTGCTGCAGGGTCTGGATCAGCGTCTGGATCGGGTCGCCCGGCATCATCCGGAAGAAGAAGAACGCGATGGTGAGCGCGCCCCACAGCTCCACCACGTAGAGCCCGAACCGGCGCAGCGCGTACGCCGCCAGCGGATGCCGCGACAGCCAGGCCCGCACCCCCGAGGCGGGTGCGGAGTCCTGGCTCTCGTCGACAGTCACCACCGGCGCGGCTTCCGCCGTCACGCCGGTCCCTTCTGCCCGGTGGCCTTGATCTTGGCGAGCACGAAGATGAAGTGCGGCCACCAGTTCAGCGGTACCTCGTAGAGGTCGTCGTCGGTCGGCCAGCCGGACCAGAACGCGGTGTTGAAGAACTGCGGGTACCCGGTCTGGATCACCGGCAGCAGCGGCAGCTTCTGGAAGTAGATCTCCAGCGCCTGGTCGAGCAGCGGTTTGGCCTCCTCGCTGTTCGGGTCCATCCCGGCCAGCTTCTGGGAGATCTCGTCGAACTGCGGGTCCCGGAACCGCATCTTGTTCCGGCCGGCGGCGTTCTTGCCGATCGGCTGGGCCTTGCTGCTCTCCCAGTCGGTGTAGAGCTGCTCGGGGTCGATGGCGAACCCGGCCCAACTGGAATCGATGTCGTACTCGCCGCGCTGGAACTTCTGGTCGTGCACGCTGCCGGACAGGCTGCGCAGCGTGGCCGGCACCCCGACCTTGGCCAGGTCGACCTTCAGCACGTTGGCGATCGCGTACTCGTCCTTGTCGACCGGCGCGGGCGTGATGATCTCGAGGTTGATCTCCTTGCCCTTGTACGTCCGCTTGCCGGCGGCGTTCTTCGGGGCGATCTCGTCGAGCAGCTGGGTCGCCTTGTCCAGGTTGTAGTCGTACTTGTACTTGTTCGCCAGCTCGTCGTTCTTCCACTTGTCGTTGGTCGGGTAGTCCGCCCACGGGTAGATCGCCGGCGGCACCTCGACCTGCCAGACGGACTTGCCGATCTTCTCCCGGTCCAGGCAGTGGTTGATCGCCTGGCGCATCTTGGGCTCCGAGATCACGCCGCGGGCCGGGTCACAGTTCAGCCACAGCACCCGCGGGTTCGGGTCGTGGAACTGCGTGGTCTGCAGCGCCGGGTAGCCGGTGTTGCGCAGCTGCTTGGCGTGCTGCTCGTCGATCGAGCCGACGTCGAACTCCGCCTTCTCGAACGACAGCGAGGCCTGGTCGGCCTGCTTCGACGTGCTCTGGAAGACGACGTACTGCGCCTTGACGTCGAGCTTGTCCTTGTTCCAGTAGTTCGGGTCCTTCTCCCAGACGAACATCTTCTGGTTCCGGATCGCCTGCTTCAGCTTGTACGGGCCGGACCGCACCGGCGGGTTGTCCTTGTACTTCGTCGGGTCCTGCGATTTCCAGATGTGCTCGGGCATGATGTTGTTCGGCGCCCCGGCGATCGCGGCGATGAAGTTGTAGTGCAGCCGGGGGGTCGGCTTGAGCAGCTTGACCACGGCGGTGTGCGGGTCCGTGACCTCGACGTCCTTCACGAACTCCTTCAGCTCACCACCGCCGCCGAACAGGTCCGGACGGTCCTTCAGCATCATCACGGTGAACTTGAAGTCGTTCGCGCCCAGCGGCTTGCCGTCGTTCCAGTGCGCCTTCGGGTCGAACTTGATGGTCAGCTCGGTGTGGTCGTCGTTGTACTTGTACTCGGTGGCCAGCCAGGGCGTCAGCTTGCCGGTGGCGAAGCTGAGGAAGAACAGCGGCTCGGTGGCGAGCTCGACGCCGGCGCCGCCGGGAGAGCCGTTCGGGATCATCCCGTTGAAGCTGTCGAAGACCGTGTACTCGACCTGGCCGACGATCACCGACTGGTCCCGCGGGACCGGGATGTTCGCTTTGCCGATCTGGATCGACTTGGTGGCGGCCGGCTTGTTGTCGGCAGGTTTGTCGGAGTATGAACCGCCGCTGCCGGAGCAGGCCGCGAGGAAGGCCGTCATCGCGGCCGCGGCACCTCCTCCGAGCATGTGCCGCCGGCTCAGCTGGTAGCGGACGACATCTGCGACGTCTTCGTACTGGGGGCGCGGTGCTTCGTTCATGACGAAAGTCACCTCCGTTTTCGTTGCGCGGACAGGGCGATCACCCACCGAGAGGTGTGACGGACTATAAGTAGCGTTGACAACGTTGGCAAGAGTTCATTGCCACGTTGGAACAACGACGCTGAACGTGCAGGTCAGTCGATATACCAACCTTTGACAACGTTGGTTCGCTCTGCGTGACGGCGCTCAGGCGGGAGCTCGCCGGTTTCGTCACACGCCGCGTCACACGGCGGCCGTCTTCCATCGGTACGGCGGCCGCACCGAAGCGGTCGCGTATCAGAACCGTTACTCCAGGGGGAGACATGACGACCAACACGACCGTGGACTTCGAGGCGATCAAGTCCAAGCAGCGAGCGTCCTGGCAGACCGGCGACTACCCGCGGGTCGGCAACACGCTGCAGATCATCGCCGAGAACCTGGTCGAGGCCGCCGACGTACGGGCCGGGCAACGGGTCCTCGACGTTGCCTGCGGCCAGGGCAACGCGGCGATGGCGGCCGCCCGGCGGTTCGCCGAGGCGACCGGTGTCGACTACGCGCCGAACCTGCTCGAGCAGGGCCGGGAGCGGGCCGCCGCCGAGCACCTGCCGATCACCTTCACCGAGGGCGACGCCGAGAGCCTGCCGGTTCCGGACGCGTCGTTCGACCTGGTCTGCAGCACGGTCGGCGTGATGTTCGCGCCGAACCACCAGCAGACGGCCGACGAGCTGGTCCGGGTGACCGCTCCGGGCGGGAAGATCGCGCTGGCCAACTGGACGCCGTCCGGCATGATCGGGCAGATGTTCAAGACCGTGTCCAAGTGGGCGCCGCCGCCCGCCGGGGTGCGGCCGCCGACGCTGTGGGGCACCGAGGACCACCTGTTCGAGCTGTTCGGCGACCGGGTCGAGTGGGTCGCGCTGAACCGGCGCGAGTTCGTGTTCCGCTACCACACGCCGGAGCACTTCTCGGAGTGGTTCCGGGACTTCTACGGCCCGATCACGCGGCTGGCCGGGACGCTGGACGGCGAGGACCTGCACGAGTTCGCCCGCGAGCTCGCCGACGTTCCGCGACCGTTCGACTACGCCGACGACGGCACCGTCGCCGCCCGCGCGGAATACCTGGAAGCCGTGGGAATCCGCCGCTGAGGGGTCACACTGGTCTCGGGGGAGCTTGCCCACTCGGATGAGGGGTTGCCCACTGGAATTTCCAATGGGCAACCCCCGAACCGGATGGGCAAGCACGCGAGGCGTGGAGGGGAGCGGTATGGCGACGATTCGGTTGCTCGGGCCGCCGGTGGTCGAGCACGGCGGGGAGCCGGGTCGTCAGCCGCGCGGGCGGAAGGCCTGGGCGCTGCTCGGCTACCTGTTGCTGGCCGAGCGGCCGCCCAGCCGCCGCCGGCTCGCCGAGCTGTTCTTCGGTGACGCCGAGGATCCGCTCGGCGCGCTGCGCTGGACGCTGGCCGAGCTTCGTCGTGCCCTCGACGTTCCCGACCTGCTGTCCGGCGATCCGGTGGTGACGACACTCGACGGTACGACGATTGTCGACGTACTGGAGCTGGCCGAGCCGTCGACCGATCCGGAGTCGCTGCTGACACTCGGCGGTGAGCTGCTCGAAGGCGTCGACCTGGAGTCCTGTCCGGAGTTCGAGTCCTGGTTGCTGGTGGAGCGGCGCCGGATCGCCGGGACGATCGAGGCCCGGCTCCGGCAGAACGCGATCGCCCTGCTCGCGGCCGGGCAGGCGGCCAAGGCGATTCCCTTTGCTGCCAAGGCGGTTGAGATCAATCCGCACGAGCAGGGCAACCACGAGCTGCTGATCCGGAGCCTGGCCACCTCCGGCGATCGGGTGCGCGCGCTGCGGCAGATCTCGATCTGCGAGGACCTGTTCCAGCGTGAGCTCGGCATCTCGGTCTCCGGGTCGCTCCGGGAAGCAGCGCGGGTCGAGTCCCTGACGGGCCCACCGCTGCGCGGGCGGGCCGCCGCCGTCAGTCAGCTGCAGGCCGGCCGCGCGGCGATCGTCGCCGGTGCGGTCGACGCTGGGTTGCAATGCCTGCGCCAGGCCGCGGCGCTCGCGGTCGAGTGCCACGACAAGACCTTGGAGGCAAGGGCTCTCGCGGCGCTCGGCGGCGCGCTCGTGCATGCGATTCGCGGGCACGACGAGGAGGGTGCGATCGTCCTGCACGAGGCGTTGACGGTCGCCGACGCGGCCGGTGAGCGGGCGACCACAGTGCTGGCGCTGCGCGAGCTCGGGTTCATCGAGGTCCAGGCCGGGCGGCGGCAGACCGGGGACGAGTGGCTGTCCAAGGCCCATGCGCTCGCCGAGACCGATGCGGAGAACGCCGCGATCCTCGGCGTCCGCGGGATGAACTCGTCCGACCGGGCCGACTACCCGGCCGCGTTCGAGCAGCTGGGCGAGTCGGTGGAGCTCGCTGCCCGCTGTGGCGATCACCGGCAGCAGGCATGGTCCCTGGCCCTGGTCGGGCGGGCGCAGCTGCTGCGTTCGGAGTACGGCGAGGCCGCCAAGACGCTCGCCGAGACGCTCGACCTCGTCCGGCAGGAACGCTGGATCGCCTTCCTGCCTTGGCCGCAGGCCCTGGCCGCTGAGATCGAGCTGTACGCCGGCAACCTGGACACGTCGGCCGAAGGATTCGAGCAGGCGTGGGCGATGGGCTGCCAGCTGAACGACCCGTGCTGGGAGGGCATGGCAGGTCGCGGGTTGGCGATGCTGCACGCCAGCCGCGGCGACTACCCGGGTGCGACCGAGTGGCTCGATCTCGCGCTGACGCGGGCGAGTCGTGAACCCGATCGGTACCAGTGGGTGCACGCGCACGTTCTCGACACCGCGGTCGGGACGGCGATCGAGCGATCCGACGGCGAACGTGCGCAGCACCTGGCCGGCAGCCTGTCCTCGCTGGCCGCACGTTGCGACCTCCGGGAGATGCTCGTTCACGCGCAGCTCCACCTCGGTCGGCTCGGCGACCAACGGGCCGTCGCCACAGCGCGATCGCTCAGCGCCGAGATCGACAACCCGGCGCTGCAACTGCTGGCTCAGTCGTAGGCGGCGTCGACCAGCAGCTCGGAGCTACGGTCCGGCTCGTTGAGCACGGCGCGGATCACGTGCCGCTGGTCCCACCGTCCGCTCGCCCAGGCCAGCGCCTTGGCCAGACCGTCGAACGTCGCCGCATGCGGCGCACCGTCCTCGTCCACCCACCACGACACCTCGACCCCGTCGACGGTGAGCTCCTCGTGCTCCCACCACGTCGCCGGGACCTCGGGGACCAGCTCACGGACGATCTCCGGCACGTCGGCCGCCGTACCCGCGCCGTCGATCTTGCCCTGGGCAACTTCTTGCGCCATCGGTACGTCGAGCAGGTCGCTCAAACCGTCCGCCGCGGCACCGGAGGCGACGACGAAACCGCCCAGATCCTCGCGCTGCAACCACATCGGGCCGTCGACGACCACCGCGCTGCCGGCCATGGTGACGCGGGTCAGGCCGTCGTCCGCGAGGACCCGGACCTGCTCGGGGGCGTCGCCCGGGAAGACGGCCAACGTGCCGAGCCGGCTCCACAACCGCAGCAGCTCGCTCTCCTCGACATCGCGGTCCGGATCCGCGAGCCGTTCGAGCAGCAGGCTGATGCCGTCCGCGTCGAGATCACCGACGTCGCGGACGAGGCCGACCGCCGTACGCACCTCGGGGTCGAGCTGGGCCGTCCACGCCGGGGCCTCGTCGAGGAAGCTCGCGAGCACGGGGTCGGCGTCCGGATCGGCCCGGCCGGCGAGCGGTTCGCCGTCCTCGAGCAGCACGCGTTCGCGGATCCACCAGGCGGCGTACGACGGGACGCCGAGCGTACGGTCGTCGGGTCCGACCACGCGCACCTGGGTCACCAGGGCACGGCGGAGATCGGGTGAGGAGCCGAACAGTTCGAGGACTCGTGGCCAGGCGTCGTCGGTGATCCAGTCGAGGTCCCGGATCGCGCTCAGTTCGCCGATCGTCGCGCCGTAGCGGGAGCCGTCGGGCGCCACGTCGTACGCCCAGTCCTCGATACCGTCGAGGTCGGTGAAGGACTCGGGCAGCTCGTCGAGCGCGATGTCCGAGGCGGTGACGACACCGAGCGTCGCGAGCACGCCGACTGCCTCCAACGCGGGCAGTCCGTGGCGGTCGAGGAGCGCGCGGTCGATCGGGGCGACCTCGTCGGCGTCGAGGATCGACTCGGCCTCGGATCCTGGGATGACGAGCGCGTTCGCGGGCACGAGGTCACCGTCGGCGTCGCGGAGCGCGAGGTCGGCGAGCCACCACAGGCCGTCCGCCTGCGCCGGGTCGGCGGCGACCAGGCTCAGGACGGCGTGCGCGATCGCGTCCGGGTCGTCGGCTTCCAGCGAGTGCTCGACGGCGGTGCGTACGGCGCTGTCCTCGAGCAACGTCCGCGGGGTCGCCGGGAGCGCGCCGAGGCGTTCGAGCGCTGGCGCGACGGCGTCGGGGTGGACGATGCGGACGCCGTACTCGCCGAACTCCTTGAGCGCGTCGACCGGTAGCTCGGGACCGGGCAGGAGCAGGCCGCGCACGCCGCGCATGAGCCGACCGTCGGCGAGCGGGACCGGGAGCGTGCCGAGCGACTCGCGCAGGAGCGCGTCCGTCACCATGCCGGCGAGCGACGCGTACAAGTCCCGCCACCACTCCGGCTCGTGCTGCGCCCCGAGTTGGTCAACCACCTCCGCCAGCTCGAGCCGGCGCACGCCCAACGCATCCAGCGCACTCCGAAACTGCAAGCTCGACCGGACCAACCCCGGCACGATCGCCCCGAGTCGCCCGGTGAACGCCTCATCCGCCCCCTCGACCACCACCGCATCCCGCGGCCGGATGGTCGCCCCGTCCTCCACCACCCGGAGCACCGGGGTGTCTGGCAGCACGGCGACAATCGCATCCCGGAGCGCGTGATCCAGCGCCCCCGCGGCAAGCCCGGTGGGCACCAGGTGAAGCACGTCGTCGCCGTCCTCGACCCGTCGCCGCAACAGCTCTGCATAGGCGGTTGCCGACTCCCGCACCAGCCAGTCGGTCAATGGCCCCTGCGCCACATGCCGCCGGGTGGAGTCGAGCGGGAAAGTTGCCAACAGCAACACAGGCAGGCTCAGTGGCTCGTCAGTAGGCGTAGGAGCATGCACGACCCCCGGCAGTGCGCCGGCGGATGGGAGTGCCCAGAGGACTGACCACTGGGGGCGGGTGCGTTCTTCGGTGGGGCGGTCGGCGAGCAACTGCTCGCGTTGGGGTTCGGTGAAGACGCCGGCTACGCGGTGGATATGCCAGCGGGACTCGACGTCTTCCAGGACGCGCCGGCCGTGCGCGGTTTCGATCTCGATGCGCTCCAGGCCGGGGAGGGCGAGCAGGAGCGCATCGCCGGCCTCGTCGAGGAGGCGGCGGACGAGGGCGGCGGCGGCCTCGTCGCGAAGGGGCAGGATGACCGCGGTGTCGTAGCCGTCCGGCGGCTCGCCGGCTGCTTCGAACGGCAGACGCAGTACGGGCACTTGGCCGCCACGTCGCCGTACCTCGGTGTCCAGCCCAGCGGACCCGAGCGCGGCGATCGTCGCCGCCGTGTCCGCCTTCGAGAACCGCACTCCCCCGGTCCGCGACAGCACCACCGGCTCGTCCGTCACCGCGAGTACCGCGGAGAACCCGACGCCGAACCGCCCGACCGCAGCCTCGTCCCGCTTCGCCGATGCCCGCAGCGTGGCCAGCGACTCGACCCCGGCCGCGGACAACGGCGCGCCCGTGTTGGCGACGACCAGCGTGTTGTCCCGGAACTCGAACAGCACCTGCCCCGGCACCCCCGCCCGCGCCGCGGCGTCCGCCGCGTTCTGCGCGAGCTCGATGACGACCCGGTCGACGTACCCGCCGAGCGCGAGCTCCTCCTCGGCGTTCGCATCCTCCCGAAACCGCACCGGCGCCGCCAGCCACCCGGCCAGCACCCGCTCCCGAATCCCGCCCACCCCGAACACGTCGTCAGTCACGCCGTGCAGTATGTCAAGCGTCCCTGCGCGGGCAGCCAGGTCTCCCGTCCTGGTAGGTCGCAGCTATCGTGGTCCGGTGATCCGACCCGGCAGCCGGTACGTCGCCCTTGGCAGCTCGTTCGCCGCGGGGCCAGGAATCAACCCGATCGTGCACAAGCCGGCGGGACGCTCGGCCAACAACTACGCGCACCTGGTCGCCGCCGAGCTCGGCCTCGACCTGGTCGACGTCAGCTACTCCGGCGCGACCACCGCGAACCTGCTCGACACCCCGCAGGACGCGGCGCCCCCGCAGCTCGAAGCGGTCACGCCCGACACCGCGCTGGTGACGATCACTGCCGGAGGCAACGATCTCGAGTACGTCGGGACGTTCATCCGGGGCAGCATGCTCAACACCCTGGCCAAGCCGGCGACCCTGCTCGGCCGCCGGGTCGCGAACCGGATCCGCGCCCGGGTCAGCTACCTCAAGGACGACGCCGCCTACCAGGCCGTCACCGACTCACTCGTCACCGTCGTCGGAAGCGTCCGCGACCGGGCTCCCTCGGCGCGCATCCTGCTGGTCGACTACCTCACCTTGGTCGGCCCGAGCACTCGGCCGCGGCTCGACGTACCACTGAACGAAGAGCAGCTTCCGAGTGTCGCGATGATGGCCGACGGGCTCGCTGCCGCGTTCGCGAAGGCGGCCGCGACCACGGGCGCCGACCTGGTCACGGCCTCGGCGGCGAGCCGGGACCACGCGATCGGATCGCCCGATCCCTGGACGACCGGGTTCAAGCTGCTCGGCGGCGCGCCGTACCACCCGAACGCGGCCGGCATGCGAGCCGTCGCCGACCTGATCCTGCAGACGCTGAAAACGTAGGCTCGGACCATGGAGGTACGGCGGGCGAGTGCGACGGATGTGGACGCGGCGGTCCGCACCCTGGCCCGCGCGTTCGAGGACTACCCGATGACGCGGATGGGCCTCGATCCGGACCACTACCTCGACCGGCTCACGCAGTACCAGCGGCTCTTCCTGACCCGGATCGGCCTGCCGCACGGGCGGGTCTGGGTGACGTCGGACGTGAGCGCGGTCGCCGTCTGGACGACGCCGGCCACTCCCCCGAACGCCTTCGCTCCGCACGCGGACGCGTTCCGGGAACTGGCCGGCTCCCGGGCGGAGCTGGCGGCGGAGTACGAGCAGGCGATGGGCGTCTTCCGCCCGCGCGAACCCGTGTGGTTCCTCGCGCTGGTCGGTGTCGATCCCGAACGGCGCAGCCAGGGGCTCGGCCGGGCCGTGATCGGGCCCGGGCTGGCCACCGCCGACGCCGACCACTCGGCCGCCTTCCTGGAAACCCAGGAGCCCGGCAACCTCGCCTTCTACGAGTCCCTCGGTTTCACCGTCATCGCCGAGCTGGAGCTTCCGCACCGCGGCCCGATCCACTACGCGATGTACCGGCCACCGCGCTAGCGGGCAGTCGCCGTACGGAACCAGCGGATGGCGCGGCGAGTGGCGCGACGGGTCGTCGTACCGCGCGGCTTGCTGGTCGTGCGGCGCTTCTGCTTCGGCGGGAGAGTCGACTTGGCGTTGCCGAAGTGGCTCAGCGAGACCATCAGGTTCAGGGGTTCCATCGGTCCGTCCTCCGGATCCGGGCACCCGCCGTCCGGGCGCCTTCACAGGTACGTCGGAACCGGCCGCGGATTCTTGACATCCCGGTTGTCTTATTGTCTTACTTGAGTAAGACAATAGGGAGGCTGGCGTGATCGAGTTCCACCTCGACGGGCACTCGAAGGTCGCGACCTACATGCAGCTGGTGCAGCAGGTCAGGCAGTCGCTGCGGCTCGGCCTGATCGACCCCGGTGACCAGCTGCCGCGGGTTCGGGAGGTCGCCGAGTCGCTGGCGATCAACCCGAACACGGTGCTGAAGGCGTACCGGCAACTGGAGCTCGAAGGGCTGGTCAGCGCGCGCCCGGGCGTCGGCACGTTCGTGACGCGGTCGCTGGCCGGTCCGTCACTGGCGAACCAGGCTGCGCTCCGGCACGACCTGGTCGGCTGGCTCAGCCGGGCCACCGCGGCGGGGCTGGACCAGGATGACATCGTCGCCCTGGTCGAGACCACGCTGCGGGCCACGTTTCAGGAGGGGATAGCGCAGGCATGAGTACGGCGCTCGAGACCACTGGCCTGGGCAAGCGGTACGGCCGGACCTGGGCCTTGCGGGACTGCTCGCTGCGGCTTCCGGCCGGCCGGGTCGCGGCCCTGGTCGGCCCGAACGGCGCGGGCAAGACCACGCTGCTGCATCTCGCGGTCGGGTTGCTCCGGCCGGATGCCGGATCGGTGCGGGTTCTGGGCCGTACGCCGGCTGCCGACGCCGACCTGCTCACCCAGGTCGGGTTCGTCGCCCAGGACGCCCCGATGTATCCGGACTTCACCGTCCTGGACCTGCTCAAGATGGGCCAGAAGCTCAACCGGCAGTGGGACTCCGCGCTCGCCGCCGGCCGGCTCGAACGGCTGCGGATCCCGTTCGACCGCAAGGTCGGCAAGCTGTCCGGCGGTCAGCGGGCCCAGGTGGCGCTCGCGCTCGCGCTGGCGAAGCGCCCGGAGATCCTGATCCTGGACGAGCCGGTGGCGAGCCTCGACCCGCTGGCCCGGCGCGAGTTCCTCCAAGCGCTGATGGGAGCCGTCGCCGACGACGGCACGACCGTCCTGCTGTCGTCGCACCTGGTGGCCGACCTGGAGCGGGTCTGCGACTACCTGATCGTGCTGCAGGAGTCGCGCGTGCAGGTGATCGGCGCCGTCGACGACCTACTGGCCGACCACAAGGTGCTGATCGGTCCGCGTCGCTCGGCCCCACCGGTGGGCGTCGCGACCGTCATCCGCGACAGCCACACCGACAAGCAGTCCACCCTGCTGGCGCGCATCAACGGACCGGTCCTCGACCCGGCCTGGACGATCCGCGACCTCAGTCTCGAGGATCTGGTGCTCGCCTACCTCGCCGAGCCGAGCGCGGGCGTCCTGCCCGGACCGTCGCCGCTCGGAATGGACGTGACGTCATGATCTGGATGACCTGGCGACAGCACCGGCAGCAGGTCCTGTTCGTCGTGCTCGGCATGGCCGCGGTCGCGGCGCTGATCCTGCCGACCGGGCTGAAGATGCACGACGTCTTCACCGACAGCGGGCTGGCCGACTGCCTGCGCCGTACCGCCGGCGCCGAGTTCGTTGCTGTCGACGATGATTCGCAGCGGGACTGCGGTGAGATCGCGAACCAGTTCCTGGCGCGCTTCGGCTACCTGCAGCCGCTCGCGGTCCTGTTCGCCGTGCTGCCGCTGCTGGTCGGGCTGTTCCTCGGCGCGCCACTCGTCGCCCGCGAGGTCGAGCACGGCACCCACCGGCTGGTCTGGACGCAGGGCATCAGCAGGCTGCGCTGGGCGCTGGTGAAGTTCGGACTGGTCGGAACCGGCTGCCTCGCCCTCGCCATCGGGTACACCCTGCTGCTGAGTTGGTGGATCCGGCCGCTGAACGGCGCGAACGGCAGCCGCTTCACGGTGCTGATCTTCGACCAGCAGGGAACCGTCCCGATCGGGTACACGCTGTTCGCGGTCGCGCTCGGCGTCTTCGCCGGCACGGTGACGCCGCGGGTGATGACGGCGATGGCGACCACGCTGGTCGGCTTCCTCGCCGTACGGCTCGTGGTGGCCGGCTTGGCCCGGCCGCACTTCCAGGCCCAGGAGGAGCGCACGTTCCCGGTCACCAGCACCGTCGAGCCGAACCCGCTCAGCGGCGACTGGATCATCCGCACCGGCATCTACGACGCGAGCGGCGTCCAGGTCGCGGCGAACCAGCAACGATCGTGCCGGATCGATTCGCCACCACCGACCGGGACGCCGGCCGGACCGACGCCCGAGGGCTGCGAGGAAGGTCTCTACAACCTGCAGGTCTTCCAGCCCGCCGACCGGTTCTGGTTGTTCCAGACGATCGAGACCGGCATCTTCCTCGGCCTGACCGTGATCCTGATCGTCCTGGCTGTCTACCGCGTACGGCGTCGCCTCTCCTGAGCGGTCAGGCGCGGAAGGGTCGGCCGAACTCGGCGGGGACGCCGGGGCTGTGGAGCACGTGGTCCGGTGCGCGGTTCAGGTCGGTGAGACCGACTGAGGCGAACAGACCGCGGTCCTCGAAGCGGAGGAGGTCGGCTGTGCGCAGGGACCAGGCGGGGTGGTGGTTGGGGAGGTACCAGGTGTGGCCGGCTCGCTGAATGTGGAGTCCCCAGCGGGCGGTCAGGAAGTGTTCGAAGGGACCTGGTTCGACCGGCCGGCCGAGCCGGACTTCGACTGTGGCGGAGGCGCGTGCCCGGCGCAGTGTCGAGGTATAGACATGGTGGTTGCCGTCAGCAACATGCGTCATCCGGGCCCAGCGGTACGGGAGGCCGAAGGCGGCCCGGGCGGCCGCGACGACGGCCAGGCGGTCGGCGTCCAGGCTGAGGAAGACCACGCCGCGCCGGCCCGAGGTGTCGACGGAGTACAGCCGGATGTTCGTCTCCAGGAAGCTCCCCACATACGGTACGGCGGGACCTCGAGCCAACCCGGTGTCAGTCATCCGGAACGGCACGAGGCCGACGTACGTGCGTCCCTCGAAGACGTCCGGCCGGACACCCGGCGGGAAGAAGTGCGCGACCGCCGCCGGTTCCACGGCCCAGTGCAGGAACGTCAGGTCTCGCCACCACTGGCGCAGGATCCGTGGCCGCCGGAGCGCGGGCGCCTCGGGCCAGGTCGCGTCCACCAGGTCAGTCGGCGCTCGGCCGGACCTCGCAGGTCGGGCGGCCGTCGTTCAGGTCGCAGACGACGTACGCCGTACCGCTGCCGGACGTGGCCTGCCACGGCATCACCGCGTCACCACTCAGCAGCGCGTCCAGGGTCTGCATCTCCGGATCGCGCTGCATCGCGTGATGCCGGTACCCGGCGGAGCCGAGCGCGAGCGCGATCGCCATCCCGAGCAGATTCACCTGCGTCGGCTGGTCGGGAACCACCGTCCCGGCCTCCGGCGCGAGCTTGATCCCCTGATCCGGCACCTCGACGATCCGGGCGACGTACCTGCCTGCAGTCATGCCATCGAGGGTAGCTCCGAAAGCCGGCTGGGTGGGCGAGGCGGCCCACCCAGCCGTCCGGCCGATCAGGAGGAGAAGGCGGCGTCGAAGGACGCGGTGGGCGGGTCGAAGGCCAGCGAGCGGACGAACTGGAGGGCTTCGGCGGCGCCGACCAGGCGGTCCATGCCGGCGTCTTCCCACTCGACCGAGATCGGGCCGTCGTACCCGATCGTGTTCAGCATCCGGAAGCAGGCCTCCCACGGTACGTCGCCGTGCCCGGTGGACACGAAGTCCCAGCCGCGGCGCGGGTCGCCCCAGGCCAGGTGCGAGCCCATCCGGCCGTTGCGGCCGTTGCCGACCTGGCGCTTCGCGTCCTTGCAGTCGACGTGGTAGATCCGGTCCTTGAAGTCCCACAGGAAGCCGACCGGGTCGAGGTCCTGCCAGACGAAGTGCGACGGGTCCCAGTTCAGGCCGAACGCCTCGCGGTGGCCGATCGCCTCCAGGGTCGCGGTGGTCGACCAGTAGTCGTACGCGATCTCGGACGGGTGCACCTCGTGCGCGAACCGCACGCCGACCTCGTCGAACACGTCCAGGATCGGGTTCCAGCGGTCCGCGAAGTCGCGGTAGCCGGCCTCGATCATCGCCGGCGGGACCGGCGGGAACATCGCGACCGTCTTCCAGATCGACGAGCCGGTGAAACCGACGACCACGTCGACGCCCAGCGCGCGGGCGGCGCGGGCGGTCGTCTTCATCTCCTCAGCGGCCCGCTGCCGGACGCCCTCGGGGTCGCCGTCGCCCCAGATGTGCGCCGGCAGGATCGCCTGGTGGCGCTGGTCGATCGGGTCGTCGCAGACCGCCTGGCCGAGCAGGTGGTTGGAAATCGTCCAGAGCTTGAGGTTGTGCTTGTCCAGGATGTCGAGCCGGTCGCGCACGTACGAGTCGTCCTCCGCGGCCCGCCGTACGTCGAGGTGGTCGCCCCAGCAGGCGATCTCCAGCCCGTCGTACCCCCACTCGGACGCCAGCCGCGCCACCTCCTCGAACGGCAGATCAGCCCACTGCCCGGTGAACAAGGTAATCGGTCGAGCCATCACTACTCCTTAGTCGAGCTTCCTTCGGTGCTGCGGTCCAGCCGGGGCGAGCTGGGTCTGTTGGGTGGGGCTGGGGTGTCCCCGGCGGCGCCTGGAGCGCGGGGGCGACGCCGGGGACCGGGGACCGTGGTCCCCCGCCTGCCGTGGGAGAAGGCGCTGCCGCCGTTCGGCTGGGGCCGAACCAGCCGGACGAGCACCAGGGTGCGCGATCTCCCACGGCGGACGTCATCAGCCCAGCCCGGACTTCAGGTCGTTGCCCACCGCAATGAGCAGGGTGCGGGCGGCGGTGTCGGACACCGTACTGGCCTTGGCCAGGTAGAGGTCGAGCGCGACCCGGGCGACGTTGTCACGGCCTCGCCGATCGGCCTCGGACGCCAACCCCAGTTGGACTTTCAGCACCGTCGCTGTGGCCGCCGGCACCGTCCCGGCCGCCCGGAGTCGGTCGACCAGCTTCACGGCCTCGGCGTACGACGCGACGACCGTGAACGGCACCGTGGTCACCGACTTGTTGCCGGCGACATCAGCCGCGGATGCCGTCAGCGTGTGCGTCCCGAGACCGAGCAGCACGCCGTCGAGTGAGCCGGTCAGCGGACGACCGTCGACCGCGAGCGTCACGGGCCCTGGACCAGACAGCGCGTCCGTCGCCGCAGCCGTGACCGCGAGGACGGAGGCGACGCCAAGGGAGCCCCCAGGTGACAGACCGGTCACCGCGACGGTCGGCGCCGTGCTGTCGATCTTGACCGTGGCGGACGCCGGTTCGGACACATTGCCGGCTGTGTCGCTGGCACGCACGGTCAGCGTGTGGGTGCCGTCAGCCGACAACGTGACAGGCGCGGTGTACTCGGACCAGTTGCTGTCCCCGACCTTCTGCTCCACGTACACCTGACCGCCCTGGTCGTCCGTCGCCTTCGCGGTGGCGACGACCGGCGCGGTCCACCAGCCGGCGAGACCCGAAGGCGTGGACGGGTTCAACGACAAGGTGACGGCCGGAGCGACCGTGTCCCGGACCAGCCGGAAGTACTCGAACCGGGCTGTCTTTGACGCGACCTGATCCGCCCCGAAGGCGTAGACGCCGAACTTCGCGTTGGTCAGCGCAGCGTTGGTGACAGCCGGCAGAGCCGCCCACGTCAGGCCGTCCCCGCTGTAGGAGGCGGTATAGGTCGTGCCCGTTTTGGCTATCCGCAGGTGCCAGATGCCGTGAGTCGGTGTCGGCGCGTTGGGTTGCGGTGACTGCACGACGTCGTTGATCTCCGAGCGCAACTCCAAACCACGTGTCACCGGCGACCCAGGCGCATTGGTCGTGAGGTAGTCGAGTTTCACGTAGTTCGCGTCGTCGGCGTACACCAGCAGCCCGGCCTGCTGGTAACGCTCGTCGAACGCCGACGCGTCCACCTTCGTCTCGATCGTCCAGTCGCTGTCCGGCGCCGGCTGCAGCATCAGGTTGGCCGGGTTCGTGTTGCCACCCTGGTAGATGTCGCCCTTCCCGGTGTCGATCTCCAGCAGGTCACCGGCGACCCGGTAGGCCGCAGGATCAGGCCGTACGACGGCCGACCACCGGCAGGCGTCCAGCGTCGTACCCGCGAACTCGTCGTCCGGCGCCGCCTGCTCGGCAGTGTCGTCCGGTGTGATGGTGAAGTAGTCGAACGCGGCCGTGATCGGCAACGCCTCGGTCCGGTTCGTCAGCCCGAAGACCCCGATCCGCGGGTTCGAGATCCCGGCCAGCTGCTTGGTCTCCGGCATCTCGGTGAACGTCGCCCCGTCCGCGCTGTACGCCGCCCGCAACGACGACCCGTCCGAGGTGAACCGCACCCAGACGGTGTCCGGGTACGACGCGCCCAGGTTGGCCGTGTTCGACGCGGCGACCTCGTTCGGCACGCCGCCTTCCTCGCGAATGAACTGGAAGATCCGGTCGGCCGCGGACGGCGCTCCGGTCGACCGGCCCTGGATCACCATCTTGGCGTAGTTGTCGTCGTCGCCGTACACGATCAACCCGGCCTGCTGGTACGCCAGCCGGGCCGGCAGCGTGACCTTCGTGGTCGCCTGCCACGCGCCGGACGGCAACGGCTGCAGTACGACGTTCGGCGTGCCCGAGTTGCCGGTCCCGTAGATGTCGGTCGCCGTCAACGGGATCGACAACTTGCCATCGGCAACCACGAGCTCCTGGTTGCCCCGGACGACCGCGGACCAGCGCTCGGTGTCCAGCGCCGTACCGTCGAAGCCGTCGGACCGGCCGGTCAGGCAGGCCGGCAACGACGGGGAGTCCACGGTGATCGGAACCTTGGCCACCCCGGCCGCGCCGCGAGAGTCCGTCACCGTCACGGTGGCCGAGAACGTCCCCGGTGTCGTGAAGGTGTGGCTCACCGACGCGCCCGACGCAGTGGAACCGTCTCCGAAGCTCCACGCGTAGGACAGCGGCAGATCACCCTCGGGATCGGTCGCCGCCGCGGTGAAGTCCACCGTTAGCGGAGCCTTGCCCTGGGTCACCGACGCCGACGCAGTGACCGCCGGCCGCTGGTTCTCCGTGACGCCCTTCCCGATGAAGCGCACCCAGTTGACGTTGAGCTGACCGGTCGTCTTCACGAAGTACAGCGGCCCGCTGTCCAACGACGCCCCGGACACGGAGCCGGTGAAGTCGCCGTACGTCTGCCAACCGCCGGTCGGCGAGACCT
This sequence comes from Kribbella sp. NPDC050470, assembly GCF_044458365.1. Taxonomy (NCBI): domain Bacteria; kingdom Bacillati; phylum Actinomycetota; class Actinomycetes; order Propionibacteriales; family Kribbellaceae; genus Kribbella; species Kribbella sp. NPDC050470. The sequence goes on along the minus strand of NZ_JBITHV010000001.1, from coordinate 277,284 downwards.
GGATCGTCGCCACCACCGGCCCGTCGGTCGGCGACCCCTGCCGAACCTGCACAGTCGCGCCCGCTTCGGGCGAGGCCGCCCGCAACTGGATCTGGTCGATCTGCGTGAGGTTCGTTGGCTTCCAGCCCCACCAGTCGCCGTCCTCGATCCAGCCGATGTTCTTCCCGCCACCGGCCACGTCACCGGTGTCCTCGACCTGCACACCGGGCGCGGACCCCGGTCCCCCGGTCTCGTCGAAGTACTCCGCCTCACGCGTCTTCGGCTGCAACTGCACGACCTTCTGCGTGGTGATCGTGCCCGTCCCCGGCGCGCCCTTGTCCGTGTACGTCACGGTGACGATGCCGAAGATGTTCGCCCCGACATGCCCCTGGTCGCCCGGCAACGGGAACGTGCCCTCGCACCCGCGGTACTGCTCGTACCCGTGCGCGTGCTCGTCGTGCCCGAGCGCCGGCTGGGTGATCACGTCGTTGCAGTCGACCAAACCGTCCTCGGGATCGGTGACGGTCACCCGGTAGCGGATCGTGTCCCCGAAGTCGAAGAATCCACCATCGACCGGAGCCTGCACGGTGATCGTCGGCGCCGTGTTGCCGGACGTGATCGTCCGGTTCGAGACCGCTGTACGGCCGTCCGGGTCGGACACCGTCAGCCGGGCTGTGAAGACGCCGGCCGTGGCATAGGTGTACGACGGCTTGGCCTCGGTGCTGTCCGTCGTACCGTTGCCATCGAAGTCCCAGGCCAGCGTGATCGGCTGCCCGTCCGGATCGCGCGACCCGGTCGAGTCGAAGGCGACCGTCAACGGCGCCGGCCCGGATGTCTTGTCCGTGCTGAACTGCGCGATCGGCGCCCGATTCCCTTGCACGTAGTCGATCCGGTAGATCCCGGAGTCGGCGTTGTTGCCGCCGAACCCGCTCCCCCACTCGATCACGTACAACGCGCCGTCCGGCCCGAACTGCAACGCGTGCGGCCGGATGAAGCTCAGCTTCTGCAGCATCCGGGACACGTCGACCACGCCGTTGCGGTCGTCGTTCAGCTGCACCGAGAACAGCCGGCTGTCGTTCCAGTCCGCCCAGACCGCCTTGCCGTCGAAGTACGCCGGCCACTTGCGGTCCGACGTGCTGTCGGCGTCGTACTGGTAGGCGCCACTCGTCATCGGCGCGCCACTGCCACCGATCTCCGGTACGCCGGTCGTCGACTTCCCCATCCACAACGTCGCGGGGATCGCCGCCGGGAGTTGCGTGATGCCGGTGTTGTTCGGCGACTCGTTCACCGGCGCGTTGCAGTTGAACACCGCACCCGACGTGCCGGTCGCGAAGTCATGATCGTTGTACGGCGTGTTGTTGCCGACGCAGTACGGCCATCCGTAGAACCCGGGCTTGTCGAGAATGTCCCACTCGACCCGTCCGTCCGGACCGCGTGTGGGCGACACCGCGCCCGCGTCCGGGCCGTAGTCGGCCACGAAGAGGTGGTTGGTGGTCGGGTCGATGCCGATCCGGAACGGGTTCCGGAAGCCCATCGCGTAGATCTCCGGCCGCGTCTTCGCCGTACCAGGCGGGAACATGTTGCCGCTGGGGATCGTGTACGTGCCGTCCGGCGACGGGTGGACGCGGAGGATCTTGCCGTTCAGGTTGTTGCTGTTGGCGGCACTGCGCTGCGCGTCCCACGCGGACCGCCCGGACCGCTCGTCGATCGGCGTGTAGCCGTCGGAGTCGAACGGGTTGCTGTTGTCGCCGGTGGCGATGAAGAGGTTGCCCTGACCATCGAACTCGAGTGCGCCACCCGCGTGACAGCACTGGTCCCGCTGGGTGTCGATCCGCAGCACCTGCTTCTCACTCGCCAGGTCGAGGGTGTCGCCGGTCATCGTGAACCGCGAGACCCGGTCGAAGGGTTCGGTCCCGGCGGGCGAGTAGTACAAGTACACATAGCCGTTCGACGCGAAGGCGGGATCCAGCGCGATCCCGAGCAGGCCGAACTCCTGGCCGGTGTAGACGTTCAGCGTCCCGGCGGTGACGACCGAGCCGTCCGGCTTGACGATCTTCACCGCGCCGTTCCGGTCGATGTAGAACACCCGGCCGTCGCCGGCGACCGCGAGCTCCATCGGGTTCGACGTGTCGTCGTCCAGCGTCACCGTCTGGTAGCTGTCGCTCAGCGAAGCGCCACAGTCCGCGGGCACGACACCGGCCGCCGTCTTGAGACCGCCGAGCAGCAGCTGCCGGAAGGCAGGTTCGGCGTACGACGCGATCGTGTGCCCCATGCCCGTGTACCAGGCCCGGCCGCCGTCGTAGTCCTGGCACCAGGTGATCGGGTGCTCCGGCCCCATGTTCCCGCCCGTGTACGACGACTCGTCGAGCGAGGCGAGCACGTGGACCTTGTCGCGCGGGTTGGTGCGGTAGTTGTACCACTCGTCGGTGCGCTGCCAGATCGTCGGCGCCTCGGCGGTCGACGGGTGCGCGTGGTCCTCGACCTTCACCGTGCCGGCGGGCGTACCCGGTGGGTGGCTGTCGAAGTAGCTGCCGACGAGCTCGCCGTACCAGGGCCAGTCGTACTCGGTGTCCGAGGCGGCGTGGATGCCGGCGTACCCGCCGCCGGCCCGGATGTACCGCTCGAAGGCGGCCTGCTGGTCGGCATTCAGGACGTCACCGGTCGTCGACAGCCAGACGACCACCTCGTACTTGGCCAGCTCGGTGTCGTTGAACATCGACGCGTCCTCGGTCGCGGTGACGGTGAAGCCGTTCGCCGCCGCGAGCTCGTTGATCGCCTGGATCCCGGCCGGGATCGAGTCGTGCCGGAACCCGGCGGTCTTGCTGAAGATCAGGGCGTTGAAGGTCTCGTCACCGTGGCCCGGGTGGGCCCTGGCCGGCAGTGACATGGTGGGGACCAACACTGCCGCGATCAGGGCGAGCACGAGCGCACGGATCACCGTGCCATGCCTGCGTAGCTGGATCATGCGGAGCTCCTCATGGGTCGGATAAGGCGCGCGCTCCATCGGTCCGGGGCGGTTGAACCCCAGCTACCACAAGTCCCGTGCTCTGCCCTGCGCGGGAGGTACTGCTACCGGTCAGCGGACGCCGAGCAGGTGCTCCATCGCCAACTGATCCAGCTTCTCGAACCCGAGACCGCGCTCGGCCAGCGCGTCCGGGTCGTGCTTCTCGCCGCGGAGGTCGGCCAGGCTCTCACCCTCGGCCAGGGTGGGCTCGGACAACTCCGCGACCTTGGCCGCGGCCAGCGCCTCGGCCACCTCGGGGTCGGCCCGGAACGCCTTCACCTTCTCGCGCAGGATCAGGTAGTTCCGCATCGACGCCCGCGCGGTCTCCCACACGCCGTCCTCGTCCTCGGTCCGCGGCGGCTTGTAGTCGAAGTGGACGTAGCCGTCGTACCCGGGCCGGCCCTCCGAGCCCTGCAGGACGTCGACGGTCCAGAACGCGCCGCGCAGGTTCCCGGCGCCGAACCGCAGGTCCTGGTCGAACCGCGGGCCGTGCTGCCCGTTGAGGTCGATGTGGTACAGCTTGCCGTGCCACAGTGCCTGCGCGATGCCGTGCGCGTAGTTCAGCCCGGCCATCTCCTCGTGCCCGACCTCCGGGTTCAGCCCGACCAGCTCGGGATCCTCGAGATCGTTGATGAAGGCAAGGGCGTGGCCGATCGACGGCAGCAGGATGTCACCGCGTGGCTCGTTCGGCTTCGGCTCGAGGGCGAACCTGATGTCGTAGCCCTGCTCCCGGACGTACGCGCAGAGCAGGTCCATCGACTCCTTGTACCGGTCCAGGGCCGCGCGGACATCCTTCGAGCCGCCCGACTCCGCACCTTCGCGACCGCCCCAGAGCACGTACGTCGACGCGCCCAGCTCAGCCGCGAGGTCGAGGTTGCGCAGCAACTTCGACAACGCGTACCGGCGGACCGAGCGGTCGTTGGCGGTCAGGCCGCCGTCCTTGAACACCGGGTGGGCGAACAGGTTGGTGGTGGCCATCTCGACCACGATGCCGGTGTCGGCCAGCGCCTTGCCGAAGCGGTCGAGCACCTGCTGCCGGGTGCCGTCGTCGGGCACCAGGTCGTCGTCGTGGAACGAGATCGCGGCCGCGCCGAGCTCGGCCAGCTTCTCCACCGCGTGAATCGGATCCATCGCCGGGCGGACCGCGGTGCCGAAGACGTCGACCCCCCGCCAGCCGACCGTCCAGAGACCGAACGAGAACTTGTCGTCCTTCGTCGGGGTGTAGCTGTTCATTCCGAAATCTCCTGCCATTGTCGGGAGGTCGAGCTGGCCTCGACCGCGGCCAGCACACGCTGGATCCGCAGCCCGTCGGCGAACGACGGTGTCGGATCGGCTCCATCGGCGATCGCGGTGACCAGGTCGACGACTTGATGGGTGAACCCGTGCTCGTAACCGAGCAGGTGGCCGGGCGGCCACCACGCTGCGACGTACGGGTGGGCGGACTCGGTGGCGAGGATCCGCCGGAAGCCGGCGGTACGCGCGTCCTCGGTCGCGTCGTAGAAGTGCAGGAGGTTCATGTCCTCGAAGTCGAACGCGAGGCTGCCCAGGCTGCCGTTGACCTCGATCCGGATCGCGTTCTTCCGGCCGGTCGCGAACCGGGTCGCCTCGAAGACGCCGAGCGCGCCGGAGCCGAACCGGGCCAGGAACACGGCCGCGTCGTCGACCGTCACCGGTCCGCGTTCGGTGCCCGCCGTACCGGCGAGACCGGCGTGCTCGGCGGCGACCGGGCGCTCCTTGACGAACGTCTCGAGCTGACCGCTCACCTCGGCGATGTTGTCACCGGTGATGTACTGCGTCAGGTCGATGATGTGCGCGCCGATGTCACCGAGCGCGCCGGACCCCGCCTTCTCCTTGTCCAGCCGCCACGACAACGGCGCCTCCGGGTCGGCGATCCAGTCCTGCAGGTACTGCGCCCGGACGTGACGGATCGTCCCGAGCTTGCCCTCGGCGACGAGCTGGCGGGCCAGCCCGATCGCCGGCACCCGGCGGTAGGTGAACCCGACCATCGACCTGATCCCCTTGGCCGCCGCCGCCTCGGCCGCGGCGGTCATCGCCTCGGCCTCCTCGACCGTGTTGGCCAGCGGCTTCTCGCACAGCACGTGCTTGCCGGCCTCCAGTGCGGCGATCGCGATCTCGGCGTGGCTGTCTCCCGGCGTGCAGACGTCGACCAGCTGGATGTCGTCGCGGCCGAGCAGCTTGCGCCAGTCGGTCTCGGTCTCCTTCCAGCCGAGCTTCGTCGCCGCGGCCGCGACCGCGTCCGGGTTACGCCCGCAGAGCACGTTCATCTCGGGGTTCAGCGGCAGGTCGAAGAAGCGCGGCGCGCTCCGCCAGGCCTGCGAGTGGGCCGCGCCCATGAACGCGTAGCCGATCAGGCCGATGCCCAGGTTCGTCATGACTCTCCTCTGTCAGCTTTCGAATGCCGTCGGCAGGTACTGGTCCACGTTGTCCTTGGTCACCACCGGCGCGTACAGCTGGATGGTGCGCGGCACCTCGACCTCCACCAGGTCGGTGAGGGCCTTCTTCTGCACCAGCAGCCGGGCCAGCCGGACGCCGTCCGCGCCCTGGGTGGACGGGTAGATGACGGTCGCCTTCAGCAGGCTGTTGCCGGACTTGATGTCGCGCATCACGTTCGCCGAGCCGGCCCCGCCGACCACGAAGAACTCCTTGCGGCCGGAGTTCTTGATCGCCGCCATCACGCCGACGCCCTGGTCGTCGTCGTGGTTCCAGATCGCGTCGATCTTCGGCGCCGCCTGCAGCAGGTTGGCGGCGGCCTTCTCACCGGACTCGACGGTGAACTCGGCGGCGACCCGGTTGCTCACCTTCAGGCCGCAGTCGGTCAGCGCCTCCTTGAAGCCGCGGCTGCGGTCCTGGGTCAGCGGCAGCGAGTCGATCCCGGCGATCTCGGCGACCACCGAGTCCTTCTTGTCCTTCAGCTGCTGGCACACGTAGGTGCCGGCCGAGCGGCCCATCCCGTAGTTGTCGCCGAGGATGGTGGTCCGGGCCGCGAACGGGCTGTCGAACTCGCGGTCCACGTTCACCACGGTGATCCCGGCCTCCATCGCCTTGACCGCCACCGGGGTGAGCGCGGCGCCGTCGAACGGCAGCAGCACGATCGCGTCCACCTTCTGGTTGATGAACGTCTCCACCTGGCTGATCTGCAGGTTCACATCGTTGGTGCCCTCGGCAACGATCAGCTCGACGTCGGAGTACTTCTTCGCCTCCGCCTGCGTGGCCTTGGTGATCGCGCCCATCCAGCCGTGGTCGGCGGCCGGCGCGGAGAAACCGATCCGGACCTTCTGGCCCGGCTCGTCGTTCTTCCCGGCGGCGACACCCGAGTTCGCCGGCGCGTTGTCGTTCTCCTCGGCCTCCGGGGTGTTGCTGGTACAGGCGGCCAGCGCGATCACGCTCAGGCCGGCGACGATGAGAGTGCGGACGGAACGTGCGGACATCTTTGTCCTCCTTCTATTGGCGGGTCGTGCGCGCCAGGCGCTGCTGGAGAAGGACCGCGATCACGATGATCAGGCCCTTCGCCACCGACTGGGCGGAGATGCTGAGGTTGTTCAGGGTGAAGACGTTGTTCAGGGTGGTGAAGATCAGTACGCCGATCACCGTGCCGACGATCGTCCCGCGGCCACCGGACAGCAGCGTGCCGCCGATGACCACGGCCGCGATCGCATCCAGCTCGTACAACTGACCATGGGTCGAGCTGCCGGTCGTCGTACGGGCCATCAGCATGACTGCGGCGATCCCGCAGCACAGGCCGGCCAGCACGTAGAGGGCGACGGTGTGCCGCTGCACCTTGATGCCGGCCAGCCGGGCCGCCTCGGCGTTGCCGCCGACCGCGAAGGTGCGGCGGCCGAACGTGGTCCGGTTCAGCAGCACCCAGCCGGCCGCGGCGACCAGCAGGAAGATCCAGACCAGCACCGGCACCCCGATCAGCGAGCCGCCGAAGAAGTCGACGAAACCGTTCACCGAGATGATCTGGGTCTTCCGGTCGGAGATGATCTCGGCCAGGCCGCGCGCGGCGGCCAGCATCGCCAGCGTCGCGATGAACGGCACGATCTTGCCGTAGGCAACGAGCAGGCCGTTGACCAGGCCGCACGCGGCGCCGACCAGCAGCGCCGTGGAGACCATGAGGATCCAGTGGAAGTCCTCGGCCAGCTGCTGGGTCGCCAGCGTGGTCGCCCAGACCGAGGCCAGCGCGACCATCGCCCCGACGGACAGGTCGATGCCGCCACCCGTGATGACGAACGTCATGCCGATGCTGACCACACCGATGACGGCCGCGAGCCGCAGGATGGTCAGCACGTTGGCGCCGGTCGCGAACGTGTCGCCGGCGGTGATGATGCCGACCAGGCAGAGCAGGACGAGCGCCACCACCAGGCCGACGTTGCGCCCCATGCCTGTCATCAGCACATTGCTGCCGGCCCGCGGCGCCGCGGGCGGCGTGACCGTCGCCTGGGTCGACGCGGTCTGGTCAGAGGGCCGTGCGAGGTCATCACTCACGAGACAGCACTTCCTTCCATCACCAGGTCGAGAACCTGGTGCTCGTCGATGTCTTGCGCGGGCCCGTTGTAGACGGCCCGTCCCTCCCGCAGTACGACGACCCGGTCGGCGAGACCGAGCACTTCCTCGACCTCGCTGGAGACCAGCACGATCGCGACCCCGTTGGCGGCCAGCTTGTGGATCAGCGCGTAGATCTCGGACCGCGCGCCCACGTCGACACCGCGCGTCGGCTCGTCCAGCAGCAGCACGCGGCAGTCCCGGAGCAGCCAGCGGGCCAGCACGACCTTCTGCTGGTTGCCGCCGGACAGGTTGCGCACCGGATGGTCCACGCCGGCCGGGCGGACGTCCAGTGCCTTGGACAGCTCGGTGGCAGCCTCCCGCTCGGCGCGGCCGTTCAGGAATCCCCCGCTGGCGAACCGCTGCATGGTCGACACCGTGATGTTCTTGTAGACGGCCTCGTCCAGCAGCAACGCCTGGCTCTTCCGCTCCTCCGGCGCCAGCCCGACACCTGCCTTCACCGCGGACTGCACCCGGCCCGGCCGCAGCGGCATGCCGTCGACCCGGACCGACCCGGCGGCCGCGCGCCGAGCGCCGTACACGGTCTCCAGTACTTCGGAGCGCCCGGAGCCGACGAGTCCGGCCAGGCCGAAGATCTCGCCGGCCCTGACCTCGAAGGTGATCCCGGCGAACTCGGCCGGCCGGGTCAGGTCTGTCACTTCCAGGACGACGGGCGCCGTGCTGAGGATCTCGCGGCGGGGCGGGAAGACGTACTCGATCGAGCGGCCGGTCATCAGCCGGATCAGTTCCTTGGTCGGCGTCGCGCGCGCGTCCAGGCCGGTCGCGACGGTGGCGCCGTCCTTCAGCACGGTGACCCGGTCACCGATCTGGCGGATCTCCTCGAGCCGGTGCGAGATGTAGACGACCGCGACACCGCGCGCGGTGAGCCCGCGGATCACCCGGAACAGGTTCGCGACCTCTTCGGGGTCGAGGACGGCGGACGGCTCGTCCATCACGATCAACCGGGCGTCCCGCGACAAGGCGCGCGCCATGCTGACCACCTGCTGCCCGGCCGCCGGGAGTGAGCCGACCGTGCGGTGCGTCGGGATCTCGCCGTGGCCGAGTCCGCGCAGGATCTCGCGCGCCCGGGTGGTCGCCTCGTGCCGCCGGCTGAAGCCGAAGCGGGCCGGCTCGTGGCCGAGGAAGATGTTCTCGGCAACGGTCAGCTCGGGCACCAGGTCGAGCTCCTGGTAGATCGCGGCGATCCCGCGTTGGATCGCGGCGGTCGGGGTGTTCAGCTGGACCTGTTCGTCGTGCAGGAGGATCGTGCCGGCGTCGGGCTGGTGCGCGCCGGTCAGCACGCGGATCAGCGTGGACTTGCCTGCGCCGTTCTGACCGAGCAGGCAGTGCACCTCACCCTCGCGGACATCCAGGTCGACACCGTCGAGCGCCCGCACCCCGGGGAACTCCTTGACGATGCCGGTCATCGTGAGAAGGTCGCTCATGGGGCCTCCCGGCCTGGACTGAGGAGCGGAGGGAGCGAAGCGACTGGAGTGACGAGGGAAGGCCGGGAGTTCCAGCCCCATGACCCGCCGCGCGGCAGCGCGGCATTCAACAGAGTCACTGCGCTACTCCCGTCTCGGATCGGCCGATCACGGTCGGGTCGACGAAGACCTGGTCGAGCGAGATCTGGGCGCCGCCGCGCACCGCGGCGGTAAAGCCGAGCTCCGAGCGGACCACCCGGCAGCCGCCGCCGTCCGGGGCGATCACGCGGTCGCGGATCGCCGTCTCCAGTGGTTGTTTCAGCCATGGCCCGAGCACGGCGAAGTAGCCGCCGAGCACGAGCACGTCCGGATTCAGGATGTTCACCAGGATCGCTCCCCCAATCCCCAGCCAGGTTCCGACGTCCTTCAACGCGGACAGCGTCCGCGGCTCCCCCGCCTCGGCCCGCGCGATGATCTCGGCCAGCCGCCGGTCCACGTCCAGCGCCGGGTCGCGGACCGGGTCGTCCGCATCCGTTGCCTTGTGCAACAGCGCGGTCAGGCCGACGACGGTCTCCCAGCAACCGGTCCGGCCGCAGCCGCAGATCCGTCCGGCCGGTGCGACCGGCATGTGCCCGACCTCTCCGCTGTACCCGTGGCCGCCGCGCAGCAGGTGCCCGTTCGACACCACGCCACCGCCGACACCGACAGCGCCGGTCAGCAGCACGAGATCCTGCACCGGCTCGGTCTTCTGCAGCTCCGAGTACGCCGCCAGCGCCGCCAGGTTCGCCTCGTTGTCCACGTGCAGCGGGTACGACGGCCCACCCAGCCGCTCGCGCATCTCGCGAACGACGGGGACCTCGCCCCACCCCAGGTTCGGCGCCAGCTTGAGCTCACCGGTGTCGCCCTGCACCAGGCCCGGCACGGCGAGGGTCACGCCGGCGACCTGGCCGTCGCGCGCGTCCACGGCTGCCACTGCCTCGCGGATCAGGTCGGCCAGGCGGCTGAGCGTCGTACTGGGGTCCATGTGGGCGACGTCCAGCGGGACGCGGCGTTCGCTGACCGTGTCACCGGCCAGGTCGAGCGCGGTGACGGCGAGGTAGTCGACGTTGATCTCGGCGCCGACGCCGCAGACTCCGGTGCCGTCGAGCTCGACCAGCTGCCCGGGGCGGCCGAGGGCACGAGTCGAGTCGGCCGGGCCTTCGCGAAGCAGGCCGCGCTCGACCAGCTCGGCGACCAGGCTGCTCACGGTCGCCTTGTTGAGGCCGGTGTCGGCGGCGATCCGGGCCCGGGACCGGGGACCGTTGTCGCGGACGTGACGCAGCACGACCGAGAGGTTGTTGCGCCGGAGCGAGACGTGGTCGGCGGCGACCACGCGACTGCCCGGACGGCTGCCCCCCGTCAACGTCATGCGACCCCACCCTTGGTCGTTGTGAGCCCAGTCACAGACTTTGTCTGTTGAACCAACAAACTAAGTACGCCGCTGAAGCCGCGTCAAGACGTTGTCGACAAGTTTTCGCCGACGCTAGCGGGCAAACGCTCTCTTTGACCAGAGGTCGGGTTGGTTCCGGAACTTGCGTGAAGTCCGTTCAACTCTTGCGGGCGTTCTTCGGCGTTTGTACTCTCGCGGCACTTCTCCTGTCCGCCCCCACCAGGAGCCCCACATGACTCTGTCGCGCCGTGCCTTCCTTGCCGCCACCGCCGCCACCGCTGTCGGCGGCACCCAACTCACGTCCGCTTTCGCCGCCAGCCCGCCCGGTGACGTCGTCGGCAAGGTCACCGTCGGGTACCAGGGCCGGTTCGCCTGCATCGGCGACGGCGCCCCGATCAACGGCTGGTGGCACTGGAGCCACAACTGGGGCCAGCCGCCGTGCAGCAGAACGGCTGCGACACCGCGGCACTGCAGCGGTTCAACCCGACCGGCGGCGAGGGACCGACGCGGGACGCGATGGCCGTCAAGGTCCGGCAGGCGGCGGAGCAGTACGGGCGCAAGTTCTACATCATGTACGACGCCACCGGCTGGACCTCGATGCAGTCGGAGATGAAGGCGGACTGGACGTCGAAGATGAGCGCCTACACGGCCTCACCGGCGTACGCGCGGCAGAACGGGAAGCCCGGTGGTGTGCATCTGGGGGTTCGGGTTCGACGAGGCCAACAAGGCCTGGCCGGCGTCGGTGTGCCTGGACGTCGTGAACTGGTTCAAGGGCCAGGGGTGCTACGTGATCGGTGGAGTGCCGACGCACTGGCGGCGCGGGGTGGAGGACTCGCGCGCCGGCTACCTGGACGTGTGCCACGCGTTCGACATGCTGTCGCCGTGGATGGTTGGCCGGATCAGCGACATCGCGGGCGCGGATGTACAAGGCATCTACATCTCGATGTTCGACGAGTACAACGAGGGCAACCAGATCGCGAAGACCGCCGAGTCCGCGGCCTGGGTACCCTCGGGTTCAGGCATCCGCGCCCTCGACGAGGACGGTACGGCGTGCTCCGCGGACTACTACCTGCGCCTGACCAACGACGGCGGCCGAATGTTCAAGGGCCAGGCACCACTCACGTCCGTGCGCCCAACCGTGCCGATGCCGGTCCAAGGGCCGGGCGGCGTGGTTCCTCGAGCACGTCGACTACGGCGGTGCGGCCGGGCTCCGAACGCGAACGACCAGTTGACGTCCTGCCGGATCTCCTAGAACAGCTCCAGGCTGTCCGAGGCGAGGGTGATGACGGCGTCGTCGAGGTAGAGCCGGCAGGCGATCGCGTGGCCTGCGCAGGTGTGCAGGGCCGGGCCGGCCGCGTCGACGACGCGGTAGGCGACCGGGTGCCCGCAGCGCTCGACGGCGCCCTCGTTCTCGCGGTGGCAGCCGAGGACGTGACAGGTGACCGTCTCGCCGACGTTCATCAGCGTGAGGCCGTGCTCGGGGCAGACACCCCAGCCGACGCCACACGCCTGGCCTTCGCTGGCGGCGAGTCGGATCAGGTTGCCGGCGGTCGCCTCGAGCGCGCCGGCCACCGAGCCCAGCGTGCTGGCAGCGTGGTCGAGGTCGCGGCGCAACGCCCGCAGCTCGGGCGACTCGGGCATCCCCCGGGTGGCTGCCTGCAGGTTCTCCGACAGCGTCTTGGCGGCCAGCGCGATCTCGTCGACCCGGACGGGCGTCTCGAACTCGGCGCGCGCCGTTCCGTTGGCGACCCGGCCGGCCCTGCGGGCGGCGTACTCCTCGACCCAGGCAGGCGTCTTGACGACCGTCTCCTGGCCCTCCGGTGCCGGGCCCTCGGAGGCCTGGCCGGTCGGCTCTTGCTCAGCCTCTTGATCGCCCTGGCCGGCCGGCGTGGTCCGGCCTGCGTGAGGGCCTGATTGCGGACCGTGACCATTGGTCCCGTTCGCGGCCGTGGTCCCGTTCCTCGGGAGCCGGCTCTCCTGCGCTGTCCGCCCGTTCATACAGCCTCACTCGTCAAGTGCCTGGCCATCGCCATGCGCGCCCCCTGATGTGCCTCCGGTGGCCGATCGTGCCATGTCTCCAGTGCCCACGACCAGAGGAAATCACCCAGCGTCACCCACCGCTCCCCCTCCCTTGCGCACTGCAACATTCCACCCCAGACTTCCGCCAGGTTCCCCACTCTGCGTCCGCATAGTCACACGCAGAGCATTCCTCAACGTTGCTTTAACATTTCGGCACTGTGGGTCACCGCGCGGTAGCAGTCAGGTGCTGCCGGAGGAACTCGACGGTCCGGGTGCGTGCCTGCAGCGCCGAGTTCGGCGCGTCCTCGCGCAGGTCGCGGGTGAGCACCGAGTGCGCCATCCGGCGGTAGCCGTCCGGGTTCCCCGGCCGGCTGTCGAGCTCGATCACCTCGAACGCGTCGCCGAGCTGCTTGCGCAGGGTCGTGAACCGCTCGGCCGGTGACATCCGGTCATGGCTGAAGCGCAGGCCCAGGACGCACAGACCGTCCGTCTGCGTCCGTTCCCTGACGACCTCGAGCTCCTGCCGGGACAGCCCCGGATCACGCCGCAGACGGCCACTGACGGCGAACGGCGTGGACGGCTGACTGAGGACCGGGGCCAGAACCGCCTCCTCGACCGCTGTGGCCAACGCGAGCCCTCCGGTGAAGCACATCCCGATGACCCCGACCCCGCGCCCCGGCGTCCGCGTCGCGAGGTCGGCGGCGACCGCCCGCAGGTACTTCGTGATCGGCCGCTCCGCATCGGCCGCGAACGCCCGGAACTCCTTCGCCACACACATCCGCGCGATCACCCCCAGCGCGTACCCCGTGGTCTCCGGGCGCCCCGGCGTACCGAACGGCGACGGGATCACCACCGTGAACCCCGCACCCACCAGGTGGTCCCCCAGCCCCAGCACCTCCGGCGTCAACCCCGGTATCTCCGGGATCAGCACGACGCCCGGGCCTTCGCCCTTCTCGAAGCAGTCGTAGGTCAACCCCGCGCCGGTGAACGGCGTCCGTCGCCAGCCGGTCAGATCCGAGCTCGGTGCGGTCATCGCACGCCTCCTCGCAGGTGGAGGCTCATAGCTTAGGGTGCGCGGCCGGTTGCAGCTCTTGACTGGAGGGACCGGACCACACGCAGGCCCACACGGTGAACAAGATCGTCACCATCAGCTGAACCCGCTCGAACGCCCCGGCCCGCTTGGGTCGGGGTGTTCGTGCTGTCAGGGTGTTCGTGTTGTCAGGGTGTTCGTGCTGTCAGGGTGCGTAGTGCTGGACGGCGCCGCCCTTGGACAGGTCGACCAGAGTGTGGGCGAGGTCCTTGGCGTCGGCAAGGACCTCGTCGAGGTTCATGGTGGTGAGTTGGCGGTCGCGGACGACAATGCGGCCGGCGACCAGGACGGAGACGACGTCCGACGAGCGCACAGAGTAGACGAGGGCTGCCCTGGGGTCGTGGACCGGCTGGCAGTGCGGGCCGGAGAGGTCGACCAAGGCGAGGTCGGCTTGGCGGCCTGGTTCGAGTACGCCGATCCGGTCCGCGAGGCCGGCTGCCGCGGCTCCGCCCCTGGTGGCCAGGCGGAGGGTGTCGGAGACGTTCATCCACTCGGCGTCCTGCTCGCGTTGCTTCTGGGTCAGCGCGACCATCCGCAGCGACTCCCAGACGTCGAGGGTGTTGTGGACGGCGGCTCCGTCGGTGCCGATGCCGACCTTCACGCCCTTGGACTGCAGGCTTTTGATTGGGGTGACCGTGCCCATGGCGAGTTTGAGGTAGACCTTCGGACAGCAGGCCACTGTGGTGCGGTCGCCGTACTGCTCGAGGATCGGGAGGTCGGCCTCGCGGATGCCGCAGCCATGGGCGATGAGGGCGCCGGCGTCGAGCACGCCGGTTCGCTCGAGGACTTGGATCGGCGTGACGCCCAGGCGGTCGATGGACGATTGGGTTTGGTCGTCGGTTTCCGCGGCATGCAGGTGGATGCGGAAGCCTTCTGCTCGTGCGATGTCCGCCGTACGGCGCAGGTCGTCGTCGGAGACCGTGTACGTCGCGTGCGGGCCGAGGCTGGCCGTGATCCGGGGGCTGCGGTTGCGGAGGTCGCGGGCGGTGGTGATGGCGGCTTCGATGGCTTCGGGTCCGGTCGAGGAGAAGTACGTCGGCGCGAGGTCGGCGCGGATGCCGGACTCGATCGCGGCTTCGGCGATCTGGTCGGCGTGGAAGTAGTGGTCCACGAACGTGGTCACCCCGGCGAGCAACATCTCGGCGCACGCGAGTCGCGCACCGACCCGGACCCGCTCGGCCGTCAGATTCACCTCCATCGGCCAGATCCGCTGGTTGAACCAGTCCTCGATCGCCAGATCCTCAGCTGCACCCCGCATCATCACCATCGGACTGTGCGTGTGCGAGTTCACCAACCCCGGCACCGCCACCAGCCCCCGCCCCTCAACCACCTCCGGCTCCACACCCCGCCCCGGCACACCGCCCGGCCCTCCAGCCGTGTCCCGGTCGGCCTGGCGGCTCCCCGCCCCGTCCCGCTCGGTCTCCCGGCTCCCCGCCCCCACCCGGTCGGTCTGCCGGCTGCCCGCCCCGTCCCGGTCGGTCTCCCGGCTGCCCGTCCCCACCCGGTCGACCTCCGGGGCCCCGGTCCTCTCCCGGTCGGCCTCCGGGCTCCCGGTCTCCTCCACTCTCAGTGGAGGGAGCTGTAGGGGAGTGCCGGTGGGGGTGATGGCGGTGATCTTGTCGTCGTGGATGTGGATGTCTTGTGCTTCGTCGACTCGGCAGTCGCCGTGTTCGGGGACGATCAGGACCGAGACGTTGCGGATCAGCAGGTACGACATCCATCCTCCAGCCGGTGGTTCGTCGTACCGCAGTCTCGTGCATCCGCCGGGCCAACCGCCGGAGTTCACTCAGCAGCAGCGGGGAGCTCGGCGACCACGCGGCGATAGGCGCGGTGTGCGGGCACGAAGACGAGGACGGCATACGCCAACGCCGACAGCGCACCGACGACGGCCGTGACTGCACCGTTGGTCCCAGCGGTATCCGCCAGCACCGCGCCGAGACCGGCCGCGACGATGATGTTCACGGCGCCGGCGAACACGAAGGCGCTGGCGAGGAAGTGGGACACACCGCTGCGCCGCACCCCCATGTCGTAGGTCCGGTCGATGCCCGCCGGATCGTCCGTCCAGCCCGTCACCAGGTGCTCCTGGATGCCGGGGTCGAGCTCGAGGTACGCCGCCCGCAGCCGATTCATGCCGATGACGAGCATGAGGTCCTGCTGGCTGGCGTTGCGCACGCGCAGTGCAGTGAGGCTCCCGGTCACCAGCACCGACACCCCGAGCCAGGCCGCGAGGAGCCTGAACGATGAGTTCAGCCCGGAGACCTGCAGGGTGAGGGCGAGCACCACCAGCGAGGCCGAGGCGAACGTGAACTGGGCGCTGATCCGGCCCATCACCTCCGACCAGGTCTGGCTCCTGGTCGCGAGCAGGCTCCAGTGCTCGGTGGCGAGCAGCTGCGCCCGCACCGCCGGTCCAGGTGGATCCCCGGTCATACCGTCATGATGCGCGCCCGACTGGGCCTGGGAAAGCTAGGGGAACAGATGTTCGAGTTTCCGGTATGGTGGGTGTCATGGGTGCTGATCTGCAGGGCTCGTTGCTGGATGCGTTCGAGGATCCTGCGCTGGGTTCGCTCGACGGGATCCAGCGGACGGAGCTGGGGCGCGGCGCGTGGATCGACGTGCTGCCGCGGTGGCTGACCGGGGCGGATCAGGTGTACGAGCGGTTGGCCCGCGACGTGCCGTGGCAGGCGGAGCGACGGCAGATGTACGACCGGGTGGTCGACGTACCGCGCCTGCTGTGCTTCTACGGCGAGAACGAAGAGCTCCCGTTGCCGATCCTCGACGAAGCCCGCGATCGGCTCAGCGCGCACTACGCGGAGGAGCTCGGCGAGTCCTTCCGTACGGCGGGGTTGTGCTTCTACCGCGATGGCCGGGACAGCGTCGCCTGGCACGGCGACCGGATCGGCCGCGGTAACCACGAGGACACCATGGTCGCCATCCTCTCCGTCGGCGAACCCCGCGTCCTCGCCCTCCGCCCCCGCCCGGGCAACTCCGCCGGCCCGGTCGGCTCGACCGTCCGCTACCCGCTCGGCCACGGTGACCTGATCGTCATGGGCGGCTCCTGCCAACGCACCTGGGAACACGCCATCCCCAAAGCCACCGGCCACAAAGGCCCCCGCATCAGCATCCAGTACCGCCCCCACAACGTCCGCTGACCCCGCCAACCCCTGAATCCGTGGGACTGCGGGTGGGTGGTGCTGCGGGTGCGTAGAGCTGCGCGTGCGTGGAGCTGCGCGTGCGTGGCGCTGCGGGTGGGTGGAGGGGGTCGCGTGGTGGTCAGGCGGCTGTGGGGATGGGGAGTTGGGGTTGGTAGATGTGGTGGGGGGTGGCTATGTAGAAGCCGAGGAGGGGGACGGCGGTTGTTCGGCAGAGGTGGGTGGCGGCGTGGGCCCATTCGGTGTCGAGGTCGGGCCAGGTGTCGGGGCCGGGGCGGCCCAGGGCCAGGAGCAACGACGTGCCGGGGGCGGTGCGGACGGCGGGGATGATCGGGGTCAGGGCTGACGTACACATGGCGCCGGCGGCCAGGGGTGAGGTGGACGTGGTGCGGGCGGCCAGGGGTGAGGGAGCCGCGGGAGGTTGGCCGAACTCCGAGGGGAGGTCGACGGCGATGGCGGCTCGGTAGCGGGTGTTCTCGTCGCAGAGGATGACGGTGAAGGTGCCGCGGTGGCGGTCGCCGAGGCTGACCAGGAGGTCGACGACGTCGGCGGCGCGGGCGGGGTCGGAGAGTGGATGGTCCGTCCAGGTCTGGGGGAGGTCTTGGAAGCTCATGCCTACAAGATGCCGTCGTTTCACGCGCTGACCTGAGTTATCCACAGACCAAAGTGGCCCATCTGATGACCATCAAATTGGATCTGCCTGCTGGGCCGCTGCGCTCCTAGGCTCGGGTGTAACGAGCTGAGGGAGACCGAGATGAGCATCACGATGGAGCGCAGCAGGCGGAGCGGCGGCAAGGGTGTAGGGCGGGTGCGCCCGCCGGCTCACGTCGGGCGGGTCTTGCCGCCGGCGGGGGTCGCACGGGACCTGGCGATGGCGCAGTTGGCGAACTCGGTCGGCGACGGGGCGTTCATCGTCACGTCCGCGTTGTTCTTCACGCGGGTGGTCGGGCTGTCGACGGCGCAGGTCGGGCTTGGGCTGACGGTGGCCTGGCTGGTCGGCTTCCTGATGGGTGTGCCGCTCGGCAACCTCGCCGACCGCAAAGGCCCTCGCGGCGTCGCCGTCGTGCTCGCGCTCACCACAGCAGCCTCGGTCGCGGCGTTCCTCGTCGTACGAAGCTTCCCGCTCTTCCTGGTCGCCGCGATCGCTTACGCCAGCAGCCAAACCGGACTGACCGCAGCGCGCCAGGCACTACTGGCGGGCCTGGTCCAACCACAGGAGCGCACCCGCATCCGCGCCTTCCTCCAGTCCACGGTCAACGCCGGCCTCGCAGTAGGCGCCCTGCTCGGCGGCATCGCGCTCCACTACGACACTGCAGCGGCGTACCTGACCGTATTCGCCCTCGACGCCCTCAGCTTCCTGATCGCCGCACGCCTCGTCCACCGCGTCCCCAAGGTCAACGTCAGCACACGCGTCAAAGGCGAGCCGCGCCTCGCCGTCCTGCACGACCGCCCGTACGCCGTCCTCGCGCTGCTGAACGCGATCATGCTGCTCTTCATGCCGCTGCTCAGCCTGGTCGTCCCGCTGTGGATCGTCACCCGCACCGACGCACCGGACTGGGTCGTCGCCTCCCTCCTGATCGTCAACACGCTCCTGGTCACGCTCTTCCAGGTGAAAGCCGCCAAGAGCGTCAAGGACCTCCGCACAGCAACGAAGTCCGTCCGGTACGCCGGTGTCGCCATGCTGGCCGCGTGCGCGGTGTTCGCCATCTCTGCCGCGGAGATGAGCACCTGGACGGCGGCCGCCGTACTAATCGCCGGTGCCGCGCTGCTGACGCTCGGCGAGATGAAGCTGGCCTCCGGAGCGTGGGAGATCAGCTTCGGACTGGCCCCGGCCGACAAGCAGGGCCAGTACCAGGGCTTCTTCGGCACCGGTCCCGCGGTCGCCCGGATGCTCGGTCCGGCGATGCTCACGACCGTCGTGCTGGGGTGGGGCCCGATCGGCTGGATCGCTGTGGGCGCACTGTTCCTGGGGACCAGTTGCGCAACTGGTCCCGCCGTACGATGGGCCGCACGGACGAGGGCCGTCAACGAGGACGCCACGCCGTCGCTGGCAGAGGAGACCGCCGCCTGATGGAGATCCCCGGACTGGAAGAGATCACGACGTACGACGAGCTGCGCGAGATCGTCCCCACCCCGTTGGCAGCCGCGGCCGGCAAGACCCGCAAGGCGCTGCACGAGCTGGACCGGCAGTGGCTGGCCGCGTCGCCGTTCTGCCTGATCGCCACCTCGGCGGCCGACGGCAGCTGCGATGTCTCCCCCAAGGGCGACCCGGCCGGGTTCACCAAGATCTTCGACGACAGCACGATCGCCGTTCCGGAGCGCGCGGGCAACCGCCGGGTCGACGGCTTCACCAACATCCTCAGCAACCCGCACGTCGGCCTGATCTACTTCATCCCCGGCCGCGGTGACACGCTGCGGATCAACGGGCGGGCCCGGATCGTCCGGGAGGCGCCGTTCTTCGACGAGATGATCGTCCGCGGCAACCGTCCGCAGCTGGCGCTGCTGGTGGAGATCGAGGAGGTCTTCCACCACTGCTCGAAGTCGTTCCTGCGCTCGCAGCTGTGGAAGCCCGAGACCTGGAACCCCGACGCCATGCCGAGCCGCCCGCGGATCGCGAAGGCCCTGGAGCGGCAGAACGACGACCTGGCCGAGCTCGAGGAGTACTACGGCAAGGCGTACGAAGAGAAGATCTACAAGGTCAAGTACTGAACTACTCCGGCCGGAGCAGGCCCGGATACTCCGTGGCGACGATGACACCGACCGGGCCGACCTCTACGGTTTCGTAGTGTGACCACGACTGAGCCGACGACCGCGCCGACCTGGGCAGCCCAGGTACGGCGGATCGCGCTGCCTGCCGTGCTCAGCGTGTTCACCGTGGTCGGTTCGTTCGGCGCGGCCAACGGCCAGCCGGACCGCCGGCCCGGCGACTGGTTCATGGCGGTCCTGCTGCTGATCGGATCGGTGTCGCTGTACTGGCTCCGGCCCCGTCCCATCCCGGTGCTGTGGGCAACGGTCGTCTCGACCCTGGTCTACATGCTGATGCAGTACCCGTGGGGCCCGGTGATCTTCGCGTTCGTGATTGCCGTGTTCTCGGTGATCCGCCGCGGTCACCGCCTGGCCGGCTGGGTCGGCCTCGCCGCCCTGTACGTCGGCCACGTCGGCGGCCGGCTCATCCTCGGCATCAACCAGGACGGCATCTACCAGGTCCTCCTCGTCGGCACGTGTTTCGTCGTGCTCGGGATCGTCGCCGAGCTGGCCCGGGCCCAGCGGGACCGGGCGATCGCGGCAGACCGCACGCGCCGCGAGGCCGAGCTGCGGAAGGCCGGTGAGGAGCGGCTGCGGATCGCGCAGGAGCTGCACGACGTGGTCGCGCACCACATCTCACTGATCAACGTGCAGGCGTCGACGGCCCTGCACCTGGTCGACCGGCAGCCCGAGCAGGCCGGTCCCGCGCTCGCTGCGATCAAGGACGCCAGCAAGGAAGCTCTGGTGGAGCTGCGGTCGATCGTCGGCATCCTGCGGCAGTCGGACGAGTCTGCGCCCAGGCAGCCGGTTGCCGGGCTCGAGCGGCTCGATCACCTGGTCAGCCGCACGTCCCGCGCCGGCCTGGAGGTCCACACCATCGTCCACGGCGACCCACAGCCGTTGCCGACCGGCCTGGACCGCGCGGCGTTCCGGATCATCCAGGAGTCGCTCACTAACATCGTGCGGCACGCGAAGGCGAACTCCGCGACCGTCCGCATCCAGTACGGCGACGAAGCGCTCGTACTCCAGGTCGACGACGATGGCCAGTCCCTGGTCGGCCCGCCCAAGGAGGGCAACGGCATCATCGGAATGCGGGAACGCGCCACTGCCCTGGGCGGCACCCTCACCGCCGCCCGCACCTCCACCGGCGGCATGCGCATCACCGCCCACCTACCGCTGTAGGTCGTCCACAACGGCGACGTCGTACTGCGAACCGCTGTGGGCGAAGGCTCCCGCTTCCGGCTCACACTCCCGTTGCTGGAAGGCGGACGTGCGACGGGTTGAGGTCGGCGACCCGGGAGACGCCGAGCAGCGCCATCGTGCGGCGGACCTCCTTGGTGAGGATCTCGGCGGCCCGGGCCACGCCGCGCTGGCCGCCGGCCATCAGGCCGTACAGGTACGCGCGGCCGACCAGGCAGGCGTCCGCGCCCAAGGCGATCGACGCGACGATGTCCGCGCCCGACATGATGCCGGTGTCGAGGTAGATCTCGGCGTCGCTGCCGACCGCCTTGCGGACGTCCGGGAGGATGCGCAACGGTGTCGGCGCCCGGTCGAGCTGGCGGCCCCCGTGGTTGGACAGCACGATCGCGTCCGCGCCCGCGTCGACCACCCGACGGGCGTCGTCGACGGTCTGGATGCCCTTGACGATCAGCGGACCCGACCAGATCGAACGCAGCCAGTTCAGGTCGTCGATGGTCATCGTCGGGTCGAACAGCTTGTCCAGCAGCTCGGCGACCGTGCCGTCCCAGGTGGACAGTGACGCGAAGGTCAGCGGCCGTGTGGTCAGCAGGTTGGCCCACCAGGCCGGGTGCAGCGAAGCGTCCAGCACGGTCTTCGCGGTCAGCGACGGCGGGATGGTGAAGCCGTTGCGTACGTCGCGCAGCCGGGCGCCCGCCACCGGTACATCGACCGTCAGCATCAGCGCCTCGTACCCGGCGGCGGCCGACCGCTTCAGCAGGTCCTCGCCGGCGTCGCGGTCCTTCCACACGTACAACTGGAACCATTTGCGCGCGTCCGGAGCGGCTGCGGCGACGTCCTCGATCGACGTCGTACCCATCGTGGACAACGCGTACGGGATGCCGATCTGCTCGGCGACCTTGACGACCGCGCTCTCGCCCTCGTGGTTCATCATCCGGGTGAAGCCGGTCGGCGCGAACGCGAACGGCAGCTCCGAGCGGCCGCCGAGGATCGACGTGCCCAGGTCGAGGTCGGACACGTCGCGCAGGATCGACGGCTGCAGCTCCATCTCGCTGAACAGCCGTCGGGCGCGCTGCAGGCTGATCTCCGCCTCGGCCGCGCCGTCGGTGTAGTCGAACACCGACCGCGGCGTCCGGCGCTTGGCGATCGCCCGCAGGTCGTGGATCGTGAGCGCCTTCTCCAGCCGGCGGTCGGTCGGGTTCACCGTGACCGGCTTCGGCCGCAGCAGCGGCTTGAGCTCGGACCATTTGGGGAGCTGTCGGTCGGTCATCACTACTCCGGCGGAGGGGGAATCCTGTGGTCGGACCACAGCATAGCCTGTGGTCCGACCACACAGGTAGAGTCGTCCACATGGGGAACGCCGGGTGAAGAACTACGAGTTGGTGCTGCATCGGGTCGAGGCCGAGCTGGCGGCGGGACGGCTGCGGATCGGCGAGCGGCTGCCCGGTGAGCGGGTGCTGGCCGAGCAGCTGGGGATCAGCCGGCCGTCGGTGCGCGAGGCGGTCCGGGTGCTGGAGGCGATGGGGGTGGTCCGGACGGCGACCGGGTCCGGGCCGGAGGCCGGTGCGGTGATCGTGGCGGAGCCGGTGTCGCCGCTGACCGCCGTACTGCGGTTGCACCTGGCAACCAATCACCTGCCGATGGCCGACGTGGTCCAGACCCGCATCCTGCTGGAGTCGTGGGCCGCCCGGGAGGCCGCTGGGCGGCAGGCCGCGGCCGGAGAGCTCAAGCTCGCCGAGGATTTGCTCGATCAGATGGACACCGAGGGCCTGTCGCCGGAGGAGTTTCACCTGCTCGACGCCGAGTTCCACGTGGCGTTGTCAGGGCTGGCGGGGAACGTGCTGATCGCGGCCGTGATGGCCTCGTTGCGGTCGGCGATCCACGGGTACGTGCTGGCCGCCGTACCCAATCTGCCGGACTGGGAGGCGACCGCGGTCGGGCTGCGGGCCGAGCACCGGGCGATCCTGAAGGCAATCCGGGCCGGTGAGCAGGGCGCCGCCGCCGACCTGGTCACGGCCCACATCAAGAACTTCTACGAAGCCGCCGCCCTAGCACCGTTCGGCGGCGGAGAGAGCCGTACGGCGCAGGCCGGCGATGACGGTGGCGCCGACGACGAGGTGCAGTGAGGCGAGGCCGAGCTTCGCGCCGACGCCGATGCCGCTGGACAGCGGGCTGCCGAGCGAGGTGAGGCAGGCGATCACCGCAACGACGGTCCAGACCTTGCGGGCGTTGAGCGTACGGCGTTCCAGGATCGCCAGCAGACCCCAGCCGGCGAAGGCCATCGCGGCCGAGGCGAAGAAGACCGAGCCGGCGCCGACCTGGATCCGAGAGCCCTGCTGAGCCTCGAGCTCGATCCCGGCGACCGGCGCCAGCAGCGCCCACACGGTGAGGGCGGCGACGACGGTGCTGCCGACGACGGCCAGCCGGCTGCGGCCTTCGACCCGGACGGGGGCGATTGTCGAGGTGGTCGACATGGTGGTTACCTCCCAGATGCGGTTGTTGTGGGCACCAAGGTGGTCGAGGGCCGCGTCCGGCGGCATCGGTCGCGAGGCTGGACCACCTCCACCCGAAGTGATCCAGGCATCGACTTTGGTCGGTGGTTGCCGGCCGCGGCCGCCGCCTAGTCTCAGCGGCGTGGAGGAAACCATCGAGGACAGCTGTCCGCGGCCGCGGCGCAGTGTGTGGGCAGACGTCAGTGCGGTGAGCGTCATCGGGATCCTGGTCGGGATGACGATCGTCGGGCGGATGTCGGACCCGGCCGAGCGCAAGTGGCTCGTGCTCGACCTGGTCGTCGGGATCGTCGCGACCGGGCTGATCCTCGCCTTGAAACGCCGCCCGCTCGGGGGTGCGTACGTGCTGGCCGCGCTGGCCGCCCTCTCCCCTGCGGCGACGCCACCTTCGACCGTCGGCACGTTGACCGTGGCGCAGCGCCGTCCGTTGCGCACGGCCGTCCTCGTCGCCGTCGCCGGCATCGTGGGGCACCTGATTCAAGGACTCTGGCGGCCGATCGGCAACCTCCCCTTCGGCTGGTTCGCCGTCCTCGACGTCGCCGTCCACGCCGCGCTGCTCGGCTGGGGACAGTGGAACCAGGCCCGGCATCAGGTGCTCCAGTCGCTCCGGGAGCGGGCACGCAAGGCCGAGGCCGAGCAGGGTCGCCGGGTCGCCGAGGCGCGGGCCCTCGAACGGACCAGGATGGCGCGTGAGATGCACGACGTACTCGCGCATCGGCTCTCACTGCTCGCGACGTACGCCGGTGCGCTCGAGTACCGGCCGGATTCGTCACCGGAGAAGCTGGCCAAGGCGGCCGGGGTGATTCGGACCGGGGTGCACCAGGCGCTCGACGAGTTGCGCGAGGTGATCAACGTGCTGCGGGACGAGGAGGTGTACGAAGGGCGGCCGCAGCCGACGTTCCAGGACCTCACGGCACTGGTCGCGGAGTCTCGGGAAGCGGGTACGACGATCGCGTACGACGAGCACGTCGCCGACGCCACGACGTTGCCCCCGGCAACCGGACGGACTGCTTACCGGATCGTGCAGGAAGGACTCACGAACGCCCGCAAGCACGCGGCCGGGCACCCGGTGACGCTCACTGTGACCGGTCAGCCGGGTGACGGGTTGCAGATCGCGCTGAGCAACCCCGGGTCGAACGGCGTCGCACTCACGCCTGGTAGTGGCACCGGCCTGGTCGGGCTGACCGAGCGCGTCCAGCTCGCGGGCGGCACGCTGGACCACAGCCGACTCCCCGATGGCGGCTTCCGGCTCGAGGCCTCGCTACCGTGGCCGCTATGAGCATTCGTGTCTTGGTGGTGGACGACGATGCGCTGGTCCGCGCGAGCCTGGAGATGATGCTCGACGGGGCGCACGGGATCGCGGTCGTCGCCCAGGCCGCGGACGGTGACGAGGTCCCGGCCGCGGTGGACGCCCACTTTCCGGACGTCGTGCTGATGGATCTGCGGATGCCGCGGGTCGACGGGATCGTCGCGACCCGGCGGGTGCGGGCGCGCACGAATCCGCCGGAGGTCGTCGTACTGACCACCTTCGACACCGATGAGAACGTGCTGCACGCGCTGCGTGCCGGGGCGAGTGGGTTCCTGCTGAAGGACACGCCGCCGGCTCAGATCGTCGACGCCGTACGGCGGGTCGCCGCCGGGGACCCGATCCTGTCGCCGGGGATCACCCGGCGGCTGATGGACCGCGCCGCGACCCAGGCGGACGCGCACACGATCGCGCAGGACGCGCTCGAGCGCCTGTCACCGCGCGAGTACGACGTGGTGCTGGCGGTCGCTCAGGGCAAGTCGAACGCGCAGATCAGCTCCGAGCTGTACATGAGCGTGGCGACGGTGAAGGCGCACATCTCCCACATCCTCACCAAGCTGGAGCTCGGGAACCGGACCCAGATCGCGTTGCTCGCTCACGATGCGGGTTTGGCCTGAGAATGGCTTAGGTTGGGCGGCATGATTCGGGTGTTGCTGGCGGATGACCAGGCGTTGGTGCGGGCCGGGTTCCGGTCGCTGCTGAACGCCGAGGACGACATCACCGTGATCGGCGAGGTGTCGGACGGGGCCGAGGCGGTCGCGGTGGCGCGGGCGGAGAAGCCGGACGTCGTGCTGATGGACATCCGGATGCCCGGCACCGACGGCCTGGAGGCGACCCGGCAGATCGGCGCCGACGAGGCGCTGGCCGACGTCCACGTGGTGATCCTGACGACGTTCGACCTGGACGAGTACGTGTTCGAGGCGCTGCGGGTCGGGGCCAGTGGGTTCCTGGTGAAGGACACCGAGCCGGTCGAGCTGCTCCAGGCTGTGCGGGTGGTCGCGCGTGGTGACGCGCTCCTGTCCCCTGGGGTCACCCGGCGGCTGGTCGCGGAGTTCGCCACCCGGAGCCGGCAGCCGCACGCCAGCAAGGAGCTCGACGTCCTCACCGACCGCGAGAAGGAGATCGTCGCGCTGGTCGGCGAGGGTCTCTCGAACGACGAGATCGCCGAACGCCTGGTCCTCAGCCCAGCCACCGCCAAGACCCACGTCAGCCGGGCCATGATCAAGCTCGGCGTCCGCGACCGCGCCCAACTGGTAGTAGTCGCCTACCAAACCGGCCTCGTCCGCCCCGGCTGGCTCGGCTGACCGTCAAGGCTTGACCTTCGACCCACCTGAAGCCCGAGCCTGAGCCCATGAAGTTCCTGGAGCAGATCACCGCAGCCGTCGCGGCCGGCGACCGTGAGACCACCCGGACGCAGCTCAGCGCGCTGTGGGAGCAAGCGGCCGACGATTCGCAGTCCCGCTGCGTGATCGCACATTTCCTGGCCGATGTGCAGGACGAAACGGCGGATGAACTGGCCTGGGACCTCCGTGCGCTGGAGCTTGCGGAGGACGAGCACTGGTTGCCTTCGCTGCATCTGAGCCTCGCGGACGACTACCGCCGGTTGGGTGACACCAGCAGGGCTGGAGAGCACTTGAGTGCGGCTCGGGACCGGCTGGGGCTGTTGGGTGATGATGCGTACGGCGACGTGATCCGCGGTGGTGTGGACCATGTGGCGGCTGCGCTTGCCGCGGGGAGCACAGGTCGGCTGGAGACCAATCCGAGCAGCTGAGTACTCCACCGGGGGTAGCTGCGGTCACTCCCGTCAGCCGACGCGGCGGACCACCTCGGACCGGCAGTCTCGAGGGTATGGATGCACTAGTTGAGGTCAGTGGGCTGACGAAACGGTACGGCGACACCCTGGCTGTCGATGGGGTCGATCTGACTGTTCTTCCTGGCGAGGTCTACGGGTTCCTCGGGCCGAACGGCGCCGGGAAGACGACCACGTTACGGATTCTCACCGGGCTGATCGCGCCGACGAGTGGTGACGTGCGGGTGCTCGGCGGTGCACCGGGGCAGCCCGACGTCCTCGGACGGACCGGATCGATGATCGAGTCGCCGGCGTTCTACCCGTACCTGTCCGGACTGGACAACCTGCGGCTGCTGGCCGAGTACGCCGCGGTGCCACGCCGGAAGATCGACGAGGTGCTGGAGCTCGTCGACCTGACCGACCGGGCCCGGGATCGCTTCTCGACGTACTCCCTGGGGATGAAGCAACGCCTCGGCGTCGCCGCGGCGCTGTTGAAGGATCCCGAGCTGGTGATCCTGGACGAGCCGACCAACGGGCTCGACCCCGCCGGGATGCGGGACATGCGCCGGCTGATCCGCGAGCTCGGCTCCGGCGGCCGGACCGTGCTGCTGTCGAGCCACCTGCTCGGCGAGGTGCAGCAGATCTGCGACCGGGTCGGGATCATCAACTCCGGCCGGATGGTTGCCGAGCACAACGTCGAGGAGCTGCGCGGCGAGCAGGAACTCGTCATCCGCGCCAGCCCACGAGACCAGGCGCAGTCGGTCCTGGCCGGCTTCGGCGCCGTGCACCAGTACGACGACACGCTCCGGGTGCAGGTGGATCCGCAGCGCGCGGCCGAGGTGAACCGGGTGCTCGTGGAGGCCGGCATCGAGGTGTCCGAGCTGCGCAGCACCGAACGCGCTCTCGAGGACGTGTTCTTCGAGCTCACGACGGAGGAGAAGGCCGATGTTGGGTAGCTACCGCGCGGAACTGCTGAAGCTCCGCAAGCGTTCGGCGGTCTGGGTGCTGTTCGGCGCCGGACTCGTACTGAGCCTGATCTTCGGCTACCTACTGCCCTACCTGGGCTACGCGACCGGAGACGAGAATCCGCAGACCGACGGGGTGCCGCGCAGCGAGATCCTGCGCGGGATGCTGCCGGAACGGATCATGGACAACACCATCGGCGGCTACCCGATCTTCGCCGGCGCGCTCGCGCTGGTGCTCGGCGCGATCGTGGTCGGCGGCGAGTACGCCTGGGGCACGCTGAAGACGATCCTCACCCAGCGCCCGGGCCGCGGCGCCGTACTGGTCTCGCAGTTCCTCGCGCTCGCGACCATGATCGCGATCTGGGTGCTGGGCATCTTCGCCGGCTGCGCACTGTGCAGCATCGGGATCGCGGCCGCGGAGAACGGCTCGACGGACTGGCCTGCTGCGACGGCAATCCTCGAAGGACTTGCCGGTGGCTGGCTGGTGCTGATGATGTGGTGCCTCGCCGGCGCCGTCCTGGCCGTTGCCTTCCGCAACGTTGCGCTGCCGATCGGGCTCGGCGTGGTCTGGATCCTCGGCATCGAGACGTTGCTGGCCGGCGTCGTGAGCAGCCTGCTTCCGAGCTTGGACTGGCTCGCCAACGCGCTGCCCGGCAGCAACGCCGGCTCACTCGTGTTCAGCGTGACGGGAATGGCGGCCGCCGACGCACCGCCTGGGGTGCGCGATGCGGTCGGCGGCGGACGCGCCCTGGTGACCCTGCTGGCCTACTGCACGGTCTTCGCCGTACTGGCCGCCTGGACGACCCGCCGCCGCGATGTCACCTGATCCCGGCGTGCACCAGCGCGAGCTCGCAGAACATCGCGTTCGCCCAGGAGAACCACTCGCGGGTGTACTGCGACGGGTCGTCGACGTCGAACCCCTCGTGCATCTGGCCGGTGCCGCCGGTCGTGTCCCGGAGGAGCTCCAGCAGCCGCTGGCGCTCCTCCGCCGACGTGCTGGAGATTCCCTGCACGGCCAAGGCGATGTGCCAGATGTAGTTCGGCGGTGTGTGCGGGCTGCCGATGCCGGCCGCGTGTGTGCCGCTGTAGTAGTACGGGTTCTCCGGGCTGAGCAGGAGGTTGCGTGTGGCGAGGTAGGTCGGGTCGTCGGCGGCGGCGTACCCGGTCAGCGGGATCGACAGCAGGCTCGGCATGTTGGCGTCGTCCATCAGCAGCGACTCGCCCAGCCCGTCCACCTCGTAGGCGTAGACCCGGCCGTGCTCGGGGTGGTCGACCGTGCCGTGCTGCGCGATCCCGTCGTCGATGTCCGCCTTCAGCGCCTTGGCCCGGTCCGCCAGCGGCCCGTCGCGGAGCACCTCGGTCGCGATCTCCTCCAGGTAACCGAGAACCACCGACGCGAACATGTTGCCGGGCACGTTGAACCCGAGCTCGGTCGCGTCGTCACTCGGCCGGAACGCGCTCCACGACATCCCGGTCGGCCGGGTCAGCCGGCCGCGGCCCTCCCGGACCAGCGTGTCGGACGGCCGGTCGTCGTGCCGCTGGAACCGGTACGACGACCTGTTCTCGTGGTCCTGCTCGACCGTCCAGAGCTCGATGATCGCCTTGGCCGCGGCGGTGAACCGCTGGTCGATCACGTCGGCCCGGCCGGTGGCCCGCCAGAGCCGGTAGGCCAGCTCGAGCGGGAAGCACAGCGAGTCGATCTCGTACTTGCGCTCCCAGACCCACGGCGACATCTCGGTCTCGTCGGTCGTGTGCCCGGCCCCGTTCGCCTCCTTGTTGAAGGCGTTCGCGTACGGGTCCAGGACGACGTACTCGAGTTGCCGGTGCAGGACACCGATCAGCACGTCCTGCAGCCCCGGGTCGTCCGCGCACAGCAGCAGGTACGGCCGGAGCTGGGCCGCCGAGTCACGCAACCACATCGCCGGGATGTCACCGGTCAGCACGAACGTCGTCCCGTCCGCCAGCCGCTCCGCCACCGCCGCCAGGTTCTCCGCCATCGACCGCCGGAACATCTCCGCGATCACCCCGTCCCCGGTCGCCCGGCGAACCTCGGCGGTGGCGCGCTCCAGCACCTCGGCATCGATCATCAGATTGGTCGCGAGTAATCCCCGTCGTGCAAGACGGATAGGAACCGCGACTCCCTCCCTTCGGAGATCGGGGACTGTCGGTCCCGGCTGATTGGGTATGTGGCATGTCTCGGTTCCGGATGTACCCGACGGTCGCGCAGCAAGCAGCGCTGTTGCGGCATTGCAGCCACGCCCGGTACGTGTGGAACCTGGCGCTTGAGCAATGGTCGATGTGGACTCGAGACAAAGGCATGACGCCGAGCTTCGCTGGCCAGTGTCGGCAACTGACCGAGGCACGAGCCGCGTTCGGCTGGCTTCGGACCGGATCGCAGACTGTACAACAGCAAGCGCTGCGGGACTTCGACCAGGCCGTCAAGAATTTCTTCACTGGAACCCACCGGCGACCGACCTGGCGCAAAGCCGGGCGGCACGAAGGGTTCCGCATCGTTGGCCGCCAAGCCTCCCGCGTCATCAAGCTGAACCGGAAATGGGCCAAGGTCAACGTGCCCAAGGTCGGCTGGGTCCGGTTCCGGCTGTCCCGAGCCGCTCCCGACGCCAAGTCCTATCGGGTCACTCAAGACCGAGCCGGCCGGTGGCACCTCGCGTTCGCCGTCATCCCGACGCCCATCCCGGCCCCCGGAACCGGTGCGGTCGTCGGCGTGGACCGTGGCGTCACCGTCTCGGCCGCCCTGTCCACTGGTGAACTCCTGTCGTGCCCAGGACTGACCGAACGTGAGCAGGCACGACTGAAGCACCTGCAACGCCGTCTGGTCCGCGCGGGTCGCGGCTCCAACCGGCGCCGCCGGGTAAAGGCGGCAATCGCCAAGCTCCTGACTCGTGCCGCCGACCGGCGCAAGAACTGGATCGAGAAGACCAGCACAGACCTCGCCCGCCGCTTCGACCTCATCCGCCTCGAGGACCTGCGCATCGCCAAGATGACCCGGCGAACCAGGCCCAAACCCGACCCCGAACGACCCGGTGGGTTTCTGCCGAACCATCGCCGTGCCAAGGCCGGACTCAACCGGGGCATCCTCACCAGCGGCTGGGGACGGCTCGCTCAGCGCCTCGAGCACAAGGCGCCGGGACGTGTCGAGAGAGTCAATCCTGCGTACACGTCGCAGACCTGCAGCGTCTGCCGGCACTGCGCACCGGGAAACCGAGAGAGCCAATCGGTGTTCCGGTGCGTAGCCTGCGGGCATCAGGCGAACGCGGACGTGAACGCGGCAGTCAACATGGCGGCCGGACGGGCCGTGAGCGCACGCCGAGAGACGCCAGTACGGGTCGCGCCGAAGCGTGAACCTCAACTCGCTACCTCCGCGTAGTGGTTGGAATCCCCGCCACCCAAGACGGGGAGGACGTCAACTTTCAGCAACAAGCTCGCCGGGGAGCACGGAGGGGTTCGGGGAGAAGGTCTGGTCGAGGACGAGACTGGCGGCGCCGATGGCCCCGACGTCGGCGCCGAGGGCGGTGCCGGCGACCTCGAAGGGATGCACCGAGCGGACCAGGAAGCGTTCCTTCAGGGCCTCCTGGACGGCGTCGCCGAAGAACGGGGCGAGTTGTTCCCAGTGCGGGCCGCCGAAGACGACCCGGTCCAGGTCGAGCAGGTTCGCGATGTCCTCGACCACTTTCGCGACCCGCTCGGCGAGTGCGGCAACGATCTCACGCCCCACGCCGGGGCCTGCCGCGGCCACCGCGCAGAGCTCGGCGAACGCGGCGTCGACCGCCTGCCGGTCGTCAAGATCGATGCCTTGGGCAAGTACACCGGCCTGGGCCGCCTGCTGCACCAGGTACCGCGGCTGGCTGGTCTCGCCGACGCAGCCGCGCCGGCCGCAGTAGCAGAGCGGGCCGTCCGGGTCGACGATCACGTGGCCGATCTCGCCGACGTTACTCGACGAGCCGCGGACCACCTCGTCGCGGATCACCAGCCCGGCGCCGATCCCGGTGCCGAGGTAGAAGAACACGAAGCTGCCGGAGCCGCCGGCCCACTTCTCCGCCGACGCCGCGGCGGTCACATCCTTGTCCAGCAGGACCGGCAGCCCGGTCCGCTCGCGCAGCTCGTCCCGCAACGGCACGAGATGCCACGCGGCCAGATTCGGCGGCTCGACGACCACACCACGCTCGACGTCGATCGGTCCAGGCGCCGCGATCCCGACGCCGACCACCCGATCCCGCGGCGCACCCGCGGAGTCGATCACGTCCTCGATCGTCGCCGCGATCCGGTCGATCAGCACGGCGGGATCGTCGGCGTACGGCGTACCGACGCTGCGTCGCGCGACCACGTCACCGGTCAGGTCGAGCACTACGACGGTGACGACCGCCGGATCCAGGTGCACGCCGACGGCGTACTGACCGGACGGTTCGAGCTCGAGCAGCGTCCGCGGTTTGCCGAGTCCCGCGCTCTTCTGCCGGCCCGCCTCACGGACCAGCCCGGCGTCCAGCAACCGGCGGATGATGTTGGAGATCGCCTGCCCGGACAGGCCGGTCACCTCGGCCAGCTCCACCCGGCTCAGCTGCTCGGTACGGCGAATCGCGTCCAGCACCACGGCGTCGTTGAACCCGCCGACCCGATCCAGATTGGTCCCCCGGCGTACGGCCACCAAACCCCCAGCTGTCACGGTGAAACCGGATCCGCGCCCCACGGACGAACCCAGTCGTAGTGGATCGTCTCCGCACCGCTTCGCCACGAGCCCGGCGTCGTGCTCACCAGCCAGTCCACCGGCTCGATCCCGGACGGGTCACCACCACTGAGCGCCAACCGTATACCTTCGCTCAGCGCCCGGTCCGACTGCTCCGTCCGCGCAGCCGGATCGACCGAGACGAACAGCGCCGTACCCGAGCGGGCGACCAGGTCGAGGAACCGCTGGTTCAGCTCCCACGGGGTCTGCGGAGTGCACGGCACACAGTCGGCGTCGACGCTGAAGAACCGGTTGTGCTGCGGCAGCCGGAACGCGAGCGTGTTCACACCCATCTTCCGCGTCCGTTCCCAGTCGCGACCCGACGTGTCGTCACCGGTCCGCTGTACGTCGACCAGCCCGGCCGCGAGGTGGCCGATCGTGTTGCACCCGATCAGTACGACGTCGTCCGCGGCCGACCGGATCTCGCGGTAGAGCGCCAGCACGATCTCGGCCGACGTCCGGGTTGTGTCGTGGAACGGTCGGGCGTCGGTCATCCCGGAGACCATCGTCGGTCCCCAGCGGCCGAAGGTGTCGAACGTGCTGAAGTCGTGCTTCACCAGCTCGAAACCCCAGTCCTTGAACCGCTGCAGGTCTGTGCGGACGAGGTCGAGCACCGCCGGGTCGGACGGATCCAATGCGCGCGATTGGGCGAGCAGCGGACGAAACCACACGCCGGGACGGGCGCCGATCGCCTTGATGGCCGCTGCTGTGCCGGCAATGTCGTCGAACACTCCGGGCGTGCCCATGTCCCACGGTCCACCGGTTCCGATGCCGCCCGGATACCAGCCGTCGTCGATGACGCTGAAGGGCTTGACCGGGTGACCGTCCGCGAGCTCGACGACAGTGGCCGCGTCCTGGAGGACGGCCTTCTCGTCGAAGTTCTCGCCGTACGCGTAGTACCAGTTGTTCGCCCCGACCACCGGCGCGGGCTCAGGTCGCGCCGGTAGTCGGGAACTCATGGCGGCGACCGCTGCGTGCAGGGTCAGCCAGGGGGTGCCGGCGTCCTCGAACCGACGGACGGTGGCTGCAGTGAGGGTCCGGCCGTTCAGGTCGGTCGGGCCGCTGCCGTTGCGGAGGTCGAGCCAGAGCGTGAAGCCGGCGGCGTCGACGGTCCACGAGCAGAACGCGTTCGGCTGCACGACCACGCCGGCGCCGGTGGTCCGGCCGGTGGTCGCGTCGTGGCTGAGGAAGTACCACGGCAGCTGGCGCTCTGGTTGCTGGTGACGCCACTGCAGGTCGCCGTACGAGCGTTCCCAGGCGTCGCCGAGGATCAGCGACCCGGCGGGCAACGCGTCGGACCAGCGGATCGCGATCCGCGAGATCGTCTGCGCGCTGACCTCGACGGCGCCGTCGGACCAGGTCACCTCAACGCCTGCGACCGACCAGGTGGCGCCGTTGCGGACAGCTGTGGTCAGGGTGTCCGAGGGGCCGACCTGGACGAAGACCGCACTCGGTTCGCTCACCTGACTCCCTCGCGGACGGAATTTCCCCACGGACTTTAGTTAGTGGTCAGAAGAACCGTCAAGCCTCTCCAGGGCGGCGACGAGACGGTCCACGTCCGAGTGGTCCGTGTACGGCGCGAGGCCGACGCGGACCGCTCCGGCGGCGCCCAGACCGAGGTGACGAGCGGGCTCGTACGCGTAAAACGAACCGGCCGGCGCGTTCACCTTCGCCGCCGCCAACCGCTCGGCCACGGCCGCGGGCGTCCAGCCGTCCACAGTGAACAACAGAGTCGGCGTACGGCGTGCCGCGTGGCCGTAGAGCTTGATGCCAGGGATCGCCGCCAGCCGGGCCTCCAGCTCGTCCCGAAGGTTGTCTTCGTACTCCTCGACGAGCGCCAGCGAGCTCTGCAGACGCTCGCGCCGCGTCGCGCCGGCACCGCCGAGCCCGGCCAGGAAGTCCACGGCCGCGGTGGTCCCGGCGAGCAGTTCGTACGGCAGCGTGCCCAGCTCGAAGCGCTCCGGTACGACGTCCGTCGACGGCGCCAGCTTGTCCGGATGCAGCGTCTCGAGCAGCTCCGTCGACGCGGTCAGCGCCCCGAGATGCGGCCCGAAGAACTTGTACGGCGAGCAGACGTAGAAGTCGGCGTACGACGCGTCGACCGGCACGTGCGCGGTCAGGTGAACGCCGTCGACGTACAGCAGCGCCCCGGCCTGATGGACGAGGTCGGCGATCCGGACGGTGTCCGGGCGGGTGCCGAGCAGGTTGGACGCGCCGGTGACCGCGACCAAGCGCGTGCGGTCGTTGAGCAGCGGCGTGATGTCGTCGAGCTCGGACGTCACGGTGTCGAAGCCGAGCCAGCGGACCGTCGCGCCGACCGCCTCCGCGGCCTGGACCCAGGGGCGGACGTTCGCGTCGTGGTCGAGCTTCGTGACGACGACCTCGTCACCGGGCTGCCAGGTCTTGGCGAGCGTCCGGGAGAAGTCGTAGGTCAGCTGAGTCATGCTGCGGCCGAACACGATGCCGCGTGGGTCGGTGCCGAGCAGGTCGGCGACCGCCTCCCGCGCACCGACGACGATCTCGTCGGCGCGGCGCTCGGCGGCGGTCAGCGTGCCGCGGTTGGCGACCGCGGAGGTCATCGTGGTGGCGACCGCGTCTGCGACCACCTGCGGGGTCTGCGAGCCGCCGGGACCGTCGAAGTGCGCGGCCCCTTCGTCGAGGGCGGGGAACTGCTTCCGGACAGCAACGACATCGAAGACACCCATGACGGTCATCCTCTCCCCCGCGCCACCCCGACGACCAGCGGTTGTCCATTTCCGCCGGGGGCTGCCCGATGGCGGGCAAATCTGTACAAGTTGTCCCCCCGGTAGTGCAGGATGTCAGGAGTGAGCACCGTTTCGACTACTGACCGGGCCGAGTCCGGAGTCCCCCTGCAGGCCTGGCTTCCGACGATGCTGGCCCTGGCGGCCATCTGGGGTTGCAGCTTCCTGTTCATCTCCGTCGGCGTCCGCGAGCTGCATCCGCTGTACCTGGCGCTCGGGCGGGTCGTCGCCGGGTCGCTGGTGCTGCTGACCATCCTGGCCGTGAAGCGCGAGTCGCTGCCGCGCGAGCCGCGGCTGTGGCTGCACTCGTTCGTCGTCGGTGCGATCGGGTCGGCGATCCCGTGGACGTTGTTCGGGTACGGCGAGCAGCGGATTCCGTCCCTCCTGGCGGGGATCTGGAACGGCATCACCCCGCTGGTCGTGCTGCCGATCGCCGTACTGGTCTTCCGGACCGAGAGGTTCTCGCTGCAGCGGGTGCTCGGGCTGATCATCGGGTTCGGCGGAATGCTCGTCGTACTGGGCGCGTGGAACGTGCAGGGTGGCGCGGACCTGACCGGTCAGGCGCTGTGCATGCTCGCGGCGGTCTTCTACGGGATCGCGGTCCCGTACCAGAAGCGGTTCATCGCCGGCACCACCCTGTCCGGTACGGCGCTGTCCGCCAGCCTGCTGATCTGCGCGGCGGTCCAGCTCGCGATTGTCGCGCCGATCGTGACCCGGGAGGCGCCGCCGGTGCCGTGGTCACTGTCGCTCGAGGTGGTCGCCAGCGTGGTCGCGCTGGGCGCGCTCGGTAGCGGGCTCGCGTTCGTGCTCAGCCTGCGCAACATCCGACTGATCGGCGCGAGCCGCTCGTCGATGGTGACCTACCTGATGCCGGTGTTCTCGATTCTGGTCGGCGTGATCGTGCTGAAGGAGCACATCACCTGGTACCAGCCGGTCGGCGCGCTGATCGTGCTGCTCGGGGTCGCGGTGTCGCAGGGTTTGCTGCGCAACCTGCGCCGGAGACCGACGCTCACCGCGGAGGCGTCAGCGGCGTAGGTTCGGTACCGCCGCGACGATGACGGCGACGAGGGCGAGCAGGGTCCCGGCGACGACCGGGAACGTGACGGCCTTGTCGGCGGCCGGGACGAACAGGTCGATGAACAGGCTGGCGATCAGCTGACCCGCGATCGTGCCCAGGCCGAGCACGAACACGCCCACCACGCGCACCACGGCTGCGGCGGCGCTGATGAAGATCACGCCGCACGCGCCGCCGAGGTACAGCCAGGGCTCGCTCGGCAGATGCTGCGGCGCGCCGCGCAAAGCGAGGTCGGCGACGAAGACGACAAGCAGTGCGACGAAGCCGACCAGGAAGTTGACCACGCCGGCCGCGAGAGCGCCGTACGCGTTCGGCGCGGCCGTGCGGGCGACTCGGCCGTTGATCGCCTGCTGGACCGCCGTACCGACGCCGCCGAGTGCGGGTAGTACGGCGAGCAGCAGGCCGTCGGGATGACTCAGCTGGGAGGACACCGCGAGTACGACGGCCCCGAGCGCGAGGACCGCACCGACGACGCGGAGGGTGGTGTAGGGCTGCGGGCCGGCCGGGCCGAAGCCGAGGCGGTCGACGACCAGGCTGCTGACCGCTTGGCCGGCGACGACCGCGACGGTGAAGACGGCGACGCCGATGACCGAGACGGTGATGGACTGCGTCGCGACCAGGTAGGCGCCTGCGAGTCCGCCGAGGCATTGCCACCAGCGCAGGCCGCCGTACCCGCGCATGGGTGTGCGGATCTGGCGCCAGACGTTGGCGAGGGCGCGGCGGATCGGCGGGACGATTGCTGTACCGATCAATAGGATCAGCAGGCCGGAGCCGAACGAGACCAGCGCGGCCGCGACGCCGTCGGCGAGCACGTGCCCGAGCTCGCCGTTGAGGCGGGACTGGACCGCGACCAGCATCCCGATGCCGAACGCCGCGCTCAGACCGACGAACTGGTGGTGCTTGGTCGAGCGGGCAGGGCGGGTGGCGGTCGTTGTCACCCCTCTATCATGACCGTTCGTCGTCTTGCTCCTGACATCGGGTCCGTCAGGTGGTCCGCCGAATCAGTGCGAGATACATCGCATCGGTGCCGTGCAGGTGCGGCCACAGCTGTACGTCCGGCCCGTCGCCGAGGTCGTGCACGCCGGGGAACAGGTCCCGGGCGTCCTCGAGGGTGGCGTCGGCGCGGCGCTCGAGTACGGCGTCGACGACCGCGCGGGTCTCGTCGGGGTGGGGGGAGCAGGTGACGTAGGCCACCACGCCGCCCGGTCGGACCGAGGTGATCGCGGAGTCGAGGAGGTCCTCCTGGAGGGGGCGGAGCGCGATGACGTCTTCCGGCGTACGGCGCCAGCGGGCCTCCGGGCGGCGCCGGAGCGCGCCGAGACCGCTGCAGGGCACGTCGGCGAGCACCCGGTCGTAGGATGCCGCCGGCCAGGTCGGCTTGGTGCCGTCGCCGACCAGGACCTTGTGATCGCCCGGGATCGCCCGGAGGTTGGCCCGAACCAGGTCAGCCCGATGCTTGAGCGGCTCGACCGCCGTCAGCTGACCATCCCGCTGGTTGACCAACGCAGCCAGCAGAGCCGACTTCCCACCCGGCCCAGCACAGAGGTCGAGCCACTTGTCGTCCGAGCCGTCGACCGCCGCCGTCGCCAGCGCGGTCGCCACCAGCTGCGACCCCTCATCCTGAACACCGGCTCGCCCGGTAGCCACAGCCTCGATCCGGCCCGGATCCCCACCGTGAAGCACAGCCGCATACGGCGACCACCGCCCCCGGCTCGCCCCCGCCTCAACCAACTCATCCACCTCAGCAACCCCCGGCCGAGCCACCAACGTCACCCGAGGCGGCTCGTTGTCGGCGTCGAGAAGCGCTTCCAGATCACGGTCCAGCACCTCGGCGAACGCCTCGATCACCCACCGCGGGTGGGCTTTGGCGATTGCGAGGTGGCCGAAGGGGTCCTCGTCTGCGGGCGGGGCTACGGCTGCGATCCACTGGTTGAGGGTGCGTTGGCTGATTTTGCGGAGGACGGCGTTGACGAGGCCGCTGCGTTTCTGGCCGATCTCTGCGCGGGTGAGGGTGACCATCTCGCTGACCGCGGCGTAGGAGTCGACGCGCATGCGGAGGAGTTGGTGGGTGCCCAGGCGGAGGAGGTCGAGGAGCTCGGGGTCGAGGTCGGCGAGCGGGCGCGACACGCTGCGGGCGAGGAAGGCGTCGTACGTGCCTTGCCAGCGGAGCGTGCCGTGCACGAGCTCGGTGCAGAACGCGGCGTCCCGGCCGCCGAGGCGTTGGTCGCGGAGCGCCTTGTTGAGGACGAGGTTCGCGTAGCCGCCCTCGGCGGTGACCTGCCGGATCACCTGGTACGCAACCCGCCGTACCCGATCCGGACGCCGCTGCGGCGCCCGATTACGCGGCGACCGATCACCCACCCGAAAACCCCAAGCGGTCCTCGTCGGTGAGGCGGACGCCGCGGGCCCAGTCGGCCGCGGCCATCGGCTTCTTGCCCTGCGGCTGAACCGTCACCAGCTCGACCGCCTTGCTCCCAGTGCCGACCTTCACACTCGACTTGGTCGCCTGCAGCTCGCCCGGCTTGAGCTCCTCATCGGTGAGATGTACGGCGAGCACCTTCAACCGCTCGCCGCGGAACGTCGTCCACGCCCCCGGCGCCGGATTGCAGCCGCGCACCAGCCGGTCCACCCGCTGCGCCGGCGCACTCAGGTCCAACGCGGCGTCCTCGACCGTGATCTTCGGCGCCAGCGTGACACCGTCGGTCGGCTGCTCCCGTGCCTCGAGCACACCCGCCTCGACCCCGTCCAGCGTGTCGACCAGCAGCTTCGCTCCGGACACCGCCAGCCGGGTGAGCAGGTCGCCGGACGTGTCCTCGGGCCCGATCGGCTCAGTCAGCACGCCGTACACCGGACCGGCATCGAGCGCCTTCACGATCCGGAACGTGCTCGCCCCGGTCACGTCGTCGCCGGAGATGATCGAGTGCTGCACCGGCGCGGCGCCCCGCCAGGCCGGCAGCACCGAGAAGTGCAGGTTGATCCAGCCGTGCTCGGGGATGTCCAGCGCCGCCTGCGGCAACAGGCCGCCGTACGCGACGACCGGGCAGCAGTCCGGCGCGAGCTCGGTCAGCCGGGCCAGGAACTCCGGGTCGCTGGGCTTGACCGGCTTCAGCACCTCGATGCCGAGCTCCTCGGCGAGCTGGGCGACCGGCGAGGCGACCA
This sequence comes from Kribbella sp. NPDC050470, assembly GCF_044458365.1. NCBI lineage: Bacteria > Bacillati > Actinomycetota > Actinomycetes > Propionibacteriales > Kribbellaceae > Kribbella > Kribbella sp. NPDC050470. The sequence goes on along the minus strand of NZ_JBITHV010000001.1, from coordinate 238,378 downwards.
GTTTGCGGCCGCGGCCGGCCGGCGCGTCCGGACGGGTGACGACGGCAACCACTTCGTGGCGGCTGGCAACGATCGCCTGGAGGGCGGTGACGGCGGGTTCCGGGGTTCCGGCGAAGACGACTCTCACAGGCCGAACCCGTTCGCTCCGAAAGCGCTCGTCCCGAGACCGTTCGCCCCGAAGCCGTCCGGTCCGTGCGGCGAGACCTTGACGGTCGGCGTCCCGCCGAGGCCGGACCAGTCCGCCTCCCGGATCGCCTTCATCGCCTGCTTGCGGGTGTCGGTGTCGAGCCGGTCGATGAACAGCACGCCGTCCAGGTGGTCGGTCTCGTGCTGGATGCACCGGGCCAGCAGGTCGGAGCCCTCGATCACCACCGGGTCGCCGTACATGTTGAAGCCCTTGGCGATCACCGACAGGGCGCGGCGGCAGTCGAAGGTGAGGCCGGGGATGGACAGGCAGCCCTCCGGGCCGAACTGCTCGTCGTCGGACAGCGTCAGCTGCGGGTTGACCAGGTGCCCGAGCTCACCGTCGATGTTCCAGGTGAACACGCGCAGGCCGACGCCGATCTGGGGCGCCGCCAGACCCGAGCCGGGCGCGGCCACCATCGTGTCGGTCAGGTCCTGGACCAGGCGCCGCAGCTCGGCGTCGAAGTCGACCACCGGCGCCGCCTTGGTGGTCAGGACGGGGTCGCCGAACAGGCGGATGGGTGTGACCGACAACAGACTCTCCACAGCGTTCCACGGACCGGGACCCGGCAAGTCTAGTTGGCGCCACGGGGTGGTTCGGGCGGGAGGTCCCTCTCCCCGTTGTTGCCACAAGCACGTACTGTGGTCTCAGGCGTACCTACAGTCACAATCGTCACACGCCCAACGGGAGACCCAATGCTCACAGCAGCACGGGGGGCAACTCTGATCATCCTGGGTGCACTACTGACCCAGGCACCCCTCACAGCCTTCGCGTACGCACCGCGTGAACCGTCAGCGCCCGCCGCCGCGCCTTCCACGCCCGCCCCGGAGCCCTCCACGCCGGCCTCGGAGCCTGCCGCCGCGCGCTCCTGGAGTGATGTGGTGAAGCAGGTCACCGAGACGTCGCCCGACGACCTGGAGCTGCGGTCGGCCGACAGTTCGGCGCAGGCGTCGTCGATCCTGCGGTGCTTCAAGCTCGAGGAGGAGAACTACTGTCTCGGGCTGGGCTTCGTCGACCAGGTGCCGAGCGGGGCTCAGGTGCAGGAGTTGATGGCGGCGCCGAGCGTGCGCGCCGACGGCGAGGTCGGGGTCGAGGAGGACATCCCCACGGGTGATCTGACCCCACAGGCGTTCGTCGCCGAGCGGGCGTCGATGACGAAGAGTGTCCGGGTGAGCACCGAGCTCGACGAGATGCAAGCCGCCTGGGACGGCCGGGACAAGGCTCGCGCCTTGCGGCTGCTCGACGAGAACGCGGACACGAGGACCGGCACGGAGGCGGTGACCCCGACCACGACTCCGACCACGACTCCAACCCCGGCACCGACGCCTTCACCGACCCGTACGGCGCCTTCGACGGGGACGCCGACGCTGGTGCCGAGTCCGAGGCCGGTGAAGTTGCCGGGGTCGTCGTACATCATGAAGGGGTTCCAGACCTCGCAGGAGAAGGGGTTCTGGTGTGGTCCGGCGACGTTCCAGTCGATCGACTGGGCCGACGACAACCAGCGCGACACCCAGGCGTCCTGGGCCAAGGACCTCGGTACGACGTCGTCCGGCACCGCGATCACCGCGATGGTCAAGCAGACCAACCTGAAGACGAACTGGGATCTCGCGGCCGGCACCTACATCGTGCAGAGCGTCGGCCACTGGAACGCGCAGAAGTTCTTCACCGTGCACCAGAACCACCTCGGCGACGGGCAGCCGGCGCCGATCATCGAGCACACCCAACTGCTGAAGCGCTACTTCCCGTACCTGGCGTTCAACCACAGCGGCCACTACCAGGTCGGCCGCGGCTACGACAAGGCGAAGGGCACGATCGCGATCTTCGAGGTGTTCAACGAGCGCCGGTTCACCAGCCGCGGCAACGTCACCGACGGCCCGAAGAACATTCCGGCGACCGCCCTGTTCAACGCGACCCTGGCCAACTCCTTCCAGAACATCGGCCTCTGACTCCATGCGCCGTACTCCCCTGGCGGCCCTCGCCGTCGTCCTGCTCGCCGCCGGCTGCTCGTCCAACCCGGAGAGCACGAGCAGCCCGTCGAGCACCCCGCCGAGCACCTCCACCAGCCCCAGCAAGACGCCGTCGGTGGACACCAGCCCGCCGAAGTGGACGAAGGTGCTGCGGCAACCGGTCGACGGGCTGCACCTGGTCACCCAGCAACGCAAGTACGTCGTCACCCGCGGCAGCGACGAGGCCGGCATCACCACCGTGACGGACCGGGCCAGCAAGAAGGTCGTCGTCCGGCACGTCCCGGCGGCCGGTTTCGTCGCCCAGTCGCCGGTCGTGATCGACGACCGCTGGGCGCTGATCGAGGACATCCGCTCGGACGGCCCGAATCCCGAGATCAAGGTCGTCCGCTACGACCTGACCACCGGACGCCCGGCCGGCCTCGGCCGCCTCCCCCGAGTCTCCGAACCGGAGATCGGCGCGAACGACGCGACCTTCGCCTACAGCTCCACCGACGCGAAGAACCGGTCCTGCCTGATCGTCGCCGACCTCGCGACCCTGGCGTCGCGCACCGTCGGCTGCGTCGCGGCGCCCGGCTACATCGCAGATCCAGTGGTCTCGGCCGACAGCGTCACGTACAGCGAGATCGCCGCGCCGGAGACCAGCCGCCGCTGCAAGCGCATCCTGGTCGCCTCACTGACCGGCGGCGCAGCCCGCCCGGTGCCGGCGGCAACCAATTGCCTGCAGTGGAGCGGCGCCTCACTCGGCGGGGCGACGGTCTGGTCCGAGGTCGCCGCCTCCGACCCGGACCAGTACCAGAGCAAGGCGTACGTCCGGGAGTCCGCCGACTCCCCCACCCGGGCCCTCGGCGCGATCGTCACCGACACGATCATTGCCTGCGGCCACTGGATCTTCTGGGAGACCAGGACCGTCGCCGACGGCAACGAGGCCTACCAGATCAACCGCTGGCGACCCGGCCTGGCCCAGCCGCAGCGCATCTACACCGGCGAGCCCGGCACGGCGCTGACTCCGCTGACCTGCCAGGACGACGTCGTGTACGTCGAGGCCGCCCAGCTCGCGACGACCCCGTCGTACACCGAAGCCTTCTCCGCGCCGGCTACCTGAGCGGCAGCCCGCGCGCGGACAACTGCTCCCGAAGCTGTGCGGCGCCGGTGAACAACTCGGCGTCGAGGCCGACCGCGCGGGCGCCGTCGACGTTGTACTGCACGTCGTCGGTGTAGAAGGTGCGCGCCGCGTCCAGGCCGAACCGCTCCAGCAGGATCCGGTAGATCTTCTCGTCCGGCTTCACGGTCTGCTCGACGCCGGACACCACCTCACCGTCGAAGCCGGTCAGGACCGGGAACGTCTCCTTGGCGATCTCCCACTTCTCCGCGGAGAAGTTGGTCAGCGCGTAGTTCGGGATACCCAGCTCCCGGAGCTCGGTGACGAGCTCGACGGTGTCCTCGAACAGGCCCTTGACCATCTGCAGCCAGCCGGTGTCGTACGCCTCGATCCACTCGGCGTGCTCGGGGTGCAGCGCGGTCAGCTCGGCGACCGCCTCCTCCCACGGCCGGCCGGCGTCCTGCTGCTGGTTCCACTCCCGGGTCGTCACCTTGGTCAAGAACCAGCTCCGCTGCTGCTCGTCCGGGATCAGGTCGGCGTACAGATAGTCCGGGTTCCAGTCCAGCAACACCCCACCGATGTCGAACACCACCACGTCGATCGTCCGCTCCGTCATGCCCGCAACCCTATGCGAACGGCGCCGCCGCCTTCACGGTCCGCAGGACCGGCACGGTCTCCAGTGCGGTGACCGATTCCAGTGCGCCGAGGCGCTCGGTCAGGTAGGTGTGCAGGGCATCGGGGCTGGCGCACAACGCGTGCGCGACCAGGTTGGTGCGTCCGGTGGTGGCTGCGACGAAGGCGAGCTCGTCGTGCTCGCTCAGTGCGCGTCCGACCGCGTCGATGTGGGCTGGAGCTACGGAGAGCCACAGCATCGCGCTCGTGGTCACGCCGAGCATCGCCGGGTCGACGTCCACGTCGAAGAAGAGCGCACCGCTGTGCTGCAACTCGTCGAGCCGACGGGCGACAGTCGTGGCTGTCCAGCCGGTGCGTACGGCGAGATCGGCAAGCGTCGCACGTCCGTCCTGGCCGAGGGCGGCGAGCAGCTCGTGGTCGCCCAAGCCGAGGGACCGCGCCGAGGAACGGGCCGGGTCGGGAACCGTCGCCGGCGTCAGGAGGGCGAGCTCCTGGTCCTGAGTCAGGCTCTTGGCGCGGCCGCGCCACGCGGCTGGGCCGCCGATGTAGACGTGCAGGAGGTAGTGCGCCGACACCGACGTGATGCCCGTCGTCCGCGGGATGTCGTGCAGCAGGAGCATGTTCCCGTCGCTCGGTGTGGTGTGGACGATCGCCATGATCTCGGTCCCGCCCGAGGCCAGCTTGATCCAGCTCGTGTCCGGCCGCCGGGCGAGCGCCGCCGCCAGATCCTGCGCCGCCTGAGGCGTCGCTGTCAGCCGAACGAGCCACTGCGCGCGCCCCGCGTGCTGCGGATCTGGCAGGCCGACCACCCGCAGGCCTGCCTCGGCCCGCAGCCGGTTGTAGCGCCGCGCCACCGTCTGCGTGGAGACCCCGAGCACGGATCCGATCCGGCTGTACGGCGCCCGCCCGTCCAGCTGCAGCGCATGGATCAGGCCCTGGTCGATCTCGTCCAGCATGTGATGATCATCGCCCAGACGGCCAGTCGATGGAAGATATCCGCAACCTGGTCGCGCTGCATGGAGAATCACGCCGCGCCCCGGCGATCGTGCGGTCATGAAGACACGTTGGATCGGGCTGATCGCCCTCCTGGTCGCAGAGGCCATGAATCTCCTGGACGCCACGATCGTCCAGGTCGCCGCACCGGTGATCCACGCGGACCTCGGCGGTCGTGCGTCGGACATCCAGTGGTTCAGCGCGGCGTACACCCTCCCCTTCGCCGCGCTGCTGATCACCGGCGGCCGGCTCGGCGACCGCTTCGGCCGCCGCCGGCTCTTCCGGGTCGGGATCGCCGTCTTCGTGGCCACCTCCACGCTGTGCGCTCTGGCGACCCAGTCCGCCGTACTGATCGGCGCCCGAGCGGTCCAGGGCGCCGCGGCCGCGCTGGTGATCCCGCAGACGATCGGGCTGATCCGGAGCAGCTTCGACGAGTCGGAACTGTCCAAAGCACTCGGCACTATCGGCCCGGTGATGGGTCTGGCCGGGATCTCCGGACCGTTGCTCGGCGGCTTCATCACCGATCTCAGCTCATGGCGAGCCGTGTTCGTCGTCAACGTGCCGCTCGGCATCGCCGTACTGGCGCTGGCTCACCTGCTCCCCGAGTCGCGCGCACCACAGCGCCCCGGCCTCGACCTGATCGGCACCGTCCTGCTCTCGATCGGTACGGCGCTGGTCGTCTACCCGATCCTGCAGTCGCGGGACTGGCTCCTGCTGCCGGTCGGCGTCGCCGTCCTAGGACTCACGGTCCTCCAGCAGTCACGGTCGAAGGCGCGACTCGTCGAACTGAGCGTGTTCCGGAACAGTGGTTTCGGCGCTGCGCTCATCACGTCGACGCTGTTCTTCGCGGTGATGAGTGGGCTGACGCTGGTCGTCGTACTGCATCAGCAACTGACGCTGCACGAGAGCGTCATGCGATCCAGCCTGGTGCTGCTGCCGTGGTCGGCCGTCTCCGGGATTTCGGCGTGGGTAGCCGGTCAGTGGCTGATCGGGCGGTTCGGTTCGCGGCTCATGTACGTCGGCCTCGGCGTGCTGCTCGTCGGCGTACTCAGCGCTCACCTGTGGTTGTTGCCGGCACTCGCCCTGTGTGGCGCCGGGGTCGGGCTGTTCACGACCGCGTTCTTCACCGAGGCACTGCACCGAGTGCAGCCACAGGAGACCGGATCGGCGGCAGGGCTGCTGAACGCGGTCCAGCAGTTCGGCGGGACGCTCGGTGTCGCCGGGCTGGGCACGATCTTCCTGCACCACCCGGCGACCCTCGATCGGTCGTTCTGGGTCGCGACCGCGGCCGTCGCGGCGACGGTCGCGACCGCTCACGTCATGCGGTCGCCGCGTTCGCGGCGGCTCGAGCGTGCAGCGCCGGAGCCAGCGCGAACTGCCCGATGAAGATCAGCACCCCCAGCAACGCACAGCCGAGCCAGGTGGCGGTCGGGCCGAAGGTATCCAGCGCGTTGGCCCCGGCCAGCGGCCCGACCACCGCGCCGACACCGAACGCCATCCCGGACATGCCCATGTACCCGCCGCGCAGGTCGACCGGAGCGAGGTCCGCGAACACCGCGCCGATCACCGCGGCGAACCCGATCTCGCCGATCGTCCACACCACGACCGACAGCCCATAGCCCCACCAGTTGTGCACGACCGCGCCGAGGCCGAAGCCCAGACCGACGACCAGCATCGAGGCCGCGAGCAGCTTCGGCCGGTCGAACTTCGCCAGCCGCTTGCCGAGGAACGGCTGGACCAGCACGATCACCACGCCGTTCAGCGCGATCACCAACCCGTACGTCGAGGACGGCAGGCCGTCGTCCGCCATCGCCAGCGGCAGCGTCGAGTAGCCCTGGAAGTAGATGGTCGCGTAGCCGATCTGGAGCAGGACCATCAGCAGGAAGACGGTGTCCCGGAGCGCCACCGGCAGCAGCGGGCGGCGCGACACGCCCTCGTCCAGGGCCGGACGGGTCTCCGGGACCATCGTCCAGATCACCAGGCCGGCGATCACCGACGTACCGGCGTTCAGCCAGAAGAGCAGGCCGTAGCCGACCGACGCCAGCACGCCGGCGCTGACGGTCGAGACGGAGAAGCCCAGGTTGATCGCCCAGAACAGCAGACCGTACGCGCGGACCCGCTCGCCCGGCTGGAGCAGGTCGGCCACCGTCGCCTGGACGGCCGGGCGGAACAGGTCACCGAGCAGGCCGACCACGAACGCGGCGGCCCAGATCATCACCATCGACCGGGCCGACCCGAGCAGGATGAGCGCGGCGGCGGTCCCGAAGAAGCACGCCAACATCGTGACCCGGCGGCCGACGCGGTCGGCCAGCCAGCCGCCGACGAGCTGCGACGCGACCGAGCCGGCGCCGACCGCGGCCGCCACGGCGCCCGCCGTACCGGCCGAGAGGAGGCGGTCCTGGGTCAGGTAGAGGACGAGGAACGGCTGGACGAAGCTGCCCAGCCGGTTGACCAGCTGGCAGACCCAGAGCGCCCAGAACGCCCGCGGCAGCGCGGGAGCAGGCGTGTCGACAGCGGCGGTTGCACTCATGACGACAACTCTGAAGGCCGACTGGAGAGCTGTCGACGATTAGTCCCAGGACTAATCGGCTAGGCTGGCGAGGTGATCACGATCAGGTTGAACGCCGAGGACGTGGGCCGGATCCGGTTCGCGCTGTCGCCGGTCTGGGAGGCCGTCACCAGCGTGCGGGCGCTGAGCAACAACCCGGCGCGCAGCGTGCACGCGCCGTGGATGCAGAAGGTCTGCCCGATCATCGACGGACCGGACCTGACGTTGCTGAAGGCCCTCATTCCGCCGGTCGGCTACATCCCGGACTTCATCACGCCGGCGCCGCCGCGCCGGAGCACCAGCCTGGAGTCCGGCCTGGCCGCGATCGCCGCCACCCCGCACCACCTGGTCACCGACGAGCTCGGCAGGCTGCACCACGAGACCCCGCACCCGCTGCTGCCCGACCTGATCGCGCACCCGGCCAAGGCGCTCGAGCTGATCACGTCCGCGCTGGAGAGCTACTGGCGGCGGGCGATCGAGCCGGACTGGCGGCGGATGCGGGCGCTGCTGCAGGAGGACCTGGCGTTCCGGCTGGACGAGCTGGCGGCCGGCGGGATCGAGCGGCTGTTCCGCAACCTGCACCCGTCGATCCGGTTCAGCGTCAGCCGGATCGAGATCGACCGGCCGTTCGCCTGTGACGGCGAGCCGATGGCCGGGCAGGGCGTGCTGCTGGTGCCGAGCGTGTTCAGCTGGCCGGCCGGCCTGTCGGTGACCGCGGCGCCGTACGTGCCGACGATCACCTACCCGCCGCGCGGCCTCGGGCGACTCTGGGAGGACCGGCAGGACACCACCGACTCACCGCTCGCGGACCTGGTCGGCCGGACCCGCGCGGCGATCGTCAGCCACCTCGACCTGCCGATGTCGACCACGCACCTGGCGCACCAGCTCGGGGTCTCGGCGCCCACGCTGAGCGTGCACCTCAGCATCCTGCGCAGTGCCGGCCTGGTCGACTCCCGCCGCGACGGCCGCGCCGTGCTCTATCACCGCACCGCGCTGGGCACTCAGCTGCTCACCGCAGCCACTCCCCTGGCCTCTACCGCCTAGCCGAAGCTCGGCGGATCGACCTGAACGCGCACTGATCCCGGGTTCTTCTTCGTGGTGCGCGCAGCTTGCGCTTCCTTCAAGGCACGAGCCAGCGCGGAGCCGGCTGCTCGCGGCGTTCGCACAACAGCTCGGACCGTCTCGTCGTCGACGTCCACCGGCCCCAGCACCTCGAGCCCAGCGGTTGCCGGAAGCAACTGTCGTAGCCGGCCGATGAGATCGTTCACCGCCTCGGACGGCCCCGTGAGCTCGGCCAACTTCGCCGCCGGCGCCAGCCGGGCCGCCCGGCGCTCCTCCACCTCCCGGGCCGCGAACCCCTCCGGACTCCACCGCACCACCGCCTGCAACGGCAACGCGGACGGCTCACCCACCAGGATGACCGTGCCGCTGTGCCGCACCAGCGCCGCCGCGTTGAACCATCGCCGCACAGCCTCCTCCGGCGCCCGCAGATCCGGCCGAGCCAGCATCAGCCACGTATCCAGCAGCAATGCGGCGCTGTACCCGCCTTCCGCGACCGGCTCGGCTCCCGGCGTGCTCACGATCAGCGCCGGCTTGTCCGACACGACGTCGAGCATGTTGTCGCCACCCGACGTACGCACGACCAATCCGGGGAACGCCCGGCCGAGCTCCTCCGCCGTACGACGAGCGCCGACAACGGCAGCGCGCATTCGGGTGTCACCGCACTCCGGGCACCGGTGGTCGGTCGCCGGCCGGCCGCACACGCTGCAACTCGCCGGACCGGATCCGCCAGTACGGCGCAAGGTCCCGCCACACGTCGTGCAGCGCGACGGAGCACGGCAGGTCTGGCACACCAGGCTCGGCAGGTACCCCGCCCGAGGCACCTGGACCAGCACCGGGCCGGACCGCAGCCCCTCTCGCGCGATCTCGAACGCCCGGTGCGGCAGCCGCGCGGCGCGCGCCCCCGGATCACGGGCGAGATCGGTGTCCGACTCCCCCGCGATGTGCACCGCGGGAGCGGCGGCCCGAATCACCTGCCGGTCCGCGATCAACTCCGCCGCGAACCCGGACTCCAGCAGCGCCGCGGCCTCGACCGACCGCGCGAACCCGCCGAGCAACGCGGCACACTGCTGCCGGTACGCCCGCAACAACAGGACCTCCCGGGCATGCGGGTACGGCGCACGCGGCTCGGCGTACGAGTCGTCGCCGTCGTCCCACAGCGCCACCAGCCCGAGATTCGCCACCGGCGCGAACGCCGCCGCCCGCGTCCCGATCACCACGCGCGCACACCCTCGCAGCGTCGCGAGAAAGGCTCGGTAGCGAGCGGTCGGCCCGAGATCCGCCGACAACGTGACGAACCCGGTCTCGCCGAGAACCGCCGTACAGGCCGAGGCGAGCCGCTCGAGATCCCGGGCATCCGGCACGAGCAGCAACGCACCACGCCCCGACGCCGCACACACCGCCGCAGCCTGCGCGAACGCGAGCGCCCAGTCTGCCCCAGGTACGGCGGTCCAGATCGCGCGCGGCGCCTCCGACCGAGCCACCGCATCCAGGAAGCCGGCCGGGTACGGCGACCACTCCGAACGCGACGTGGACAGCGGCGGCGGCGCAGGCTGGTTGCAGCGCAGCGGCTCGCCCTCGACCTTCGCATGCCGGGGCGGGACGGCCAGGCGGGTCACATCCGCGAAGACCCCGGCGTACCGATCCGCGACCGCGCGGCAGAGGTCGGCGATCTCCGGCGTCAGCACCTGCTCCGGCGAGACCACCTTGCGGATCCGGGCCAGCTTGCCGTCGTGGTCGGAGGACTCGAGCCGCTCCAGGACGAACCCGTCCAGGTCCTTGCCGGCGAAGCGGACCTTCACCCGGGCGCCCGGCTGCGCGGCGTCGGCCAGGTCGTCCGGCACGAGGTAGTCGAACGGCCGGTCCAGGTGCGGCAGCGAGACGTCGACCGCGATCCGGGCCACCGGCAACGACGAGGTGATCCCGGCCGGTTCCTTGGTCCGGGACTTGCGAACGGTGTCCCGCAGCAGCGTCAACTGCTCCGGGGAGTCTCCGTTCGATGTCACCGGAAAACTCTAGACGGCCGGGACGACAGTGCGCGGGAATGCCGCGACCCGGCTGTGGACAACAGCCGGGTCGCGGGCAGAACGGAGTTATTTGTTGATCGCGGCCTTGAGCTCCTCGACCCGGTCGGTGCGCTCCCAGGTGAAGTCCTCGCCGGTGCGGCCGAAGTGGCCGTTGCGCGCGGTCTGGGCGTAGATCGGCCGGAGCAGGTCCAGGTCCCGGATGATCGCGGCCGGCCGCAGGTCGAACACCTCGCGGACCGCGTCGCTGATCTGGGCCACCGGCACCTTCTCGGTGCCGAAGGTGTCGACGTAGAAACCGACCGGCGCGGCCTTGCCGATCGCGTACGCGACCTGGCACTCGACCCGGTCCGCCAGCCCCGCGGCGACGATGTTCTTGGCCACCCAGCGCATCGCGTACGCCGCCGAGCGGTCCACCTTGGACGGGTCCTTGCCGGAGAACGCGCCGCCGCCGTGCCGGGCCATCCCGCCGTAGGTGTCGATGATGATCTTCCGGCCGGTCAGGCCGGCGTCACCCATCGGGCCGCCGATCTCGAACCGCCCGGTCGGGTTCACCAGCAGCTTGTAGCCGGTCGAGTCGATGTCGAACTGCTCGAGCACCGGGTCGACCACGTGCTTCTTGATGTCCGGGGTCAGCATCGAGTCCAGACTGATGTCGGCCGCGTGCTGGCTGGACACCACCACGGTGTCGATCCGGACCGCCTTGTCACCGTCGTACTCGACCGTGACCTGGGTCTTGCCGTCCGGGCGCAGGTAGGCCATCGTGCCGTCCTTGCGGACCTCGGACAGCCGCGCCGACAGCCGGTGCGCGATGGTGATCGGCAGCGGCATCAGCTCCGGCGTCTCGTTCGACGCGTAGCCGAACATCAGGCCCTGGTCCCCCGCTCCCTGCAGGTCCAGAGCGTCCTGGGACGCGTCCGCGCGCGTCTCGTACGCCGTGTCGACACCCTGCGCGATGTCCGCCGACTGACTGCCGATGGCCACCGTGACACCACAGGACGCGCCGTCGAACCCCTTCAGCGAGGAGTCGTAGCCGATCTCGAGGATGCGCGCCCGCACGATCCCCGGGATGTCGACGTACGCCGACGTGGTGACCTCACCTGCGACCACGACCAGACCCGTGGTGACCAAGGTCTCGACCGCGACGCGGCTCTTCGGGTCCTCGGCCAGCAACGCGTCGAGGATGGAGTCGCTGATCTGGTCAGCGATCTTGTCCGGGTGACCCTCGGTCACCGACTCGGACGTGAAAAGGCGGCTCGCCACAATTCTCCCTCGGATTCCTCTTGTGCCGCGCGACTGTGACCACGAACCGCAGCTACAACCGCACGATCCCCCCATGCACCGGCGGATGGCGATGCATCTGGGAAGTATGCCAGCAGTTTTCCCCGCAGTCCCGGTGACGCTCCGAATCCGTCCAGGATTCGAGATTGCTGATCATATTTTGGACACGAGGACTGATGTCAGGCGTGCGGGCCGACCGTCACGTCGCCCAGGGTGAGTGATGGTGTGCAGTCCAGCATCGCAGCCAACCGGTCCACCTCGGCGTCGAGCAGCCGGCGCCGGGTGCCGCTCAGCGTGATCAGCGACTCGACGGTGACGTGCACCTTCCGGCCGGACTTCTTGTGGTGCCAGACCCCGGCGACGACGCCGTCGACCAGGAGCAGCGGATAGTTGCCGGCCTGACCGCGGGCGAGCGCGCGGGTGAACGCCGTACCCGGGAAGAGCAGCTCGCGCGGGAAGCTGCCGACGCCGTACGCGTCGAAGTACGGCAGCAGGCGGACGCCGCGGACCGGGTCGTCCGGGAAGTCGCCGTCGCCTGGCGCGTGCCAGGCGGGTTGGCCTGCGAGCTCCACCTGGGGCAGGTCGGCGAAGTACGGCTTCACAAACGCGGGGCTGGTGTTGAGCCAGCGGGCGAACTGCTGCGGCGTCGCGGGACCGTAGGAGTACAGGTATCGGTGCAGGAGCTCGGTGAACGCCTCGTCGCCGGGGAGTGGCTCGAACGGCTTGAAGCGGTGCGGGTTCGAGTACGTCGTCAGCCGGCCGCGATTCGGTCCGTAGCAGAGGACGCCCGCGTTGGCGGCGTCCGGGATCACCTGCCGCCAGCGCGGCCAGTAGGTCTGGAAGGCGGGCATCACGAGATCACCGGCCCAGTCGCCGGTACGCCGTACGACTTCCACTGTCAGGTCGTCGACAGTCAGGTCGTCGTCGGCCAGCGCGTCACCGATCGCGACGATGATCTCGGCGCGTTGCTCGGGCGTCAGCCGCATGTACTCCGGGACCGGTGTCCCAGGCGGCAGCGCCGAGAGTGCGCCCGTCCACAGCGGCAGATCGTCGAGAGGCAGTAGGTGCACGGTCCCCCGCGGCCCGAACGTCTTCACCAGGCCGTCAGCCTGCTGCACCGTCTCCCGGGTCGCCCCGTCGAGCCGGACCGCTACCGACACCTCCCCCGCCGACAGCACCTGCGCATGCGCCCCACACATAGCCCGTACGGCGTCCGCCGCCGAGCCGGCCGGGTCACCAGCCAGGTGATGCCGCCGCATCCGCCGCCCAACCACCGCCCGCCACGAGATCTCCATACCCCCGACGCTAGCCCCAGAACCGGCCAGAACCTGACCTCTTACTCCCCGCCCACCCGCCCCGGCGCTCGAGGGGATATCCCCCGGCACGCCGGGTTCTCCCCTCGTCTGCGAAGGGAGAACCCCCACCACGAACGGATATCCCCTCGCGGGGGCGGGGGCGGGGCGGGGGCGGGGCGGGGGCGGGGGCGGGGCGGGGGCGGGGGCGGGTCGGGGGCGGGGCGGGGGCGGGGCGGGGGCGGGGGCGGGGTTAGGGCCAGTGGGTGGCTACTAGGTTCCAGATCACGCCGGCCAGGGCGTCTTTGGAGCCGGAGGGGACGGGGAGGGCGTTGCCGTCGGTGTCGAGGATGACGGCCTCGTTGACGTCGCTGCCGAAGACCTTGCCGCCGGAGACGTCGTTCACCACCAGCAGGTCGCAGCCCTTGCGCTCCAGCTTGGCCCGGCCGAGCTCGAGCACGCTGTGCTCCGCGTCGCCGGTCTCGGCCGCGAACCCGACGATCACCTGGCCGGCGCGGCGGCGGTCGTGCGAGATCGTCTGCAGGATGTCCGGGTTCTGCACCAGGCTGACCGCCGGGACCGCGCCGTCGGCGGTCTTCTTGATCTTGTGCTCGGCGACGTCGGCCGGCCGGAAGTCCGCCGGGGCCGCCGCCATCACGATCGCGTCCGCGTCACCCGCGCGGCCGGTGATCTCGTCGTACAGGTCCCGGGCGCTCGTCACCGGGACGACCTGGACGCCGGCCGGGTCGGGCAGCTCGGAGTTCGCCGCGACCAGGGTCACCTTGGCGCCGCGGGCGGCGGCGATCCGGGCCAGCGCGTAGCCCTGCTTGCCGGACGAGGAGTTGCCCAGGTAGCGGACCGGGTCCAGGTACTCGCGGGTGCCGCCGGCGCTGATCAGGACGTGCTTGCCGGTCAGGTCGGCGACCGCCTGCCCGGCGGCGCGGGCGGCCTCGTCGGCGAGCATCAACTGGCTGATCGCGAAGATCTCGGACGGCTCGGGCAGCCGGCCGCGGCCGGTGTCGGCGCCGGTGAGCCGGCCGACCGCGGGCTCGAGCACCGTGATGCCGCGGGACCGGAGGGTGACGACGTTGGCCTGGGTGGCCGGATGCTCCCACATCTCGGTGTGCATCGCGGCCGCGAACAGGATCGGGCAGCGAGCCGTCAGCAGCGTGTTGGTGAGCAGGTCGTCGGCCAGGCCGTGCGCGGCCTTGGCGATCAGGTTGGCCGTGGCCGGGGCGACCACGACGAGCTCGGCGGCCTTGCCGATCCGGACGTGCGGAACCTCCTGCACGTCGTCGAACGGGTCCGCGGTCACCGGCTGACCGGACAGCGCAGCCCAGGTCGCCGCCCCCACGAACTCCAGCGCGGCCGCCGTCGGCACCACCCGCACGCTGTGCCCGGACTCGGTCAGCCGCCGGAGCAGGTCACAGACCTTGTACGCCGCGATGCCGCCACCGACTCCGAGCACCACGTTCGGCCGGTGCTTGGCCGGTTCCTGGGCGGGAACGACAGAGTCCCCTGGGGCCTCTGTGGTCCCAGGGGTCTGTTCTGCACCGGTTCCGGACATCAGAGACCCCGTTCCCCGGTCGTCATGGAGGGTCGGTTACGCAGACTTCTCCGCGGCGGCGGCTTCCGCCTCGGCCTCGGGGTCGATGTCGGTGCAGGTCAGCACGCCCTCGTTGATCTCGCGCATCGCGATCGAGAGCGGCTTCTCCTGGACGTGGGTCTCGACCAGCGGACCGACATACTCCAGCAGGCCCTCGCCGAGCTGGGAGTAGTAGGCGTTGATCTGCCGCGCCCGCTTGGCCGAGTAGAGCACCAGCTTGTACTTGGAGTCGGTGCGGGTGAGCAGGTCGTCGATCGGCGGGGAGGTGATGCCGATGGCGACGGGCTGGTTGCCAGACAAGTTCAGCTCTTTCCAGGAATGGAAGGGGTTATCGGATCAACTTTACCAACTGATCGGCAGCCTCCCGAACCGAGGCGTTCACGATCGTCACGTCGAACTCCTTCTCGGCGGCCAGTTCCAGGGTCGCGGTCTCCAGCCGGCGTTCGCGCTCCTCGGCCGTCTCGGTGCCGCGGCCGACCAGCCGGCGGACCAGTTCGTCCCAGCTCGGCGGGGCGAGGAAGACGAACTGCGCGTCCGGCATCGTCTCGCGGACCTGGCGGGCGCCCTGCAGGTCGATCTCCAGCAGCGCCGGGCGGCCCTCGGCGAGCTTGTCCAGCACCGGCCGCTTCGGCGTCCCGTACCGGGCCGCCTTGTGCACCACCGCCCACTCGAGCAGCTCACCGTCGGCGATCATCCGGTCGAACTCCGCGTCCGACACGAACAGGTAGTGCACCCCGTGCACCTCACCCGGCCGCGGCTTGCGGGTCGTCGCCGACACCGAGATCCAGATCTCGGGGAACCGCTCCCGGATCTCCGCCGCCACCGTCCCCTTGCCGACCGCGGTCGGCCCGGCCAGCACGGTCAGCCGGGCCGTGCGGGGCGAGGTCTGCCGCGGAGCCATGGTCGCGTCGTCCGTCCTGTGCGTGGTCACGTTCGCAGTCATGTTCACACCAGTGTCCAACGAGCCGACCGGGGTCTTGGTCTTGGTCTGGCTCACTCGGCGAATTCGCGTTCGAGGGCGGCGATCTGGTTGGAGCCGAGGCCGCGCACCCGCCGCGTCTCCGAGATCCCCGCGCGTTCCATGATCTGCTGGGCGCGGACCTTGCCCACGCCGGGGATGCACTGCAGCAGCGCACTGACCCGCATCTTGCCGATCACGTCGTTGGTCTGTCCCTCGTGGAGCACCTCCGTCGGAGACGCTCCCGAATGCCGGATCCGGTTCTTGATCTCGGCTCGTTCACGCCGCGCCGCCGCGGCCTTGTCCAGAGCCGCCGCTCGCTGCTCCGGGGTCAAAGAAGGAAGTGGCACCGTTTCACCTGTCCCGTTGTGTGGCTTCGCAAGGGAACCTAACACGGGTTCGGGCAGGTCACGGCGCAGGAGCGGCCGTCAGCCGGGCGTCTCGGGCGAATCGATCGTTCCACTCACAGCGGCCGGCTCAGCTCAGCTGCGGCACGTCCACCTTGCAGGAGTCCTTGGCATGCGTGCTGATCGTCTTGTACGCCGTCATCACCGAGCCGGTCTGCTGACTCAGCCGAGCCAGCTCGACACGGTCCGTGCCCGCCGCCTTGGCCTTCTCGGCGAACGCCACCACGACGCCCCAGTCGTCCTTCACGTCGGCGGGCGCGGAAGCCTGCAGCTTCTTCGCGTCCTCGAGGATCTTGGTGTAGTCGGCCGGGTTCTGCGGGTCCACGTTGACCGCGTTCGCGGCGTACCCGGCGAGGTCGACGCAGTAGGCCTGCTCCTCGGTGCACGCGGTCAGGGTGGCGGTGCCGGCGAGCAGCGTCGCGGCGACGGCGAGAGTTCGCTTCACGGATCTCATCATCCTCGGGGGTCGGGAGGTCGGTCCTCGGGGGTGCTGGCCCCGACGTTACAGCTGGTGACCAAACCATCCGAAACGGATACTTTCCGCACCCGTCCGGTGCCTGTCAGCAGTGCCGGACGTACGGCGGGCCGGGTGCCGCTCGCTGCGCACCCGGCCCGTCATGACGCCGTCGGTCAGGAGTCGGTGACGGTGACCTTGCACGTGTCCTTGGCCTGCTTGCTGATCGCGTCGAACGCCGGGGCGATCTTGTCGCCGTCGCTCTTGGCGAGCTCGGTCAGCTTCCCGGTGTCGCCGTTGGCGTCCTTCGCCTTCTCGGCGTAGTCGATGACGATCTTCCAGTCGTCCTTCAGATCGTCCGGCGCCGACTTCGAGACCTTCTTGGCCTCGGACAGCATCTTGTCGACCGCCGCGGAGTCCTTGATGTCGAGGTCCTTGACCGACTCGGCATAGTTCTGCAGCTCGCTGCAGTAGTCGCCGCCCGAGCACGCCGTCAACGTTCCGACGCCCATTGTCACTACCGCCGCGAGGGCCGCAACCTTACGCATTCCGTTCCTTACTGTTCCGCGGGGAGAACCGCTCTCCCTCTCGCTCCGCAACCCTCCCGAACCCCGGGGTCACCAGCACGCAGGGCGCGCCGTGAAGAACGTCGCACCCGCGGACTGGAACCGCGCCGTGATGTGCCGCGTCGCCCGGCCGACAACGCCACCACGTTGGCGCCCACGATCACCCCGATGGCCAGCCAGTCGAGCGAGCCGAGGCGCTGGCCGAGCACCACCAGTCCGACCAGCGCGGCGAGCACCGGGTTCACGCTCATGAAGACGCCGAAGAACTGCGCCGGCACCCGCCGCAGCGTGAGCAGGTCGACGAGGAACGGTACGGCGGACGACAGCAGACCGGCCGCGACGGCGTACGCGAGGGTCGTCGGCGTCGGCCGGTGGTGCCAGAGGGCCCAGATCCCGATCGGCACGTACGCCAGCCCGGACACCGCAGCCGCGGCGCCAACGCCTTGCACGCCGGTGAACTCCCGCCCCATCCGGCGGTTGAGCAGGATGTACGACGCCCAGCAGGCAGCCGCCAGCAGTCCGAGCCCGATACCCAGGTAGTCCGTGGTCGCCTGTGGCCGGGTCAGCAGTACGACGGCAGGCGCCACGGCCAGCGCGCACGCCAGGTCGACCACCCGCCGGGACCCGAGCAAAGCAACGGCCAACGGACCCAGAAACTCCAGCGTCACGGCCAAGCCGAGACCGATCCGGTCGATCGCGGTGTACAGCGACAGGTTCATCACCGCGAACACCAACGCCAACCCGATCACCAGCCGCCACTGCCGGGCCGTGATCGCGCGCAGCTGCGGTCGCCCGACCGCCAGCAGCACGGCGCCGGCGATCCACTGCCGAACCGCCACCACCCCGACCGGCCCGATCACCGGGAACGCCAAGGCACCCAGGGACGCGCCCACCTGGGTCGACAGCCCGCTGCCGAGCATCATCACCACACCGCTCATCCGGTCTTTGCGCATGCTTCGAGGGTCGGTCCGGCGGTTGTCGAGGCAAAATGCACCAACCGGCGGATCTATACGCTGGAGTCATGGATGTCGAGCTCCGGCAGTTGCGCTGCCTGGTCGCGATCGTGGACGCGGGGACGTTCACGGATGCGGCGATCGAGTTGAAGGTCTCGCAGGCCGCGGTGTCGCGGAACCTGCTGAGCCTCGAGCAGGCGCTCGGCGTGCGGCTGCTGCATCGGACCAGCCGGACGATCACGCCGACGACGGCCGGCGTCCAGGCGCTGGCACGGGCCCGGCAGGTGCTGGCCGAGGTGGACGAGTTGGTGCGGGAGGCAACGACCGGGCACACCCGGTTGCGGGTCGGTCATGCGTGGTCGGCGGTCGGGCGGCACACGGCCGAGTTCCAGAAACGCTGGGCCGCCGAGCATCCCGACGTCGAGCTGCAGCTGGTGCGAACCAACACGGCCACCGGCGGACTGGCCGAAGGGCTCTGCGACCTGGCCATCGTGCGGTCGCACGTCGACCTGAAGCGCTTCGCGCACACGACGGTCGCGAGTGAACGCAGGTACTGCGCTCTGGCCGCCGACGACCCGCTGGCGAAGAAGCGCACCCTGACACTGGACCAGCTCCGCGACCGCCGGCTTGCGATCGACCGCCGTACCGGAAGCACCACCGCGGATCTCTGGCCGGAAGGGTCCCGGCCGGAGTTCGAGTACACCCACGACGTCGACGACTGGCTCGCCGCGATCGCCGCCGGACGGTACGTCGGCCTGACACCGCAGGCGACCGTCACGCAGTACCGCCGCGACGGCGTCGTCTACCGCCCGGTCCGCGACGCGCCGCCGGTCGACGTCCACCTCATCTGGCACCGCGAGGACCCACACCCGGCGACCCAGGCCGCGGTCGCCCTGATCACCAGCCTGTACCAGGACGATTAGTCGAACAGCGCCACCACGCGACGGCGATCACGGGCTGCCCAGAGCACGTTCCGGATCCGGTCGATCCCGCCGACCGGCCAGCGTTCCGCGATCCGCCGTACCTCCGGGTCCTTGATCTCGGCCAGCAGCGCGCCCGGGAAGTCGCCCCAGACCACCTTGAACGGCCGGTCCCACATCTGCTCGATCCCGGTCGTCACGGGTGCGGTGACCTTCCGCCGGTTGTGCAGCTCGGCAACGCCCGAGTACGCCGCCATCAACGCGTCCTCGCGCTGCTGCCACGACTCGGTCCGCAGCACCTTGCCGAACAGTGGCGCCAGGTGGTCCGCGCAGGGCAGCCGCGAGAACGCCGTACCGAACCACTTCGAGTACGGCGCGTACTGCCGCTCGATCAGGAAGCACAGCCGCATCAGGTCCTCCACGAGCTGCGCCCCGATCAGCGCCGACCCGAGCTCGTCCCCGACGAACCCGGCCCGGCCGGCCAGGTTGGTCTCCGGATGGACCTGCCACCAGGCCGCGACCTGCAGGTAGAGCCACACGTCGCGCGGGTAGTACGCGAACCGGTCCCGGACCGCCTGCAGACCGACCTCGTCGTGGAAGACCGCGCCGGCGGTCAGCATCCGCAGGTGCGGCTCCGGGAACGTGAACCAGTCCCGCGGCGCGATCTCGCTCTCCACGTCGAAGTCCAACTGCTCCAGGAAGTAGCCCCGGACGGTGTGCACCGCGAACTGCGTCGCCCGGTCCGCGAACTCGGCGGGGACGTCCCGGCGCAGCACCTCGTCGAGCGCGGCGCCGTGCCGGGTCCGGTCCTCCTTGCGCAGGAACAGCTCGACCCGCGGCTCCGAGTTGTGGTCGCCCGACATCTCGTCGTCGAAGCCAAGCACCTCCGACCCCCGGCCGAGCACCGCGGCGGCGTAGGGCAGACCCGGGCACGACGCCGCGATCGCGGGCGCGACCGCCTCGGTGTAGAACCGCCGGCTCAGCTCCAGGCCGGGCACGAAAGCACTCATACCGAGAACGGTACGGCGCTCAGTAGCTGAGGACCGCCCGGTAGGCGTCGACTGCCCGGGCGGCCGCGTCCTGGAGGGCGCCGGCCGACGGGCCGGCGCCGAGGATCTCCCTGGAGCTCGCCGGTACGACGTTCCGCACCGCCGACCCGAAGACTGCGACCAGCCCCTCGGCCGTCCCGCCCTGCGCGCCGAGGCCCGGAGCCAGCAGCGGACCGTTGATGTCGAGGTTCTCGTCGGTCGAAGCGATGGTCGCGCCGACCACGGCGCCGAAGGACCCGAGATCGTCGGCGTCCGCGTTCAGAGCGCGCAGGCCGTCGAGTACGGCGCCCGCCACGGTCGGACCGGCGACGGTGCGCGCGGACTGGAACTGCGGACCCTCCGGGTTCGACGTCAGCGCGAGCACGAACAGCCCAGCGCCGGCCGCCCGCGCCTCGTCGATAGCGGGCTGCAATGACCCGAACCCGAGGTACGGGCTGACCGTCAGCGCGTCACACGCCAACGGCCCCTTCTCCGCCAGGTACGCCGACGCGTACCCGGCCATCGTCGACCCGATGTCACCGCGCTTCGCGTCGATGATCACCAGCGCACCCGCGTCCCGCAGCCGGGTCGTCGCCTGCTCGAGGACCGCGATCCCCGCGGACCCGAACCGCTCGAAGAACGCCGACTGTGGCTTGAACACCGCGACCCGGTCGGCCAGCGCGTCCACGACGCCGTACGTGAACGACGCCAGACCCTCCGTCGTGTCCGGCAGACCCCAGGCCTCCAGCAGGTGCGCGTGCGGGTCGATCCCGACGCACAGCGGCCCGCGCGTGTCCATCGCGGACCGCAGCCGGGCGCCGAAGGGTTCATTGCTCATGGCAAGCTCCTGTTGATGCGGCGGACCAGGCCGGGCCCGCGGTAGATGAGGCCGGTGTAGAGCTGGACCAGGCTGGCGCCGGCGTCGACGAGCCGGACCGCGTCGGTGGGCTCGAGGATGCCGCCGACCCCGATGATCGGCAGCGCTCCCCCGGTCTCGGCGTGGATGTGGGCGACCGTCTTGGCCGCCGTCTCGGTCAGCGGCCGCCCGGACAGCCCGCCGGTCTCGGCGGCCAGCGGGTGCGACTCGACGCCCGGCCGGCCGATGGTCGTGTTGGTGGCGATGATCCCGGCGATCCCGACGTCGGTGCAGACGCCGAGCAGCTCGTCGATCGCCGACGAGGTCAGGTCCGGCGCGATCTTCACCAGGATCGGCTTCCCGGCCAACCCGCCGGCACTCAGCGACAAGGCTTCGGCGTGGAGAGCGGTCAGCAACTCCCGCAGGTGCCCGGCGTCCTGCAGCGCCCGCAGCCCCGGCGTGTTCGGCGAGCTCACGTTGACCGCGAAGTAGTCGCCGTACCGGTAGAGCCGGCGCAGCGAGGTCACGTAGTCCTCGACCGCGTCCTCCAGCGGGGTCACCTTCGACTTGCCGATCGAGATCCCGAGCGGGTAGCCGAGGTCGCCGTACGCCGCCAGCCGCGCAGCCAGCGCCTCGCTGCCGAGGTTGTTGAACCCCATCCGGTTGATCACGGCCTCGTGCTCGACCAGCCGGAACAGCCTGGGCTTCTCGTTGCCAGGTTGCGGATGCGCCGTGACGGTGCCGACCTCGACGAAGCCGAAGCCCAGCGCCGGCCAGGCGCGCAGCGCGACCCCGTTCTTGTCCATGCCGGCAGCGAGCCCGACGGGTGACGGGAAGCGGATGCCGAAGACGGTGCGGGATGACGCGGCGGTCGAGCCGGACAGGCGGGCCCCGGCACGCGGCGTGCCGGGGATGCGGCCGAGGAGCCGGAGGCCGGCGAGCGTCTGCTCGTGCGCGACCTCCGCGTCTCCGCGACCCAGCCGGTACAGGACCGGCCGAACGACCTTCCTATACACCGCGGATCCTCGACACCCAGTCCTGCAGCGACCGGACGCCGATGTCCCCGGCCTGCTGCGCCTCGATCCCCTGTACGGCGGCCGCCAGCCCCTGCACCGTGGTGATGCACGGGATGTTGCGGGCCACCGCCGCGGTGCGGATCTCGTACCCGTCCAGTCGCGGCGAACCGCCCTGGGTGATGCCGATCGGGGTGTTGACGATCAGCTGGAGCTCACCGTCCTGGACCATCTGCACGATCGTCGGCTCGCCGTTCGGTCCCGGTCCCTGGCTGCTCTTGCGCACCGTGACCGCCTCGACCCCGTTGCGCCGCAGCACGTCCGCCGTACCTTCGGTCGCGTAGATGTGGAAGCCCAGGTCGGCCAGCCGCTTCACCGGGAAGATCATGTGCCGCTTGTCCCGGTTCGCGACCGACACGAACACCTTGCCGGAGCCGGGCAGCGGCTGCGACGCCGCCGCCTGCGACTTGGCGAACGCCGTGCCGAAGGTGTCGTCGACGCCCATCACCTCACCGGTCGAGCGCATCTCCGGCCCGAGCACGGTGTCCACCGAGCGGCCGTCAACGGTCCGGAACCGGTTGAACGGCATCACGGCTTCCTTGACCGCGATCGGCGTCGAGGTCGGCAGCGTCCCACCGTCGCCTGTGGCCGGCAGCATGCCCTCGGCCCGGAGCTCGGCGATCGTCGAACCGAGCATCACCCGGGCCGCCGCCTTCGCCAGCGGGGTCGCGGTCGCCTTCGACACGAACGGCACTGTCCGGGACGCGCGCGGATTCGCCTCCAGCACGTAGAGCACGTCGCCGGCGAGCGCGTACTGCACGTTCAGCAGGCCGCGGACGCCGACACCGCGAGCGATCGCCTCGGTCGACTGACGGATCTTCTCGATGTCGGCGTTCCCGAGGGTGATCGGCGGCAGCGCACAGGACGAGTCGCCGGAGTGCACACCCGCTTCCTCGATGTGCTCCATCACGCCGCCGAGGAAGAGCTCGTCGCCGTCGAACAGCCCGTCCACGTCGATCTCGACCGCGTCGTCCAGGAACCGGTCGATCAGCACCGGGTGCTCCCACGACCCGAACCCGCCACTCAGCCGCTCCAGCGCGGCGGTGAGCTCGGCCGAGCTGTAGACGATCTCCATCCCGCGTCCGCCGAGCACGTACGACGGCCGGACCAGCACCGGGAACCCGATCTCCAGGGCCACCCCGTGCGCCTCGTCGGCCGACATCGCCGTACCGTGCTTCGGCGCCGGCAGCTTCGCGTCCGCGAGCACCTTGCCGAACGCGCCCCGCTCCTCGGCCAGGTGGATGGCCTCGGGCGACGTCCCGACGATCGGCACGCCGGCGTCGGCGAGCCGCTGCGCCAGGCCCAGCGGGGTCTGGCCGCCGAGCTGGACGATGACTCCGGCGACCGGGCCGGCCTGCAGCTCGGCGTACACGATCTCGAGCACGTCCTCACAGGTGAGCGGCTCGAAGTACAGCCGGTCGGAGGTGTCGTAGTCGGTCGAGACCGTCTCCGGGTTGCAGTTCACCATCACCGTGCAGTAGCCGGCCTCGCGCAGCGCCATCGACGCGTGCACGCAGGAGTAGTCGAACTCGATCCCCTGCCCGATCCGGTTCGGCCCGGAGCCGAGGATCAGCACGGCCGGGGTGTCCCGCGGTGCGACCTCGGTCTCCTCGTCGTACGACGAGTAGTGGTACGGCGTCTCGGCCTTGAACTCGGCCGCACAGGTGTCGACCGTCTTGTAGACCGGCCGGATCCCGAGCGCCTGCCGGACCCCGCGGACGACGTCCTCGGTCAGCCCGCGGATCTCGGCCAGCTGCAGGTCCGAGAACCCGTGTCGCTTGGCCAGCCGCAGCACCTCGGGGGTGAGTCGCGGCGCGGCTGCGACCTGCAGCGCGGTCTCGTGGATCAGGTAGAGCTGGTCGACGAACCACGGGTCGATCTTGGTGTTGTCGAAGATCTGCTCCGGCGTCGCACCGGCCCGGATCGCGTCCATGATCGTCCGCAGCCGGCCGTCGTGCGGCGTCGTGATCTCCTCGAGCAACGGCTCCAGTTCGGTGGCCGGCGAGCCGGCCCAGGAGAATCGCGCCTCCGGCTTCTCCAGCGAGCGCAGCGCCTTCTGCAGCGCCTCGGTGTAGTTCCGGCCGATCGCCATCGCCTCACCGACGCTCTTCATGTGCGTGGTCAGCGTGGCGTCCGCGGCCGGGAACTTCTCGAACGCGAACCGCGGCACCTTCACCACCACGTAGTCCAGCGTCGGCTCGAAGCTGGCCGGCGTCTGCCGGGTGATGTCGTTCGGGATCTCGTCCAGGGTGTAGCCGATCGCGACCTTGGCGGCGATCTTGGCGATCGGGAAGCCGGTCGCCTTCGACGCCAGCGCGGACGACCGCGACACCCGCGGGTTCATCTCGATCACGATCAGCCGGCCGTCGGCCGGGTTCACCGCGAACTGGATGTTGCAGCCGCCGGTGTCGACGCCGACCTCGCGGATGATGCCGATGGCCAGGTCCCGCATCACCTGGTACTCGCGGTCAGTCAGCGTCATCGCCGGGGCGACCGTGACCGAGTCGCCGGTGTGCACGCCCATCGGGTCGACGTTCTCGATCGAGCAGATGATCACGACGTTGTCGGCCTTGTCGCGCATCACCTCCAGCTCGTACTCCTTCCACCCGAGGATCGACTCCTCGATCAGCACCTCGGTGGTCGGACTCGCGTGCAGACCGGCGCCGGCGATCCGGCGCAGGTCGGCCTCGTCGTACGCCATCCCGGAGCCGACGCCGCCCATCGTGAACGACGGCCGCACCACCAGCGGGTAGCCGAGCTCGGCGGCCGCGCCGAGCACGTCGTCGATGGTGTGGCAGATCCGCGACCGGGCCACCTCGGCCCCGAGCCTCTCGACGATCTGCTTGAACGACTCCCGGTTCTCACCGCGCTGGATCGCGTCCACGGACGCGCCGATCAGCTCCACGCCGTACTTCTCCAGTACGCCGTTGTCGTGCAGGGCGATCGCCGCGTTCAGCGCGGTCTGGCCGCCGAGGGTCGCGAGCAGCGCGTTCGGGCGCTCCTTCTCGATCACCTTCTCGACGTACTCCGGGGTGATCGGCTCGACGTAGGTGGCGTCGGCGAACTCCGGGTCGGTCATGATCGTGGCCGGGTTGGAGTTCACCAGGACGACCCGGAAACCCTCCTCCTTGAGCACCCGGCAGGCCTGGGTCCCGGAGTAGTCGAACTCGCAGGCCTGGCCGATCACGATCGGGCCGGAGCCGATCACCAGGACCGAATCGATGTCTGTACGACGTGGCATCAGGCCCGTCCCTCCATCAGCTCGACGAACCGGTCGAACAGGTACGCGGAGTCGTGCGGACCCGCGGCTGCCTCCGGGTGGTACTGGACCGAGAAGGCCAGCACGCGGCCGTCCTTCCCGGTCAGGCGGAGTCCTTCGACCACGTTGTCGTTCAGGGACACATGACTGACCTCGGCGGTGCCGTACGGCGTCTCGACGGTCTCCTCGATCGGCGCGTCGACGGCGAAGCCGTGGTTCTGCGCGGTGATCTCGACCTTGCCGGTGGCCCGGTCGAGAACCGGCTGGTTGATGCCGCGGTGCCCGTACTTCAGCTTGAAGGTGCCGAGTCCGAGCGCGCGGCCGAACACCTGGTTGCCGAAGCAGATCCCGAAGTACGGCGTGTTCTGCTCCAGCAGCGCCTTGAGCAGCTCGGTCGGGTGCTCGGTGGTCTCCGGGTCGCCGGGACCGTTGCTCATGAAGACGCCGTCCGGGTTGCGCTCGAGGATCTCCGCCAGCGTCGCGGTGGCCGGCAGCACGTGCACCTCGATACCGCGCTCGGCCATCCGCTTCGGCGTCATCGACTTGATCCCGAGGTCGAGCGCGACGACGGTGAACCGCTTCTCGCCTTCCGCGGGGACGACGTACGGCTCGAACGTGGTCACCTCGGTGGCCAGGTCAGCGCCGACCATCGGCGACTGCTGCAGCACCTTCTCCAGCAGCGTCTCCGGGTCGAGGACCTCGGTCGAGATCCCGGCCCGCATCGCTCCGCGCTCGCGCAGGTGCCGGGTCAGGGCTCGGGTGTCGATGCCGGAGATCCCGACGATGGCCTGGGATTTCAGCTGGTCGTCCAGCGAGCGGGTGGCGCGCCAGTTCGACGGCACCCGGGCCGGGTCGCGGACGACGTACCCCGCGACCCAGATCTTCTGCGACTCGTCGTCCTCGTCGTTGACTCCGGTGTTGCCGATGTGCGGCGCGGTCTGGGTGACGATCTGCCGGTGGTACGACGGGTCGGTCAGCGTCTCCTGGTAGCCGGTCATCCCGGTGGAGAACACCGCCTCGCCGAAGGTCTCGCCGGTCGCCCCGTACGACGTCCCCGCGAAGCTGCGGCCGTCCTCCAGGACCAGCAGCGCAGGCTGATGGGCAGGCTGGCTCATTTCTGCTCGGCTCCGATCAGGGTCGAGATGGATTCGGTCAGGGCGGCGGTGTCGGCCTTGCGGCGCGGCCGGAACCCGGTGTCGAGCGCGCGGCCGTCGTGGTTCCAGGTGACCACCACCAGGCCGGACTTCTCCGCGGTCACCTTGCCGGCGATCCCGCGGTCGGTCCGGACGCCGGTCAGGTGGTCCACGGGGATGAAGACATCCGCCGCGCCCTGCCGATGGAAGATCAGGCCGGCCTCACTGACGGCCAGGTCCGCGGTGCTGCGGACGCCCAGTTCGTGCACGGCGATCCGGTCCATCCAGTCGCCGGCCGAGGTGGTGGCGACGTAGACGCCCTCCACTCCCCGTTGGGAGAAAACGCCTTTGTCATCGGCCGGCGCCTCGGGCAGCGGCGCCAGGTCGATCTGCCGGGCCTGGCGGTTCCGCCAGCCCCGGTACATGGCCCAGTAGCCGGCCGCGATGACCAGCAACGTGCCGAGAACGCCCAGGAAGGCCTTCACCGGGCGAGCTTCCCGTTCAGCACAGTCGGTGTGCCGCGCAGGAAGGTCGCCACGACCTGGCCCGGCAGCGTCATCCCGTCGAACGGCGTGTTCCGCGACAGCGACGCGGACTCCCCCGGTACGACGGTCCGCTCGGCCGACGGGTCGACCAGGACCAGGTTGGCGGCGGCGCCGGCCTCGAGCGGCCGGCCGTGGTCGGCGACCTGGCCGATCTCCGCCGGCCGGTAGCTCATCCGGTCGGCGACGTCGGCCCAGGTCATCAGCTTGGTGTCGACCATCGCGTGCTGGACCACGCTGAGCGCCGTCTCCAGGCCGAGCATGCCGAACGCGGCCGCGCTCCACTCGCAGTCCTTGTCCTCGACCGGGTGCGGCGCGTGGTCGGTGGCGACGATGTCGATGGTGCCGTCGGCCAGGCCCTCGCGGACCGCCACGACGTCGTCCTTGGTCCGCAGCGGCGGGTTCACCTTGTAAACCGGGTTGTAGGACGCGGCCAGGTCCTCGGTCAGCAGCAGGTGGTGCGGGGTGACCTCGGCGGTCACCTCGTACCCGCGCTTCTTCGCGGCCCGGACGATCTCCACCGAGCCCTTGGTGGACAGGTGGCAGATGTGCAGCTTCGAGCCGACGTGCGCGTTCAGCAGGATGTCGCGGGCGATGATCGCCTCCTCGGCGACACTCGGCCAGCCGGTCAGGCCGAGGACGCCGGACAGCGCGCCCTCGTTCATCTGCGCGCCCTGGGTGAGCCGCGGCTCCTGCGCGTGCTGGGCGATCACGCCGCCGAACGCCTTCACGTACTCCAGCGCCCGGCGCATCAGCGCGGCGTCCCAGACGCAGTCGCCGTCGTCGGAGAACACCCGGACCCGGGCCGCCGAGTCCGCCATCGCGCCGAGCTCGGCGAGCTGGGTGCCCTTCCGGCCGACCGTGACCGCGCCGATCGGGAAGACGTCGGCGTACCCGGCGTCGCGACCGAGGCGCCAGACCTGCTCGACCACACCGGCGGTGTCGGCGACCGGATCGGTGTTGGCCATCGCGAAGACGGCGGTGAACCCGCCCATCGCCGCGGCCCGGGTGCCGGTGAGCACGGTCTCGGCGTCCTCACGGCCGGGCTCGCGCAGGTGGGTGTGCAGGTCGACCAGGCCAGGCAGCGCGACCAGTCCCTTGGCGTCGACGGTCTCGGCGTCGGCCGGCGCTTCGAGGTTGGTGCCGACAGCAACGATCTCGCCGTTGTCGACCAGCAGATCCGCCACCTCACCGCCCAGAATCTTGGCTCCGGTGATCAGGTAGGCGCTCACGCGTTCGACTCCTCGTCGTTGGTTCCGGACAGCAAGAGGTAGAGGACCGCCATCCGGATGGCGACCCCGTTGGTCACTTGTTCGACGATGACCGAGCGGGTCGAGTCGGCGACCTCGGCGCTGATCTCCATCCCGCGGTTCATCGGGCCGGGGTGCAGCACGATCGCCTCGTCCGGCAGTTGCGCCATCCGGTGCACGTCCAGGCCGTAGCGGCGGGTGTACTCGCGGGCGCTCGGGAAGAACGCGTCGTTCATCCGCTCCCGCTGGACCCGCAGCATCATCACCGCGTCGCTCTTGGCCAGATTCGCGTCCAGGTCGTACGACGTGACGCACGGCCAGTTGCGCATGTCGACCGGGAGCAGCGTCGGCGGCGCGACCACGGTCACCTCGGCGCCCAGCGTCGAGAGCAGCAGCACGTTCGACCGGGCCACCCGGGAGTGCAGGACGTCGCCGACGATCGTGATCCGGCGGCCGTCCAGCGAGCCGAGGTGGCGGCGCATCGTGAACGCGTCCAGCAGCGCCTGGGTCGGGTGCTCGTGGGTGCCGTCCCCGGCGTTGACCACCGAGCCGGTCATCCAGCCCGACGTGGCCAGCAGGTGCGGCGCGCCGGACGAGCCATGCCGGCAGACGACGCCGTCGGCGCCCATCGCCTGCAGGGTGAGCGCGGTGTCCTTCAGGCTCTCGCCCTTGCTGACACTCGAGCCCTTGGCGGAGAAGTTGATCACGTCGGCCGACAGCCGCTTGGCCGCCGCCTCGAACGAGATCCGGGTCCGGGTGGAGTCCTCGAAGAACAGGTTCACCACGGTCCGGCCGCGCAGCGCCGGCAGCTTCTTGATCGGCCGGTCGGCCAGCGACCGCATCTCCTCGGCCGTGTCCAGGATCAGGTTCGCCTCGTCCCGGCTCAGGTCACCCGCGCTGAGTAGATGCCTCATCACGCCCCCACCTTCGTCTTGTCCGCGGTCTTGTCCGCGATCAGCACCGCGTCCTGGTCGTCGTACTCGGTCAGGTGCACGGTGACCCGCTCGACCAGCGAGGTGGGCAGGTTCTTGCCCACGTAGTCGGCGCGGATCGGCAGCTCCCGGTGGCCGCGGTCGACCAGGACCGCGAGCTGGACCGCGCGCGGCCGGCCGATGTCGCCGATCGCGTCCAGCGCGGCCCGGATGGTGCGGCCGGAGAACAGCACGTCGTCGACCAGGACGACGACCTTGCCGTCGATCCCGTCCGCCGGGATGTCGGTGTGCTCGAGGCCGCGGGGTGGTTTGAGGCCGATGTCGTCGCGGTACATCGTCACATCGAGTGACCCTGTCGGCACGCTCTGCCCCTCGACCGCCGCGATCCGGGCCGAGATCCGGGCGGCCAGCGGAACGCCGCGAGTGGGGATGCCGAGCAGGACGACCGGGTCGGCGCCGCGGTTGCGCTCGAGGATCTCGTGCGCGATCCGGGTCAGTGCCCGGGAAATGTCGGAAGCGTCCAGGACCGTGCGGCTGCCGCGTTTGGGCGCGCCGTCGTGGGCATGGCTCATCGCTACCGTTCCTCCTTTCCCGCCTCTCTGGACGGGTCTTTAAAGGACGTTCGGACCGCTTGACATGGTATCGGAAGTGACACGCCGTCTTGACGCTGGCCTCGCGCCCAGAATATTGTTACTCTGTGTAACCGAGGGGGGTTTCACCTACCGGGCCGTTCCGGCGGACCGGACATGACGAAACTAGTCGGAGGGAAGAACCAGCGTGCCTAGCGAATACGCGAAGACACTGGGTGGCAAGTTGCGCGCCATCCGCCAGCAGCAAGGGCTGTCGCTGCACGGCGTGGAAGAGAAGTCCAAGGGTCGCTGGAAGGCGGTCGTCGTCGGCTCGTACGAGCGTGGCGATCGAGCCGTCACCGTCCAGAAGCTCGCGGAGCTCGCCGATTTCTACGGTGTGCCCATCCGTGAGCTCCTGCCCGGTTCCGCCAGCGCGGCCGCTGCGGCTGCCGCTCCTCCCCGGTTGATCCTCGACCTGGAGGCCCTGCAACACCTCGACGCGAGCGAGGCCGGTCCGCTGACGCGGTACGCGGCCACGATCCAGGCTCAGCGCGGGGACTACAACGGCAAGGTGCTGTCGATCCGTCAGGACGACATGCGCACGCTCGCCGTGATCTACGACGAGTCGCCGACGACTCTGACCGAGCGCTTCATCTCCTGGGGTGTGCTGAACCCAGAGGCGAAGGGTGACGTCGAGGAGACCGAGGCAGCCGGCGCCTGACCGGAGGCAGCAGAGACGGTCGGGGCTCGTAGCAGCTGGCCCACGGCCGCCCGCCTCCTCCTGACAGAACAGAGCAGGACAACAGCAGTACGACGCAGTACCGCGGCGGGAACCACCTCACCCGCTGCACCAGGCCGGGGCCGTTCCCCCACGCCGACCACCACGGGGACGCCGAGTCGGCCCGGACCGTACCGAGACGGTACCGGGCCACGATCACTCGAAGGTCTTCCTGCTGAAACACCCCGAGAGGGCGCCGCCCGCCAGGCGCCGGCTCTACTTCCTCAGACGCCCAGCGTGGGCTTGAGCTGCAGCAGTCTCGCCAGCAGCCCGTTCACGAACGCCGGCGACTCGTCGGTGGACAGGTCCCGCGCCAGCGCGACCGCCTCGCTCACCGCGACCACGTCCGGGACCTGGTCGTCGAACAGCAGCTCGTAGCTTCCGATCCGCAGGATGTTGCGGTCCACGGCCGGCATCCGGTCCAGCGACCAGCCGACCGAGTGGGTCTCCAGCAGATCGTCGATCACGTCGATGTGCTTTGCGACACCCTCGACCAGCGCCACGGTGAACTCGTTCACCGGCGGGTCGTTGTCGGCCACCCGGTCGGCCAGGGTGCCGCCGACCGGCAGGCCCCTGACCTCCGACTCGAACAGCACGTCCAGTGCGCGCTTGCGGGCCTTGCTACGGGCAGACATGTTCTGTTGTCAGCTCTCTCGAGGGCTCAGGAGGTGACGCGGCCGAGGTAGTCCCCGGTGCGGGTGTCGACCTTGACCTTCTCGCCCGTGGTCAGGAACAGCGGGACCTGGATCGTGTAGCCGGTCTCCAGCTTGGCCGGCTTGGTGCCGCCGGTGGACCGGTCGCCCTGCAGGCCCGGCTCGGTGTACTCCACCACGAGCTCGACCGAGGCCGGGAGCTCGACGTACAGCGGCAGGTCGTCGTGCACCGCGACGATGGCGTCCTGGTTCTCCAGCAGGAAGTGCGAGGCGTCGCCGACCACGTCGGGCTGGATCTGGAGCTGGTCGTAGGTGGACTTGTCCATGAACACGTACGCCGAGCCGTCGTTGTACAGGTAGGTCATGTCCCGCTTGTCGACAGTCGCGACGTCGACCTTGACGTCGGCGTTGAAGGTCTTGTCGACCACCTTGCCGGAGAGCACGTTCTTCAGCTTGGTCCGGACGACGGCGCCGCCCTTGCCGGGCTTGTGGTGCTGGAACCAGACGACGGACCACAGCTGCCCGTCCAGGTCGAGCACCATGCCGTTCTTGAGGTCGTTCGTCGTTGCCACGCGGATATGCCCTTCGAATTCGATCAGCGGTAACACCGGATTGTAGCGGTCACCTGCCCTTTCCTCCGATTCCGCGACCGCGGGCGGCAACGGGCGGCCCCCTGCGGGCCTTAGGCTGGCAACCCGAGGGACGGCCGGACCGACGGAGGCAGCCGATGCTGGAGTTCGCGATCTTCGTCATCGTCATGATCGTGGTCAGCGTGGTCGGGAAGGTGCGGAAAGAGGCCTCCGGCGGCAAGAACCCGAACGCCCGGGTGCAGAAGCTGATCGAGCAGGTGCAGAACCAGTACCTCAGCCAGCCGACCCAGCTCCAGGGCCAGTACGGATCCAGCCGGCCCGCGACTCCCCCGCCGTACCAGCCGCAGCATCAGTTGTCGGGGCAGTGGTTGCCGTCGTACGGGCCGCCGCAGGGGCACCGGCCGCCGCAGCACAACCTGCCGGCGCCACGGCAGGACACCGACAACCGGGTGCGGGAGCTGATGAAGGCCGGCAACGAGGTGGCCGCCATCCGGTTGCTGTGCGACGAGCAGGACATGGGCATCCTCGAGGCCCAGAAGCACGCCCGCGCTCTGGTCGCGCCGCCCGGCTCCGCACCCGCGCAGTCGAAGCCGGCCACCGCG
Source organism: Kribbella sp. NPDC050470 (assembly GCF_044458365.1). Taxonomy (NCBI): domain Bacteria; kingdom Bacillati; phylum Actinomycetota; class Actinomycetes; order Propionibacteriales; family Kribbellaceae; genus Kribbella; species Kribbella sp. NPDC050470. Next base: position 206,169 of record NZ_JBITHV010000001.1, on the reverse strand, counting down.
CCGGCTCCTGCGCCGGCGCCTGAGGAAGAGGAGACCCGGTACGTCGGCTCCGCCGCGTTCGCCGAATCGATCTTCGACCTGGACCGCGAGGAGGACACCTGGGCCAGCGGCTGGGTCGACGCCCCCGAGCCCGAGGACCGCTCCGACATCGACGAGCTCTGGCAGACGGTCGCCAACCCACCACGGCCCGGAGCTAACCCGGCCAACTGATCCGGAAGCACCCGTGCCGGCGCTCGATCCGGAACCCGTCTGGTACGGCGGCGCCTTTCGAGTAGACCTGGAACGTCGGGCCCGGTCCGTGCCGATGGTGCGCGTCCCAAATTTGCACCTGGTCCACCATCCGACGCATCAGCTCCCGCGCGTCCGGCCCATGCCCGTTGACGCCGAGCTCCACGAATGACGCGGGTCGGCGCCGAGCCGGGCATGACGTCAGGTAGGCCACGCTGTCGCGCGTCGCCATGGCGGCTGCACCCCAGCGCGGCGACGGCGCGACCGTCTGCACGCTCTGGTCGGCGAACAGAACGCAGTACCCGGGCAGGGTCGCCGCGAGCCACAGGTTGAGGTCGAGGAGAGGCTCCTCGCGGTTCATCACGACACCCGACCAGACCTGCCCACGTGGCTCGTCGAGCACGCCGTCGTACGGGTGCGCCTCGCTCTCCTGGTCCTCGTCGAAGCCGACGTACACCTCGTCCTTCGCGATCGGCACGACTCGCTCGTAGTTCGCACCGGCGCCCTGCATGCTGACGAATCCGCACAGCGTCGTCGACCGGCTGTCCAGGTGGTCGGCCACCCGGTCGAACGCGATCGACCGGGTCTGCCCCCGAAGCCGCAACGGTACGACGATGCGGCCGCCGATCCGGAGCTGGTCCATCCAGGCCGGAGCGATGTCCCACGCCGTCACGGTCACCACGATCAGGTCGTACGGCGCACCCGCCGGCACCCCGAACTCGCCGTCCGCGCGGACCACCCGGACGTCGTCGTACCCGGCGTCCGCCAGCACGGCGCGGGCCCGGTCGGTGACCTCGGGATCGATGTCGACCGTGGTGACCGAGCCGGTTGGCCCGGTCAGCTCGCGCATCAGCGCCGCGTTGTAGCCGCCGGAGCCGATCTCGAGGACACGGTCGCCAGGCTGGATCGCGGCCTGGCCGAGCATCAGCGCGACGATGCTCGGCTGCGACACCGAGCTGATCGCCACGCCGGCGTCGTTCCGCTTCATCAGCACGACGTCGTCGGCGTACGCGCGGTGCAGTGGCGCCTGCGGGACGAACAGGTGCCGTGGCACGGTTCGGAACGCGGCTGCCACCCGTTCGTCCCGGATGGAGCCTTCGGCCACCAGATGCCTGGTGAGGGCCGCACGCAGCTCGTCCGCTTGGAGCGCGTCGCGGGCACTCATCGGTCAGTCCCTCTTGTCCCCGAGGGACTCGAGCAGTGTGCGCAGCAGGTCCGCGAACCGCTCCCGCTCGGCGTCGGACAGCCCCGACAGCAGCTGGTTCTCGGTGTCGATGTGGGCCGGCAGCACACGGTCGATCAGCTGCAGGCCGTCCTCGGTCAGCGTCACCCGGACACCACGGCCGTCGGTCTCACTCGGCTGACGTGTGACCAGGCCGCGCGCCTCCAGCCGGTCCAGGCGCTGGCTGATCGCGCCCGACGTCACCATCGACGAGCGCATCAGGCCGGCCGGGGTCAGGCTGTGCTCGGCGTTGCTCCGCCGGAGTGTCGCCAGGACGTCGAACGACGCGCGGTCGAGGTCGTAGCGCGCGAAGTTGCGCCGCAGCTCGGTGTCGAACAACAGGCCGAGCCGGCTCACCCGCCCGACGACTCCCATCGGCGAGGCGTCCAGGTCCGGCCGCTGCTCGGCCCACTGCTCGAGCACCAGGTCGACGTGATCAGCCATGGTTCCAGCCTAGTCCCGGATTGCTTAGTGGTGAGGGATTGAAAGTAGCTTAGCGCTGAGATATTTTATCTTAGTGCTAAGCAATCGAGTCTCTCTTCTCCTGGTCACGGCGATCACGCCGCTGCTCTGGGGCACCACCTACCTGGTCACCACCGAGCTGCTGCCGCCGGGCCGTCCGTTCCTGGCCGCGCTGCTCCGAACACTGCCCGCCGGACTGCTCCTCGTCCTGATCACCCGCGCCGTCCCCCGTGGCAGTTGGTGGTGGCGGTCGCTGGTCCTCGGCACGCTCAACATCGGTGCGTTCAACGCGCTGCTGTTCATCGGTGCCTACCGGCTGCCGGGCGGTGTGGCCGCGACCGTCGGTGCAATCCAGCCGCTGTTCGTCGCCCTGTTGTCGACCGGTCTGCTTCATCAGCGACTGTCGCTGCGGACCGTGCTGGCAGCGATCGGCGGTGTCTTCGGCGTTGGCCTGCTGGTCCTGCGCGCCGACGCCCGCCTCGACACCTGGGGTGTGATCGCAGCGCTCGGTGGCGCGGTGGTGATGGCCTTCGGCGTCGTCCTGAGCAAGCGCTGGACGTCACCGGCTCCGCTGCTGGCCACGACCGGCTGGCAACTCGCCGCCGGCGGTCTGGTGCTGCTGCCCGTCGTCTACCTGGTCGAGGGAACGCCGCCGGCGATGACTGCCCAGAACGTCCTCGGCTACGCCTACCTGGCGCTCATCGGCTCCGCGGTCGCGTACGCCCTGTGGTTCCGTGGGATCCGGCACCTCTCCCCCACCGATGTCACCTTTCTGCTGCTCCTCAGCCCGGTGACCGCGACGGTCATCGGCTGGCTGGCGCTCGACCAGCGCCTCACCACGGCTCAGGGCGTCGGCGGCCTCGTCGTCCTGGCGGCGCTGCTCAGCTCGCAACTCGGGCGGAGACCCACCGCGGCACCGGTGCTGATCCCGGCTGCGGAGAGGTGCTGAGCATGCGCATCCTCGTCTTCGGCTCGTCCGGCGCCGTCGGCAGCCGGGTTGTGCAGGAAGCAGTCCGTCGCGGCCACGAGGTGACGACGGTCAGCCGCACCCGGCCACTCCAACCGTCCGCTCACCATCGGCAAGGCGACGCCTCCAACCCGAACGACGTCGCCGCATTGAGCGAAGGCCATGACGTAGTCATCAGCGCGACCCGGCCGCCACCCGGCCAGGAGGGGCAGCTCGTCGAGGCCGCCAAGGGTCTGCTGATCGGTCTGCGAGCCAGCGGCGTACGACTCATCCTGGTCGGCGGCGCGGCGAGTCTGCTCGTGCCGGGCCTGGAGGTGCCGTTGGTCGAGGCACCGGACTTTCCGGAGAGCCTGCTGCCGATCGCGCTCGCGTGCATCGAGCAGTACGAGGTGATCCGGGCGGCCGCGGACGTCGACTGGACCTACGTGACTCCGCCCGCGCTGCTCGAACCGGGCGTCCGCACCGGCGGCTACCGACTGGGCCGGGACCACCTGGTGACCGCTGACGACGGCACGTCGTCCCTCTCGATGGAGGACTTTGCGATCGCCCTGATCGACGAAGCCGAGCGGGCACGCCATCGGCGCACCCGCTTCACTGTCGGCACCTGATATCCGCGTCAAGGGACGTTCGGGTCGTAACCGCTGTTCGGTACCGCTCGACAGGACGTATAGGCCCACTGCCGGCCGATCCTCGCCTGAACCGGCCACCGAGCAGGCTCGAGCACCGGACACCTCCTGTCGAACCGCACCACCCGCCCGCCCTGTCCACCCACCACAGCACCGGCGCCCGCACCCACCATCCACCACCGCCGCCGCCCCCCGGCGCGGGCATTTCAGGGGAGAACCCCTGAAATTGTCCCTTCTCCCGTCCCCTGCGGGGGGAGAAGGGACAACTTGAGGGGATAACCCGTCATGTGACCGCGGGGTGGACGGGGGTCGCGGATGGGTCCCCGAATGCTTCTCGACGAGGCACTAGACGGTATGGAGTGACGCACGACTGAGTGGGCGCGGACTGCATTGCCTCGTTCGGTGATGGTGGTCCAGGCGCTGGTCGGCATCAACGTCGTTCATGCTCGCTGCGCTGCGCGTGCTCCACGTTGACACGTCAGGCGCCGCTGGACCAGCCCTCTCCAGCGGCGCCTGACCCTGCCCTCTTTACACCAGGTCAGTCCATATCAGATCAGGCCCTCGCGGAGGGCGTAGGCGACGGCGTGCGAGCGGTTCTTCAGTTGCAGGCGGCTGGTCACGTCGTGCAGGACGTTCTTGACCGTCCGCTCCGAGTAGGACAGCTCCCGGGCGATCTCCTGCGTGTCCTTGCCGTCGGCCACCAGCCGCAGGACCTGCGTCTCGCGGTCGGACAGCCCGGTGTGGGACAGCCCGCGCGGCGCAAGCACGTGCCGCTGCATCCGCGACACCTGACCGAGCAGCCGGCCGAGCAGATCCGGCGGCAGACTGCCGTCACCCGCGGCCGCGGCCTGCAGGAGGTGCACGATGCGATCGGCCGTCGCCTCGGTACGCCGAAGCACACCGGACACCCCCAGCTCGACCGCGGTCATCAACGCGTCGTCGTCGATCGTGCTGCCGATCAGCACGGTCCGGCGGCACCCCCGCTGAGTTGCCGCCCGGAGCACCTGTACAGCTGCCGCGTCCAGCGAGTCGACGGCGATCAACGCGACCACTGGCGGGGCAGTGCGCTGATCGGTCGGCTTGGCCTGGATCGACGCCAGGTCGGCGTCGGTGAGCAGGGCGATCTCCGGCCGCTGCCGCAGCGCGTGCACCAACCCGAACTGCGACAGCGGGTCGAGGGCTTTCACCCAGACCGGAATACGTTGCTGCATGGACATACTTGTCACTCCCCCAGAGCGTTGATGAACGGAACGGACCGAATCCGTAGGCACACGAACCCCCAAAATCGTCGATTCCGATCGTGCACCCGAACCTTCAGCCAGCCTTAAGACCGGGTCACGACCCACGCCAAGCGTGAAGCACCGGCGTCTCACCTCGATCTCTTGGCCGCGAGACCGCGGAAACAGGCCCGGAAAACCAGCTCCCCGGGCCTGCCTTCACCTGCTAGATGCCCGAAAGGGCAGATTGGTTACGCGTCCAGCGAGCTGATGGCGCGCAGGGCGAGGCGGTAGGAGTCGATGCCGAAGCCGGCGATGGTGCCGGTGGCGACGCCGGAGACGACGCTGTTGTGCCGGAACTCCTCGCGGGTGGCGGGGTTCGTCAGGTGGATCTCGATCAGCGGCGCGGTGCGCTGCGCGCAGGCGTCGCGCAGCGAGTACGAGTAGTGCGTAAACGCGGCCGGGTTGAGCACCACCGGCAGCTTCCCGTCGGCCGCCTCGTGCAGCCAGCCGACCAACTCGGCCTCGTCGTCGGTCTGCCGGACCTCGACCTCCAACCCGAGCTCGGCACCGGCCTTCTCGCACTCCCCGACCAGGTCGGCGAACGTCGTCGTCCCGTACTTCTCCGGCTCCCGCGACCCCAGCCGCCCAAGATTCGGCCCGTTCAGCACCAGCACCCGTCGTCCACTCACACAACCACCCTAGTGGAGCCCCTCCCCCACCACGCCTCCAAACCGTCCTGCCAGTCAGGACCAGGGGGCTCCGGGGCCGCCCATTCGGTGGGCGTAGTCGGAGCCCTTGGTCAGCTCGCCGCGGCGGACTGGCTTGTCTGTGAAGGCCGAGGCGTAGATCGCGGCTGCGAGCTCAATCGTGTTTCGGGCCTCGGCCAGGGGCACCGGTGCCGCCTTGCCGGCCAGCAGGGCGTCCAGGACGGCGTTGAGCTGGGCTGTGTGACCGCTCGGCACCTCGGGGAGGCCGTTGGCCCACGCCTCGCTCACCGAGTCCTGATCCGGTGCGGGCGTGACGGTCCAGTTTTCGTTCTTGTAGCCGTAGAGGTGTTCCAGCTCGACCGTCGCGTTCTCGTAGTCGAAGCGCAGCTCGGACGTCTGCCGCGGCGAGACCAGCGAGTTCACGACCGACGCCACCGCGCCGTTCTCGAAGGTGACCAGCGCCATCGAGACGTCCTCGGTCTTGGTCGGCCGGGCCTGCCGGGCCGCGATCGCGGTGACCTTCTCCCACGGGCCGAGGATCGACAGCAGCAGGTCGAACTGGTGGATCCCGTGCCCCATTGTCGGGCCGCCGCCCTCGACCTCGAAGGTCCCCCGCCAGGGCATCGCGAAGTACTCGTCGTCGCGGTACCAGACTGTGTTGCACAGGGCAACCAACGGCCGCCCGAGCACCCCGTCGGCGGCGAGCTCGCGCAGCCGCACCGCACTCGAACCGAAGCGGTGCTGGAAGATGCACACGACCTGCGCGGACGACGCCCGCTCGGCCTCCAGCAGCTCGTCGAGCTCGTCCAGCGACAACGTCGGCGGCTTCTCCGTCAGTACGTCGACACCCGCCGCGAGGCACTCCGCGGCCAACGGCACGTGCGAGCTCGGCGGCGTGCACAGGTGGACCAGGTCGACCTCGCCGGCCGCGAGCAGCTCGGTCAGGCTCGAGTACACGGTGGGGATGTCCCACTTGGTCGCGAACGCCTGCGCCCGGTCGAGGTCGACGTCGACCGCGCCGACGAGCTGGGCGCGGTCTGCACAGGCCACCACCGCTCCGGCGTGGGCGTTGGCGATCCCGCCGGTGCCGACGATCGCGATCCGGTACTTGCTGTCAGACATGCATACCCTTTCAGGAGAGACCGTAGGAGATGCGTACGTCGTCGACGTGCGCGCTGCCGTAGTTGGAACTGTTGGCGTAGAACGCGATCCCGCCCAGCGCGGGCATCGCGGTGCGGAACGGCTGGTCGTCACTGATCCGCACTCCGTCGATGAACAGGTCGAACCGCTGGTTGACCGTGTCGACGACCAGCCGGACGTCGTACCAGCGGCCGAGCTCGTAGCTGCCGACGGTCCGCGAGGTCGAGCCTTCGTACGCGATGATGTTGCCCTTGTCGAAGGCGACGCTGACTGCCGCCGTGCCGCTCTCGTTGTAGAGGTACGGCAGGCCGAACCAGTTGCTGCCGGACAGGTACGGCTGGTCGCGCATCACCCGCGCCTCGACGGTCACCAGCCCACGCAGCGGCGTCGCGAACACCTGGGAGATCCCGGTTCCCGCCGTACCGCCGGTGTTCGTCCCGCGGGCGAGCCGGACGCTCCGATCCGACGCCGACGGCACCTCGGCGACGTCGACCGCGTTGCCGGTCGCATTCACCGTCCAGCCGCCGGTTCCCGTGGGCAGTGCACCGGGTGGCAACGCATCGAAGTCGTGGGCCTGCTGCTCGTCGCGCACCGGATCCGCCAGCAGGAACGCACCGGCGTCGGCCGCAGCCGCAGGCAGCACAGCCACACCGGACCGCTCGACGGTCTGCCGTCCGCTGAGCTCAGCCACCACCGTGTACCCACTGCCCATCGGCACATCCGGTACGACGAAGCCGCCGTCCGCACCCGACTGAGTCGTGCCGACAACCTCGCCTCCAGACCGCACGGTGACCGCAGCACCCGGCAAGGCCTGAGCCCGTTGGTCGAGCACGCGCCCGGTGATCGACCCATCGGTGTCCTGCAACCCGACCGTCAGGTCCTGCCTGCTCGTGTCACCCCGGCGTACGGCGACAGTCGCGCTGCCCGCGTCATACCCGTCCTTGCTCGCGGTGACCGTGGCGACCGAGCCGAACGCGAAGCCTTCGAGCCGGTAAAACCCACCGGCCTGAGTCACGGCACTACGAGACCCGGCAACGACGGTTGCTCCCTCGACCGGGTGACCGAACTGGTCGCGGACGAAGCCGTTGACGGACTCCCACGTCTGCTGCCGCGGAGTCCGGTACTCGAAGGCGCCCAGGTCGGGCGGTCCCTGGTAGAGCGCCGTACCGGCGTAGTCCCGCCCACCGTTGTCCTCGACCGCAGCCGCTGTGCCGACGGCGATCGATCCCGACGTCGGCACCAGCGCCAGCGCCCGATCCAGCCGCGGGCCGCTCTCCTCAGTCCCGTACGGACCGCTCAGCGCCGCCTTGAACAGCGGATCGCCCTGCAGCGCACGACGATCCGACGACGGTACGGCGAGCGCCGCGCCGGCGTAGAGGTTGTTGTCGTAGGTGATCGTCGGACTCGTGGTCAGCGAAGCGTTCGCCCGGGTCGAGTACAGGATGTTGTTGCGGATGTCGTACGTCGCGGCCAGCGAACTGCCGTAGCCGTAGATCAGGTGGTCGCTGCGATCGCTGTAGATCGTGTTGTTGTAGACCTTCGCGGTCGCGGCCCGGTCGGAGTGCAGGTAGATCTGGTAGCGCGAGTTGCCGGCGATGGTGTTGTAGCGGATGACCGTGTCGCCGAACGAGAACTGGCAGATCAGGATCCCGTCCCCGTTGTGGTGGACGAAGTTGTACTGCACCACGATCCGGGTCGTCGCCTTGTCCGGGTCGATCGCGTTCGAGTCCGCGCCACCGGCCTTCTGCTGGGTCTCGTACACCTCGTTGTGCTGGATCACCACGTCGTCGGCGTAGTACGCCTCGATGCCGGACGTGCCGGCCCGGTAGACCACGTTGCCCTCGACCAGGCCGCCGCGGACGTCGGTCAGGTACATCCCGTTGCAGGCGTAGTCGTTGCCGTCCTGCTGGATGAAGTTGTTGCGGATCACGACGTTCGTGTGCGGGGTGAACCGCGGGTCGGTGGCGTTCGCGCGCTCACCCCAGCCGGTCTGCACCGCGCCCTCGGACGAGCCGGTGTGCTGCTTGACGACGATGCCGGCGAACGACGTGCGCTTGACCGAGGAGTTCTGCACCAGGATGTCGTCGAGGACGGTCGCCGTACCCGGGTTCGCGACGTCGGCGACCGTGCCGCGGAAGACGATGCCGCCGGTGTTCTTCGAGCGGTCCCAGCCGGTCTGGAAGGTGACGCCGGGCTTGTTGCCGGCCGGGTCGCCGCCGATCCAGTTCACCTCGCCGGTGACGTCGTGCACGTCGACGCCGTCGAGGACGAAGTGGCTGAGGGTGCCGCCGGCGTCGCCGGCCACCTCGATCCCGCGGAGGTCGCGGAGATTGGTCCCGGGCTCGCCGGTGAGCGGCCTGGCGTTGGTGACCTCGAGGTTGCGGATCTCCCAGTCGTGCTGGTTGAACAGCCGGACCGTCTCGGCGACCTCACCGGCGCCGTGGATCGCGGGCCTCGCGCCCGGACCGTACTTGTCGATCACGATCGGCCGGCCAGTCGCGCCGGAGCCCTTCGGCCACAACTGCCCGCCCCAGCTCTGGCCGGCGCGGAGCAGAACCTGGTCGCCCGGCTCGAAGGTCGTGTCGTTGACCTTCTGCAGGCTCCGCCAGGCGCGACCGGGCGAGGTGCCCTTCGCCTGGTCGGACCCGTGCACGGCGTCGACGTAGTACTTGGTGCCGCCGCCGCTTTCCACCGCGGCCGCACTGGACGGCAGCAGCCCTACCCCGAGCAACACCGCGCCCAGCAGGGCGCGCCCCAGCCTCTTGCCCATCGGAAAGCCCTTTCCAAGGTGTCCTCCGACATCCTGGAGTGGTTTCCACCGATGAACAAGGGCAAGTCCAGCAGGTGACCGGATCCGGTCAGCCGATGGTCGAACTGGCGTCAGCTGACTTCGGCGTAGGCCGCGACCAGCAGGCTTGGATCGGGCGCCTCGAAGATCGCGGGCTTGGCCAGGCCGTCGAGGACGACGAAGCGGAGCCGGTCGGCCCGGGTCTTCTTGTCCAGCTTCATCGCGTCCTGCAGGTGCGGCCAGGCGTCGGCGCGGTACTTCACCGGCAGCCCCAGCGTCTCCAGTACGGCGCGGTGCCGGTCGGCGGTCGCGTCGTCGAGGCGACCGGCCGCACGGGCCAGTTCGGCGACGAACACCATGCCGATGCTGATCGCGGCGCCGTGCCGCCACTTGTACCGCTCGACCCGCTCGATCGCGTGGCCGAGGGTGTGGCCGTAGTTCAGCGCCTCCCGGCCGATCCGGCCGCCGACCGTCGTGGTCCGCTCCCGCAGGTCCGCGCCGACGGTGTCCGCCTTCACCTGGATCGCGCGGGCGATCAGCTCCTCGGTGGCGTCGTACTCCGCGCTGGAGGCGCCGGCCGGGTCCTTCTCGACCAGGTCGAGGATCACCGGGTCCGCGATGAAGCCGCACTTCACCACTTCGGCGAGACCGCTGATGTAGTCGTTGCGCGGCAGCGTCTCCAGCGCGGCCAGGTCGCACAGCACCCCGGCCGGCTCCCAGAACGCGCCGACCAGGTTCTTGCCCTCGGCGGTGTTGATGCCGGTCTTGCCGCCGACCGCCGCGTCGACCATGCCGAGCAGCGTGGTCGGAATGTGCACGACCTTCACGCCGCGCAGCCAGGTCGCGGCGACGAAGCCGGCCAGGTCGGTCGTCGTCCCGCCGCCGACGCCGACGATCGCGTCCGACCGGGTGAACCCGGCCTGCCCGAGCACCGACCAGCAGTACGCGAGCACCTCCGCAGTCTTGGCCTCTTCGGCGTCCGGGATCTCGATCGCGTGCGCGGTGTAGCCGCCGGCGGTCAGGTCGTCGCGGATCGCGTCCCCGCTGGTCCGCAACGCCCGCGGGTGGATGACGGCGACCCGCTGGACACCGTCACCGAGCAGCCCGGGCAGCTCCCCGAGCAGGTTGTTGCCGATCACCACGTCGTACGGCGCCGCCGCGGCGACTCGAATCCGGTTCACTTGAGGTGCTCCAGGATTTCGTCGGCGATCTCGTCGGGGGTGCGGTTGTCGGTCTGCACGGTGAGCTTGGCGACCTCGGTGTACAGCGGCCGGCGCGCTTCCATCAGGTTGCGCAGCTGGGTGCGGACGTTGCCGAGCAGGAGCGGGCGCGCGACCCCGAGGCCGACACGCTTGGCCGCCTCGCCGAGGCTGACGTCCAGGAAGACCACGTTGTGCCCAGCCAGGTCGGCGCGGGTGTCCGGGTCCAGAATCGCGCCGCCGCCGAGCGACAGGACGTCGTCGCCCTGCAGCGCGGCGACGATGGCGGCCCGCTCGAGCGCCCGGAAGTGCGGCTCACCGTGGTCGACGAAGATGTCCGAGATCGGCTTGCCGGCCTCCTCCTCGATGTCGGTGTCGGTGTCGCGGTGCCGCACGCCGAGCCGCTCGGCCAGCAGTTCGGCAATGGTCGACTTCCCCGAGCCGGGCGGCCCGACCAGGACGACTACCGGGCTCACAGCTCTGCCCACTCCCGCGGCGTGATGGTCGACGGCAGGTTCGCCAGGTATGCCTTGTGGTTGCGGGACGACTCCTCGACCGAATCGCCGCCGAACTTCTCCAGCGCGACCTCGGCCAGCACCAGCGCCACCATCGCCTCGGCCACGATCCCCGCAGCCGGTACGGCGCACACGTCGGACCGCTGGTGGTGTGCCGACGCGGCCTCGCCGGTCGTGGTGTCGATCGTGCGCAGCGCCCGCGGCACGGTCGCGATCGGCTTCATCGCGGCCCGTACCCGCAGCGTCTCGCCGGTGCTCATGCCGCCTTCGGTGCCACCGGAGCGACCGCCGGTCCGCCGGACCACGCCGTCCTCGGCGACGATCTCGTCGTGCGCCTTCGACCCCGGCGTCCGGGCCAACTCGAACCCGTCCCCGAGCTCGACACCCTTGATCGCCTGGATGCCCATCAGCGCGCCGGCCAGCTTCGAGTCCAGCCGCCGGTCCCAGTGCACGTAGCTGCCGAGGCCGGGCGGCAGCCCGTCAACGACGACCTCGACGACGCCGCCGAGGGTGTCGCCGGCCTTCTGCGCGGTGTCGATCTCGGCCACCATCGCCTTGCTCGCGTCCGCGTCCAGGCAGCGCACCGGGTCCGCGTCCAGCTTCGCGACGTCGCCGTACGACGGGATCACGCCGTACGGCGCCTTGACCGTGCCGAGCTCGACGACGTGGCTGACGATGGTCACGCCGAACGCCTGGTTCAGGAAGCGGGCCGCGACCTCGCCGAGCGCGACCCGGGCCGCGGTCTCGCGGGCGCTGGCCCGCTCGAGCACCGGGCGGGCCTCGTCGAAGCCGTACTTCTGCATGCCGGCCAGGTCCGCGTGACCGGGGCGCGGGCGGGTCAGCGGCGCGTTCCGGGCCAGGTCGGCCAGCGTCTCCGGGTCGACCGGGTCGGGGGCCATCACCTGCTCCCACTTCGGCCACTCGGTGTTGCCGACCTGGATCGCGATCGGGCTGCCCAGCGACAGCCCGTGCCGGAACCCGCCGACGAACGTCACCTCGTCCCGCTCGAACTTCATCCGGGCGCCGCGGCCGTAGCCGAGCCGACGACGAGCCAGGGCGTCGGCCACGTCGTCCGTGGTGACCTTGACGCCTGCGGGAAGACCTTCGAGTACGGCGACGAGCGCTTGTCCGTGCGACTCGCCGGCGGTGAGCCAGCGCAGCATGCCCCCGATTCTTCCACGCGCATTCCACCGCCCGGACGCCGGTCTCACTGCGCAGCGAGCTCGAACGGGTTGAGCAGCCGGACACCGGTCCGTGCCACATCCGCGGTGTTACGGCTGACGAGAGTCCAGTCGTACGCCAAGGCGGTCGCAGCCATCAGCCCATCCACCAGTGGCAGCAGTGAGCGAGCGTTGAGCCTGCCCCACGTCTCGGCGACCTCCACAGTCACCGGGATGATCCGGTCGCCGTACCCCCTGACCAGCCGTTGGGTCCATTCCTCGATCGCCATGGCCTGCACCTGATCACGGCCCGCGAGTCGCTCGATCCCCTGCCGGAGCTCTCCGACCACCAGCACACTCAGATACAGGTCACTCGACCGCACCGACCTGATCCAGCCCGCGGCACCGGCGTGCGGAACCTTCTTCCGGAACTCCGACACCACGTTGGTGTCGAGCAGGTAGTTCACTCGAACTCGACCTGCCGGACCGGAGCATCCGAGCGCTCGATCTCGAGCACGGTCAGATCGGGTGCCGAGGCCAGGAAGTCCTTGAAGTCAACCACCAGTTCCTCTCCCGTCATTCGCCGGTAGTCCACGATGTCCAGCACGACGGCAACCTGGCGGCCGTGCTTCGTCACGAACTGCGGACCGTCGGCATGCACGGCCCGGATCAGCTCACTGAAATGCTGTTTCGCTTCTTGCACCTGCCACTGTCCAGCGATCGCCATCACCCATCACCTCGGAAACAGTCTAGACAGACTGGACAGAATTCACCAATGCACTCGCCGCGACCGATGCCTCGGGGCCGTGGCTACTGGCGGCGCATGCACGCGTGAGCGGTGTCGGAGGAGAGCGCGTCCCGGAAGGTCAGCACGACGTCGAAGGTCTTGCCGAGAACGGACTCCGTGCAGCCCGTCGACTCCCGGGCGGCCTGACCGCCGGAGATCGCGGCGCCCGCGAGCGCCGCACTGGCGAGCCCGGCCGCGGCGACGCGCCCGGCGGTACGGCGGAATGCGGTGGTCATCACGTGCTCCTTTCGCTCTACCAACGACCGTAGGAGCGATCGGCTTCGCGGGAACTGGCTCGGGAACCCGTGTTCGGGGTAGCGCTGACACCACCGTCGATAGGGTCGTGGCATGGACCGGGCTACGGAGGAGACGTGGCGGGCGCGGATTCGCGGCTGCCTGCTGGGTGGAGCGATCGGCGACGCGCTGGGAGCTCCGGTCGAGTTCGAGGACAGTACGTCGATCGTCGCCACGCATCCCGACGGAGTCCGGACATTCGTGTCCGGGCGGATCGGCTGGCCGCCGGGGACGATCACCGACGACACTCAGATGACGTTGTTCACCGCCGAAGGACTGATCCGGGCGGGAGTGCGGGCCGATCGCGGTATTGGGTTCACGGTGGCGGTCGTGCACCACGCCTACGACCGGTGGCTGGACACGCAGGAGCTCCGCTCGCCGAGTGGTGAACGCGACGGCTGGTTGCAGGGCGAGCAGTGGCTGTACGCACGCCGCGCGCCGGGCAACACCTGCCTCAGCGCCTTGCGGGGCGCACGCAACGGCAACGCCAAGATCGAGCAGTTCGGCGGGCAGGCGCGGAACGACTCCAAGGGTTGCGGTGGAGTGATGCGGGTGGCGCCCTTCGGCCTGCTGCCTTCCAAGTGGTTCGACCGGGACTGGGTCTTCGACTCGGCCGCCGACGCCGCCGGCTATACCCACGGTCACCCGACCGGAAAGCTCGCCTCCGGCGCCTTGGCAGTGATCATCCGCGAGCTCTGTGAGGGCGCGGACCTCAACGCCGCGCTGGATACGACCGCCGCGGTGCTCGCCCAGCGGCCGAACCACGAGGAGACCAGTACGGCGCTAGCGGCCGCCCGCCAACTCGCCGCCAGTGCATCCGAGCACGGGCCAACGACCGTCGAGAAGCTCGGCGGTGGCTGGGTTGCCGAAGAGGCGCTCGCGATCGCGGTGTACGCCGCTCTCGCTTACCCGGCACCGGAGCAGTTCCTGGACGCGCTCGCACTGTCGGTCACCCACACCGGAGACAGCGACTCCACCGGCGCAATCTGCGGGAACATCCTGGGCGCCCTCCACGGCGAGACGGCTCTGCCGCCCGAGCTCGTCTTCGCCGTCGAGGGCCGCGCAGTCATCCTCGAGCTCGCCGACGACTTCGCCCTGGAGTTCACCAAGCCGGCCAGCCTGCACGGCGACTACAACCCCGACCTCAGGTGGCGGACCCGCTACCCAGGCTGGTAACCCTCGATCGACAACTGACCGGCCGCATCAGCTATCCGGCGTACAACTCCGCGAGGGGGCCGCCGAGGAGGACGCCGCCGAGGGCGCCGATGAGCATGAAGGGGCCGAAGGGGACCATCTGTTTGCGGGTCATCACCTTGGTCACGATCAGCACGATGCCGACGACCGCGCCGAGGAAGAAGCCGCCGTACAGACCGGTGATGAACTCACCCCACCCGAGCCAGCCGAGCGCGAGCCCGAGCAAGCCGGACAGTCGGACGTCGCCGAAGCCGACGCCGCGCGGGAACACGAACCACAGCACGTAGAACACGACGAACCCGATCGCACCCGCGATCACCGCGCGCCGCATCGAGCCCCACTCGCCCGACACCACGGCCGCGCCCAGCAGCGCCAGCCCGACGACCAGGTACGACGGCCAGATGATCGCCGAGGGCAAGTACCGGGTCCGCGCGTCGATGTACCCGAGCACGGCGCCTGACACAGCGAGCAGCAGCCAGGCGACCAGCACCGGGGTCGTCCCTAGCATCCAGCCGAGCAGTCCCCCGGATACGCCCGCGAGCAGACCGCACCAGAACGCCGCCCGGCGACCGGCGAGGTCGGCGTACGGGATCTTGGTCTCGCCCTCCTCCAGCGTCGGCTCGGGGATCCGCCGCATCAGCCACGGGCCGAGCAGGTACGCCGCGGGACCGCAGAAGGCGACACCGGCCCCTGCGGCGAGCAACGCGTTCTCAGCCGGCACGATCCAGGAGCCTAGACGATTTCCGCGGACTGCTACGCGCGGCCTGTGGACGACCGCCGTACCAGGATCCTGGCGATCACCACCGCGGCGAGGCCGAGTAGCAGCGGACCGCCGAGCAGGATGCCGACCGTGCTCCACAGGCCGTCGTTGACCGTGACATACCGGACGCGCTGGAACTCGTCGTCCGTCGCGGCCCGCTGGAAGACGAAGTCGGAGGTGATCCGCCCCGGCTCGTCGTACTCGGCCGTGTAGGCGGTCAGGAAGTTGGCGGGCGCCGGCAATGCCTCGTCCTCGACGCGACCGGCGTACAGGAGCTCCGGCTGCACGGCTGCGTCCGGCAGTTGGGTCGCGTCGACGCGGTGCTCGGCGGCGACGTAGACCGTGACCGTCTGGTCGGACGTGGCGCCCTTGCTGAGCCGCATCGGGTAGACGATCCGCTCCGAGGCGAAGGTCAGCTTGAGCGGCGGGGTCGACCCGCTCATGTCCTCACCGGGCTGCTTCGGCGCGAGCTTCACCGCGACGATCTCCCACTTCTCGGCCAGGTACGGCGTCAGGTTCGCAGCCAGCGTGGGCGGTACGACGTACGCGTTCGAGCGCAGCCAGTCGGTCACCGCGCCGCCGCTGGTGCCGGTCAGGCGGACGACCTCGAACGGGCCGAGCAGCATCTGCTGCCGCACGTTCACCCCGTTGGCGCTGCCGGGAGCCGCGGCGCCGGCGCCGTCCCGGCCGCTTCCCATGATGCCGAGGTCCCGGAACGGCCAGTACGTCTTTCGCCTCTCGACCCGCTCCCGGGTCGTCCACTGCAGCCGGTCGAACAGGCGTTCCTCGCCGAGCTCGACCTTGGCCTCGGACGGCACCGGCATGATCCAGGCCGCCTTCTTCGACGACCCGTTGATCGCCATCGACAGCGTGATCTCCTCGGTCCCGCCCTGGTGGCGGACCAGCGCGTTCTCGCCGTACGCCCGGGCCCGCGACTCCTGGTCGGGCAGGTAGCCGCCGCAGGCACATGCCCACGCCGGCGTCACCCCGGCCGCAACGAACCCGAGAGCCAGCACACCCACGACAACCCGCCAGAACCTCATGGCGGGAGACTAGCTAGACAAGGGTGTACGGAGTGCGGAAGAAGTTGCTGGGGTCATACTTCTTCTTGACGGTGCGCAGGCGGGCCAGTCCGGCGCCGTAGTACGTGCTGACCGAGCGGCCGTTCTCGACGTAGTTCACGTAGCCGCCGGCCGAGTACTTGCGGACCGCGCGATGGCAGTTGGTGATGAAGGTCTGCGCGGTCCGGCCCTGTGCGGACGAGTACCACTGGATGACCCCGAGCGCCGACCGCCAGGCGCCGAGGTACCGGACCGCCTCCATGTGCGTCTTCACCGTGATCGACCGCGTCGACGCCTTCGAGCCGACGAACGACTCCAGCTGCGCGGCCGCGGCCGCCGCGTTGCCGGTAGTGGAGATGCCGAGCACGTGGATCGACAGCGTTCCGTTGCTGCGGGCATCGATGTGCAGTTGCCCCAGGACGTGATCGGCGCCGACTGCGCGAACTTCTGCCCGCCGCGGACGACGGCCGCCGCCTTCCGCTGGTCAGCGCTCCGGCGGTGACGACAGCACCTGCCCTCAGCAGTGTCCGGCGGTCAAACTGGCCCACGATCGTCGAGCTCCTCACGGGCGGCGGTCCTCATGGCCGCCAGGGGCGCCGGCGACCTACCGGTCATCATCTCCACCTGGAGGGTCGCCTGATGCACGAGGAGATCAAGGCCGTTCAACAGCTCTGTACCGATTCGGTGCGCGGCGATCGCGAGCCCGGTCGGCCACGGGTGGTACGCCACGTCGAACACCACCGGCGCGACCCCGGCGAAGTGCTCGGCCCACGGGTCGACGGCACCGCCGGGCAGTGTCGAGATGCACAGGTCGAACCCGCCGATCTGCTCGACCTGCGAGAAGTCCGCGACCGAGGTCTTCAGCCCCAGCTCGGCGGCCAGGTCCAGCAGCCGCTCGGCCCTGGAGACGTCCCGGACGACGACGGTCACCTCGCTGACCTTCAGGCCACGCAACGCCGCCAGCGTGGACGCGGCGGTCGCCCCACCGCCCAGCACGACGGCCGAGTCAGCGGCGGTGATCCCGCGCTCGGCGAAGGCGTTCACCAGCCCGGGTACGTCGGTGTTGTGGGCCGACCGGGATCCGTCCGGCTCGAACAGCATCGTGTTCGCCGCGCCGATCAGCTCCGCGACCGGGTCGACGGTGTCCACCAGGTCCAGCGCGACCCGCTTCAGCGGCATCGTCAGCGACAACCCACGGACGTCGTCCCCGAGCGAGGCGACGAACCCGCGCAACTCGTCCTCGCCGACCTCGAAAGCGTCGTACTGCCAGTCGAGCCCGAGTGCCGCATACGCAGCCCGATGCATCGCCGGCGACAACGAGTGCGCGATCGGCGACCCGAGAACGGCGCAACGGGTCATCAGCACCGGCCCTTGTGGGACTGGCACCACGCCTGCAGCTTCTTCACGTTTGCCTCGTGCTCGTCCGACGTACTGGCGAACGCCGTCTCACCGGTGTCCAGGTTGACCAGGGTGAAGTACAGCCAGGATCCCTGGGCAGGGTTGAGCGCGGCTCGCAGCGTGTCCTTGGTCGGCGAGTTGATCGGCGTCGGCGGCAGGCCCTTGACCTTGTAGGTGTTGTACGGCGAGTCCATGTCGCGCTGCTCGGGCGTGGTGAACACGCCGCCGTCCCGGCCGACCACGTAGTGGATCGTCGAGTCCATCTGCAGCCGCATGCCGATCCGCATCCGGTTGTAGATCACCCGGGACACCTTGGCGTAGTCCTGCGGGCGGTTGGTCTCGGCGCCGATGATGCTGGCCACGATCACCGCCTGGTACGGGTCCAGCTTCTTGCGTTTCGCGGTCCCCACCAGGTCCAGCTCGGCCGCGGTCGTCGCGTACTTCTGCGTCATCATCTTGATGATCGTGTACGCCGTCGCGCCCTTCGACACGTCGTACGTGCCCGGGTACAGGAAGCCCTCGGCGTTGTTGTTCGCGTACGACGGCAGGCCCAGCGCGGCCGGCTTCGACAGCGCGGTCGCGGCGGCGCCGGCGGGCAGCTTCAGCTTCGGCGACTTCTGCAGCGTGTCGCTGACCTCGGCCTTGGTCAGGCCGGCCCGGAACCCGATCCGGGTGACCAGGATCGACTTGCCGGTGTCCAGCATCAGCTCGAGCGCGGCCTTGGCCGACATCTCCTTGTGCAGCGTGTAGGTGCCGGCCTGGAGCTGGCGCGAGCGCGGGTCGTCCCGGGCCGCCCGCTCGAACGCCTTGGCGCTCTTCACCACGCCCTTCTTCTCCAGCGTGTCCGCGATCGCCTGGGCGCTCTGCCCCTGGGTGATCTCGACCACCACCGAGCCGGTGCCGGCGCCCTGGAAGTCGGGGGCGGCGAACATCTGCTCCAGCGCGTCCCGGCCCTTACCGAAGCCGATCACGGCCCCGGCCACCAGCGCGCCGACGACCACCAGCGAGATCAGGCCGGCGAAGCAGCCGAACCCGCGCCGGGCCCGCGCCTTGCGGCGGTTCGCGCGGCGGTCGACCCGGCTCTCGGCACGGAGCCCGAGGCCGGCGCCCAGATCGTCGCCGTCCGTCACGTCGTCTTCCACCGGTGTTCTGTTCACAGGGGCCTCCCGGGTGGGTTCCCAGTCTCGCGCTCCACGTCGAGAGCGTGTTGCAGAATCACGACCGCCGCGGCCTGGTCGACCACGGCCCGCCGCTTGGAGCCCTTCTTTCCCCGTTCCCGCAGCATCCGCTCGGCCGTGACCGTGGTGAACCGCTCGTCCACCAGGCGCACCGCCGTCCCCGAGTTGCCCTCCTGCACCTTAGCCCGCACCAGCTCCGCCGTTTCCCGGATCTTCACCGCGGCCGGGCCTTCGCCCCCGGACAGCGAGCGCGGCAGGCCGACCACGATCTCGACCGCCTCGAGTTCGGCGGCGAGTGCCGCGATCCTATCCAGATCGCCGGGGCCCCGGCGGATCGTCTCCACCGGGGTGGCCAGGATTCCGTGCGGATCGCTGCTGGCGACGCCGATCCGGACGTCGCCGATGTCGAGCGCGAGCCGCACACCAGATCTCATCAGGAACGCATCAACCCGTCACGAGCTGGCCGATGGTGTGCTCGACCGCGGACAGCGCGTCGTCGGCGCCGGCCGGGTCGGTGCCGCCACCCTGCGCGACGTCGTCCTTGCCGCCACCGCGGCCGCCCAGCTTCTCGGCCGCGACCCGGACCAGGTCACCGGCCTTCAGCCGCCACTCGCGCGCGGTGTCGTTCAGCGCGATCACCACACCGGGCTTGCCGTCGTTCACGCTCAGTACGGCGACCACGGCCGGCTTGTCGGCCGCCATCCGGCCGCGGACGTCGAGGGCCAGCTTCCGCAGGTCCCCGCCGTTCACGCCGTCGGGGGCGCGATGACCGACGTACTGGACCCCGAAGACGTCCTTCGGGTTCGCGGACAGCTCGGCGGCGGCCGCCAGCACCTGGCCGGCGCGGACCCGCTCGAGCTCCTTCTCCGCGACCCGCAGCCGCTCGGCCAAGTCGGCCACCTTCGCGGGCAGCTCCTCCGGACGGGCCTTGAGGTTCTCGCTCAGCAGCCGGACCAGCGCGCGCTCCTTGCCGAGGTAGCGGAGCGCCTCCATGCCGACGAACGCCTCGAGCCGGCGAACACCGGCGCCGACGGACGACTCACCGGTGACGGTCAGCGCACCGACCTGGGACGAGTGCTTCACGTGCGTGCCACCACAGAGCTCACGCGACCAGGGGCCGCCGATCTCCACGACCCGCACCTGCTCGTCGTACGTCTCGCCGAACAGCGCCAGCGCGCCCCAGTCCCGGGCCTCCGGCAGCGTCATGTACTGCGCCG
Organism: Kribbella sp. NPDC050470; assembly: GCF_044458365.1. Lineage (NCBI taxonomy): Bacteria > Bacillati > Actinomycetota > Actinomycetes > Propionibacteriales > Kribbellaceae > Kribbella > Kribbella sp. NPDC050470. Next base: position 186,046 of record NZ_JBITHV010000001.1, on the reverse strand, counting down.
AGACCGGCAGGTCCTGGCGGACGGCGAGGTTCGCGACCTCTTCGATCTCGGACCGGGTCGCCTGGTCCAGCGCCGACGACCAGGCGAAGTCGAGCCGCAGGTAGCCGGGCTTGTTGTACGAACCGCTCTGCAACGCGTTCGGGCCGAGCACCTGCCGCAGCGCCGCGTGCACGACGTGCGTGCCGGAGTGCGCCTGGCATGCCGATACGCGCCACTCGTGGTCAACCTCGGCGTGCACGTCCAGGCCCGGCGTCAGGACGCCCTCGACGACCTCGACCTTGTGCACGATCAGGCCCTTGACCGGCCGCTGTACGTCGAGAACCTTCAGCTTCACGCCGTCGGCGACGATCAGGCCCTCGTCGGCGATCTGGCCACCGGACTCCGCGTAGAACGGCGTCTTCTCCAGCACCACCTCGACGGTCTCGCCCTGCTCGGCGGCCGGTGCGACCACGCCCTCCCGCAGCACCCCGCGGACCTGCGAGTCGGTCGCCAGCTCCTGGTAGCCGGTGAACTCGGTAACGCCCTTCTCGCGCAGCTCCCGGTAACCCGAGGTGTCCGCGTGACCGGCCTTCTTGGCCCGCGCGTCGGCCTTGGCCCGCTCGCGCTGTTCCTTCATCAGCGCCTTGAAGCCCTCGGTGTCCACGTTCAGGCCCTGCTCGGCGGCCATCTCGACGGTCAGGTCGATCGGGAAGCCGTAGGTGTCGTGCAGCTGGAACGCCTTCGCGCCCTCCAGTTGGTGCGCGCCGCCGGCCTTGGTCTCGCGGACCGCGATGTCGAAGATGCTGGTCCCGGCGGTGAGGGTCCGGCGGAACGCCTCCTCCTCGGCGTACGCGACCTGGCTGATCCGGCCGAAGTCGGGCTCCAGCTCCGGGTACGACTTCTTCATCTGCTCCAGGCTGACCGGGAGCAGCTCGACCAGGCTCGGGTCCTCGTAGCCGAGCAGCCGCATCGAGCGGATGGCCCGGCGGAGCAGCCGGCGCAGCACGTAGCCGCCCTGCTCGTTGCCCGGGTTCACGCCGTCGCCGATCAGCATCAGCGCGCTGCGGACGTGGTCGGCGACCACCCGGAACCGCACGTCGTCGGTGTGGTCGGCGCCGTACTTGCGGCCGCTCAGCTCCGACGCCTTCTCGATCACCGGGTAGATCTCGTCGATCTCGTACATGTTGTCGACGCCCTGCAGCAGGTAGGCCACCCGCTCCAGGCCGAGACCGGTGTCGATGTTCTTCTTCGGCAGCTCGCCGAGGATCGGGTAGCCCTCCTTGCCGCCACCCTCACCGCGGATGTTCTGCATGAAGACCAGGTTCCAGAACTCCAGGTAGCGGTCGCCCGCCTCCCAGTCCCGGTCGGCGCCGAACTCCGGGCCGCGGTCGATCAGGATCTCCGAGCACGGGCCGCACGGGCCGGGGATGCCCATCGACCAGAAATTGTCCCTCATGCCGAGTCGGACGATCCGGTCGTCGGGCAGGCCGGCGACCCGCTTCCACAGGTCGATCGCCTCGTCGTCCTCGTAGTACACCGACGCGTACAGCACCGACTCGTCGAAGCCGTAGCCGCCGTCGTGCTGGGGCCGGGTGACCAGGTCCCAGGCGTACTCGATCGCCTTCTCCTTGAAGTAGTCGCCGAAGGAGAAGTTGCCGTTCATCTGGAAGAACGTGCCGTGCCGGGTGGTCTTGCCGACCTCGTCGATGTCGAGGGTGCGGACGCACTTCTGCACACTGGTCGCGCGCGGGTAGGGCGGCGTCTGCTGGCCGACGAAGTACGGCACGAACTGGGCCATGCCGGCCACGTTGAACAGCAGGTTCGGGTCCGGCGACGGCAGCGGCGCACTCGGCACCACGGTGTGGCCGCGGTCCTCGAAGTACTGCAGGAACCGCCGCCTGATCTCACTGGTTTCCATGGGTGTTACCGGTAGTCCTCACGCGTGTCTGTGTTTGTGTCGATGCCGAGCGCGTCCCGCAACTCGGTCTCCCGTTCGGCCATGCCCTCGCGCACCTCGTCGCCGAAGTGCCGGATCGCGGCGGCCACCTTGGCCGCGGACTCCTGCAGGCTCTCCGGGGCGAGCACCTGGGCGCGCTTCTTCAACCGGGTCACGGCGTACACGCCGACCGCGATGCCGACGATCAGCCAGAAGATCCGCTTCATCCGACATCACCTCGCTTCCGTGCCTTGCGCTCGGCCTTCATCTCATCCTTCACTCGCCGGGTGACGTCCTTGCGCTGGCTGTCGCCGAGCGCCTTGCGGACGCCGTACGTGAACGCCGCGGCCTTCACCAGCGGGCCGCCGGCGGTCGCCGAGAACAGCGACATCAGCGCCGCCGCGTTCGTGGTCACCGTGGTCGCGTTGTCGGTGATGGTGTCGACCTTGGCCAGCTGCGCGTTCGTGGTGGACACGGTGGTGGTCACCTCGCCGAGCAACGGGATGCTCGAGTCGGAGACGCCCTTGACCATGATGCGGGTCTCGTCGAAGACCTTGCCCAGCTTCAGGATCGGATAGGCCAGCAGGCCCACCAGGATGAGCAGCGCGCAGGCGGCTATCAGCCCCGCGACTTCACCGACGCTCATGGGAAACGATCCACCTTCCGTTGCGACCTCGTGGACCGCCCGACCTTATCGCGCGGCCATACCTCAGTCCGCTCCAGGACACCATCCCTCAGATCACAGTCCCCCACCAAACCGGCGATCCTGCGTCGCCGCACGCGTGCCGGTCCCCGGGGCCGGCCAGCCCCGGGGACCGGAATTCGTCCGTGTTCAGGCGATGACGTAGCGCTGCATCATGTCGTTGTCCTCGTGCTCGAGGATGTGGCAGTGCCAGACGTATTCGCCGGTGTAGGACGCGCCGATCGCCAGCGGCGCACCGCCGGCGGCGTTCGCTCCGAACGGGACCAGGATGCGGGTGACCTCACCGGGCATCGCCGCGACGGTGTCCTTCCAGCCGCGCTCGTTCGCCGGCGGCGGTGCGGCGCCGCCGACCAGGTACGGCGTGACCGACGGCGGCAGGTAGAGCCCCGTCCCGGGTTCGAGCGGGTCCACGCCGTACGCGGCCTCGGTGTACTGGCTGACTGCGAATCGTTGCCGGTTGAGCACCTGGAACTGGGTGAAGTGCAGGTGGATCGGATGCGCGTCACCCGTCGTGTTCGCCAGTTCCCAGACCTCGAGCGTGTCCTGGCCGACCGGCACGCCCCGGTAGTCGACGGAGGCGAAGGAGCGGTTGTTGAGCAGTGCGGTGAGCGGTGCCCCGGCCGCGTCGAGGATCTCGACCAGCGACATCGTCCGGGTGGCCGCGACCGGCTGTCCCGCCAGCCTCGTGAGCGGGACCGAACGCAACGTGGCCGGCAGCGGAGCTGTGTAGCCGCTCGCACCGGTCACCGTGAATCGCATGATCTGCGGCAGCGGCGCCCCGCCGCGCCGTGTGGCCTGCGGCCCGTCGGGGAACGGCGTCCGGGCGTTGTTCGTGAGGATGACGGCGGCGCCGGTCGGCAGCCCGGCGAAGTCGACCACCAGGTCGGCTCGCTCCCCCGGACCGAGCGTCAGCTTGTTCATCTGCACCGGGGCGTCCAGCAGGCCACCGTCGGTACCGATCTGATGGAAGTTGTGCGCGTTTGCGCCGATCATGAACTTCAGCAGGTAGAAGCGGGCGTTCGAACCGTTGTAGACCCGGAAGCGGTACTTGCCCTTGGCCACGTCGAGGTTCGGCCAGACCTTGCCGTTGACGGTCGCGACGTCACCGAAGAACTCGGGCGCCCACGGCCGTGGCGTGGTCGGGTTCTGGTTCGCCGGGTACGCGAGCGTCCCTTCCTGGGTGAACATCCGGTCCTGGATCACCAGCGGCACCTCGTACGGCGGCGCCGGCAACCGGCTGCCGTCGCCCGGATCGTTGTCGTCCCGAATGAGGTAACCACTGGCCAGCCCGGCGTACACGTTCAGGCGGGTGATCGCCAGCGCGTGGTCGTGGTACCAGAGCCCGGCCGACTCCTGCCTGTTCTCGTACGAGTAGACGAACTCGGTGCCCGGCAGGAACACGTCGAGCGGTCCCCCGTCGAACTCCGGCCGGGTGTTGCCGCCGTGCAGGTGGACCGCGGCCCGTGGCGCCACCGCGTCGTTCGTGCCGGCCGCCACCAAGCCCTCCTCGACGGCCTGCTCGACCAGCTCGTCGTCGATCGCGAAGGCGAGCGGGTGAGCGCCCAGCTCGTTGCGGACGGTGAGGTCGAACGGAACGTCGCGGCGGGCCACGATCACCGGACCGAGATAGGACTGTGCACCGGCCGACGTCCGGTACGCGAAGGTGTCCGCCGGACCCAGCGCGCCGTGGAACCGGTGGACGGCGTTCACCATCCGGATCGTCGCGCTGCCGCCCCCGGTGGCGTCGATGACACCCAGGTCGGCGAGCGTCGGCAGTTGTTCGGTGAACATCGTGAGTCCGGCCGGGACGGCGGCGGTCGCGCGGGCGGCCGGACCGAACGCAACCGGAATCGCCAGTCCTGCTCCGGCTTGGAACAGGCGGCGTCGACTGATGGTCATGATGACTCCCCCAATACTTCGGGGCTCCCCCAGCGCCGAATGCTGATGTTCTCAGGGGAGCGCGCTGGGGGCACGCATGACAGTGACCTTCGGCTCTAGCTCAGGGGCCGACAGTCAGGGGTTGCCGCGCTCGCAGGCTATGCCGTCGCCGTTGCGGTCCAGGGCCGGGGTGTAGCCCGGGTCCCCGCGGTACAGAGGTGCCTTACCTGCGGCGCGAACCTCAGCGCAGTTCTTGTAAACCACCGTCGGTGTGGTGGCCGGAGGAGTCGTCTGGGTCGTACTTGGCGTGGTCGACGGCTGGGTTGTGGTGGTCGGCCCCGGGACGGTGCTGCTGGGCGGTGTCGACGGCTGGATCGTCGACGGTGGCTGTGTCGACGGGGGTTGAGAGAACGGCTCGGTGGAGGGCTGCGTCGACGGCTGGGCCGGGGAGTTCGGGGTGGCGGCCGCCTTCGTCGGCGACCACGGTGGGCTCAGCGTGGCCGGCCTATTCGCGGGCTGGGCCGGCGGGAACCAGCTCGTCGCCGGGCCGGGGGCAGGTGAGGTGCTCTGGCTCGGCGACTGGCTCGGAGACTGGCTCGTGAGCTCCCGGGGCGGCACTCCGACCAGGCTCGGCGAGGCACCCGCGGGGTCGCCGGGATCAGTCGTCTCGGACGGAGTGCTGCTCTCGGGCGCTGCCAGGCTCGGCGTCGTGGTCGCCGACTCGCGCGCGTTGTACGGTACGACGAGCAACAGGCCGACCAGCGTGATCACGACGGCTGCGAGCGCACCCATTTTGAGCACCGGTGGGCCGCCGTACCGGCCGACGGGGCCGCGGACCGGTACGCCGTTCTCGTCGACCCAGAAGGACCAGCCGGCCGGAGGCTTCGGCCAGTCGTCATCGGGTTTCCAGCTTTTCGGTGGCCGCCAGCGCGCGTTCGGCGGTTCGGGCCAACCAGGGGGCGGGTTGAAGTGCCTCAAAACGCTACCTTTCACCCCCAGGCCGACTCGCAGCCTACCCACCGCAGCCGACCACGCAAGCGTGGGCCCTCCATCCGTCAGTCGAAGCTGACAGTGAGTGTCCGAACCGTCCCGTTAGGTGTCCAAACCAGGCGCATGGTGCCGGTCCCACCTCCGGACCAACGGAAACGGGCGAAGTCGCCGACCTCTTCGACCAGACTCATGGTCTCGGTGGGTGGAGTGGCCCGGTACGCCTCGGCAATGGCTTCCCGGCCGTGGAAGGGGCCGGCTGGGACGTTCACGAAGGTCATGGTGGCGTCGGGGGCGAAGCGGGCGGCGAAGGTGTCCCAGTCGCCGGTGCTGACGGCCTGGTTGAAGGCGTCGACGTGGTCGGTCGTGCGGCTCATTTGCGGTCCCGGAGGATCTTGCGGATGTTCGCGACCCGGTCCGCGTACGCCGCCTCGCCGCCGCGGCGGGTCGGGTTGTAGTAGTCGGTGCCGTCGATCACGTCCGGCGCGTACTGCTGCGGGACGACGCCGCGCGGGTCGTTGTGCGAGTACTGGTACGACGAGCCGTGGCCGATCTTCTTCGCGCCGGCGTAGTGCGCGTCGCGCAGGTGGGGCGGCACCGGGCCGACCTTGCCCGCCTTCACGTCGGCGATCGCGGCGTCGACGGCCATGATCACCGCGTTGGACTTCGGGGCGAGCGCGAGGGCGACGACCGCCTGGGCCAGGTTGATCCGGGCCTCCGGCATGCCGATCAGCTGGACCGCCTCGGCTGCGGCGACCGCGACGCCGAGCGCGGTCGGATCGCCCATGCCGATGTCCTCGCTCGCCGAGATCACCAGGCGGCGGGCGATGAACCGCGGGTCCTCGCCGGCCTCGATCATCCGGGCCAGGTAGTGCATCGCGGCGTCCACGTCGGACCCGCGGATCGACTTGATCAACGCCGACGCGACGTCGTAGTGCTGGTCGCCGGCCCGGTCGTACCGCACCGCGGCCCGGTCCACCGCCGTCTCGAGTGTCTTCAGGTCGATGACTTCGGCTTCCTTCGCCCGCGCGCCACCGGCCGCGGCCTCCAGGTAGGTCAACGCCCGCCGGGCATCTCCCCCGGCCATCCGGAGCAAATGGTCGCGGGCGTCCTGCGCAAGCTCGAACTCGCCGTTCAGCCCGCGCTCGTCGGCCAGCGCCCGGTCCAGCAGTACGGCGATGTCGTCGTCGGTCAGCGACTCGAGGGTGAGCAGGAGTGATCGGGACAGGAGCGGTGAGATCACCGAGAAGAACGGGTTCTCGGTGGTGGCCGCGACCAGGGTCACCCAGCGGTTCTCCACGCCGGGGAGCAACGCGTCCTGCTGAGCCTTCGTGAACCGGTGCACCTCGTCGATGAACAGCACTGTCTCGACCGTCCCCGCCGCCCGCGCCAGATCCCTTCGCGCGGCGTCGATCACCTGCCGGACGTCCTTCACCCCCGCGGTGACCGCCGACAACTCCACGAACTTGCGGTTGGTCTGATGCGAGACCACCGCCGCGATCGTCGTCTTCCCGGTTCCCGGCGGCCCCCAGAGGAGCAACGACATCGGCTGGTCCCCCTCGACCAGCCGTCGCAGCGGTGACCCAGGCGCCAGCAGATGCTGCTGCCCCACCAGCTCGTCAAGGCTCCGAGGCCGCATCCGCACAGCCAACGGCGCAGCCGTGTGGTCCATGTCGGCCAAGCTCCCGCCGCCCCGAGCAGGCGCAGGAGCTCCCGGGATCTCGAACAAGCCTTCACTCACAGGTGAGAGCCTACCTAGCCCTACAGACAGTTATTTCTTGCTGTCCTTCGGGTCTTCCTCGTCGTCGGCCTCGCGGAGTTCCTCGGGGAGGTCCTCGTCGTCGGCCTCGCGGAGCTCCTCCGGGAGGTCGTCCTCGTCGAACTCCTCGGGCAGGATCTCCTCGAACTCGGCCACCGACTCCGGCTTGATGGCGTTGCGGAGGCGGCCGAGGATCCGGTCGGCCTCGGTGCCGAAGGGGTTGTCGTTGACGAGGTAGGTCCAGGTGGCGATCGGGCGGGGGACGCCGCTCGCCTCCTCGTCCAGACCCTCGGCGGTGATCTCGGCGGTCTTGAAGGTCTCGACGGCGTCGGCCCAGGCGTCGGCGATCAGGGTGTCGAACGACGCGATCGCGGACTTGTTGAACTCGTCGATCGGCTTCAGGTGCACGATGCCGCCGGACAGCGACCGCAGGTGGATGCCCTCCCGCAGGTCGGCCAGGTACGCCAGGTGGTCGGTCCACCGCCGGTCCAGGTGGTGCAGGGCGATCCGCCGTACGGCGTCCTTCACCACGTCCTCACCGAGCTCCTCGACGAGTTCGTCGTACCGCTCCTTGGCCTTCTCGGCCAGCTCGGTCGCCGCGAGGTCCTCGGTCAGCACCTTCTCGCGGGTGTCGAGCAGGATCGCCCGCTGCTGGCCGGTCAGCCGGTGGTACTGCCACGTCGTCCGGTGCAGCTCGGCGTTCGCACCGTCCGCGACCCGCTGTGCGTGCTCGAGCACACCGATCGACTTGCGGTCGGTCAGCCGCCCGGAGTCGTCCGGATGCGGCCGCAGCCCCGAGGAAACGGAGTACCGGGTCACCAGCTCGTCGGCCAGGCTCGCGAAGAACAGAGACCCACCCGGGTCACCCTGCCGCCCGGCCCGTCCACGCAGCTGGTCGTCCAGCCGCCGCGACGCGTGCAGACCGGTCCCGATCACGTACAGACCGCCCAGCTCGAGCGCCTTCTCCTTGTCGTGCGACTCGTCGCGCCCACCCAGCCGGATGTCCGTACCGCGACCGGCCATCTGCGTCGACACGGTCACCGTTCCCGGCACACCGGCCTCGGCGATGATGCCGGCCTCCTCGGCGTCGTTCTTCGCGTTCAGCACGACGTGCGGGATCTCGGCCGCCTCGAGCCGGTCGCTCAGCTGCTCGGACTCCTCCACGCTGTGCGTCCCGATCAGGATCGGCCGCCCGGTCTCGTGCACCTCGGCGATGTGCTCGACCAGCGCCGTGTTCTTCTGCTCGACGGTCAGGTAGAGCCGGTCCGGGTCGTCCTTGCGGACGTTCGGCTTGTTCGGGGGTACGACGGCCACCTCGACGTCGTAGAACTCCTGCAGCGACTCACCGACGACGACCGCCGTACCGGTCATGCCGCACAGCGTCTTGTAGCCCTTGACCAGCGCCTGCACGGTGATGCTGTCCAGCACCTCGCCGGAGTCGCTGACCGGCACGGCCTCCTTGGCCTCGACCGCCGCCTGCAGGCCGTCGGGCCAGCGCTGCAGCTTCGCTATCCGGCCGCGGTTGTTGTTGATCAGGCTGACCTTGCCGTCGCGGACCAGGTAGTCGACGTCCTTGCGCAGCAGCACCTCGGCGTGCAGCGCGACGTTGATCTGGGTGAGCCGGTCGAGGTTGTCGTCCTCGTACAGGTTGATCCCGCCGAGCGTGTCCTCGACCTTGTCCGTGCCCTTGTCGGTCAGCGCGACCGTCCGGCCGTCGCCGTCGATCTCGTAGTCCACACCGGCACGCAGCGTCCGGACCAGCTGTACGACGTCGTCGTCCAGCGCCTCGGTCCGGGTCGCACCCGCGAGCACCAGCGGCACCCGGGCCTCGTCGATCAGCACCGAGTCGGCCTCGTCGACCAGCGCCACGTCCGGCTCGACCGTGACCCGGTCGGCCACGTCGGTCACCAGCCGGTCCCGCAGTACGTCGAACCCGACCTCGCTGACCGGGACGTAGCAGACCTCCGCCTGGTACGCCTCCCGGCGCTCCTCCGGTGTGGATGCCTGGCCGACGTGCGACACGCTCACGCCGAGCAGCTCGTACACCGGGCCCATCCACTCCGCGTCGCGGCGCGCCAGGTAGTCGTTGACGGCGAGCACCTGGACCTTGCGGCCGCCGATCGCGTACCCGGCCGCGGCGATCGCGCCGGCCAGCGTCTTGCCCTCACCGGTCGCCATCTCCACGACCCGGCCCTGCAGCATCGCCAGCGCGCCGACGACCTGGCCGTCGAAGGCCCGCTCACCGATCGCGCGGTGACCGGCCTCCCGGCCCAGGGCGAGGAACTCGATCTGCTCGTCCTCGTGCAGCCCGCCGGTGGTGCGCAGCTCGCCCACCGCCTCGGTGAGCTCTTCGTCGGTCAGGGACTGCACCGACTCCTCCGCCTCGCCGACCAGCTGGGTGAGCCGCTCGTACGGGCCGAGGTCGATCGAGCCGGGGCGCTGCAGCAGCCGGCGGAAGCGGGAAGCGATCTTCAGAGCCATGATTCGGCAACGTACAGCCTCGGCGTGTCGTTCCGTAATGCAGGTAGGCGTATCAGGGGGTCCAGTTGTACGGCGTGGTCGTGGTGACGGCGTGCAGGCCCAGTTTCTGGAGGATCGGACGGGAGTCCTCGGACGCGTCCACGCGGAGGAACTCGTACCCGCGTTCCTTCGCCAACTGGGCCCGATGGACCAGCAGAGCGCCGTACAGACCCTGTCGCCGCCACTCCGGCAGCGTGCCGCCACCCCACAGGCTCGCGAACCCCGTCCCGGGGTGGAACCGGACCCACGCGGCCGACACCGCCGGCCCGTCCGGCCCCTTCAGCGCGTCCTCGACCAGGTACACCGACAGCCGGTCCGGGAACATCCGGGCCTCGCCGGACAGCCGCTCCTCGATCCGCTCCAGCCCGTTGTGCCACAGCGTGTCCATCAGTACGGCGATCCGGTGGTAGTCGGCCGGGCCGTCGGCCTCCCGCAGCCGCACCTTCGACGGCAGCGCGGACGGCCGCTCCAGGATCCGGTCCACCTCGCCGAGGATCAGGGTCTCCGGATCGTCCGGGGTGAACCCGGCCCGGACCAGCCGGTCGCCGAGGTCGGCGGGTTCGTCGTACGCGTACGTCTTCCACTCGAACGGCAACCCACGGTCACGGAAGAACGCGACCTCGGCCGCGATCACCGCGTCCGGGTCGTCGCCGAGGCCGCGCGGCGACTCGACGAACCCGGCGCCGTCGGGCCCTTCGACGTACGAGCGATGCACCAGGCCGACATGCTCGGTCTTCCAGCCGGGAATGGCGTCGGCGTCCGGCAACCGGATCCGGCGATGGAAGACCTCGAGCAACTCGGCAGGCGTCATGTCCGCAGTCAACCAACTGGTGAACAGCGGCGTCTAACCGTTTGTCCTGAAAGGGGGGACATCATGAACATCCACCACATCTCGCGCAAGACGATCGTCGCCGCCCTCGCCATCATGGCGATCCCCGCCGCAGCGATCGCCGCACCGGCCGTCACCGGCTCCACCTCCGCCCCCCGCACCGTCTCCACCAGCGCCGCCTCGACCAGCACCACCACCGCATGCCCGAAGGGCTGGGGCTCGCTGCCCGAGACCAACAGCCGGATGACCTCCGCGCCGATCACCAACGTGCGCACCGGCCGGCACGCCTGCTTCGACCGGCTGGTCGTCGACCTCCGCGGCCGCGCCGCCGGGTACGACGTCCGCTACGTCAGCAACGTCACCCAGGACGGCTCCGGCTTCGTCGTACCGCTCCGCGGCGGCGCGAAGCTCCAGATCATCGTCCGCGCGCCCGCCCACACACTGGCCGGCCAGCAGACGTACCGCCCCGCGAACAAGCGCGAGCTGACCAACGTGGCCGGCTACAGCACCTTCCGCCAGGTCGCGTACGGCGGCAGCTTCGAAGGCCAGACCACCATCGGTCTCGGCGTTCGCGCCCGCCTTCCGTTCCGCGTCTTCACGCTCGCCGGCCCGGGCTCGAACACCCGCCTCGTGGTGGACGTCGCCCACCGCTGGTAACCCAGACCCCCACCCCAGCGGCCGTCCGGCTCCCCCGCCGGGCGGCCGCCCTACTCCATTGGGCGGACCTGTTCCGGTGAATCCACGCTCCGGCGGGCGCTGGCGGACCGCCCGCCGGAGCGTGGCTCCCTACAGAACCTGGTTGAGCAGGTCGAAGAAGGTGTTGCCGAGCACCAGCTCGTACGGGTCCGTCAGCAGCGGAGCCAGGTCGGCGATGTCCGACGGCGTCCAGCCCCACGCGTTGATACCGCAGGCGATGAAGGCCGGGCTCGCGCCGTCCCAGTCGGCGATCTTCGCGTCCAGGGCCGCCTTGTACTCAGCGGCCTTCCCGGGTGCGCCGAAGTTCCCGATGATCGGCAGGCCGCCGCGCTTGACCAGCAGGTCGCCGCCCTCCCACGACTGGACGATGCCCTGCAGCGGGGTGTGGTCGTTGTACCCCTGGGCGATCTCCTCCGGGAACGCGACCCAGCCGTTCGCATCCCGGTGGTTGTAGGCGTAGACGAGGTCCATGCCGGTACGGCGCATGAACGACCCGGACAACTTGAGGTACGCCGTCAGCTGGTCGGCCGGCCACGACCCCGGGTAGCTGTAGCCGGCGCCGGACGGCCCGCAGATCAGCAGGTCGTTGGAGGTCGCGGTCCGCTGGAAGTAGCTGAACAGCCCCGGGCCGATCTCGGCGAGCAGCGGGCTGATCGTCCAGTTGACCATCGCCTCACCACGCCGCGGGTCGTCCCACATGTCGCGCATCCGCCGCTGGCAGTACTGCACGTTGTCGCCCTCGCCGAAGGTCAGCGTGACGTACACCTTGTTCTTCGGCTGCAACCGCCGTACCGGCCGGACCTTGTCCGAGATCGGCGCGACGAAGCCGGAGTGCACGGTGCCGTTCATGTAGAAGTCCGCAGGGATCACCGGCGAGCCGCCCTGCGACGCCAGGTCGACACCGCTCCACTCCCCCGCGACGTCGTTCGAGAACCAGCCCGCGTACGGCGCGGTCGGCCCGACCTTGTCGAAGTGCTCGGTCAGCAGGTCGCCGGTCGGACCGTTCGGCGGCAGCCAGCTCACCAGGGCCTTGGTGGCCACCACGTAGTCGCGGAAGAACGGGAACGGCTCGATCCGGGTCGGCGCGGTGTCGGTCGCGGACACGACGTACTGGTTCCACATCTCCACCGTCACCACGAGGCTCGTCGTACCGGCCGGCGGGGCGAAGCGGTAAATCCAGTAGTTCCCGCCGTCGGCGAACCGGTTGCCCTCGCCACCGATCGACGAGTTCGCGGCCTCGAACAGGTACGGCGCCTCCTCCGGCGTGTTCGGCAGGAACCGCGCGATCTCGGTCCCGTTCGCCTTCACCGTCACCCCGAGCACCGAGGCGCCCCAGCCGTCGTCGCCGAACGAGTCCCCGAACCGGACGAACACCCCGTCCGGGCCGAGCTTCGCCGAGACGTCCAGGTCGTACGTCCCACGGTTCGACGAGTCCCGGATCTGCCGGGTCTCGCGGGCGATCTCCTGCCACTGCACGTCCTCGACCTGCACCACCATCGTCGGCGGCAGACCGGTGAGCAGCTTCTGGTTGCACCGCGGGAACAGGTTGTCCAGCTGCCAGCGATAGGTCTTCACCCGGTCGCCGTCGAAGACCCCACGCAGGTCCTTCACGATCCGCAGCCCGTGCGCCTGCGCCTGCTCCGCGGTCGCCACGACCGCGTTCTCCAGCCCGGCCAGCGTCGTGGCGACGTTGATCGAGTCCGCTACGGCGGGATCGTGAACGATCGCGCCCTTGATCCGGCTCCGGTACTTCGCCACCAGGTCGAGCGGATCGTCGTACCGGGTGGTCGGCAGCTTCATGTCCGCGAGCCACTTGGCATCGGGACCGTCCGGGCCGCCCGGGTTGAACAGGAAGTACAGCTCAGGCTTCGTGCGGTTGACGACGCCCTGCAAGGTGGTCAGCAGGGTCTGGTCGCCCCCGCTGAGCTTGCTGACGTCGCCGTAGTGCAACCGCCCCGGCTTGGCGAAGGCAGGCAACCAGCGGTCTGCCGCCGCTTGGGCCGAAGCATTGGCAGCGTTGTCGGCCGCGGCGGCGGAAAGGGGCTGAACCACCCCGAACCCACCCGCCGCCACCGCGCCGCTACCCGCCAGGAACGTTCGTCTCGAGACCATCGTGACCACTCCCCTGTCGCTGACATCGATGTCAAATCAGCCGGACAGTAGCAACGTCAGGACTCCCTGTACATAGCTCATTACAACGTTGCCCCAACCAATCTGGAATCGTTTCCGATGCAGGGGGTCCGTCCGACGCGTGGTCCACCCCACGCGTGCTACGCAGCCGCTCCTCCGTCGCGTCCGCTCCGCGCGCTCCCACCCGCCCCCCGGCTACCGCCGGTGCATCCCTTGCCTGGCTACCGCCGGCGGTTCGCGGTGCTGCCGCTCCGCGTGTATGCGGTGCTGTCGCCCCGCGGGTGTGACGGCTGCCGCCGTCCACCTGCGGGCTACCGCCCGCCGTCGGTCTGTTGGCCCACGGTCGTTCGGCTGTCGCCTGTCGTACTCGCCGTGATCCGTGGTGGCGCTCGGGGCGTGGGACACCCACTGGTGGGTGCGGACAGGAGATACCAGGTACCAGCCCACCAGTACCTGTCCAAGCCCCCGATTCAACTCGCGCATCTGAACAGTCACCCTGGGATGACACCCACCGGCTGCCGACAACGCCCGCCCGGACATCAACCCACGCGCACTACGTGCCTAAACCCCGGGCGACAGCCCCGCACACCCGCGGCGCGACAGCACCACACCCCGGGCGACAGCACGGCACTCCGGGCGACAGCCCGCACGACCGCTGGGCGACAGCCCGCACACCGCGGGGCGACTGCACCGCACCCCGGGCGGCAGCCCGCAAACCCGCCGGCGGCGGCCAGGCAAGGATGCACCGGCGATAAGCCGGGAGGGCGGGTGGGAGCGCGCGGAGCGGCCGCGACGTAGGTGCGGCTGCGTAGCACGCGTGGGGGGACTACCAGGCCTGGTGAAGGATTTCGGTTGTCTCGGCGAAGGATAGACCCGCCCGGCGGGCGGCTAGCGCGAGGGCGACGGCGGCCTGGTGGGTGGCCGCGTCGTCTACCTGGCTGCGTTCGGCGAGGACGAAGGTCCCGTTCCGTCCGCGGGTTTCCACCAGGCGATCCGCCTCGAGCTCCTTGTACGCCCGCGCCACCGTGTTCACCGCCAGCCCGAGGTCCAGTGACAGCTGCCGCACCGTAGGCAGCCGGGTCCCCTTCGCCAGCTCGCCTGCCCGGATGAGACCTTCGATCTGCGACCGCACCTGTTCGTACGGCGGGGTGATCCCGACCGGATCCACCGTGATGTCCATCCGGTCACCATGCCCGACCACTTGCGCCGCGAACAACCGGACACCACAACCGACCGTGACCCTCCACTCCCCACAGTTGGTACTCGGCCTGACCAAGGTCGGGACGGCTACTGCAGGACAACCTGATCCGCTACGCAAACCGACCTCGCCGAGGCCGCTCCTGACGAGCCGGATCAGGCGAAGTCCTCCGCGGTGTACAGCTTCTGCTCGACCAGGACCAGCCAGTTGCCGGAGTTGTCCCTCAGCACCGCCTCCACGCCGTACGGGCGTTCGCTCGGCTCCTGGATGTACTCGACGCCCTTGGCGACGAGTTCCTGGAACGTCTTGCGGCAGTCGTCGGTCGCGATGCCGAACCCGTGCATCGTGCCCTTCGCCATCATGCGCCGGACGGCCGCGACGGCCTCCTCGTCCAGGGGTGGTCCGGGCAGCGCGAGTTGCAGGTGCAGTTCCGGGTGATCCGGGTGGTAGACGGTGCACCAGCGGTAGTCGGGCAGCTTGACGTCGCTCCCGGCCGCGAACCCGAGCTTCTCGGTGTAGAACTCCTTCGCCTCGTCGATGTCGGTGACGAACACGCTCATCAGGCTGATGTTGGTGATCATGGTTCCTCCTCGTCGTTGCTCTCGGTACGACGGTAGGGCGCGGCGCCCGCCTCTGGCTTCTCCGGAATTGCGGACTTCAGCCCGAGCATGAACACGAAGCAGCCGGGGATCCGGGCGCCGGACTGGGTCCGCTGGTACTCCGACGGGTTCATCCCGAGCAACTCGGTGAACCGCTGCGAGAACGACCCCAGACTGCTGTACCCGACCAGGCCGCACACCTCGGTCACGGTCAGGTTGGTGGCCCGGAGCAGGTCGCTGGCCCGCTCGATCCGCCGCCGGGTCACGTACTGCATCGGCGTCTCGCCGTACTCGGCCGCGAAGCAGCGCAGGAAGTGGTACTTCGACACCCCGGCCGCGGCCGCCAGCCCGGCCAGGTCGAGCGGCTCCGCATAGTTGCGGTCAGCAACATCCCGCGCACGCCGCAGATGCGCCAGCAACTCCACCGGTACGCCGCCTGCCACACCCCGAGCCTAGACCGTCGACGGTACGACGATCTGCACGCCTACCGTTGACCGACGCCCGCGGGTGGCGCGACCCTGACCACAGGGAGGGGGTGGCCGGTGTGCGGCGGGATGCGGCGAGCGAGTACCTGCGCGGAGCCCTCTGGGCGATGCCGTCGGTGGCCGTCGTGCTCGCCCTCGTCACCGGCTCGGCCCTGACCTTCGTCGAGATCGAGCCCGGTTCGTGGCGGGACCGCTTCCTGTTCCAGGGTACGGCGGACGACGCCCGGACCCTGCTGATCGCGATCGCCAGCACGATGGCGACCGTGATCGCGCTGGTCCTCGGCCTCACCGTGGTGGCGCTCCAGCTCGCCTCGACCCAGTTCTCGCCCCGGCTGCTGCGCAACTTCCTGCGCGACCGGGCCAACCAGTTCGTGCTGAGCGTCTTCGTCGCGACCTTCACCTACGCCAGCGCCGGCCTCTACACGGTCGGCGTCCAGGCCGGCGAACGGACGGACGAGTACCCACGGCTCGCGGTCACCGTTGCACTGGTGCTGCTGTTCATCAGCCTGCTGATGCTGGTGTTCTTCCTGCACCACCTGACCCATTCGATCCAGATCGACGAGGTCATGCGCAAGGTCGAGCGCACGACACTGAACGTCATCGACCGGGACCTGCCGACGGTGGGAGTCACCACCGAGCCGCGCCCGGCACCGCCCGAGTGGGCGATCGACATCCCCGCGCATAGCTCCGGCTACCTGCAGACCATCCACCCCGAGTCGCTGCTCGCCGCCGCGACCGCCACCGGCGTGACGGCGTCGGTGACGCGCATGGTCGGCGAGCATGTCGTCGCCGGCGCAGCGCTCGTGCGGGTGTGGACGGACCGGCCCGGGCCGCCACCTGCCGTCGACCGGCTCGCGGCGGCGGCGCGGGATTCCATTCGGATCGGCTTCGAGCGGACCGCCGAGCAGGACGTCGCGTTCGGGGTCCGGCAGCTCGCCGACATCGCGGTCAAGGCGCTATCGGCGGCGATCAACGACCCCTACACCTCGATCCAGGCGATCGAGCACCTGTCCGTCGTGCTCGCCGCGCTGGCCAAGCGTGAGCTCGGCAGCCAGTTCCTTCGCGACCAGGCCGGCGTACTGCGGGTCGTCGTACCCGGGCGAGATCTCGCGTACTACCTCGACCTCGCGTGTGGTCAGGTACGGCGTTATGGCAAAGCCGAACCGCGTGTCGTCCGGGCACAGCTCCGGGTCCTGCACAGCACCGGTCAGTTCTGCGTCGACGACACCGGCCGGCGCCTCGTCGTCGGTCACGTGAACCTGCTGATGAAGGACGCCCAGGCCGCCATCTTCCAGCCCGCCGACTTCGTCGCCGTCCGCGAGCACGCCGACCGGGTCCTGGATGAGCTGACCACCACGCGGACCGCGCCGGACCTCTCGGTGTGAACCGAAATCCGGTGCGGCGCGAACGGCATCGTCACTTTCCCAGCGTCAGGCGCCGTTGCTCAAGGGGACATCGGCTTGCCTACTGCGCGGCGTCGGCCTTCTTCTCCGGCTTCGCGTCGACACCGGCCTCCTTGCGCTGGGCCGCGGTGATCGGCGCCGGCGCGGCCGTCAGCGGGTCGAACCCGCCACCGGACTTCGGGAACGCGATCACGTCGCGGATCGACTCGGTCCCGGCCAGCAGCGCGGTGATCCGGTCCCACCCGAACGCGATCCCGCCGTGCGGCGGCGCGCCGAACTTGAACGCGTCGAGCAGGAAGCCGAACTTCTCGCTCGCCTCCTCGTCGGTCAGGCCCATCACCGCGAACACGCGCTTCTGCACGTCCTCGCGGTGGATACGGATCGACCCGCCGCCGATCTCGTTGCCGTTGCAGACGATGTCGTACGCGTAGGCCAGCGCCGACCCCGGGTCGGTGTCGAACGTGTCCAGCGAGTCCGGCTTCGGCGACGTGAAAGCGTGGTGTACGGCGGTCCAGGCGCCGGAACCGACCGCGACGTCACCCGCGGCGGTCGCCTCGTCGGCCGGCTCGAACAGCGGCGCGTCGACGACCCACACGAACGACCAGGCCGACTCGTCGATCAGCCCGCCGCGGCGGCCGATCTCCAGCCGGGCCGCGCCGAGCAGCGCCCGCGACGACTTCACCGGGCCGGCGGCGAAGAAGATGCAGTCGCCCGGCTTCGCGCCGACGTGGTCGGCGATCCCGGCGCGCTCCTCCTCGGAGAGGTTCTTCGCGACCGGACCGCCGAGCTCGCCGTCCTGGCCGACCAGCACGTACGCCAGCCCGCGCGCACCACGCTGCTTCGCCCAGTCCTGCCACGCATCCAGCTGCTTGCGCGGCTGGTCCGCACCACCGGGCATCACGACGGCACCGACGTACGGCGCCTGGAACACGCGGAACGGGGTGTCCTTGAAGTACTCAGTGCACTCGACCAACTCGAGGCCCATCCGCAGATCCGGCTTGTCGCTGCCGAACCGCGCCATCGCCTCGGCATACGTCATCCGGGGGATCGGCGTCTGGACGTCGTACCCGACGAGCTTCCAGAGCGCGGCCAGGATCTCCTCGGACAGCGCGATCACGTCGTCCTGGTCGACGAAGCTCATCTCGATGTCGAGCTGGGTGAACTCCGGCTGCCGGTCGGCGCGGAAGTCCTCGTCGCGGTAGCAGCGGGCGATCTGGTAGTAGCGCTCCATCCCGGCCACCATCAGCAGCTGCTTGAACAGCTGCGGCGACTGCGGCAGCGCGTACCACGAGCCCGGCTGCAGGCGGGCCGGGACCAGGAAGTCCCGCGCGCCTTCCGGCGTCGACTTGGTCAGCGTCGGCGTCTCGATCTCGACGAAGTCATGGTTCGCCAGTACGTCGCGCGCCGCCTTGTTCACCTGGCTGCGCAGCCGCAGCGCGGATCCCGGGCCCTGCCGGCGCAGGTCGAGGTACCGGTACTTCAGCCGGACCTCTTCGTTCACCGGCGTCGCGTGGTGCTCCTCGACCGGGAACGGCAGCGGGTCGGCCGAGCTCAGCACCTCGACGTCGGAGGCGATCACCTCGATCTCGCCGGTCGGCAGGTTCGGGTTCGCGTTGCCCTCCGGCCGCGCGTTCACCTCGCCGGTGATCTTCAGGCAGAACTCGGCCCGCAGCGGGTGCGCGACCTCCTCGTCCCGGATGACCACCTGGACGGTGCCGCTGGAGTCGCGCAGGTCGATGAACGCCACGCCGCCGTGATCACGCCGCCGCGCCACCCAGCCGGCCAGGGTGACGGTCTGCCCGGTGTGCTCGGCGCGCAACGAGCCTGCGGAATGGGTACGGATCACTGGTTCTCCTGAGATGTCTCGATACGGGGTAGCAAGTCTGTGGCGGGCGGCGTCCAGGAGGCGGGATCGGCGGGCACCTGCTCGCCGCTGCGGATGTCCTTCACCTCGGGGCCGTTCTCGGTGCTGAACCACACGAACGGGATGCCGCGCCGGTCCGCGAACCGGATCTGCTTCCCGAACTTCGCCGCCGCCGGCGCCACCTCCACCGGAATCCCCCGGCCGCGCAGCTGCGCCGCCGTCCGCATGGCCTCGGCCCGGTCCTCCTCGGCGTTCAGCGCGACCAGCACGGCGGTCGGCGTACGACGCGAGCCGGCCACCAGGCCCTTGCCGAGCAACCGGTGCACGAGCCGGGACACACCGATCGAGATCCCGACCCCCGGGTATGTCGTCTTGCCGTCGGAGGCGAGCGAGTCGTACCGGCCACCAGAGCAGATCGAGCCGTACGACTCGTCGCCGATCAGCTGGGTCTCGTAGACGGTGCCGGTGTAGTAGTCCAGGCCGCGGGCGATCTTGAGGTCGGCCAGCAGCAGGCCCGGCGCGTGCTCGTTGGCGGCAGTCATGATCTGAGTCAGCCGCTCGAGGCCCTCGTCGAGCAGCTCGTGCTGGACCCCGAGCGCCCGGACCTGGTCGGCGAACGAGGCGTCCGTGGTGGCGATCTCCGCCAGCCGCAGCACCTGCTTGGCCGTCTCCGGGGACAGGCCGGGCCCGCCGGTCAGCAGGTCGGTCACCTTGTCCGGGCCGATCTTGTCCAGCTTGTCGACGATCCGCAGCACACCGGTGACGTCCTCGATACCGAGCCCGCGGTAGAAGCCCTCCGGGATCTGCCGGGTGTTCACCTGGATCCGGAACGCCGGGATCGGCAGCTTGCGGAACGCGTCAGCGATCACCAGCGGCAGCTCCACCTCGTAGTGGAACGGCAGCTCGCCGCTGTCGACGATGTCGATGTCGGCCTGGGTGAACTCGCGGTAGCGGCCCTCCTGCGGGCGCTCACCCCGCCACACCTTCTGGATCTGGTAGCGGCGGAACGGGAACACCAGCTTGCCGCTGTGCTCCAGCACGTAGCGGGCGAACGGCACGGTCAGGTCGAAGTGCAGGCCGAGCGCCGCGTCCTCGTCGCTGTCCGCGGCCAGCCGCCGGACGCCGTAGATCTCCTTGTCGGCGTCCTCGCCCTGGTTGGACAGCCGCTCGACCGGCTCGACCGCGCGGGTCTCGATCGACGCGAAGCCGTGCAGCTCGAAGGTCTCCCGGATCACGTCGAGGAACTTCTGCTCGACGATCCGGTCCTGCGGAAGGAATTCGGGGAACCCACTCAGCGGGCTGAGTTTGCTCACGATTTGGCCTTGCTCATGATTCGGGTATCTCCAGGTCCTGCAAGTAGGGGTTGGTCGCCTTCTCCCGGCCGATCGTTGTCTGGCCACCATGACCCGGCAGGACGACGATCTCGTCGCGCATCGGCAGGATCTTGGTGGCCAACGTATGCAGCATCGCCGGATGGTCGCCCCCAGGCAGATCCGTCCGGCCGATCGACCCGGCGAACAACACGTCACCGGAGAACAGAACCGCGGGCGCCTCTTCCGGCCCGTCGTACGGCGTGGTGAACGTGACCGACCCCCGGGTGTGGCCTGGGGTGTGGTCGACGGTGAAGGTGAGGCCGGCCAGCTCCAGGCTCAGGCCGTCCTTGAGTTCGGCGACGTCGTCCGGCTCGGCGAACTCGTGGTTGCCGCCGAGCAGCATCCGGGCGGACTCCGGGCTGATCCCGGCCAGCGGGTCGCTCAGCAGGTACCGGTCGTCCGGGTGGATCCAGGCGGTCGCGTCGTACGCCCCGCAGACCGGGAGTACGGAAAACATGTGGTCGACGTGACCGTGGGTGAGCAGCACGGCGACCGGCTTCAGCTTGTTCTCCCGGACCACCTGCTCGACCCCGGCGGTCGCGTCCTGACCCGGGTCGATGACGAGACATTCCGCGCCCTGGCCGGTGGCGACGACGTAGCAGTTCGTACCCCACGACCCCGCGGGGAACCCGGCGATGAGCACGACTGACCTTCCTGGAACGGTTCGGGACCACCCAAGGCTACCGGTGCCGGCACGCGGAGAACGAACCGGATTGTGACTCAACACCGTTGCGTCCCAGCGTGGAGTTTGTGATTGTTCAGGGATAAGCGTCGAGACAGCGGCTCGACGCGCCCACGCAGGCCCTGTTCGCGCGGTTGGACCAGGGACTGACCAGAATGGGCACGAGCGCAGTGCATACCGCCGGAAGGGGCGAGTTGTGGCCGGAGAGAGCTGGGGCCGGGTAGCCGAGGACGGAACGGTCTTCGTACGGACCAAGGACGGTGAACGGGCGGTCGGCCAGTGGCCGGACGCGAACCCGGAGGAGGCCCTCGCCTTCTACACCCGGCGGTACGACGCACTGGCCTTCGAGGTGGACCTGCTGGAGAAGCGCGTCCAGGCCGGCACCGTGTCACCCGACGACGCCCGCGCCGCGGTGAAGAAGGTGGCCGGCACGCTCGAGGAGGCCCAGGCGGTCGGCGACCTCGACGGGCTCCGGGCCCGGCTCGATGCGCTCACCCCGCTGGTCGCACAGCAGCGCGAGAAGCGCAAGGCCGAGCGCGCCGCCAAGGTCGAGGAGGCACGCTCCGCCAAGACCAAGATCGCCACCGAGGCCGAGACGATCGCCGCTGGCACCGACTGGCGGCACGGCGTCACCCGGCTGCGCGAGCTGCTGGAGGAGTGGAAGGCGCTACCGCGGCTGGACAAGTCCAGCGACGACGAACTGTGGCACCGGTTCTCCTCCGCGCGCACGACGTACACCCGGCATCGCAAGCAGCACTTCGCCGAGCTGTCCTCCAAGCGTGAGGAAGCGGCTGTGGTGAAGGAGCGGCTGGCGGCCGAGGCGGAGACGCTTGCCTCGTCCACCGACTGGGGCCCGACGTCCGGGCGCTTCCGCGACCTGATGCGGCAGTGGAAGGCCGCCGGCCCGGCGCCGCGCGAGGTCGACGACAAGCTGTGGGCGCGCTTCCGGGCCGCCCAGGACACGTTCTTCGGCGCGCGGGACGCCGTACAGGCCGAGGAGAACGCCGAGCAGGTCGAGAACCTGCAGGCCAAGGAAGCCCTGCTCGTCGAGATCGAGGCGATCCTGCCGGTCGAGGACGCCAAGGCGGCCCGCGAGCAACTCCGCGAACTGCTCGACCGCTGGGACCAGATAGGCAAGGTCCCGCGCGACTCGATGCGGGCGATCGACTCCCGCCTGCGCGCCGTCGAGCAAGCCGTCAAGGCCGCCGAGGACGAGGTCTGGAACCGCAGCAACCCCGAAGCCCGCGCCCGCGCCGAAGCCACGGTCAAGCAACTCCAGTCCCTCATCGCCGACCTGGAGAAGCAGGCCGCGAAGGCCGAGTCCCAAGGCAACACCCGCAAAGCCACCGAAGCCCGCGAAGCCATAGCCGCCCGCCGAGAATGGCTAACCCAAGCCCAAAACGCCCTCTCCGACTTCAGCTGACCCCAAGGGCTGTGGATAACGCGCAGCAGGGCGTGGCTGTTGGCGCGCGGCGAGATCCGCCAGGTGATGAAAGGCGTGTACGTCGACGTCCGGGTGCCTGACTCGTACGACCTGCGGGTCGCGGCGGCGAGCCTGGCGATCCCGCAGGACGCGGTGGCCTGTGGGAAGACGGCTGCTTGGGCGCACGGCCTCGACACGACCGCGCTCGGACCTGACGAGCTCGTCGGCGCGCACTGGACGCGGGAGCCTGTCGACACCGTCGAGATCGGCGATCTGCGGCTGACCAGCCCGCTGGCCACGGCGGTGGAGTTGGCGATGCGTCTCCCCCGGCCGTTCGCGCTCTCCGCGGTCGACGCGTTCCTGCACGCCGGCAAGGCCGATCGCTGGGCGCTCCGCGCCGCGTCGGCTGCCTATGAGGGACGGCCGGGCTACTCACAGAGCCAGGACATCCTCCGGTACGCCGACCGTCGCGCAGCCTCCCCCGGTGAGTCCTGGCTGCGACTCCGGTTGATCGATGCCGGCTTCGGCGTACCAGATCTCCAAGTCCGCGTCACCGGACCTAGCAGCACCTACCGACTGGACCTGGGCTACCCGAAGCGCCCGGTCGACGGGCGTCGGTTGGAGCTCGAGTACGACAGCGATGCGTGGCACTCCGGGCGGAGGGCTGAGGTGCGGGACGAGCGGCGGCGGGGTGAGCTTGAGGCGCTTGGGTGGCGCATCATCTCGGTTCGGCGGACTGATCTGTGGGGGGCTTATCCGGCGTTGGAGCTCGCGGTGGGGAGTTTCTTGTGCCAGCATCCGCGGTTGCCGCGGCGGTGGTGAATAGGCTGGCGGCGTGCGCTACGCCAGTCACTCGCCGGACTTCCCGTACGAGCTGTCGACCATCTGCTACCTGGAGGTCGCAGCCGACGGGTCGGTGCAGTCGCCGCCGCCGGATGGGCCGCGGGGCGGGTGCGGGCGGGTGAGAGCCGGTTGTACGCCGTCTGGCCCGGGAAGTACCGCAGCGACCTGTTCCTGATCGACGACATCGACGACTACGAGAAGGCGCTCGGCATCCAGCACGACCCGGTCCGTACGGGCCTGCAGGACCACGAGCACCGGATCAGCTGGCAACTGAGTCCGGACGACCAGCACTCGGCGGCGTCGTACGTGTTCGTGGACACCACGCTGGACTGCGGATGCGAGATCAAGGACCTGAAGGCCTTTGCCCGGCAGGCACGTGAGCAACTCGGGTGGGACGTCGCGACCACTGGCGGCGTGAGTACGTCGGTCCGCTTCGGAGCCGACGGCGAACGCCAAGGCCTTAACTACACACTCCGCATCCGCCGCAAGAGCCTCGGGTAAGCCGGTTGCCTACGGCATCTACTGCGTGACGCGGTAGACGTCGAAGACACCCTCGACCGAACGGACCGCCTTGAGCACGTGACCGAGGTGCGTCGGGTCACCCATCTCGAAAGTGAAGCGGGACTTGGCGATCCGGTCGCGGGTCGTGGTCAACGCTGCCGACAGGATGTTCACGTGGTAGTCGGAGAGCACCCGCGTGATGTCCGACAACAGCCGCGCCCGATCCAACGCCTCGACCTGGATCGCGACCAGGAACACCGACTGCGCCGTCGGGGCCCACTCGACCTCGACGATGCGCTCCGGCTGGGTCTGCAGGTTCTCGACGTTCGCACAGTCGGCGCGGTGCACGGAGACACCGGCACCGCGCGTGATCCAGCCGATGATCTCGTCACCCGGCACCGGCGTGCAGCACCGGGCCAGCTTCGACAGCACGTCCGTCGCGCCCTTGACGATGACACCGGCGTCGCCGCGGGCCGACCGCTTCCGCCGCTCCTTCGAGGCCGGCAGCCGCACGCCCTCGGAGAGGTCCTCGGCCGCGCCTTCCTCACCGCCATACGTCTCGATGAGGCGCCGTACGACGGCTTGCGCGCTCACGTGGCTCTCGCCGACGGCGGCGTACAGACCGGTCACGTCCGGGTAGCGCAGCGAGTTCGCGACCGCGGTCAGGGTCTCGTGCGAGAGCAGGCGCTGCAGCGGCAGGCCCTCCTTGCGGAGCTGCTTGGCGATCGCGTCCTTGCCGTGCTCGATCGCCTCGTCGCGGCGCTCCTTGGAGAACCAGTGCTTGATCTTGTTCCGCGCCCGCGGGCTCTTCACGAACGAGAGCCAGTCGCGCGACGGTCCCGCGCCCTGCGCCTTCGAGGTGAAGACCTCGACGACGTCACCGTTCTCGAGCGTGCTCTCGAGCGGGACGAGCCGGCCGTTCACCCGGGCGCCGATGCAGCGGTGCCCGACCTCGGTGTGGATCGCGTACGCGAAGTCGACCGGTGACGACCCGGCCGGCAGCGACATCACGTCACCGCGCGGGGTGAAGACGTACACCTCGGAGTTGTTGATCTCGAACCGCAGCGAGTCCAGGAACTCCGACGGGTCGGAGGTCTCCCGCTGCCAGTCGACCAGCTGCCGGACCCAGGGCATCTCGTTCGGCCCACCGATCTCGGTGGTGGGCGGCCCGGCGGCCTCCGGCGCGGCGGTGGTCGGGTCCTCCTTGTACTTCCAGTGCGCGGCGATGCCGTACTCCGCGCGGCGGTGCATCGAGAAGGACCGGATCTGCAGCTCCACCGGCTTGCCCTGCGGGCCGATCACGGTGGTGTGCAGCGACTGGTACATGTTGAACTTCGGCATCGCGATGTAGTCCTTGAACCGGCCGGGGACCGGGTTCCAGCGCGCGTGCAGGATGCCGAGGGCGGCGTAACAGTCCCGGACCGACTCGACCAGGACCCGGATGCCGACCAGGTCGTAGATGTCGCCGAACTCGCGGCCGCGGACGATCATCTTCTGGTAGATCGAGTAGTAGTGCTTCGGCCGGCCGGTGACGGTGGCCTTCACCTTGGCCGCGCGCAGGTCCTCGTGCACCTGGTCGATCACCGAGGCGAGGTACTCGTCGCGCGACGGCGCGCGCTCGGCGACCAGCCGGACGATCTCGTCGTACACCTTCGGGTGCAGGGTCGAGAAGGACAGGTCCTCGAGCTCCCACTTGATCGTGTTCATACCGAGCCGGTGCGCCAGCGGGGCGTAGATCTCCAGCGTCTCGCGGGCGATCCGCTCCTGCTTCTCCTGCCGCAGGAAGCCCAGGGTGCGCATGTTGTGCAGCCGGTCGGCGAGCTTGATCACCAGCACCCGGATGTCCTTGGCCATCGCGACGACCATCTTGCGGATCGTCTCGGCCTGCGCGGACTCGCCGTACTTGACCTTGTCCAGCTTGGTGACGCCGTCGACCAGCATGGCGATCTCTTCGCCGAAGTCGCGGGTCAGCTCCTCGACCGTGTACGGCGTGTCCTCGACGGTGTCGTGGAGCAGCGCGGCGCACAGGGTCGGCGCGGTCAT
The DNA here is from genome assembly GCF_044458365.1 of Kribbella sp. NPDC050470. Lineage (NCBI taxonomy): Bacteria > Bacillati > Actinomycetota > Actinomycetes > Propionibacteriales > Kribbellaceae > Kribbella > Kribbella sp. NPDC050470. Next base: position 160,215 of record NZ_JBITHV010000001.1, on the reverse strand, counting down.
ACCGAGCTCGGCCAGGATGGTGGCGACCGCGAGCGGGTGCGTGATGTAGGCGTCACCGCTCTTGCGGAGCTGGCCGGTGTGGTACTTCTCCGCGGTCCGGTAGGCGCGCTCGATCATGCCGAGGTCGGCCTTCGGGTGGGTGGCCCGGACCACCCGGAACAGCGGCTCGAGCATCGGCGCCCGGTTTGGGTGCCGGGTGCCGCCCAGGCGGGCCAGCCGGGCGCGGACCCGGGCGGGAGCGATCCGGGGCGGCTGGGCGACAGGCGGCGGGGACGGAGCCGGGCGCACCGGGGCGCGCGGGGGCTCCTGCGGTACTACGTTCGGTACCGCTGACGTCATCGCCGGGTCTTCGCCCACGTTTGTGTCCCTCCGCCGACAGACCACCAGTCTAGGGGGAACGCCCCAGGCTCGTTGAAACGCCCTGTGGACAACACGCCGGGTGAGCGTGTCGTGGCGGAGAGTTTGCCCGAATTCGGGTCAGACCGTGACGAGCGCGCTGAGCTGCTCACCGGCCAGCCGCTCGCGTCCGGGCAGGAAGGAGAGCTCCAGCAGGACCGTCGTACCGGTCACCTCGGCCTCGCAGCGGCGGATCAGCCGCAGGCAGGCCTCGACCGTCCCGCCGGTGGCCAGGACGTCGTCGATGACGAGCACCCGGTCACCGGGCTGGAAGGCGTCCTGGTGGACCTCGATGGTCGCCTCGCCGTACTCCAGGGCGTACGACTCCTCGTACGTCGCGGCCGGCAGCTTCCCCTTCTTGCGCACGGGCACGAACCCGGCGCCGAGGGCTAGCGCGACCGGGGCGGCGAGGATGAACCCGCGCGCCTCGATCCCGACCACCTTGTCGACGATCGGGTTGCCGTCGTCGTCCTTGCCGGACGCAGCCAGCGCCTCGACCACCTGGGCGAAGCCGCTGTGGTCGGCCAGCAGCGGGGTGATGTCCTTGAACACCACCCCCGGCTGCGGGTAGTCCAGGATGTCCCGGATCCCGTCTTTCAGCACCTGCTCGAGCGACCGCATCACTTACCGCGCTTCGATCGCGGCTTGCGCGACGGCTGCGGCCGGTTGTGCCCGGACGCCTTCATCGGCCGGGGCGACGCCACCGGCGCCGTACCCGAAGGCTTGTCCTGCGGCCTGGAAGGCTTGGCAGCACTCCCGGCTCCCACCGCCACCGCCGCACCGGCGGTGGCCGGGGCCGGGGCCGGCGTCGCGGCGGCCGAGGCCCGCTTGGCGGTGACCCGGCGGTTCAGCGCCTGCATGCCCGGCTCGCGCTCCTTGAAGGCCGCCAGCAGCGCCGGCGCGATGAACACCGAGGAGTACGCGCCGACGGCGATACCGACGAACAGCGCCAGCGACAGGTCCTTCAGCGGCCCGGTCCCCAGTACGACGGTGCCGACCACGAGGATCGACCCGACCGGCAGCAACGCGATCAGCGTCGTGTTGATCGACCGTACGACGGTCTGGTTGACGGCCAGGTTGGTCGCGTCGGAGTAGGTGTAGCGGTTCGAGCCGGTGATCCCGCGGGTGTTCTCGCGCACCTTGTCGAACACCACGACGGTGTCGTAGAGCGAGTACCCGAGGATCGTCAGGACGCCGATCACCGTGGCGGGCGTGACGTCGAACCCGATCAGCGCGTACACGCCGACCGTGATCAGCACGTCGTGCAGCAATGCGATGATCGCGGCCATCGAGGCCTTGGGTTCTCGGAAGTAGGCCCAGATCACCAGGAACACCAGGCCGATGAACACGATCAGCGCGATGATCGCCTTGTTCGCGATCTGCTGGCCCCAGGAGGCGCCGATCTGCTGCGACGTCACCTGCTCGACCGCGACCCCGGCCTCGGCGGCGATCGCCGCCCGGACCTTGGTGATGTCGTCCTGCGCCAGCGGCTTGGTCTGCACCCGCACCTTGTCGGCGCCGATGGTGGTGACGACCGGGTCGCCGAGGTCCTGGGCGTTGGTCGCCTTCACCGCGTCGGTGAAGTCCTGGACCGTGTTGTCGGTGACCTTGACGTTGGTCTGGTACTCGACACCGCCCTTGAACTCGATGCCGAGCGCGAGGCCGCGGGTGAACAGGCCGATCAGCGAGATCGCGATCAGCACCAGGGAGACACCGAACCAGAGCTTGCGCTTGCCGATGAAGTCGTAGGAGACCTCACCGCGGTGCAGCTTGGCGCCGAGTTGTCCGAGCTTCGACATCAGACCTCCCCTCCCACCGGCTTCGGCGTCGACGGCCGCTTGGCCGGACGCGCCGACGGCTTCATCTGGCCGGGCAACCGCTCCACGCCGAGATGCTCCGGATCCAGGCCGGACAGCTTGTGACCGTGGCCGAAGAAGTCGGTCCGGGCCAGCAGCGTCACGAGCGGCTTGGTGAAGATGAACACCACGAGCAGGTCGATCAGCGTGGTCAGGCCGAGCGTGAACGCGAAGCCACGCACGCTGCCGATCGCCAGGATGTACAGCACCACCGCGGCGAGCAGCGAGATCGAGTCGGCCGCGATGATCGTGTGCTTGGCCCGCGCCCAGCCGGTCTCGACCGACGACCTCAGACTGCGGCCCTCGCGGACTTCGTCACGTAGTCGTTCGAAGTAGATGACGAACGAGTCCGCGGTGATACCGATGGCCACGATCAGACCGGCGATACCGGCCAGGGTCAGCGTGAACCCGATCGCCCTCCCCAGCAGCACGACCGACGCGTACGTCAGTACGGCGGCCACGCCCAGCGACGCCACCACGACGATGCCCAGGCCCCGGTAGTACAGGAACGAGAACAGCACGACCAGGCCCAGACCGGCGATACCGGCCCAGATGCCCGCGGACAGCTGGTCGCCACCGAGCTGCGGCGACACCGTCTCGACCGAGGAGATGTCGAACGAGACCGGCAGCGCGCCGTACTTCAGGACGTTCGCCAGGTCGCGCGCCTCGGCCTCGGTGAAGGTGCCGGTGATCTGCGCCTGGCCACCCGGGATCGGGTTCTCGACGCTCGGCGTGGAGATGACCTCGCTGTCCAGCACGATCGCGAACAGGTTCTGGCCCTGGCCGCGGGCCGAGATGTTCTGCGTCGCCTTGAGGAACTTGTCGCCGCCCTCGCCGGTGAACTCCAGGTTCACCTGCCACTGGAAGCCGCCCTGCGGGATACCCGCGCTGGCGTCCGACAAGTCGGTGCCCTTCAGGATCGCCGGACCGAGCAGGTACTTGTACGTGCCCTCGCGGTCGCAGGCGAACAGCGGCTTGTTCGGGTCGTCGGTCTGCCCTTCGTCACCGCACTTGTACGCCGCGAACGCGGTCTGCGTGGCCGCGTCCGGCACGTACTGCAGCGGGTCGGTCGAGGCGGCCGGCGTCGACGGGGTCGCGACCGGAGTGCTCGCCGCCGGAGTGCTGGGAGCCGGGGTGCTGGGCTTCGGCGTCGGTGTGGGCGTCGGGTCGGCCTGACCCAGGACGCTGCTCCAGGCCCGGCCGTTCGGCGTCGCGCTCGGCTTGACCGTCGTACTCGGCTTGACGGTGGTGCTCGGCTTGACCGTGGTGCTCGGCTTCGGCGTCGTACTGGGCTTGGTCGTCAGCGTCGGCGATGGGGCCGCGACCGGAGCCGCGGCCTGGGCGTCGTACACGATCCGGAAGTACAGCAACGCGGTCTGGCCGACCTGCTTCACCAGGCTGTCCTGGTTCGCGCCGGGCACGGCGACGTTGATGTGGTCCCGCCCGGAGGTGGTGATGTCGGCCTCGGCGACACCCGCACCGTTGACCCGCTGGGAGATGATGTTCTTCGCCTCGTTCAGCTGGTCGGCGGTCACCGAACCGCCGCCGGCCAGGGACTTCGCGGTCAGCGTGATGGTGGTGCCACCGCGCAGGTCCAGGCCCAGCTTAGGCTTCCAGGTCTTGGTCAGCCCCATGATCCCGAACAGCAGGACCACGATCACCCCCAGGACGATCAGTAGCCGCCCGGGGCGGGATGTCGTCGTCGTTGCCACGTCAGATTCAACCTTTGTACTTCTGGGCGCGCCGAATCGTCTGGTGGACGCCGGTCGGCGCGCCGCAGGCCGTTAGAACAGGGGGTGCGTCAGTTCTCGGTGTGCGTCGGCGGCAGCTTCGGCGTGTCCTGCACCTTGCCGTCGGCCTTGTCGGCCTTGTCACGGCCCGCGTCCGGGACGTCGACCGGGTCCTTCGCGGGCTCCTCGACAGCCTCGTCGGCGGCGTCGTCCGCAGCCTCGTCCTTGTCATCGGCCTTCTCGGCGGCCGGCGCCTCGGCCTGTGCCGCGGTGCCGTCCTCGTCCGGGATGACCCGGCCGATCGACGGCTTGACGACCTGCACCAGGACGCCTTCGGAGATCTCCAGCGTCACGTACTCGTCGTCGACCTCCTCGACGAGGCCGACCAGGCCGCTGGTGGTGATCACCTTGGTGCCCGGGGTGAGGGCGGCGACGGTGTCGGCCTGCCGCTGGCGCTGCTTGCGCTGCGTGCGGCTCATGAACCAGATCATCCCGACGATCAGGATCAGCGGCAGCAGCAGCGTGAAGCCGGAGCCGCCCCCGGAAGAGGCCATTGGTACGGCGATCAGTTGCATCGGGACTCAGAATCCTTCGTCATCGGGAGTACGGGGCGTCCGGCACGCTCTGCCCAAGCGTGCAGGTCGCAGCGGATCGACCTGAGGACAGGCCATCGGGGAGTCTAACGCCGAGCACCAAGAACTACGTCATGACACGTGGTCACGTTTGTGTTACTCAGCACCAGGACTCCACTCCAGTCTCCCCCGCAGCCCCGTGATGTCAAAGCTGCCGCCGGAGCGTGCCCGATCAGTCCTCGTCGGTGTCGAAAAGGGTGTCGGCGAAGGTTGCGCCCTTGGGGACCTTGAGGCCGATGTGGCGCCAGGCCGCGGGTGTTGCGACCCGGCCGCGCGGCGTACGGGCGAGGTATCCGGAGCGAACCAGGAACGGCTCGGCCACCTCTTCCACGGTCTCGCGCTCCTCACCGACTGCGACCGCCAGCGTCGACAGGCCCACCGGACCGCCGCCGAAGCGGCGGCACAAAGCGTCCAGCACGGACCGGTCCAGCCGGTCCAGGCCCATCTTGTCCACCTCGTACAGCTCCAGCGCCGCCTTCGCCAGTGCGAGCGTGATGATCCCGTCGGCGCGCACCTCGGCGTAGTCGCGCACGCGGCGTAGCAGGCGGTTGGCGATCCGCGGCGTACCGCGGGACCTGGAGGCGATCTCGGCCGCACCCTCGGGGGTGATGTCGACCTCGAGCAGCGCGGCCGACCGGTTGACGATCTTCTCGAGCTCGGAGGCCTCGTAGAACTCCAGGTGCCCGGTGAACCCGAACCGGTCCCGCAGCGGCCCCGGCAGCAGCCCGGCCCGGGTGGTCGCGCCGACCAGCGTGAACGGCGGGATCTCCAGCGGGATCGCAGTCGCGCCCGGCCCCTTGCCGACGATCACGTCGACCCGGAAGTCCTCCATCGCCATGTAGAGCAGTTCCTCGGCCGGCCGGGACATCCGGTGGATCTCGTCGAGGAACAGCACCTCGCCCTCGCTGAGCCCGGACAGGATCGCAGCCAGGTCGCCCGCGTGCTGAATCGCTGGGCCGCTGGTCACTCGCAGCGGCGCTGACAGTTCGCTGGCGATGATCATCGCCAGCGTGGTCTTGCCCAGGCCGGGCGGGCCGGACAGCAGCACGTGATCCGGAGCGCGGTTGCGGCCGCGGGCAGCGTGCAGCACCAGCTCGAGTTGCTCGCTCACGCGGCGCTGGCCGCCGAACTCGGCCAGGGTGCGCGGGCGCAGGGCGGACTCGATCTTGCGTTCCTCGAGATCCACCGCGTCCGCGGAGACGAGCGGCCGGACGTTGTCTTCCATACCTATGCCTTAAATGTCTTATGCCTTGGAAAGCACGCGCAGCGCGGCGCGGAGCAGGTCGGGCACGGACGGGTTCGGGCTGTCGGCGGCAAGCGGCGACACAGCGGTGACGGCGTCGTCCGCGTCGCGGGCAGACCAGCCGAGGCCGACGAGGCCCGCATGCACCTGCTCGCGCCACGCTTCCGTGGTCTGCAGCGGCCGGCCGGTCACCGTCCGGCTCGGCGCACCGATCTTGTCCTTCAGCTCGAGCACGATCCGCTGGGCGCCCTTCTTCCCGATGCCCGGCACCTTCACCAGCATGTTCAGATCCTCGGTGGCGACCGCCTGCCGCAACTGATCAGGACTCAGTACGGCGAGTGCCGCCTGCGCCAGCTTCGGTCCGACACCGGACGCGGTCTGCAGCAGCTCGAACAGGCTCTTCTCGTCGTCGTCGGCGAACCCGTACAACGTCAGCGAGTCCTCACGTACGACCATCGAGGTCGACACCCGGGCCTCCTGCCCCGGCCGAAGCCCGGCGAGCGTGCCCGGATGACAGAACACCTGCAGCCCCACGCCCCCGACCTCGATCACGGCGCTGTCCACCCCGATCGCCGCCACCGGCCCCCGCACAAACGCGATCATGTCCAGCCTCCCGGCACCGCAGTACTCATCTCTTACTCTCCTGGGCTGCCACCGCTGCTCGCAGCCGAGCTACCTGCAGGCGGGATTGTGCCTGGGCCAGCGCTTCGAGGTTCGACCGGCTCCCGGCCGCCTCCTGCAGCCGGGACGCCGTACCGCCGCGCCAGACCTGGCAGATCGCCAGCGCCAGCGCGTCCGCCGCGTCGGCAGGGGTCGGGCGCTCGGCCAGCTTGAGGATCCGGGTGACCATCGTGGTGACCTGCTCCTTACCTGCCCGGCCGGAGCCGGTGACCGCCGCCTTCACCTCACTCGGCGTGTGCAACGCGACCGGCAGACCCCGCCGTGCCGCCACGACCATGGCGACTCCGGACGCTTGCGCCGTACCCATCACCGTCCGCACGTTGTGCTGCGCGAACACCCGCTCCACCGCGACCGCGTCCGGCCGGTGCTCGGTGATCCACTCCTCCAGCTCGGCATCGATCCGGACCAGCCGCTTGGCCACGTCCAGGTCGGCCGGCGTCCGGATCACCCCGACGGCGACCAGCGCCGGCGGCTTGCCGGGTGAGCCCTCGACGATGCCGAGGCCGCAGCGAGTCAACCCCGGGTCGACGCCGAGCACCCGCATGGACCACCTCCGAACGTTTGTTCGACAACCCTAACCGCACCGCGATCAGAAGTAGTCGAGCATGTACGGCGTGGCGCTTGCGAAGGCCGCGTCGAGCGCCGCATCCGCCGTCGTGGCTCCACCTCTGGCGAGACCAGACCCGCGCAGCGTGGCCAGCGGCGTACCGGCATAGAGGGCAGCCAGCCCGCGCGGGCCGAGCTGCAGCACGTCACCGGACGCCTGGGTCGACGTGAGCTCACCGGCACCGTCAGCAATAGACAGGTGCCAGTCACCGCTGTTCGCCGGTACGTCGGGATCCTCGACCCGCAGGTCGACCTCCAGAACCGCACCGGGCGCGTACCCACGCGCAGCGATCGCAGCGGGCGCGTCGAGGAGCCGCACCATCCAGCGCTGGTGCTGCACCTCCTTCTCCGCCTCATGCTCGACCAGGAGATGCACAGGGTCGTTCGGCGAGATGTAGGCCTGCACAGTCCGCGCAATCGAGGAGCCGGAGCCGACCGTCGCCCACAGCGCGCGGGCGGTGGCCTCGGAGCCGGCCACGAGCTCGTCCACGCACAGGTCCGAGCCGGACCAGCTGTAGACCACGAACCCGTCCTCAGCGAGGTACGCGAAGTTGTCCTCGTCCGCCAGCCACTCGGTGACCTCGTTGAGCGGCCACACGAGCGGACCGCTGGTACGACGCCGCTCGTGCGACTGCCCCACCAACTCCAGGACCCGCTCCGCGTCCTGCGGCCCAGCCCGCCGTACGGCGACCTCCTTGCCACCCAGCTCGCGCAGATCGGCCGCGGGGAACGAGAACCGGTAGCGCCCGCCACCGAACTCGTACCCCAGGTGCCTGTAGATGACTGTGGTCGCCGGGTACAGCGCAGTCAGCGGGAACCCCTTGTCAGCCGCCCGCTGCAGCAGCCCGCGCATCAGCTTGCTGCCAACGCCACGCCCCCGGTACTCCGGCGACACGACGACTCCCGCAACACCCGCCACGGGCACGCGCCGACCGCTCCACCACTGCTCGAAGTCCCAGAACCGCGCCGCCGCGACGACCTCGTCGCCGTCGGCCACACCGACGTACCGGCCGTCCTTGATGAACGCCCGCGCGTCCTTGAGCCACTGCTCCCGATCACCGGCCGCCATCACCCCGAACGACCGGGCCCGCACCCGCAACACCGCGTCCAACTGGTCCTCGGCGATGTCCACAAACCGCAACGCGTCACTCACGCCGCCGACCCTATGTCCTACCGCTCCCCCGAGCGACAGCAATACCACCCCGCGACCACTGGCCCGCCCGTGCTACTTCCGGTCGGTCACCCAGAGGTGGATCGTCCCCTCGACCACGACCGTGCCGTCGTCCCGCGTCGCCTTCACCCGCACCGGCACATCCGGCCCAGCCGTCCAGTCCTGCGGATCGGTCTCCGCCGAGCACGTGAGATCGGACGTGGACTTGGCCAGGTACGCAACCTCCATCCCCTTGGGCAGCCACCGCTTCCCACCCGGAACAGTCGCCTCCGCCAACGCCCCCATCGCCGCCTCCAACCCGTTGCACACGGCAATCGCGTGCACGGTCCCGATGTGGTTCTGCACCGCCCGCCGCTTCGGCAACCTCAACGCCGCGTAGTTAGGACTCACCTGCACGAACCGAGGCCGAACCGACCGAAAGTACGGCGCCTTCCAGGCGAACCCCCACGAGAACACCCGATCCCCACCAGGCACCCCCCGCAACCGCTCCCACAACCCCAGCACCTCACTCATCCCCCAATGTTACCCACCAGTCACATCCCCGTCGACCCCCAACCGATTGCATGGAGCCGGGGACATCCGAACAGCCGGTTGCATGGAGCCGGGGACATACGGACAGGTAGTGCACCAGCGAGACGCCGTACACACCGACCCGACCGCGCTCAACCGCACTACCGGCGGCCCGGCACCACCTGTCGAACTGCACGCCCTCCCGTCTCGCCGCCACCGCAGCCTCACCCACGGCCCCGCCAGACCGCCGCACCGCTCGCCCGCCATGCCAACCCACCCACAGATCCGCCACAACAGCCGGATGCCCCCTGAGCTAAGGGGTTGCCCACTGGAAATTCGAGTGGGCAACCCCCAACGTGAGTAGGCAAGCTCACCCGGGCGCGGAGGCGCGGGGCCAGCAGCCCGTAGGTGCCGCCCTCAATTGGCGGGGATGTCCCCTTGGAGGGTGGCTTCTCCCCTTGAGTGCGAAGGGAGAAGCCGCAACGCCAGGTGATATCCGCCTCCGTGAATCGCCGACGCAACCCGCGAGGCGGCGCGCTCGCCGATCGCGGTGCGCAGGACACCAGTGGGCGCGCCGCCGAAGGCGGCCGGCAAATCAGCCGCCGCGCAGCGGTGACCGCTCTGCCTGACGGACGTTGGGTCCGCCGATCACGTTGCCCGTGGCACCAGGTTGGGCCTGCCACGGGCAACTGACGGAACCCGCCGTCGTCAATTGACGGGGATTTCCCCTCGAACGGTGGCTTCTCCACTTGAGTGCGAGGGGAGAAGCCGCAACACCAGGGGATATCCGCCCCGCGAAGCGCCGACGCAACCCCGCGAGCAGCCCCTCGCCGATCGCGGTGCGCGGGACAGCGGCGGGCGCCCGCCGAAGGCGGCCAACAAGACAGCCGCCGCGCAGCGGTGACCGCGTGCTCGCCGGAGGTTGGATCCGCCGAGCAGGTTGCCCGTGGCACCAGGTTGTGCCCGCCACAAGCAGTTGACGGAACCCACCGCCGTCAATTGACGGGGATGTCCCCTCGAACGCTGGCTTCTCCCCTTGAGTACGAAGGGAGAAGCCACAACACCAGGGGATATCCGCCTCCGTGAGGCGCCGACGCAACCCCGCGAGGCGGCGCGGTCGCCGATCGCGGTGCGCGGGAAAGCGGTGGGCGCGCCGCCGAAGGCGGCTAGGAGAGCAGCCTCCGCGGAGCGGTGACCGAGCTGCGTGGCGGCGGGTGCGGGCGCCGAGCGCGGTGTGGTGTGCGGGACGTCGGTGGGCGCGCCGCTGGAGGCGGCTGACAGGGCAGGTGCTGCGGCGCGGTGCCAGCTCGCAGCGAAGGTGGTGTCCTCTTGGTGATTTAGACGATTCAATTGGGCGCCGGTAGACTGGGGGTTCTGACGGAGTGTGACCGGTTTCGAGGGACGATGGCGACGCCCAGCATCAAAGAGGTCGCGCACCGCGCGGGGGTTTCGGTTGGCACGGTGAGCAACGTGCTGAACCGGCCGTGGATCGTGGCGCCCGCGACCAGGCAACGTGTGCAGGACAGCATCAGCGCGCTCGGGTTCGTGCGCAACGAGGCGGCCAGGCACCTGCGCGCGGGCAAGAGCCGGACGGTCGGGCTGGTTGTGCTCGACGTGGCGAACCCGTTCTTCACCGATCTCGCCGAAGGCGCCGAGGCGCTGGCGTACGAGCACGACACCGTGGTGATGTTGTGCAACAGCAAGACCGACCCGGTGCGCGAAGGGCATCACCTCGACCAGCTCGAGCAGCAGCGCGTCCTCGGCATTCTCATCACCCCGTTCGACAGCAACGATCCCCGGCTGACAGCGTTGGTCGATCGCGGTACGCCGGTCGTCCTCGTCGACCGTACGGCGGACCGCGGCCTCTGCTCGGTGTCGGTCGACGACCAGCTGGGTGGGCGGCTGGCGGGCAATCACCTGATCGAGTCGGGGCATCGCCGGATCGCCTTCATCGGTGGGCCGTTCAGCATGCAGCAGGTCGCGGACCGGATGGCCGGCATCAAGACTGTGGTCGGGCAGGCCGATCACGTCGACCTGCAGGAGTTCGAGGTCGACGTGATGGGCGTCGTCGAGGGCCGCGCGATCGGCGAGAAGGTCGCCGCGATGCCGGCCAAAAGCAGGCCGACCGCGGCGTTCCTCGCGAACGACCTGCTGGCGCTGGGATTCCTGCAGGCGATGGCCGTTGCCGGACTGCGGGTCCCGCGCGATATGGCGATTGTGGGGTACGACGACATCGACTTCGCCCGCGCCGCCGCCGTACCGCTGTCGTCCGTGCGGCAGCCGGCCGAGTTGCTCGGGCGGTCGGCGATGGAGTTGCTGCAGGAGGAGGTCGAGGCGGCCGAGCGGCATCGCCATCGGCAGGTGATCTTCCAGCCGGATCTGATTGTCAGGGAGTCGAGTGACTTCAAACGCCGCTGACACACTCTACGAAAACCCGCTCGCCTCAGCCGAAGACCTGGCAACCTTCCGCCTAGAAGGCGAGGGCGCCGTCTCGTTCCCGCTCGGCCGGCTGCGGCTGGAGAGTGTGCGGCCGCCGGAGCATGGGCAGGACGCCAACGTGGTGCTGTGGTGCCCGGAGGACTTCCCGCCCGACATCGTCGTGGAGTGGGACTTCTGGCCGATCCGCGAGCCCGGCCTGTGCATCCTGTTCTTCCACGCGAAGGGCCGCGCCGGCGAGGACCTCTTCGACCTCCGGCCGCGGACCGGGCCGTACGAGCAGTACCACCACGGCGACCTGGACACCTACCACGTCTCGTACTTCCGCCGCCGCTGGCCGGCCGAGCGCGCGTTCCACACCTGCAACCTGCGCAAGAGCTACGGCTTCCACCTCGTCGCGCAGGGACCAGACCCGCTCCCGTCGGTCCTGGACGCCCAAGGTCCTTACAAACTCAGGCTGACCGTCGACCGCGGCCACATCTCCTTCGCGATCAACGACGTCACAAGCTTCGAGTGGTACGACGACCAGCCCCTCGCCGGCGGAAAGCTCGGCTTCCGCCAGATGGCGCCGCTGATCGGCGAGTACGCGAACCTGCGGGTTTCCCAGCTCTAGACGCTACTTCAAGCAGTCCCCCAGGTCTTCGTGACCAGTCTCTGACAAACGCTTTCCGAAGCCTTGACATTGAGACGATTCAACCATACGGTCACATCACTTTTCGCCCGAAACAAGGCAGGGACACCCGTGAAACACTGCCGCCACATCTCCGACCGCCGGCCGGCTGAAGGCTCCCGATGAGCAGCCCAGGTTGGTCGATCAAGCTGTACGACGCCGCGGACGAAGTCGTCTGGGCGATCAAGCTCAACGCGCTGTGGATCGCCTTCACGCTCCTCGGCGGGGTTGCGCTGGGTATCGGCCCGGCCACGCTCGCAGCGTATTCGCTGGCCAGACGCAGGTCTTCCGGTGAATCGTTTCATGCTTTGCCTGCCTTCCGGGTCGCGTTCCGGCGCGAGTTCCGCCGCGGCCAGCTGGTCGTGCTGCCGCTGGTGGCGGCCGCGGTGGTTCTGGTCGGCAACTACCTGTACTTCGCGTCACTCGGCGCGACTGCGTCGGTCCCCCGGCTGGCCAGCCTGCTCGCGCTGGTCGCGCTCGGGGTGATCGCCGCCTACCTGCTCCCGATGGCCGTGCACTACGACCTCCGGGTCCGCGAGTTGTTGCCCAAGGCATCGTTGGTCGCGCTGGCGCGGCCGGCGTCGTCCCTTGTCCTGCTCTTCGTCGCGGTGTCCATCGGCTACCTGTCCGGCAAGTTCCCGGTGCTCGGGATCGTGCTGGCCGGTGGCGGCTGGATTCAGATCGACACCTGGCTCTGCCTGCGCTTCTTCGCCGAGAACGAGGCGCGCCTGCACCTGAAAGGGAACTCATGACCATCTTCTCCCGACGGCGTATCGCCGTCGCCGTCGCAGCCTCGACGGCACTGCTCGCCTCTGCGTGTTCGGGCGGCGGCGACAGCGACGAAGGCCAGGCGGCCAGTAACGAGCTGACGGTGATGGCGCCGTTGTTCGGCACCGCGCCGGACCCCAGCGGCGAGCTGCAGCAGGCCGTCGAGAAGCTCATCGGCAAGAAGCTCAAGATCACCTGGGTACCGAACGCCGAGTACGGCGACAAGTCCAACGTCACGCTTGCCTCGGACAACATCCCCGACGTGATGGTGGTGAACGAGAAGGGCCCGTCGTTCGTGAAGGCGGCCGAGGCCGGCGCGTTCTGGGACCTGACCGGCAAGCTGGACAAGTACTCGAACCTGAAGCCGGCCAACGAGCAGACCGCCAAGAACACGATGACCAACGGCAAGACCTACGGCATCTACCGGGTCCGGCCGCTGCTGCGCTCCGGCATCGTGATCCGCAAGGACTGGCTGGCCAAGCTCGGGCTGAAGGAGCCGCAGACCGTCGAGGAGCTCTACACGATCGCGAAGGCGTTCACCGAGCGGGACCCGGACGGCAACGGCAAGAAGGACACCTACGGCCTGATCATCCCGAAGTGGCCGGGCAACTACGCCAGCGCCAGCCCGTACGACGTGGTCGAGACCTGGTTCGGCGCCCCGAACGGCTGGGGTGAGCGCGACGGCAAGCTGGTTCCGGGCTTCGACACCCCGGAGTTCCTGGAGGCCAACCGCTGGCTGCGCAAGTGGGTCACCGAGGGCCTGATCAACCCGGACTTCGCCACCTTGGACAGCGGCAACTGGAACGACCCGTTCGTGCAGGGCAAGGGCGGCATGATCATCGACGTGAACGTGCGGGCGACGCAGTTGCTCGACCTGTTCAAGGAGAAGAACCCGAAGGACTTCGACAAGGTCACCCTGGTCGGGAACCTGAAGGGCCCGGACGGTGAGAAGCACTCCTACCCGTTCACCGGCTACAACATGGTGATGGCGATCTCCAAGCAGCACGTCCGTACCGAGGAGCAGCTCGACCAGGTGCTGCAGACGCTGGACAAGCTGGAGTCCAAGGAGGGCTCGATCCTGCTGACCAACGGCATCGAGGGCCGCAACTTCAAGGCCGACGGGAAGTACGCCGTACCGATCAACTCCGACGACCCGAAGGTCAAGGCGATCCAGAACGACGTCGACAAGGCCTTCATCCAGCTCGGCACCCGGGCCAGCGTCGGTCTCGGCGCCTACCAGCTGCGGCCGGCCGACGCGGCCAGCCGGGCGATGCGGGAGAAGTTCGACGTGCTGATGAACGAGGACCTGAAGACCGCGGTGTTCAACCCGGCCCTCGGCGTGATCGCCCCGACCGCGGTGTCGAAGGGCCAGACGCTCGACACGATCGTCCCGGACGCCCGGATCAAGTACCTGTCCGGCGCGATCACCGAGGACCAGCTGAAGGCGCAGATCAAGCGCTGGTACGACGGCGGCGGCACGCAGATCGCCCAGGAGGTCAACGACCTGGTCGCCAAGAACGGCGGCTGACCTGTGGCCACTGATCTGGTGCCGGGTGTGGCTCAGCCTGCCGCGGAGGTTTCGCGGCAGGCCCCACCCCCGCAACGCAAACGCCGCGCCCGCGCGGTGCCGCTGTGGCGCGACCTGCTCCGCTACCGCTGGCTGTACTTGCTGCTGCTGCCCGGCCTCGCGTACTTCATCGTCTTCAAGTACCTGCCGATGTACGGCCTGACCATCGCGTTCAAGGACTACGTGCCGTTCCTCGGCTACTCGGGCAGCGAGTGGGTCGGTCTCAAGCACTTCCAGGAGCTGTTCGCCGGGCCGGACTTCGGCCGGCTGATGTTCAACACGCTGCTGCTCGCGCTGCTCACGATCGTGTTCGTCTTCCCGGCGCCCATCATCGTCGCGCTGATGCTGAACGAGCTGCGGGTCAACGTGCTGAAGCGGTCGGTGCAGTCGCTGATCTACATCCCGCACTTCCTGTCGTGGACCATCGTCGCATCGTTGACCTACCTGCTGTTCTCGGTCGACTTCGGGGTGATCGCGAACTGGATCCACGGCCTGGTCGGCGGGCAGAAGACCGACTACGTCGCGCAGGCCGACTGGTTCCGGCCGCTGATCGTCCTGCAGCTGCTGTGGAAGCAGACCGGCTGGGGCACGATCATCTACCTGGCCGCGCTGGCCGGGGTCGACTCGCAGCTGTACGAGGCGGCCCGGGTGGACGGCGCGGGCCGGTGGCGGCAGTTCTGGCACATCACGCTGCCGGCGATCCGGCCGACCATCGTGGTGATGGCGATCCTGACGTCGGGCAACCTGATGGACTCCGGGTTCGAGCAGATCTGGCTGATGACCACCTCGCTGAACCGCGACGTCGCGGACGTGTTCGACACGTTCGTCTACTACATCGGCATCACGCAGGGCGCGTTCAGCTACGCGACCGCGGTCGGCCTGTTCAAGGGCCTGGTCGGTGTCCTGCTGATCTTCGGCTCGAACTGGCTGGCCAAGCGCCTCGGCCAGCGCGGCCTGTTCTGAGAGGGATCGACATGGCGATGACACTGACGAAGCCTCGCAAGCCGTCGGTCCGGTACTACGACTCGGCCGGCAGCAAGGTGTTCGACGTACTGAATGTCGTGCTGCTGACCGGGCTGGCCCTGGTCACGGTGCTGCCGCTGGTCTATGTGCTGGCCGGGTCGTTCGCGACCGAGTCGGAGATCAGCTCGCGGCCGTTCTTCCTGTGGCCGGAGAAGTTCGTCACCGACACGTACCAGTACATCTTCTCCACCGACACGTTCGTCCGCGCGCTGCTGACCACGATCTGCGTGACCGCGGTCGGCACCGTCGTACAGCTGCTGCTCACGCTGACGATGGCCTACCCGCTGGCCAAACGGTTCCTGCCGGGCCGGGCGCTGGTGCTGAACCTGGTGGTGTTCACGCTGGTCTTCAGCGGCGGCATGATCCCGACCTACCTGGTGGTGCGGGACCTCGGGCTGCTGGACAGCTACTGGGCGCTGATCCTGCCGCTGGCGATCAACCCGTTCTACCTGATCGTGGTGAAGAGCTTCTTCCAGGAGCTCCCGGAGGCGCTCGAGGAGGCCGCCCGGATCGACGGCTGCAACGAGCTGAACGTGTTCCTGCGGATCGTGCTGCCGTTGTCGAAGCCGATCATCGCGACGTTCTCGCTGTTCTACGCGGTCGGGATCTGGAACGACTACATGTCTCCTTTGCTCTACATCGACGACAGCAAGAAGTGGACGCTGCAGATGATCGTCCGCCAGCTGACCGCGGCGAACGCCGACTCGGCGAATGTACTGCAGCAGCTGGAGACGGTGACGTTCCCGGAGCAGGGCTTGAAGTTCGCGGTCGTGGTGGTGGCGACGCTGCCGATCCTGTTCTTCTACCCGTTCCTGCAGAAGCACTTCGCCAAGGGCGTCCTGATCGGATCGGTGAAGGAATGACGACCTTACAGTGGCTCGAAACACCTTGTAGACAAGGCACCACGTGGGGCGTCCCCTGGCCCCGCGGCACGGTTGCCGAAGGCACCAGCTTCGCACTGGCCGACGGTACGGCGGTGCAGAGCTGGACGACCGCGACCTGGCCGGACGGCTCGATCAAGTGGTCCGCCCACGCGATCGGCCGGTCGGACCAGCCGGAGTCGTCGTACGAGCTGGTCACCGGAGAGCCGTCCGCTCCGGCTCAGCCGGTGTGCGTCGAGCGCGACGGCGACGAGGTTCGCGTCGCGTCAGGCGATGTCACCTGGTTGCTGAAGGCGCCACACCTGATCGCATCCATCCAGCACAGCGACCAGACCGTCGTACGGGATGTCCGGCTGGTCAGCCTGCGGCAGGATGCGCCCGACGAGGACCTCGGCGGCACCCGGCAGCAGACGACGGCGATTGTCGACAATCTCATTGTCGAACAGGACGGTCCGGTACGGGCCGTGGTACGGCTCGAGGGCAAGCACGGCGACTGGCTGCCGTTCAGCGTCCGGCTGTACTTCTACGCCGGCGCGATCGACGTCCGGATCGTGCACAGCTTCGTCTGGGACGGCGATCCGGACCGGGACTTCCTGGCCGGGCTCGGCCTGAGCGCCGACGTGGTGATGCACGACGAGCCGCACAACCGGCACGTCCGGCTGGCCGGTCCGTCCGGCTTCCTCACCGAGGCGGTCCGCGGCCTGACCGGTCTGCGACGCGATCCAGGTGACGAAGCACGTGAAGCGCAGGTAGCCGGCCGCGCCGTCGAGGAGATCCCCAACCCCGAGGTGTCGAACCGGCTGCACCTGATCCCGCAGTGGAACGACTACACCCTCGACCAGACCAGCGCGGACGGCTTCACCCTGCGCAAACGCACCGGTCCCGGCCACGCCTGGGTGACCATCCCGGCCGGCACGCGGTCACCCGGCTACGGGTACGTCGGTGGCGCCGCCGGCGGACTGGGGTTCGGCCTCCGCGACTTCTGGAAGCTGCACCCGACCCGCCTCGACATCCGCAACGCGGCCACTGACCTCGCCACCGCCACGGTGTGGATGTGGTCGCCAAGTGCACCGGCCATGGACGTGCGCTACTGGCACGACGGCATGGACCAGGACAGCCACGCCGAACAGCTCGAAGGCCTCGAGATCACCTACGAGGACTACGAGCCAGGCTACGGCAACGCGCACGGCATCGCCCGCACTCACGAGCTCACGCTGAGAGTCCACAACACCACCCCGTCGGCCGACGAGCTGGCTGAGCACGCCGTGCTGCTCAACTCCCCCGGCCGGCTCGCCGTCTCCCCCGCTCGCCTTCTGGAGGCAGGCGTATTCGGCAGCTGGAGTCTGCCGACCGCCGACGACCAGGACATCGAAGCCCGGCTGAACTTCCTCTTCCAGTACTACGTCAACCAGCGCGAGCAGCGCCGTTGGTACGGGTTCTGGGACTACGGCGACGTCATGCACACCTACGACCGCGACCGACACACCTGGCGGTACGACGTAGGCGGCTTCGCCTGGGACAACTCCGAGCTCTCGCCGGACCTGTGGCTCTGGTACCAGTACCTG
Organism: Kribbella sp. NPDC050470; assembly: GCF_044458365.1. NCBI lineage: Bacteria > Bacillati > Actinomycetota > Actinomycetes > Propionibacteriales > Kribbellaceae > Kribbella > Kribbella sp. NPDC050470. The sequence goes on along the minus strand of NZ_JBITHV010000001.1, from coordinate 142,480 downwards.
CGGACCGGCCGCGCCGACGTGTTCCGGTTCGCCGAGGCGATGACGCGGCACACCAGCGAGGTCGACGTACATCACCTGGGCCGCTTCAAGGGGCTCGGGTCGCGGCACAACGTGCAGCACTGGGGTTGCAGCTGCAAGCAGGTGCGCATCTCCAACGCGATCTACCGGCGCTTCTACTACTACCTGACCGCCGACGAGCGGGTCGGCGACCTGATGAACGAGGTGGCGAACGTCGAGGAGATGTTCCTGGTCGTCGATCCGCAGCGCAAGGTCCGGCCCGACGTCTACTCCCCCGACCCGAATGCACTGTCGATCGAGCTGGGCGTGGACTGGGGTGCACTCGCCGCCGCCTGGCTCACGCGCTGGGAGCGGCACGGCGACAACCGGGCCCGGGCACGGCTGGTCGGGACGATGTCGGACATCGCGGCACTGCACTACGGCTTCCTCACCGGCAACGCGCGGATGGACCTGTCCACCGGGCGCTTCGACACCAGCCGCAGGGGCATCGCAGTGTCCCACCTGTCGTCGCTCTTCGGGCTGCCCGAGATCTGTTCCGAGCTCATCGACCTGGACCTCGACGTACCCGGGTTCGAGAAGGCATGGCTGGACTACTGCCGGCTGTACCTGCTGCCACCCGAGCAGCAAGCCGCAGAGGTCGGCCAGCCCTTGCAAGGCATCTCACTCGTCCAGGCCCACAGCAGGCTCGCCGCGTACGCCGCCGCCCGGACCGGCGACGCGGAGCTGGCCCGGCTGGCCTGGCGCAAGTTCTTCCTCGACGAGGGCGACCAGCTCAACCGCAACGCCATGCAGCGCGAGGCGGAGTGGAAGACGACCACGATCGACGGCTGCCTGATGCCCGTCGACGAGGCGGCCTTCGTCAGCACCAACGGCGCGGCCCAGTACGCGCTGGCAGCGATCCAGAACCTGTCCCAGATCCCTGAACACCGGAATGACAGAGGTGGAATGGCGTGGAAAACGGCTCAGCGGTCTCCCGACGGACAGTCCTAGCGGGCATGGCCGCAGTCCCAGCGGTCTCCTTGCTGGACAATCCGGTCGCCGCATTCGCAGAGCAGACCGAAGTACAAGACGTGAAACTCACTTGGCTGGAAGGCAAGCCGACGACGGCGGCCGTCACGACGTGGGGCACGCCGTGGCCGAAGGGCGCCGTACCGGCGAACCAGTCCTTTGCACTCAAGGCTGCTGACGGCAGCGACGTACCGGTCCAGAGCTGGCCGACCGCGTACTGGCCGGACGGCTCACTCAAGTGGAGCGCACACGCCATAGCAGTGGACTCACCAGCCGAGTCCTACACTCTCGGTCCTGGTACGGCGGCCGCGCCGGCGCAGGCCGTGACGGTCAAGCAGGAGAAGAGCTACGTCGACGTCGACACCGGCGTGATCAAGGCACGGATCCGGACGAGCGGGTCCGAGCTGATCAGCCAGATCTGGCGTGGTGACGTGGTGATCGCCCGGAAGGGCCAGCTCGTCAACCTCAAGCAGGACAAGATCGCCGAGGACGAGGAAGGCGGCAGCGTCCGGGAGCGCTACGACAGCGACATCCAGAAGGTCACCGTCGAGCAGGCCGGCCCGGTCCGGGCGGTGGTCAAGATCGACGGCCGGCACAAGTCCCGCAAGGGCAAGACCTGGCTGCCGTTCTCGGTCCGGCTGTACTTCACCGCGGGCGCGGAGAACGTGCGGATGGTGCACACGTTCGTCTACGACCGCGACGGGCAGCAGGACTACATCGCCGGGCTCGGTGTGCGGTTCCGGGTGCCGCTGCGCGATGCGGCGTACGACCGTCATGTCCGGTTCGTGGGTGCGGGCCACGGCATGATGGCCGAGGCGGTGAAGGGGATCACCGGACTGCGGCGGGATCCGGGCGCCGTCGTACGGGCTGCGCAGGTGGCCGGGACCAAGCTGCCCGACCCGTCGACGTGGGACCAGCGGGTGACGACCCGGCTGCAGTACATCCCCGAGTGGGGCGACTACACGCTGAGCCAGCTGAACGCGGACGGCTTCACCGTGAAGAAGCGGACCAAGAAGGGGTACGGCTGGATCCCGGTCGACCAGGGCAAGCGCGCGTCCGGTCTCGGGTACGTCGGCGGCGTGACCGGCGGATTCGCCTTTGGACTAAGGGATTTCTGGCAGCGGCATCCGACCCAGCTGGACATCCGGGGCGCGGCGACCGAGGAGGCCGAGGTCACGGTGTGGCTGTGGTCGCCGGAGGCCGGGCCGATGGACACGCGGTTCTACCACGACGGCATGGGCCAGGACACGTACCCGGAGCAGCTCGAGGGTCTCAACATCACCTACGAGGACTACGAGCCCGCCTTCGGGACGCCATACGGGATCGCACGGACCAGTGAGCTGACGTTCTGGGCGCTGGCTGCAACGCCGTCGGCCGCCCGGCTCGGCGACCTGGCCGACCAGGTGCGGACTCCCCCGCAGCTGATCAACCCGGTGGATCAGCTGGTCAGCACGCGAGTGTTCGGCGGGCTCGTCTCACCGGTCGACCGCTCGGTGCCGGCCAAGAAGGCGATCGAGGACCACCTGGACTTCCTGTTCGACTTCTACCGCGGTCAGGTCGAGTCGCGGCACTGGTACGGGTTCTGGGACTACGGCGACATCATGCACACGTACGACGAGGACCGCCTGGTCTGGCGGTACGACGTGGGCGGGTACGCGTGGGACAACTCGGAGCTCTCGCCGGACCTGTGGCTCTGGTACGCGTTCCTGCGGTCCGGCCGGGCCGACATCTTCCGGTTCGCGGAGGCGATGACCCGGCACACCGGTGAGGTCGACGTCTACCACCTCGGCCAGTGGGCCGGTCTGGGCACGCGGCACGGCGTACAGCACTGGGCGGACAGCGCGAAGCAGCAGCGGATCAGTACGGCGATCTACCGCCGCTTCTACTACTACCTGACCGCTGACGAGCGCACTGGGGACCTGCTGTCCGAGCTGGTCGACTCCGACCGCACGTTCCTCGTACTGGACCCGCTGCGGAAGATCAGGACCGAGCCGTATGAGCCGGACCCGCATGCACTCGCCATCGGCCTCGGCACGGACTGGAGTGGTCTGGCTGCTGCCTGGCTGACCGAGTGGGAGCGGCAAGGACCCAAGGCCGAGACGGCGCGCACCAAGCTCCTCGGCACGATGGAGACGATCGCGGCGATGCCGAACGGCTTCGTCACCGGCGGTGGGCTCTACGACCTCGACACCGGGCGGTTCGCTCCGGTCGCCGCGAAGACCGTCAGTGTGTCGCACCTGAGCGCGATGTTCGGCCAGGTGGAGATCTGCGCCGAGATCATCGACCTGGTCGACATGCCGGCGTTCGAGGCCGCGTGGCTGCAGTACTGCCGGCTCTACAACGCCAGCCGGGCCGAGCAGACGGCAGAGTGCGGCGCGTACTTCGGCAACCTCATCCTCCGTCAAGGGCATGCCCGCCTGACCGCGTACGCCGCCGTACGCCTGGACCGGGACGACCTGGCCGCCCGGGCCTGGAAGGAGTTCTACACCGGCGACGGCTACGGTCCGAACCTCCCGTGGACGGCTGAGGACGTCACGTCCACCCTCAACCCGACCCAGTCGGCCAAGTGGGTCTCTACCAACACCACCGCCCTCTACGGCCTCGCCGCCATCCAGACCCTGGCCCTGGTCGGCGACCAGATCGTCAATCCCTGACCTCACGTGACCGTGGACGTCAGCGTGACGTCCACGGTCGCGCGGTGGTCGGAATCGAGTCGTAGCGCGCCGAGACCGCCTTGCGGGCGACCGGGTCCGTGATCGCGTTGGGCGGGAGCTCACCGAGTTCGATGAACATCTCCTCGAGGCCACCGGGCACCATCAGGGTCAGGAACCGGCCGCCACCGGGCCCCGCGGTGATCGTGTGCGCGGTATCCCTCCCGACCAGGACGTAGGTCCCCGGCCCCGCGACGATCGCCTCGCCGCCGACGGTGAAGGTGAACTCGCCGTCCAGCACGAAGAACGACTCCTCGAAACCGCGATGCAGATGCGGCACCGTCCAGGCACCCTCGGCAGTGCCTGCGAACTCCGTCAACGAGAACGCCGCACTGACCGTGCTGTCGGCCAGCACCCTCATCCGCGCCACCCCGAGGTCGACTGAGCGCCCCTGTGCCGGCTGGACCACATGCGCTCGACTTGTCATCGTCCCCACCACCCTTCGGCCGGACCGGCAAGACACCGGCCCACTCCTTCACGGTCGGCACATCGGGGCGCACTCGCAATATCAGATTCTGAAGTTGCCATCGGCCCTGGCGAGGACGACGCTGAAGGGGTGCGTGCATACGGCCAGTTCTGCCCGATCGCCAGGAGTTCCGAACTGCTGGCCGAGCGCTGGACGCCGATCATCGTGCGCAATCTGCTCAACGGCTGCCGGACGTTCAACGAGATCCGGCAGGGCGCGCCCGGTATCTCCACCGCCTTGCTGACCCAGCGCCTCGACCTGCTGGAGCGGCACGGCGTACTTCGTCGTACGGTCGAAGGGCGCGGGGTGACGTACGAGCTGACCGAGATGGGCCAGGCCCTCCGGGCGGTGCTCGACGCGATGGGTCAGTGGGGCGCCCACTGGCTGGAGATCGAGCCGCACCACTTGGACCCGGCGTACGTGCTCTGGGCCACCATGAAGCTGGTCGACCTGGACCGGATCCCAGCAGGTACGACAACGGTGCGGTTCGACCTGCGCGACCGGCCCGCGGACACCCACTGGATGATCCTGCGCCGGCCGCAGCCCGAGCTCTGCACGCGGCCCAGTGGGTACGACGAGGATCTGGTGTGCCGGAGTGATTCGGCGGCTCTCGTCGATCTGCATCTCAAGCGGCTGAGCTACCGCGCCGCGATCCGGACCGGCCGGGTCGAACTGATCGGGCCGCCCGGGCTGACCCGGCAGTTCCGGACCTGGTTCCGCACCAGCCCGTTCGCCGACTTCGCCAGGTAGCTCCTTAAGGACGCTTTAAGTCTGTCTGAAGGCCGCTGCGGATGGTGTCGGTGAGGGGCCGGTCCGCCTGGGCCGGGCTTGGAACCGAGGGGGGAGAGCAGGATGGACGACGAGACGCCGGTCGAGACGGGGAACTACCCGCTGCCGGAGGACGGAGCGCAGGACCAGGTCGAGCAGACCCGGCTCCCGCAGTACGACGAGGACCTGGTGGACGGGGCGACGCTGGAGTCGGAGTCATGAGCGGCACCGTGCGGGACCTGCTCACCTGGGCGGCAGCGCAGGTGCGGACGATGGAGCAGCCGCTCGGGTCGAACAAGAACCCGTACGCCGCCAAGGCCGGGCACGCGAACGGGCAGGCCTGGTGCGCGACGTTCCTGGTCGCGGGGTGGAAGGTCAACAAGGTGCCGCTGGTGCCGGGCACGAACAGCGCGTTCACCCCGACCATGCAGAGCGGCTTCAAGAACGCGGGCCGGTTGTTCAACAGTCCGCGAGCCGGCGACGTCGGTTTCCTGTTCGACCGGGATCTGGGCCGGATCGCGCACGTCTTCTTCGTCGAGCGGGTCGAGGGCGACTTCGTGAAGACGATCGAGGGCAACACCAACCTGGACGGCAGCAGGACCGGCATCGGGGTGTTCCGGCACAGCCGGCGCTGGGCCGGCGGCGCGACGATGATCCGCGGCTTCGGCCGGCCGAACTACAAGACCGTTTCAGCGCGTGGCGGCGCCGGTAGTGCGGGACTGCCGACGGTGTCGGCGGCCGCGGTCGCGAGCGCTGCCCGCAAGGACGCGCCGGGTCCGCAAGGCGCGACCTCGCATCCGGCCGCGGTACGGATCGTCGAGGCGGCGCTGGTGGCCGAGGGACTGCTGTCCCCGGCGTTCGCCAAGGACGGATCGTTCGGCACGGTGACCATCAAGGCCTATGCGCAGTGGCAGCGCAAGCTCGGCTTCACCGGCGCCGACGCCGACGGCATCCCCGGCAAGGAGTCGCTGACCAAACTCGGCCTCCGCCACGGCTTCAAAGTCGTGGCCTGAGCACATCGAGGAGATCCCCGCGCAAGCTGGGTGGCGGTGCCTGCGCGGGGATGGTGGTCATCCTCCGGTCGTGTCTGGCGAGCCGGGCATCGGCAAGACATGGCTGCTGGAGTCCTCGTTGGCGGCGTCCTGCGTGCCGAGGTCGCCGGGCCGGGAGCGAGCGTCGGGGTGTGCGTGCCGCGTTCGCCCGAGACGCTGGTGGCCCTGCTGGGCAGCCTGAAGTGCGGGGCGACATTCGTACCGCTTGACGGCGACTGGCCGGACGAACGTTTCGGCCACGTCGTCAAGGATGCCGGATGCACGGTGGTGCTCAGCGACCGGCCGGAGCAGCTCGCCGAACGGCTCGACGCTGTCGAGGCGCTTGCCCTCGACGGGCGGACGCTGCCGGCCGACGACAGCAATCCGCCGTGCGCCTCAACCGCCGAGATCACCGCCCTGGTAGGCGGGCAGGACCCGCACGTACCAGCCGCGGACTCACCAGGCTGGAGCCGGCACACCAGCGCACCCGTGCAAACCGGTGTCCTGCCCGGAGACCACTACTACCTCCTCGACAACCACCCCGAAATCATCGCGCGCATCAGCTCATCACTCGTGCCTTGAGGAGGTCGACGAGCGTTGCCGGCCGGGACACGGCAATCATGCCGTCAGTGGTATCTGCCAGGCGTCGGCGCGACCGTGGCCTTCGTTGGCGGGTTGGGGCCCTCGACGCGTACGTCGGGGAGCCAGGTGAGCCAGGAGGGCAGGTACCAGTTGCGCTCGCCGAGCAGCTTCATCGTTGCCGGGACGAGGACGGAGCGGACGATCGTCGCGTCGATCAGGAGTGCGACAGCGATGCCGAAGCCCATTTGCTGGAAGGCGATGGTGTCGCCCATCGCGAAGCCCCAGAAGACGGCGATGATGATGAGTGCGGCGCCGGTGATCAGGTGGGCCGTCGAGCCGATGCCGAAGGAGATGGCGGCGTCGGTGTCGCCGGTCTCGGTGTAGCGCTCACGGATGCGGCTGAGCAGAAAGACCTGGTAGTCCATCGAGAGACCGAAGAGGACGGCAAACAAGAAGAGCGGGACCCAGGCGTCGATCGTCTCGGCCTGACTCAGCCCGAGGAGCTCGTTGCCGATGCCTTCCTGGAAGACGAGCACGAGCAGTCCGTACGCCGCTCCGACCGACAGCAGGTTCATGGCGATCGCGGTCGCGGGAACGACGATCGAGCGGAACGCCAGCGTGAGCAGGAGGAAGCTGAGTCCGAGCACGAACAGCAGCACGAGTGGGAGCCAGAAGTTGACGGTGTCCTGGTAGTCGAGTTCCTCGGCGGTATCGCCGCCGACGTACACCTCGGCGTCAACACCGGCGAACGCGCTGGGGACGACCTCGTCGCGCAGCCCACGGACCGCCTCGATCGCTCCCTCGCTGTCCGGATTGGCCGCGATCGCAACCGTGACGCGGGCGACCGTGCCCGCCTGGTTCGCTTCGACGACAGGTTCCCCGAAGATCGGGCGGCGCGCGATCTCCTGCTCGAGCCGAGTCACAGCGCCTTGGACGGCGGGACCGCGGACGTCTCCGGCGATCGCGATGTCGACCGGCTCGGTCGACTCCTTCGGAAACTCCTCGCGGAGGAGGAGGTAGCCCTGCTTCGACTCGAAGCGGTCAGGCAGGGTCGCCGCCCCCGACGTACCTGTGTCGAGCGCGAGCACCGGGGCCGCCAGCGCGAGCAACAGGCCGGCGCTCAGCACCAGGCTGATGGCGGGGCGGCGCATGACCCGGTGGACGATGGCGCCCCAGAAGCGGCCCTCACGGCCTGCCTGCTCGGCTGCGCGGCCGAAGAAGGGGATGCGAAGCGCATTCACCCGGTCGCCGAGCAGCGCGAGGACCGCGGGGAGTAGCGTCAGCGCGGCGATCACGGAGACGATCCCGACCAGGATCGCGCCGGCGGCAAGGCTGCGGAAGATCGTGCTGGGCACCAGCAGGAGCCCGAGCATCGCGAGCGCGAAGGCGATGCCGCTGAAGAGGACGGCCCGGCCGGCGGTGGCGCCGGCGGTGGCGATGGCCTCGAGCTTCTCCTGCCCGCGCAGCCGCTCCTCCCGATAGCGGGAGAGGGTGAAGAGCGAGTAGTCGATTCCGAGGGCGAGGCCCATGCCGATCAGCATGTTCTGGGTGAAGACGGACAGGTCGTATGCCTGCGCGAGGAGTGCGACGAGCGCGAGGGAGACCACGATCGATGCGAGCGCGACCATGACCGGAACGAGGCCCGCGACGACCGCGCCGAAGACGAGCAGGAGGATGACGAGCGCGAGTGGAACGCCGAAGAAGAGCTCGCCCTTCTTCAGATCCTCCAGCGACGCGGCGTCCTCGTCGGCGTCCGCGATCCAGCCGCCGGTCACCGCCGCTGCGTAGCCAGGCTCGTCATCGAGGCGCTGAACCGCGTCGACCATGTCCTCGACCTTGTCCTCCCCGTCGCGGCCGAGCGCGACCTGGAGCACCGTCGAGTCCCCGTCCTGAGACACGAGGCGCTGGTTCTCGTCGTACGTGACGACGCGGACCGCCCCGGCCGCGCGCAGCTCATCCGCGAGCGCGACGACTCGCGAACGCGACGCAGCCGATGCGATCTTGCCGGCCTCGGCCCTCACGACGACGACCTCGCTGACAGCGTCGCCGCTCCTCACCTCTTGGGGAAAGCCTTCGGCGAGGACCCGATCGGCCTGCTTGGACTCGGTCGTCCTCGTGATCTCGGCCTCGCCCTCGAACGCGAGGAGCGTCGCCACCAGCGTGAAGGCGCTGATGATGAGGACGAGCCATACTCCGACGACGAGCCACGGTCGACGGCTACACACCAGCGCGAGCTTTTCGGTCACACGCCGACGCTAATCACGCCTGGGTGGTTCAGGCATCGCCCTGCGGGCCCGAACCGCGCCACGACCAGGGGTGGAGGCCGTCCTACGGCGTACGGCCCGGGGTGACGACACCGTGGTCGTAGGCGAACACGATCGCGGCAGCTCGGTCCCGCACCCGAAGCTTGGTGAAGATGCTGCCCACACGCGTCTTCACCGTCGCCTCGGCGATGTGCAGGGCCGCGGCGATCTCGGCATTCGTGGCACCGCGCGCCATCAACCGCAGGACGTCGTGCTCGCGGTTGGTGAGCAGGTCGAGCCGCGCCGCATCCCGTGCCGCCGGGGCGACCACCCGCCGGTACCGCTCGAGCAGCCGCGGCGCGACCGCCGGATCGAACCAGGCTCCGCCGCCGGCGACCGCACGAACCGCCGCGATCAGATCCTCGGCGGACGAGGACTTGAGCACGAACCCAGCCGCGCCGGCCTCGATCGCGCCCCACAGCACTTCGTCCTCACCGAAGGTCGTCAGCACGAGGACCACGAGGGGGTTCTCGGTGGCGCACAAACGTTTCGTCGCGGCGATGCCGTCGAGAGCCGGCATGCGGATGTCCATCAGGACGACGTCCGGCCGTACGGCGGGCAACTGCTCCACCGCCTGCCTGCCGTCGGCGCACTCGGCCACGACCTCGAAACCGTCCGCGGGCGAGAGGATCCGTGCCAAGCCACCACGCACGATCGCCTGGTCGTCGACGAGAGCAACGCGGATCATGGCGTTCACGGTCCTGGTGGTAGCTGGTTGTCGACCGTCAGCGGAAGCCGGCAGTTCAGCTGCCAACCGTCGGGCGTCGGGCCGGCCACGAGGTCGCCGCCGAGCGCACTCGCCCGTTCTCCCATGCCGATCAAGCCGTAATGAGGCCGCTCGGGATCAGTCGCCAGTGCGGTGGCGACGGGTCCCGAGGTCTCGGCCACGAGCCGAACGTCCTCAGCTGACAGCTCGAGCCCGAGGACGGTGTGCGCGCGCGGCGCGTGCCGGGCAGCATTCGCCAGCGCCTCCTGAGCGATCCGGTAGAGCGCGACGCCCGTCCCCGGTGAGATCCGGGTGAAGTCTCCGCGCATTCGCAGTTCGACAGCCAGACCTCCGGCCCGGGCCTGGTCGACGAGCGCGGGAATCTCTCTGGTGGACGGGAGTGGCGGTGCGACTCCCGCCTCGTCGTCGTGACGGAGCAGCGTCACCGTACGCCGCAGTTCCTCCATGCTCAGGCGGCCGACCTCCTCGGCCGATCGCAGCGCTTCCTCGGCGGACGCCAGGTCGCGGTGCAGTACGTGCCGGGCGCTCGTTACCTGAAGCATCACGGCGGCCAACCCATGCCCCACGAAGTCGTGGACGTCACGAGCGATCCGACGGCGTTCAGTCAGCAGCGCCTGCTCGGCGAGCTGACGGCGGGTGCTCTCGAGCTCGACCACGAGTCGATCCTGGCGCGCGACCGCGCGGCCGACGATCCAGATGAAGACCGTGGCGACCATCCAGATACCGACGGCGACCTCCATCGGATCCTGGACCAGGGCCACCAGCACCGGTGTGGCCGCCGCGAGCACACCGAGCAACGCCGCCGCGAGTGGCCGAGACCAACGCGCGGCTGCGAAAGCGAGCAGAACGACATTGAACATGACCGGCTCGAGCTGCCCGGAGCGCTGTACCACGACCACCGGGATGACCAGGCCGACGGAAACGGCGGCGAGTGGCACGTTGGGGGCGAAGGCCCACAGGCCGAAAGCGGCGATCGGCACCGCCGCCAGGACGATGTCGCCGGCCGACGACGGCTGCGTGATCGCCGCAACGAGGCCGAACGCCAGAGAGAAGAACGGCACAACGCGCCGAAGGCCCTCGGCTTCGAACCACCCTCGAGCCGAACCTTGCACCACAAGCAGACTGTACTGCGCGACTCTGGACATCTACATCATCCGCGCACCGGAGCCCGCCGCCCCATCATGGCGGATCGGCGGGCGCGGTCGTCGCGCCTTTCGCCGGCCGCGATCCCCACTGTCCGAGCGCGAACCGCGTCCCCTCCCAGTCCTCGAACATCGACCACAAGCCGAAGTGCATCTCCGCGGGCGGTGCAGGGAAGCGCACGCCTCGCCCAGTCAGTTCGGCGTAGGTCTGCTCGATGTCCTCGCACGTCAGGAACACATTCGAGTGCGGGAGCGCGTCGGACACCCGACGCCTCGGCTCGTCACTGGGACGGCGGCTCAGCACGAGGACGACCGAGTGATCGGGCGCCTCGACCTCAATCCAGCGTTCGTCACCGTAGAACTCGTCCCTGACGACGTCGAATCCGATTGCGCCGCTCCAAAACTGCTTTGCCCGCTCCTGATCATCGACCGGCACGACGACCTTGGCGACTCCAGTGATCATCGCGAACCCCTTTCAGCAATCACTACCTCGGGCCACGACGACCCGGACCTCGATTGCTCTCGCCATGCCGCAGACGCTGCCACCGCCCGAACAGTTCCACATCAGCCCACGGGCCCGAGCTTCGGTTCGACCCCAGGTGGAGCAGTGACTGAGCAAGGCCTTCCAGGCCTCTCATCGGTCAGGCCTTGAGGAAGGCCTCGGCGAGTTCGGCCGGACGCGTGAAACAGGCCTCGTGGCTGCCCGGTGCCGGCATCGGGGCGACACCGAGACGCTCAGCGAATCGGTGCCAGCCGAACTCGCCGGGCGGCAGCGCGATGTCGTTCTCGCCGAGGAGAAAGGCCACAGGCACGCCTAGAACGTCGAGCTCCAGCGGGGCTACCGGTTCGGTGAAGTACTGCATTGGCTGCGGCAGCAGCAGGCCGTGGACCATGCGCTGGACGTCCTCGGGGGCATCCGGCATGAAGGCGGCCTGCCACACCTCGAACGGCATCGCGACCGAGTTGTTGCCGGAGGCAGCGGCTTGTCCGTCGAACAAAGCCTGGTAGTTCGGCGGCACCTCGTCGTACAGGCTCCTGCCCTCGGCCGGCACGAACGCGCTCCAGAACACGAGGTTGCGCAGCCGCGACGCGAGCCGCGGGGCCGCACCGGCGATCACGTATCCGCCCCAGCTGTGCCCGACCAGCGTGACGTCGCGCAGGTCCTCCCCCTCGACCAGCTCGACGACCGCGTCGACGACATCGCCCAGCGTGTACGACGTGGGGTCGTCGCCGTCGGCCAGTCCGGGCAAGGTCGGCGTGAGCACCCGTTGACCCGCGGCCCGCAGCTGCTCGGCGACCGGCCGCCAGGCCCACCCGCCATGCCAGGCACCGGTGATGAGGACGAACGTTCCAGCCATGGCGCACTCCTTACGACGGGCCGTACGACGGATTGCTGGAATCGTGCCATCAGCTCTGACGCTCGTCAAGATTTTGACACACTTCAAGCAAGAAGGAAGGGCTGGGGAACACCCCAGCCTTCACCTCAGGCGTTGGCGGCTTCCATGATCTCGTCCGAGACGTCGAGCCCCCGTCGGAGACGGGAAATCAAGTACAGCGCGTCAAACGCGAACTTCAGCTCACTGACGCCATGATCTCGTCGGAGACGTCGAGCCCCCGTCGGAGACGGGAATCAAATACAGCGCGTCAAACGCGAACTTCAGCTCACTGACGCCATGATCTCGTCGGAGACGTCGAAGTTCGCGTAGACGTTCTGGACGTCGTCGCTGTCCTCGAGCGCGTCGATCAGGCGGAAGATCTTGCCGGCGCCGTCGGCGTCGAGCTCGACCGTCATCGACGGGACGAACTGCACCTCGGCCGACTCGTAGTCGATGCCGGCGTCCTGCAGCGCGGTCCGGGCCCCGACCACGTCGGTGGCCTCGGTGACGACCTCCCAGGACTCGCCGAGGTCGTTCACCTCCTCGGCGCCGGCCTCCAGCACGGCCTCCATCACGTCGTCCTCGGACAGCGACTTCCCGTCCTGGTCCTTGGCGAGCACGATGACGCCCTTGCGGTTGAACAGGTAGGCGACCGAGTTCGGGTCGGCCAGCGAGCCGCCGTTTCGGGACATCGCCGTCCGGACGTCCGCGGCCGCGCGGTTGCGGTTGTCGGTCAGGCACTCGACCAGCATCGCGACGCCGTTCGGGCCGTAGCCCTCGTACATGATCGTCTGGTACTCCGCGCCACCGGCCTCGGCGCCGGAGCCGCGCTTGACCGCGCGGTCGATGTTGTCGTTCGGGACCGACGACTTCTTCGCCTTCTGGATGGCGTCGTACAGGGTCGGGTTCCCGCCAGGGTCGCCACCGCCCATCCGGGCGGCCACCTCGATGTTCTTGATCAGCTTCGCGAAGAGCTTGCCGCGCTTCGCGTCGATGACGGCCTTCTTGTGCTTCGTGGTGGCCCACTTGGAGTGGCCTGACATGGCGAACCCAACCCTTCGTGCTCCTGCAACTGACTCAGAGGCTGCGGACCAGCTCGGCGAAGTAGCCGTGCAGCCTGGCGTCCCCGGTCATCTCCGGATGGAACGACGTGGCCAGCAGCCGATCGTGACGAACCGCGACGATCCTACCCGCGGCCGGGCCCGACCTCACGGTCGAGAGTACCTCCACGTCCCGTCCGACCCGCTCCACCCACGGTGCCCGGATGAACACCGCGTGGTACGGCGTGTCGAACGCCGCGAACTCGAGGTCCGCCTCGAACGAGTCCACCTGCCGCCCGAACGCGTTCCGCCGGACCGTCACGTCCAGCCCGCCGAGCGTCTCCTGGCCCTCGATCCCGCCGGTGATCTCGTTCGCCAGCATGATCATCCCGGCGCAGGTGCCGAACACCGGCATCCCGTCCGCGATCCGCTTCTGCAGCGGCTCGAACAGCTCGAACGCCCGGGCCAGCTTGTCCATCGTGGTCGACTCGCCACCCGGCAGCACCATCGCGTCGACCCGCTCGAGCTCGGCGGGCCGCCGTACCGGCACCGCCTCGGCGCCGACCTGGTTCAGCATGGCCACGTGCTCACGCACGTTGCCCTGCAGTGCGAACACGCCAATCACGGTCAAAGCGTCACCCTTCGTTGCCAGTCGAGGGTCACCTCGATGCGGCCTTCGTCGAAAACTGCGGGCAGGCCGTACTGGTTCAGCAGGGCCAGCACGTCCTCCAGGAGCGGTTCGCCCGGCGCGACGTTGGCGGTGTCGGGATGCCAGACCTTCAGCTCCAGCATCCCGAAGTCCACCGCGTGCCAGACGTCGGTGTCGGTGAAGAACACCAGACCCTTCGGATCCGTGGCCGCCTCCAGCGCCTGCCTGGCCGCGTGGTGGTCCGACGTGTAGCGGACCACCACCAACCCTCGGGACTCGAGCTCGGCCAGTACGGCGTCCAGCCGGTCGGGATCAGTCGTCGCAGGCCAGCCTGCCGCCTCGGCGTTGAGGTCGATCACCGCTTCACCGATAAGCAGCGGCACGAGCGCCGCCGCGTCCATCGACGGTGCGTCCTCCTGCACGGCCTCCGTCAGCGCGGCCGTGATCGCCGCGTGGTCGGCGTACCCGGACCGCACCAGGACGCGGGCCAGCCCGCGAAGCTCGCGGGCTGTCCGCTCGTCCACGGACTGCAGGCTGTTCGTCACCAGCCGCGCTCGGCCAGGCGGTGCGGCTGCGGGATCTCGTCGACGTTGATGCCGACCATCGCCTCACCCAGGCCGCGGGAGACCTTGGCGATCACGTCCGGGTCGTCGTGGAAGGTGGTCGCCTTCACGATCGCCTCGGCGCGCTGGGCCGGGTTGCCGGACTTGAAGATGCCGGAGCCGACGAACACGCCCTCGGCGCCGAGCTGCATCATCATCGCGGCGTCGGCCGGGGTGGCGATACCGCCGGCGGTGAACAGCACGACCGGGAGCTTGCCGGCCTGCGCGACCTCCTTGACCAGCTCGTACGGCGCCTGCAGCTCCTTGGCCGCGACGTACAGCTCGTCCTCCGGCAGGTTCTGCAGCCGGCGGAGCTCCTGGCGGATCTGGCGCATGTGGGTGGTCGCGTTGGACACGTCGCCGGTACCGGCCTCGCCCTTGGAGCGGATCATCGCCGCGCCCTCGGTGATCCGGCGCAGCGCCTCGCCCAGGTTGGTCGCGCCGCACACGAACGGAACCGTGAAGGCCCACTTGTCGATGTGGTTGGCGTAGTCGGCCGGGGTCAGCACCTCGGACTCGTCGATGTAGTCGACCCCGAGGCTCTGCAGCACCTGGGCCTCGACGAAGTGACCGATCCGGGCCTTGGCCATCACCGGGATGGAGACGGCGTTGATGATGCCGTCGATCATGTCCGGGTCGCTCATCCGGGAGACGCCGCCCTGCGCGCGGATGTCGGCCGGGACCCGCTCCAGCGCCATCACCGCGACCGCGCCGGCGTCCTCGGCGATCTTGGCCTGCTCGGCGGTGACCACGTCCATGATCACACCGCCCTTGAGCATCTCCGCCATCCCGCGCTTGACCTTCGCGGTACCGGTCTGGGGGGTCTGGTTCTCCGTCACTGCTTCCTCCTGGTCCTGGGGCACGTCTCCAGGTTAGGGGCCGCGCGGCACCTATCCTCAGTCCACCTCGGATCAAGTGGACTGAGCCAGCGCCTGACCGAGCCGGGCCACCACGAGCCGCAGCGTGGCGGGCGGCGCGGTGAACGGGATCCGGATGTGCCGCCGGTCAGTCCCGTCCGGCGTGAACAGGTCGCCTGCGCCCAGCAGCAAGCCCTGTTCGCGGGCCTTGTCGAGCACTCGCCGCGCTCTGGTCTCGGTCAGCTCCAGCCACAGCGTCATGCCACCGGTCGGCGTGGGCCACGCCACACCGTCGAGTGTCCTCAAACCACTCTCCAGGGCTTGGAGATTCGCCCTAAGGCGGGTGCGGCGCCGGCTGATCACACGGTCGAGGCGGCTGACGATCGCCTGGGCCAGCAGGTCGTCCAGAGCGCTGGGCGACGCCACGCTGAGCTGTGCGGCGGTGTTAATGCGCCTGCGGAGCTGCTTGCCGGTGCGGACCCAGCCGACGCGCAGTCCGCCCCACACGGTCTTCGACAGCGACCCCACACTCACAGTGCGCGAGTAGCGGCTCAGCGGCTCGGCCTGCTCGCCACTGGCCAACCACAGTGGCCTCATCGTCTCGTCGCTGATCAGGGCGGCGCCATAACGCCGGGCGATCTCGACGACCGCCGTACGACGGTCTGGCGGCAGGCTGAGCCCGGTCGGGTTGTGGTTGTCGGCCTGCAGGTAGATGACCTTGGGGCGGTGCCGTCTGCAGAGGTGGGTGAGCTGGTCGGTGTCCCACACGCCTGCAGGCCAGCCGGCGACGTCCAAGCGGTGTTTGCGAAGCAGATCGAAGGCGGCCGGGTACGTCGGTGTCTCGGTGATCGCTACGCCTGGTCCGAGGTCCAGGCCGGCCAGAGCGGCGTTGAGTCCGGCTGCGGCTCCGACGGTCAACGTGAGCTGATCAGGCTCGGTCGGTACGCCCTCATGGGTGAGTCGAGCGGCAAGCGCAGTACGCAGCTCAAGCGAGCCCCCCGGAGGCGGGCCATCGCCACCCATGGCGTGGGGCAGGCCGTCCTCGACGATCTGGGCGGCCACTTCCGCCACGTCGTGTGGTGCGGCAGTCGTGGCGAAGCGCAGGTCCAGCACGGGCTGGTCCCCCGCAGTCACGGTCGACGCCGGCGCGATCGGGTCCAGCAGGCGGTCCAGCGGCCGCACTACCGTCCCGGAACCACGCTTTGTCTCCAGTACGCCGTCCTGGCGCAGCTGATCCAACGCGCGTACGACGGTCACGCGGCTGAGCCCCAGCCGGTCCGCCAGAACACGCTCCGACGGCAGCCGTGAGCCGATCGACAGGTCGCCCCGCTCGATCCGTCGCAGTACCAGGGCCTCGACCTGCTCGGTCTTGGTCCCGTCCACCGGGTCGAGATCGCTCTCCCGCCACATAAGTCCAGTGTCACACAACTGGCCTGATGAGCCGACTCTCACCTGTTCTTCACCCGGCTCTCATCCGGGCTGAAGACAGTGGTCTGGAGCCGGCCGGACGGGCCGGCCAGACACCGGAGGACACCATGAAACGCTCCATCATCGTGGCCGGCGCGGGCACGCTCGCACTGGCCGGCGGCCTGCTCGCCGCCCCCGCCGCCCACGCCGAGGAACGTGTCTGCCGCGGCACGCTGGGCGCGATCACCGTGGACAACCTGCGGGTGCCGGCGGGCGCCAGTTGCACGCTGCTCCGGACCACGGTCAAGGGCACCGTCAAGGTCGAGCGGAACGCCCGGCTGGCCACGTCGCTGGCCCGCATCGTCGGCAACGTCCAGGCCGAGGGGCACGCTCACGTGGGCCTGAGCTCCAGCACCATCGGCGGCAGCGTGCAGCTCAAGCAGGGCGGGACGGCGTCACTGCGGTCCAACTCCGTGAAGGGCGACGTCCAGTCGTTCACCAACCGCGGCGCGCAGTACATCAACACCAACCGCATCAACGGCAACCTGCAGTGCAAGTCCAACGTCCCTGCCCCAACCGGCTCCGGCAACATCGTCGGCGGCAACAAGGAAGACCAGTGCCGCCGGCTCTGACCCCCGCGTAGTCCACCTTGAGAAGCCACCGACCACCTCCGGGACCACATTGTGGTTGGTGGCTTCTCAAGGTGCGGTGGGCAGAACTGTCGGCGGTGAGTGTGATGATTTGCGGGTGGACGAGCGGTGGGCGATTGCGCCGGAGGAGGGTGGCGGGGCAGTCCTCGTCGCCCTGCGCCCCGACGGCCACCCCGTCGACCCCGTCCACCACGAGCCCGACCTCGTGGCGGCCGTCGCCTCCCGTCCGCAAGTGACGCGATGGGTGTGGCGGGCCACCTCAGACATCTATCCACGCCTGCTCTCGGCCGGCGTACGAGTGGAACGCTGCTACGACATCGAGAACAGCGAAGGCCTTCTCCTCGGCCACGAGGGCCGGCTGGGCGAGCCGCGCTCAGCCGCCGCGGCCTGGGCACGGTTGACCGGCCGCCCTGTCCCACCCGATCCGCCGTTGCGTCCCGTCGTACCGGGTGAGCAGTCGTCGCTGTTCGAGATCGCTGAAGAGGCCGTCCCCTTCGAGGCATTGCTGCAGGTGTACGCCGACCAGCTGCGACGACATGGGGATGCCGAGCACCCGGACCGCATGCGGTTGCTCACGGCATCGGAATCGTCCGGCATGCTGGTCGCGGCCGAGATGGACCGCGCCGGGTTGCCGTGGAGCGCCGACGCGCATCGCGCCTTGCTGACCGAGCTGCTCGGCGAACGGTTCGGCGGGACCGGGGAGCCGCGGCGGTTGACCGAGCTCGCGGACGAGGTGTCGGCTGCCTTTGGCCGGCGAGTGCGGCCCGACTTGCCGGCCGACGTACTGAAGGCTTTCAAGTCAGCCGGGTATCAGTTGAAGTCGACGCGGCGGTGGGAGCTGGAGACGATCGACCATCCGGCGGTCGCGCCGCTGATCGAGTACAAGAAGCTCTACCGGATCTATACCGCCAACGGCTGGACCTGGCTGCAGGACTGGGTGCACGACGGGCGGTTCCGGCCCGGGTTCCTTCCGGGTGGGACGGTGTCCGGTCGCTGGGTCACGAACGGCGGCGGCGGTCTGCAGATCCCGAAGGTCATCCGCCGCGCGGTGGTCGCCGACCCCGGCTGGCGCCTAGTCGTCGCCGACGCCTCCCAACTCGAGCCGCGCATCCTCGCCGCGATCTCCCGCGACCCGGCCCTGATGGAGGTCGCGAGCTCTCCGGGCGACCTCTACAAATCCGTGTCGGACGCCGCGTTCTCCGGTGACCGCGCGAAGGCGAAACTCGCCGTACTCGGCGCCATCTACGGCCAGACGTCCGGCGACGGGCTGAAGAACCTCGCCATGCTCCGCAAGCGATTCCCGCAGGCCGTCGCGTACGTCGACGACGCCGCCCGCGCCGGCGAAGAAGGCCGCCTGGTCCGCACCTGGCTCGGCCGCACCTGCCCACCCGCCGGCACACCCCTGGACGCAGCCCTCCTCGAAGGCCCCGGCGTCGACGACCAACCCACTGACGCCCGCCACGCGAGAGCCCGCGGCCGCTTCACCCGAAACTTCGTAGTCCAAGGCTCCGCCGCCGACTGGGCCCTCCTGCTCCTGGCCGCCCTCCGCCAGTCCCTCGCCACCATGAAAGCCGAACTCGTCTTCTTCCAACACGACGAGGTAATAGTCCACACCCCCACCGAAGAGGCCCCCGCCGTAGCCGAAGCCATCCAATCCGCCAGCAACCTCGCCGGCACCCTAACCTTCGGCCCCACCCCCACCCACTTCGCCTTCACCACCGCCACCGTCAAAACCTACGCCGATGCGAAGTGAGACCACCAGAATGCGTCGCACTACGACCAGCCGTCTCGGCGCTCGATAATTAAGTCCACTGACGATTCGAGCTCTTGATCCGCAACGAGGTGCATATGGCGCCCACTCGGCACACCATCCTGAGCCAACGTCAGCAGATGGCGAGCGAGCGAGACCAGCCCGGCCCGATTGGCCACCAGCCGAACCTCGGCGTCGACCACCTCGACCCCGATCTCGAAGCCATCCTCCCATTCGAAGCGCAGCCCTCGCTGCGGATCAAACTCCGGGACATTCATAACTATCTTCATCCGACCGTCACCATGCATTCACTTGAGATAGACGTGGCGATTCTCTACGACTTTCATCCTGCCTGGCTTGGCTGGATTCGGCCCTAATCTTTCGAGGTTTATGTGCGGACCACCGCCATGCCTGCCAAGGATGTCGCTATCGCCGAGACGGGCAACGCGTGTGCCATCCTTTGACACGAAACGGCCGCTGCCCTTAATAGGCTCAGTGTAGCCAGGGCCCAGCCACCGCTCTGCAGCCCCGAGTGCGTCATCTGTTGAGATCGTCGCACCATCGACTGGGTCACCGTTCGAGTCGTAGTTCGCCCTCGATCTCGCATCCTTCTCACCGTCCTCCGGCGGTTGCGCAGCCGCGCCCGCCCCCGTGCCGCTACCGCTGGAGGAGGATGTGTTGTCGCCTGTTTGGTCCTTCGACAGCGCCCAGGCGAGGCCCAGGAACCCGCCGAGGATTGCAGCGACCGGCGGTGAGATCGAGATTCCTCCGGCACCGGCGGCTGCCCCGGCGCCGCCGGCGCCGCCGCGGCCGAATCCGCCACCCGGGCCTCCACCGCATCGGCAGGGGGGAATGAGGTCTGGCAGTTGAAAGGAGCTGAGCCAGCTGTAACTGCTGGTGGTGCCGATGCTGGCTACGACGGAGCCGGTTTGGTTGAGGGCGTTTTGGTGTTGTTGGTCGGACCAGTTGCTGGTTTCGTCGGTTAGGTCGTCTTGGGCGCCTACGACGGTGGCTGGCTGGATGGGTTCGACGGGGCACAGGGATGGGTTGCCGTTGGTGCAGACCGGGTCGCCTGGTGGGGGCTGGGGGACGGTCTTGGCGTCGCGCTCGATCTCCTCGCGTTCCTCGATGGTCTTTTTCTTGAGTTGGCATTCCGGATCGCAGACCACCGGAGGCTTCGGCTTGCCGCACTTGGTGGTCTTGCAGCCACCACCGCCATCGCCGCCATCGCCGCTGCCGCCATCACCGCCGCAGCCGCCTTTCTTCTTGCACCCGCCACCACCGTCACCGGTGCCGGTGCCGGTGCCGGTGCCGCAGTTCTTCTTGCACCCGTCGTCAGGTTGGCAGGTTCCAAGAGCCTTGCAGTCGCCACCCGAGACCTCGCCGGTGACTTCACAGACCCATACCAGTCCGTCCATCTCCTTCCAGTAGCAGCGCTTCTTGAGCGTGCCGCCGGTCTCCGGGTCGACGGATCGGTGGCCGTCGGGGTCGAAGCGGGTGATGGGGTTGCCGGCGCCGTAGGCGTAGAGGTTGAGGACGGAGGAGGCTGTGCCGGGGGTGTGGCTGATGCTGTCTCGGGAGTTGAAGGTGCCGGAGGTGGGGTTGTACCAGCGGGCGCCTTGGTTGACGTCGCCGGAGCGGGGGTCGGTCCAGTCGCCTTGGTAGCCGACTCGGTACTTGAGGCCGGTGGCGTTGGTGGAGTTGCCGAAGGGGTCGTAGGTGCGGGTGTCGGGCAGGCCTGCCGCGAGGGCGGTGTCGGCGGGGTCGAAGCCGGCGATGACGTCGCCGTGGCGGTCGGACAGGACCAGGCGCTTGGTCGTCTCGTAGCCGACCGACAGGAGCCCGTCGGTCGCCGAGCGGCCCAAGAACTGGGTGCCGTCGGAGACGACCTCGTCGCTGAAGCCGTCGTACCGCATCCGCGCCGTGCCTGCCTGGACGGGACGGTCGAGGGCATCGTAGGTGAAGTCGCGGTCGGCGGTGCGGATCATCCGGTCGAACGCGTCGAAGGTGAACGCCTCCGTCGTCGTCCCGGTGACCTTGGACAGCAACGCGCCGCGCGGCGAGTAGGTGTAGGTCGAGGTGCCGTCGTTCAGGAGCCGGTTGCGTTCGTCGTACGACGCAAGCTTCGTGCCGGCCTTGATCCGGTTGGAGGCGGCGTCCCACCCGTATTCGGTGGTGGTTGATCCCTTCGTCCAGGACGTGAGGCGGCCGAGTTGGTCGTAGGCGTAGGTGTTGTTGCCGGCGCCGGCTACGCCGGTGGTGTTCTTCGAGGTGATGTTGTTGTCGGCGTCGTACCCGTAGGTGATCGACGACACCGACGTCGATCCCGCCTTCAGCACGTCGGAGTTCAACCGCCCGTAGGCGTCATAGCCGAGCGTCCGCACCCGACCAGAGCCGTAGTCGATCGTTGTCAGTTGTCCATCAGGGTTGTATCCCAGGGTTTGCAGTGCCCGAGTTACAGGATCGGTGACGGTGGCCGCGCGGCCCTGGATGTAGGTGAAGTCGGCGGTCCCGGCGGCGTCGATCCGCTGGGTCAGCAGTCCGTCGGCGTCGTAGCCGTGCGTCGACGTACCGGAGGGGCCGTCAGCGCGCAGCAGCATGCCGCGGTCGTTGTAGGTGTAGGTGTTGACGCCGTCCAGAGAACTGGTTGTCGCCACGCGTCCGACGAGGTCATAGGTCAGGTCACGGGTCGCAGTCGAGCCTTCCGCGCCGGTGCCCTCTTCCTTCGCGAGGCGCCCGGCCGCATCGAAGGTGCGGGTCCGCTGGACCCCACCAGGTGACAGCAGCGACACCGGGTTTCCGGCTGCGTCGTAGGACGCGGTCCAGGTCCGGTCGGCCACAGCTGGGTGGGCGGTGGTCGAGGGTTCGATCACCTTCTCCGGCAGCCCGAGCGTGTTGACCGTGTAGACGGTCGAGTTGCCGCGGCCGTCGGTGTAGCGGGTCCGGTTCCCGGCCGCGTCGTACCCGTACCCGATGGTGATGGACTCGGTTGCGTTCACCGGGTCGACCTGCGACTTCATCCGGCCGAGCGCGTCATAGGTGTACGTCGTCGCCCGGTTGCCCGATGCGGGTGTGGACGACGTGAGGTTTCCGTCGGCGTCGTAGCCGAGCACGGTCGTGCCGAGCGCCACGCCGGACGAGTTCAGCAGCTTGGACGCGACCAACTGCCCTGCTCGGTCATAGGTCGCGACGCTGGTACGGCCCATGTTGTCGGTGGTCTGCACCTGCCGGCCGGCGTAGTCGTAGGCGAACTTGGTCAGCACGCCGTTCGGGTCGCTGACTGAGAGCGGCTGACCCAGGATGTCGTGAATGGTGATCGAGCCAGCCCCAGAAGGCGACTGCACCTTCACGAGGTTGTCCATGTCGTCGTACGTCATTCGGGTCACGAAGTTCCCCGCAGTCGGCTTCCGCTCCACCTCGGTGGAGGTGACCATCCGGTCGAGGTCGTCGTAGGTGAACTTCTTCACCGCACCCAGCGGGTCCGTCGTCGACGCGATCTGACCGTTCGGGGTGTAGGTGAGCTTGGTGACCGCACGCTCGTCGTTGGTCTTGCCAGGTACGTCGACCTGGACCTGCCGGTTCAAGTGGTCGTAGGTGAAGCGGCTCGTGTTCCCACGCTCGTCGATCTGCGCGAGCAGGTTGCCGACCGCGTCGTACTCGAAGGTCGACTTCGGCGTGATCGCCGCGCCTCCCGGCGGTGTGTACGACGGCGCCGTCACCTCGACCGCCCGGCCGAGCTTGTCGAACGTCGACTTGACGATGTTGCCCAGGGCATCCTTCGATGACGTCGCCTGACCGAACGCGCCATATCCCGTCAGCACGGTCGGCTGCACATCGGCCGGAGCGTCGCGGCTGGACTCGGCCTGCACCTTGGGAGCGACCGTCTTCACCTTCCGCCCGAGCTCGTCGTTGGTGAAGGTCGTCGTGAAGTCGGCCTTGACCGCGCCGGCCACGTTCCCGCGCGGCGTGGTCATCGACGTCTCCAGGCCGCGTTGGTCGAAGGTCCAGGAGGTTGTCAGCAACGCACCACCTGTGTTCTCGACGGTCTGCGAGATCCGCCGACCGGCCACGTCGTACAGATAGCTGGTGACATCGGTTACCGTGCTCGGAACCGCCTGCCCGGCGCTCGAGCCCGCCCCCGAGCTCTCCTCGCGCGTGATGTTCCCGGCCAAGTCGTGGGTGTACGTCATCCGGCGCTTCATACCGTCCGGATCCGCGGTCTCGGTCGCAACCCGACCCACCTTGTCGAAGGTGTAGTCCGTGACGGAGATGCCGTTGTCGGTGACAGCCCTGATCCGGCTCCCGGCCCCGTCGTAGGTGTTCTCCTCCAGCACGTAGTCGCGCGTGGAGCCGTCCGGGTCGTGGAAGTCCTGGAGGATCTGCTTCTTCAGGCTGTCGTCGAGGTTGTACTCGTAGGTGACGACGCGACCCATCGCGTCCACCTCGGCAGCCTTGCGCCCGGCCTCGTCGTAGGTGGTCTTGGACCGTATGGCGTAGTCGACCCCTTCTCGTGGCTCGCCGGACGGCGGGTTGTCCGGGTCCACAGGGAGGTTCATGTCCCAGACCTCGGTCAACATGTTGAGATCCGAGTACTTGTACTCGAACCGGTTCCCGTTCGCGTCCTCGGACCAGGTCCGGTTGCCGGCCGCGTCGTACCCCTGCTGGGTCAGCTTGCCGTCGGCATCGACCGTGCGGACCGGCCGGTTGCGGTCGTCGTACTCCGTCGTCGCGACCCGTGGCTCGTCCGTCGTCTTCAGGTCCCGCGCGGTCGTCTTGATCACGTTGCCGTCGGCGTCGTACTCGAGCTCGGCCTTCTGCTGGTGCTGCTCGCCGGTGACTGCGTCGGTTGTCACCGGGCCGGTGACGGCGGTGATCCGCGACATCTTGTCGTAGTCGTAGGTCGTGGTGACGCCGCCTGGGTACGTGTCGGAGATCTGCGTCTCGGTCTTCTTCCGCCCGATCTCGTCGTACGTGTACTTGGTCACCAGGCCCGACGGCGCCGTCAGTTGCACCAGTTGGCCGTGCTCGTCGTACAGGTACCGCGTCTGCGCCGTGGTCGTCGCGTTCAGCTTGACCGTCGAGGTCTTCAGCAGCCCTGGCGGCATCGGCTTGCCGTCCGGACCGGTCTGGACGCCGTCGGTGTACGAATAGGTCTTGAGCCCGCCATCGGGGGTGAACTCGCTGGCGACGTCACCATTGACGGTCAGGTTCTGGTTGCGTTTGTAGGTGTCGTCGGTCGCGCTCGACGACCGGCCGTCGCGGAACGCCAGCAGCTTGTCCCAACGGGGATCCAGCGCCGGCCACGCCTCGTTGGCGTGATACGCCGTGTACTCGGTCTTGCAGTCCGTCGGCGGCGCCGTACCGGCACCGGCGACACGACAGGTCTTCGTCGACGAGACGTTGCCGCGGGCGTCGTAGGTCATGGTGACCTTGCCGCCCATCTCGCCGGTGACGTCGGTCAGCTTGCCGGTCTTGTCATAGGTGTAGCTGCGAATGCTGTAGCCGCTCTCCGGCCACTGCGGCGAGGTGTCGGCCGTCCACGGCTTGTGGGTGTCGGTACCCTCCGGCCGTCCGGTCCGCAGCAGCCAACCGGCAACCGCGTCGTACTCGTACATGTACGAGATGCTGTCGGGACCAGTGACCTTGACGAGGCGGCGCTGGTCCGTGCCGGCGTTGCCGATCACCTGGGGGTCGCCGATCGTCCAGTCACCGCCGTTGTCATCCACGTACCGCCGGACCCGGTCCTTGGCCGGGTCGTACTCGACCTCGGCAGTGGCGCGGCCGCCGGCCGACGTGATCGAAGTCAGCTGATCGGCCGGGTTGCGGCCCTGCTGCCAGTGGGTGGCTACGTCTTTGGTGGTGAGCGGATGCGAGTATAGCGCGACCTCATCGATCTGCCCGTTGAAGTACTTCGCCGTCTCAGTGCCGTACGACGGCCACGCACTGGGCGCGGCCGCGACCGCAGCACCGATCTGGTTCACCGGGAACTGGGCGTGGTCGACCACGCTCTGCGTGATCGTGCCGATCGCGACACCGTCCAGGTACAGCGACTGCCGCGTCCCCATCGAAGTGAGTACGACGTGATGCCACTGGTTGTCGTTGACAGTCGCCGCCGACGTCATTGGTTCGACCGACCCATGCCAGAACTGACCACGCAGCTTGCCATCGCTGCCGACGTACAGCACCGGCATCCCACCGGTCGTCGTGGAGCCGAAGGCGGCCTTCTGGTAGCCGAGCAGCGGCTGGCCCGTGGTGCCGCTGGTCTTGAACCAGAGCTCGACTGCTTCGTCGCGGCTGCGGGTCGCGAGACCGTTCGGCAGCCCGACGCGCGACGTGCCGGTGAACTTGACCGACTTGTCCGCGTCACCCGCTCCGGCCAGTGGGCTGTCCTGGTCGAACGTGACCCCGGTGTAGGTTCCGAACCCGTCGTTCAGCGTGATGTCGATTTCGTTGGTCGCCGAGTTGTCGCTGCCGTCGTCGGACAAGCGGAAGTAGCCGTCCGGTCGGCTGTCCAGCACGGCACTGCGGTAGTGCGAGCCCTGCGCCACGGCGTACGTCGTGCACTTCTGCTCGGCGTTGCACGACTTGGTCAACACGTCACCGGTGTATTCGTACGTCCAGGTCAGCGGGCTGCCGTTCACCGGCTGGGTGCTGACCGACGCGACATGCTTGTTGTCGGCCGTCCAGGTAAACGTCAGTTTGCGACCCGCGCCATCCTGGCTCGCCGCCGACTCGAGCGTGCCGTCCGCCCGGTAGGTCAGCGCGAGCGGCTTGCCCAGTGTGCTGTGGATCTTGCTCAGCTTGCCGGCCCCTAGGGCGAACTCGTACTTCGTCCCCGGCACGATCTGCAACGTCCACGGCCCGGTCCCCGAAGCCGCAGTCAGCACCGCCTTGGAACCGCGCGGCGAGGCGAACGTGCCGTCGGCGTTCTTCCCGAACCGCACCTGCCGGCCGTCCGGATAGGTGACCAGCGCGCTGCCGTCGTTCTCGATAACCAGCCGCATGTCGTAGCGGCTCGACCACCCCGCACCGAACAATCCGTCGCGCCGCGGGTCGAGGCTGTTGTACGTGCGCGACACGTTCAGCTCCGGGCCGGCGACAGGCACGACGATGTCCAGCGCGGACGTGGTGAAGTTGCCGACCGCTGGGTCGTACGGCTTGTCCTGCGACTTCCCGTCGTTGTTCGCGATGTGCGAGGTGATCGCCGGCTGCGGAACATCGGTGAACATCGTGATCGGCGCCCCGATCGTGTGCTCACCGTCGTTGTCCTGGACGTAGATCTCCCACTGGTACTCACGGTTCCAGGCCAGCTTCCCGGCCGGCACCACCCACGTCTTCGACGACGTGTAGGTGCCACTGAAGAAGCAGCCCACATGAGGATCGCTCCCGACCACCTCGCACACCCGGAACGCGTACTTGAGCGAGCTCTCCGGTGCATCGGGGTCGATCCCGCTCGCCCACACCTGCGGGGTCAGCGTGTACGTCTGGGCACCGTTCAGCGGCCACACCTTCGACGGGTCCACCACCGGAGCCACGTTCTGCACCGTGATCAACCGCGCCGCCGGTTCGACGCCCCAGTCGGTGTACCAGCGATGGATCGTCGTGTCGCGATGCACCATCGAGAATTCGATCTGGTAATCGATCCCCGCAGCAGTCCCGGGAAGTGCCCCGACCGCGACATCCAGGTTGATCTCGCCGCCGTGCGGCACAGACGTCGTGACCGGTGTCGTCATCGCCGGGGTGTTCACCAACTGACCGTTCTTGAACACCCGGTAGCTCATGTAGTCGTCACCCGGCTGCCAGGTGAACCCACCGAGATTCGTGATCGTCATCGGGAACTTGCCGGCCTTGTCCTGAGTGACGTAGTCCGCCGGGTTCTGCTTCCTGAACGCGTACGACGCGTGGTACGGCGAGTGCGTCACCGCCAGCCTCGGCGGGTTCGCCGTGTTGATCCCAGCGAACTTCTTCCACGACAACCGGTCCGTCCGCTGGTTCGCGGACATCGCGAACCCGAAGTTCGACCGCTTACCGTCCACCAGGCTCTGCAGCCACGACACACCCGCCCCGTTGAAAGGAATCGCGTCGTACCTCGGCGCACACGCCGTAGTACCCGTCGAGCCCGACACGTAGCCACGCGAGAAGCTCTTCGCCGCGACAACCGACGGCGTCACCTGCGGACCCGGGTACTTCACGTCCGCCAACGGCTTGTTCTGCCAGCCCTCCATCACGCCGTACACATCCACACCGCGCGACGAACAGGTGTCTGCCTGGTAGTTGTACACCTCCAACTGCGCCGCAGTGATCGTGTCGTACCGGAACGCGTCGACCAGATTCGGGAAGTACATCAGAGACGTGAACGCGTTCCAGCCCGACGTCGACGAACAGTTCAGATTCGACCCCGACGGACGGCAGCCGATCTGCAGATCAGACGCGCCGCTTACCGCACCGTTCACACCCGCACTGACGGCATAGTTCGGCGTCAACCGATCCGTCGGAATCACTGTCGGGTCGATCCGCACCGGGAACACTCGCGCCGGGTCGTCGAGCCAGGCACTGTCCGCAGTCACCTTCAACGCCTGACGGCCATCCACCGTCACCAGCTCGTACGTCACCGCATCCGAGGTCACCCGACCGGTCTCGGTGTTGGAGTCCTCCATCGTGCCGGCCGGAATCCGGGCCCGCTCGACGCCCTTCTGGTCGCTCAGGACCACCTCACGGCCGACCAGCGACGCCGTCAGGTTCGACAGACTCAGCGGGAAGACGTACGACCGCCCCGCCGCGGCGGAGTTGAGGACGACGGTCTCCTTGATTCCGCCGGGCAGTGCCTCCAGCTCCAGGTCGGCATTCGCCGCGAACCCGGGAAACAACACCTTGTTGCCCGACATCTGGCTGGCCACGCCCGTCGCGCCGGAAACACTCCACCCGATGTCGTGGCCGTCACCCAACTCGATCCGCGCCACCGGATCCGCATCCGCCTGTGGCGCGATCCAGGAGTAGATCTCCGTCGAGATCGTCTCCCAACCACCACCGTCACGCGGCTGCAGATCCGCATTGATCTCCGCCCACGACCCGTCCGGCTTCTGGAAGTTCAACGGCGCCGGCGACATGAACGTCGTCTCGGTGTTGTCAGCGTTCACGAACGTCTGCGAGAACCTATCGCGCTTCGCCGGCTCCTCCCGGCTCGACTGCTCGTCGAAGCCCGTCACCGGACGCGTCGACGGCAAAGCCTCCACCGATCGCGGCGTCGGCTGCTCCGACGCGGCATCCACCGGCTTCGCCGCCTCGATCGGGAACATCTGTCGCAACGACGGAGGCCGCACAGCAGTCGACCGCGGCGGGACCACCGCCGGCACCTTCCCGGAACCCAACCGCTGCGCCGGAGCCGACTTCTCACCCTTCCCCGACATCACCGCCTGCGGCACCGGCGGCTCGGACGCCGCCGCCGACTGCACCGGCGCCGCAGGCCCGAACCCAGCCAACGGAACAGCCAGCGCAACACCGATCGCCACCAACTTCGCCACCAGAGACCGGCGACGACGAGCACGAGAAGACAGCCTGGACATGGGCATGCGAAAGATCCCCCTGGGCGTGGATGACCTGAAACAGAACCCTGGGGTCCCCCGACCCCACCAGCGCGGACCCGCACCCTAACACCCGCCGACTACACACCGCCACCAACTTGCAACAACCTGCAAATCCCCGGAAACCTGTAACGCTCGCAATGGAGCCGATTCAGTCGTCCCGCCGCTCGAGGATCAAGTCGACTGCCGAGTCGAGCTCCTGGGGAAGCCGTTGTCCCAGGCGGATTGCTGGCCGCGTTGGGGGTCGTACGGCGTGATGTTCATCGGGTGATCTTTCAGGTGAGGTCGGTGAAGTTGGAGGTGGCCAGGTTGTTCAGGGCTGCAGTGATGGCGGTGCGGGTCACGTGGGGGACGACGAGGACGTTGGGGAGGGCGGCGTACGGCGAAGTGGTCAGCTCGGAGGTGATGTCCTGGGCGAGGCGGGTTGGGTCGTAGATCGTCAGGGTCCATTGGCGTGTGCCGCTGCGGACGACGACGTTCGGCAGCCAGCCCTTTGCCTCGATCTCGTACGCGAGGTCGTCGAGATCAACCGGGTACTCGACCTCGTAGGTCACTCAGCGCTCCTTTGGTGGAAGGTGGTGTGCGTCCGTTGGGTTGTGTTCACCGGGGGCGTTCCACGTGCCGACGAAGAAGTATTCGACTTGGCGGTCGTTGTGGGGGTCGGCGAGGCCTACGGATTCGGTCATCGAGACGAGGTTGTGGATGCAGCGCGTGAAGGTGTGGAGGCTGCGGTGGAGCACGCGGTCGAAGCCTTCGATGACGATCGCGACGGGTGGCTCGTGGGGTTCGTGCTGCAGGTCCCACAGCCGGTCGTTGAAGGCTGCCCAGCTGCCCGCGCCAAGGGCGTCGAAGCCGAGCTGGGACGTTTTCCACGTCGATCCACAGCGTGTCGTCAGGGTCCATCCTTCTTCTCCAGGCGGGTTGGGAGGCCGAAGCGGCGGAAGTCGGTGATTTCGAAGGCGGTGATCTCGGCGATCAGGTCGCCCTCGACCCGGAAGACGTCGACAGCGAAGGGGCGAAATCGAGAGGCGCCTGGGGGCTGGAGATAGGCGGCCAGAGCCGGTTGGAGGTTGAGGGTAGTAGGGAGGAAGCGCCAGGTGCCTCGGTAGGCCGCGCCGGTGGGGGTGAGGTTGGCGGCTAGGGAGTTGAGGGCGTCGGCGCCTTCGAACCAGAAAGGGTACGGCGGCATGGTGATGCGGATGTCTTCGTGCATCAGGGCGGCCAGGGCCGAAGGATCGGCCGCGTCCCAGGCGGCCATGTACTTGCGGAGAAGCTGCTGCTCGACCGCGGTAGACGAAGAAGCCGACCACGAGGAGCGGTGTGGCGGAAGGTGGTCGCGGAGAACGGGCCGGGCGCGTTGAAGCGCGGAGTTGACGGCAGCGACGGTCAAAGAGACGGCGTCGGCGGTTTCGCGGGCGGACCAGCCGAGGACGTCGCGGAAGATCAGGACGGCCCGTTGACGCGGTGGAAGGTGCTGGATCGCGACCAGGAAAGCGAGCTCGATGGTCTCCCGTCGTACGGCGAGTGCGTCCGGCTCGGCAGCACGGTCCAAGACGACGTCGGGGAAGGGCTGGAGCCACGGCAGGTCGTTGCGGGCGGGTAGCGCGGTGGCGGGGAAGGAGGCGGGTTCCAGCTGGTACGGGAGGACTCGTTGCGGGCGCCGTACGTCGTCGATGCAGAGGTTGGTCGCGATGCGGTAGAGCCAAGTGCGTAAGGACGAGCGGCCTTCGAAACTCTCCCGGGCCCTCCAGGCACGGAGGAAGGTCTCCTGGACCACCTCCTCGGCGTCGTCGTACGAACCGAGGAGCCGGTAGCAGTGCACCAGCAGCTCAGGCCGGTACTGCTCGAGGTTCAACTGCCGTCCTCCAGTTCGATGGTCGAGGGCATGGGGGCGTGGCCGGCCAGGTGCAGCCAGCTGACGAGCCGGCGCCGGCGGAGGTCCCGCGTCGACACCACGATGTCGTTGTGGAACCGGCGCGCCAACTGGACCCGCCGCATCGCCAGGCTCAACTCCCCCGCCCACGGCTCGACATCGGTGCCGGTGGCATTGATCGCGCGGGTGAGTGCGGACTCCCGCTGCTCGCGGTCGTCGGGCGAGGCGGTCCGAGCCCGGTGAGCCGCGTCCAGCAGTAACAGTGACGAAGCAGGGTCGAGGATCCCGGCGCCGGCCAGTTCGGCGACCAACGCTGCGCGGCGGGCCAACTCGGTCTCCAGGACGGCCCGCGAGCTTTCGACGCGATGGTGCAGCCGATCCAGCCGCCCGGCGGTCCAGCTCGCGTAGGCGCCGAGCAGCAGCAACACCGCGGCGACCACCACCAGCACCCAGGAGAGTTCCACGGGCCCATTCGATCACCCCTTACGGAGCGCTGACGGTCGGGCCGAATCCGGTAGCCGCACCGGCGCGCGGCACTAGCGTCGAAACCATGCCTGATATCGGAGTGATCGGTGGTTCCGGCTTCTACGAGTTCCTGTCCGAGGCGCACGACGTCGCGGTCGACACCCCGTTCGGCCCGCCGAGCGAGCCGCCGGTGGTCGGCGACCTGAACGGGCGCGAGGTCGCGTTCATCCCGCGCCACGGCCGCGACCACCGGTTCCCGCCGCACCGGGTCAACTACCGCGCCAACCTGTGGGCGCTGCGTCAGCTCGGCGTCCGCCAGGTGCTCGGCCCGTGCGCCGTCGGCTCGCTGCGACCCGAGCTCGTGCCAGGCACGTTCGTCGTACCCGACCAGTACGTCGACCGCACCTGGGGCCGGCCTCATACCGTGTACGACGAGGCGCCCGTCGTGCACACGTCCGCCGCCGATCCCTACTGCCCGACCGGCCGATCCACGGTGATTGCCAACGGCAACGTCGTACCGGAGGGCACGATGGTGGTGATCAACGGGCCGCGGTTCTCCACCCGCGCGGAATCGCAGTGGCACGCGTCCCAGGGCTGGTCCGTCGTCGGCATGACCGGCGCCCCGGAGGCGTCGATCGCCCGCGAGCTCGCGCTGTGCTACACCTCGATCGCCGTCGTCACCGACCACGACGCCGGAGTCGCGACCGGCGAGGGGGTGACGCAGGCCGAGGTGTTCGCCCAGTTCACCCGCAGCATCGAGCGACTCCGCCAGCTCATCACAGACGTGATCGGCCAGCTCCCGAAAGGCGACGCCGACTGCAGCTGCCACCACGCGCTGGACGGGACGGCCGCCGAGTGAGGGTCCTGCTGACCGGCGGCGCCGGTTTCATCGGCCGCCACGTCCACCACCAAATCGTTGCCGAGGGCCACGAGGTCATCGTCCTGGACTCGTTCCGCCCCGACGTGCACGCGCACACCCCTCCCCCGCGCCCCGGCCTGATCGTCGGCGACGTGCGTGACGCGGACACCGTGGCCCGCGCACTCGAGAACGGCATCGACACCGTCATCCACCTGGCCGCGAAGGTCGGGCTCGGCGTCGACCTCGACGACCTGGACGACTACGTCTCCAGTAACAGCCTCGGTACGGCGGTCCTCCTCAAACAACTCGCCCACGCCAGGATCGGCAACCTCGTCTACGCCAGCTCGATGGTCGTGTACGGCGAGGGCCGCTACGACTGTGAACGCCACGGCCCGGTCGCCCCCGGACCACGCCGGCCCGAGGACCTGGACGCCGGCCACTTCGAGCCAGCCTGCCCGAGCTGTGGCGCTGCACTGCAACCCGGCCTCGTCGAGGAGGACGCCGTACTCGATCCTCGCAACGCCTACGCGGCCAGCAAGCTGAACGGCGAACACCTCGCCGCGTCCTGGGCCCGCGAGACCGGGAGCCGAGTCAGCTCACTGCGTTTCCATAACGTCTACGGCCCCGGGATGCCGCGCAACACGCCGTACGCCGGTGTCGCCGCCATCTTCCGCTCGGCGCTGGAACGCGGCGAATCCCCGACGGTCTACGAGGATGGCAGACAGCGCCGCGACTTCGTCCACGTCCACGACATCGCCACCGCGGTCACCGCCACCGCGGCGGCACTCCCCCAGCAGCCGCCGGTCACGGCGTACAACGTCGGCAGCGGAACCGTCCACACCATCGGCGACCTGGCCGCGGAACTCGCCCGTGCTTACAAGGGCCCGAGTCCCATCGCCACCGGCCAGTACCGCCTGGGCGACGTTCGGCATATCACCGCGTCCTCGGACCGGCTCCGCAACGACCTCGGCTGGAAGCCAACGCACACGCTCGCGACCGGCCTGGCCGAGCTGCTCAGGGATTAGCCGGCAGCTCGATCTGGAACGCGCAACCGCCTTCGACGTTGCTGACCGCGATGGTGCCGTCGTGCGACTCCACGACCCCGCGGGCAATCGCGAGACCGAGACCCCCGCCGCCGTCGGCCGGGGTGCGCTGGGCGTCACCGCGCCAGCCGATGTCGAAGACCCGGCCCAGGTCGTCAGCCGGGATGCCGCCACAGCCGTCGCTGACGGCGAGCCGCACCCGCCCGTCCGGCTCGCGGCCGACCGCCAAGGTGACGGCTTCCTCGGGCTTGGTGTGGCGGATCGCGTTGTCGACCAGGTTGGTCACGGCGCGGGTCAGCTCGTCGGGATCGCCCTGGACGGCAAGCCGATCGTCGTCCGAAGGCGTCGACACCACGAGCCGGACGCCCGTGGCCCGGGCCCGCTCACCGCTCTCACCGGCGACGTCCTCCGCCAGTTCCCGCAGCGAGACTGCCGATCGCCGCCGGGGCGGTGGCGCCGTCGACAACCGGGAGAGCTCGAACAGGTCGTCCACGAGCCCGGTCATCCGGTCGACCGTCGACCGCATCTGCCGCAGTGCTCCGGGTACGTCGTCGATCACGCCGTCCTCGAGTCCTTCGGACACCGCCCGCAGCCCGGCCAGCGGCGTCCGCAGGTCGTGGGACATGAACGCGACCAGCTCCCGCCGGCTCGCCTCGAGCGCCCGTTCCCGCTCGTTCGAGGCCGCGAGCTTGCGACGCGTCAGCTCCAGCTCGTCCGTCAACGCCGCCAGCTCGGCCGGCACCGTGGTTTTCGAAGCAGCGGCCGGCTCGTACGACGTACCGAGATGACGGAGCCGTAGTCCGACGTCACGCGACCCGGTGCTGACCCAGTGGCCGAGCAGGACCGACATCGCCAGCCCGAGCAGCGCAGCGAAGGCCAGCGTCCACAGCACCACCCACGAGTCGTGCTCGGAGATGAACATGGCCCGCACACTCTGCACGACCGCGGCCAGCGCGGCCGCCATCGGCGCCAGCGCCGCGACGATCATCGTCGTCCGCAGCGAGCGGCTGCGGAACTGCCACAGGATCGCGGCGCCGACTGCCGCGACCACGAGCGTCCACAGCGTGGTGAGCGCCAGGATCGTGAGCATGTCCCTGTTCATGCCGAATCACCCATGAAGCGGTAGCCGGTCCGCGGCACGGTGAGCACCAGCTTCGGATCGGACGGGTCGGACTCGATCTTCTCCCGCAGTCGCCGTACGTGCACCGTCACCGTCGACGAGTCGCCGAAGTCCCAGCCCCAGACCCGCCGGAGCAGCTCGGCCTTGGTGTAGGCCTTGCCCGGATGCGACACCAGGTACGTCAGCAGGTCGAACTCCCGATGCGTCAACGACAGCTCGGCGCCGTCCAGGTAGGCGATCCGGGCCGCGGTGTCGATGGTCACCGGCCCGGCCGAGATCTTCGTCGGCGTCAGGTCGAGCCCGGCCAACCGCTCCTCCCGCCGCAGCATCGCCTGCACCCGCAGGGTCAGCTCGCGCGGGCTGAACGGCTTGACCACGTAGTCGTCGGCGCCGACCTCCAGCCCGACCAGCCGGTCCTCCTCCTCGCCGCGGGCGGACAGCATGATCACCGCGGCGCCGTCGTCGGCCGCGCGCATCCGGCGCAGCACCTCCAGCCCGGACAGTCCGGGCAGCATCACGTCCAGCACGACGACCGACGGCTTCCACTGCTGCCATGCCTCGACTGCCGCGACACCGTCGGCCACCACGCGGGCGTCGTACCCGGCCTTGGTCAGGTACGCCGAGACGACGTTGGACACGGTCGGGTCGTCGTCCACCACGAGCACACGAGTAGCCACGGTTAGAGCGTAGATCTTCACCCCGTCACAACTCGCGGCCCGCACCGCACCGCGTCGCGCCGTAAGCGATCCGTAGCCGTGCCCGGCGCTCCGCGGGGGCCGATCGTCCCTACGGTCGAAGAGTGCCGATCGATCTGATTCTGCCCTGCCTGAACGAGGCGGGCGCGTTGCCGTGGATCCTTGACAGGTTGCCCGCCGGATTCCGCGCCGTTGTCGTCGACAACGGATCCACCGACGGCTCGCCCGAGATCGCCAGGCGGTCCGGTGCGACGGTCGTGACCTGCGAGGTTCGCGGGTACGGCGCCGCCTGCCACGCCGGCCTGGAAGCCGCAGAGTCCGACATCGTCGCGTTCATGGACGCCGACGCGTCGCTGGATCCGCAACAGCTCACCCGAGTCACGGCACCCGTGCAGTCCGGCCGGATCGACCTCATGCTCGGCCGTCGGCGCCCGGTGTCCCGAGGCGCGTGGCCGTGGCACCTCCGCCTGGCCAACGCCGAGTTGTCCCGCCGGATCAGGCGCCGTACCGGGGTCCGGCTGAGCGACCTCGGCCCGATGCGCGCGGCGCGCCGGGTCGACCTGCTCGCGCTGGACCTGAACGACCGCCGGTCCGGGTACCCGCTGGAGACCGTCGTCCGCGCGGCCGACGCGGGCTGGCGGATCGCGGAGGCGGACGTCGACTACCTGCCACGGTCCGGCCGCTCCAAGGTCACCGGTACGCCGGTCGGCGCCGCCCGGGCGGTCCTGGACATGTCGAAGGTGCTGTCCGGATGATCGCCGGGACCCTCATCGTGATCGCCAAGGAGCCGGTGCCGGGGCGGGTGAAGACCCGGCTCCAGACCGAGTTCACCCCGGGCGAGGCCGCCGCGCTCGCCCGTGCCTCGCTGTCCGACACGCTCAACGCGGTCCGCGCCGCCCCGGCCTGCCGTCGCGTGCTCGCACTCGACGGCAGTCCGGGCCCGTGGTTGCCGGACGGCTTCGACGTCGTCGCGCAACGCGGCTCCGGCCTGGACGAGCGGCTCGCAGCCGCCTTCGAGGACGCCTTCGACGGAACGCCGATGCTCCTCGTCGGGATGGACACACCGCAGCTCACCGACGAGCACCTCAGCTTCGACTGGCAGGGGTACGACGCCGTCCTCGGACCGACTGAGGACGGCGGGTACTGGTGCCTCGGGCTGCGACTCCCGGATCGCCGCGCGCTGATCGGCGTACCGATGTCGACCGAGCACACCGGGCGGGACCAGTTGCGCCGGCTGCGCACACTCGGCCTGCGGGTCCTGCTGCTGCCGACGCTGCGCGACCTGGACACTCCGCGGGACGCCGCGCTGATCACGGCCGCCCACCGGTCGTTGCGTGTCTCCCGCCTGTACCGGCGGCTGCTGCACACGGCCCATCCGGGGATGCTGTTCGACCAGGCACTCGGCGGCACGGCTAATGTCGTTGCCATCGGCACCGACGGGCTGACCGTACCGTCGTTGTCCGAGCTGGAGCGCTGGAGCTCACCCGCCGACGAGGTGGACAAACTGGCCCTCAGCCGCTGCGAAGGCCCGGTCCTCGACATCGGCTGCGGCCCCGGCCGGATCGTCACCGCACTGGCCGAGCGCGGCGTCCCGGCGCTCGGCGTCGACATCTCGCCGCGCGCGGTCTCGCTCACCACCTCACGCGGTGCGCTCGCGCTCCGGCGGCCGGTGCACGAGCGACTGCCCGCCGAGGGTCGCTGGGGCAGCGTCTTGCTGATGGACGGGAACATCGGCATCGGCGGTGATCCGGCCGCCCTGCTCCGCCGGTGCCGCGAACTGGTCCGGCCCGGCGGCCTGGTCTTGGTCGAGGTCGACCCGGACGACGATCTCGACGACACCGCGCCGATCGTGCTCCGCAGCTCGACCGGCCGCCGGTCCACGCCGTTGCCCTGGGCCAGAGTCGGCAGCCGCGCCCTGCTCCGCCACGCCCTGGCCGCCGACCTCTACCCCACCGAGGACTGGCGAACCACGAACCGCGCTTTCCTCACCCTCCGGGCCTCCTGATGCCGACCTCCCCACCCCACCCACCCCGTCCTCCGGCAGCCCGACTCAGTGGTCGGTTGCGTGATCACTGGCGGGTTGTAGCACGCCAGCGGCGACAAAAGCCGTCAGCGCCCCGGCACGTGGTCGGTGGGGTCGCCGCCGTCGCGGTCAGCGTGGCAGTGATCGCGGCCACCGCGTGGCAGTGGTGGCCGAACGTGGTGCTTGCGGGCGGCAGTCTGCTGGTGGTGGTTGTGGTCTGGCGGTTTGGCAAGGGGCTCAGCGTGCTCGGCGTGGTGGCGGTTGCGGCACTCTGCCAGCTGCCGGGGCTCACGCAGCCGCCGATCACCAGCACGGACGCCTACCGCTATGTCTGGGACGGGCGGGTCCAGCTGTCCGGAAGTTCGCCGTACTCGCACGTGCCGCTGGACGACTCGTTGGCGAGGTTGCGCGATCCGGTGCTGTTCCCGGGACTGTCGCCCGAGCAGAAGTCAGGTGTCACCGGCCCGCCGCGGCTCTCCGGCGCCGTGACCGCCGACGACCCCCGGACGCGGATCAACCGGCCACAGGTGCCAACCATCTATCCGCCGGTCGCCCAGGCCTATTTCACCGCCGTCGCCTTCGTCACGCCGTGGTCTGCCGGGACCCTCGGTCTCCAGATCGCCGCTGCCTTGCTCGCGATTGCACTCACCTGGCTACTCGCAGTACAGGGCCGCGATCCACGCTGGGCTGCGTTGTGGGGTTGGTCACCGATCATCGCACTCGAAGCCGGGAACGCGGCGCATGTCGACGTACTCGCGGCCTTCCTGATCGTCGCTGCCGTCGTGGCCACCGTCCGCCGCCCGAGGCTGGCCGGAATCCTGCTCGGCGCGGCCGCGAGTGTGAAGCTCCTGCCACTCCTCCTGCTGCCCGCGTTCACGAGACGGCAGGCGATCGTTGCCGCTGGCACCTTCATCGGCTCGTACCTCCCGCACGTGGCCGCCGCCGGCGCGCTGGTGCTCGGTTTCCTGCCCGGCTACCTGACCCAGGAGGGCTTCTCCGACGGCAGCTCGAGATCGGCGATTCTCGCGCTCCTGCTGCCTCCTGGGCCTCGTCTGCTGGTCGCCGGCCTGCTCGTGGTCGCCCTCGCCGTCCTCGCGCTCCGGCGGCAGCCGATCGCACTCACCTGCTGCTGGCTGTACGGCGCCGCGCTGCTGATCGCGACCCCCACCTACCCCTGGTACGGCCTGCCCCTGATCGCGCTCGCAGCACTCGCCCGCCGGCCCGAGTGGCTCGCCGTACCACTCGCGTCGTACCTGGCCTACGCGAGCTTCGGGCACGACACCCGGCAGGGTCTGAGCTACCTCGGCGCGGCTGTCATCGTTGTCACAGTGCTCACGATCCGTCACCGGGTGACTGCGGGAAAGCAGTTTGACGCGTTGACCGGTGCCCGCCAACACTGAACGGCGTGACGAAACGCATCGCCCTCGCAACCTCGGCCGAGCATCCCGAGTTGCACGAACACGACCTGCCGCTCCTCGACGCCCTCCGCGCCGCCGGGCTCGACCCGGTCGCCGAGGTCTGGACCGACCCGTCGGTCGACTGGTCGTCGTACGACGCCGTCCTGCTGCGGTCGGTGTGGGACTACCACCTGAGGTACGACGAGTTCACCGAGTGGCTCGCTGTCGTCGACAAGGCCGGTGTGCCGATGCTGAACGACACCGGTCTGGTCCGGTGGAGCGGCGACAAGCGCTACCTGCTCGAACTGCGGGAGCGCGGGGTCGCGATCGTCCCGTCCCAGATCGCCGCTGGCGACTGCCTGCGCGAGGTGGTGGCCGGGCTCGCCGGCCAGGAGGTCGTCATCAAGCCGACGGTCGGCGCCGGCGCCTCGCACACGATCCGCGGCCTCGCCGGATCGGCCGAGCTGGACCAGGCGCTTGCGGACCTCCCGGACACCGTCTACCTGGTCCAGCCGTTCCAGCCGGAGGTCCAGACCGACGGCGAGTGGTCGCTCGTCTTCATCGACGGCGAGTTCAGCCACGCCGTCGTCCAGCGCCCGGTGGCTGGTGACTACCGGGTGCAGCTGATGTACGGCGGGACCGCGACCACCGCCGAGCCGTCGGCCGCCGTACTCGAGAGCGCCCAGGCAGTCTTGGCCGCAGCGGGCCGACCGCTCTACGCCCGGGTCGACGGACTGGTCGTCAACGGCCGGTTCCTGCTGATGGAGCTCGAACTCATCGAGCCGTACCTGTTCTTCCCGCAGGCCCCCGAAGCAGTCAGCAAACTGGCCACCGCAGTCACCAACCACCTCTAGCTCGCAGCCCCCGGCGGTCTCCGCACTCGGTGGAGAAATAGAGTCGGGGCATGCCGACGTTCGAGGATATTCAGCAGGCCGCCGATCAGCTCGAGGGCCGGATCCACCGCACCCCGGTCCTCACGTCGAGCGCGTTGGACGAGCGGTTCGGCGGGACGATCCTGCTGAAGGCCGAGTTGTTCCAGAAGACCGGTAGCTTCAAGGTCCGCGGGCTGCTCACCAAGCTGCTCCGGCTCAGCCCCGAGGAGCGCGAGCGCGGCGTCATCACGGTCTCGGCCGGGAACGCGGCCGGCGCGCTCGCCTGGGCGGCCCGGGACGCCGGGGTCCCGGCCACGGTGGTGATGGCGAAGACCGCCGTACCGGCGAAGATCGAGGCGGCGCGCGGGTACGGCGCCACCGTCGAGCTGGTAGAGGGCGACCTGATGGCGCAGTACGAGCGGATCCGCGACGAGCGGAAGCTGACCGGTGTGCACCCGTTCGACGACGAGGACGTGATCACCGGCCACGGCAGCCTCGGTCTGGAACTGCTCGCCGACCGTCCCGACATCGACACCGTGCTGGTCCCGGTCGGCGGCGGTGGACTCATCTCCGGCGTCGCCCTCGCGGTCAAGCTGGTCAAGCCGGCGATCCGGGTGATCGGCATCGAGCCCGAGCAGGCCGACGTGGTCAGCCGCAGCCTCGCGGCCGGCGAGCCGCAGAAGCTGCCGACCGCCCGTTCGATCGCCGACGGCCTGGCCGCGCCGGTCTGCGGCACGCGCAACTTCCCGATCATCCAGCAGTACGTCGACAGCGTCGTCCGCGTGCGTGAAGACGCGCTCCTGGAGGCCACCCAGCTGGTGATGTCGCGCACGAAGCTGGCGCTCGAGCCGGCCGCGGCCGCGCCGTTCGCCGCGCTGCTGGAAGGCAGCATTCAGCTCGACGGGACCACGGCATCGATCGTCAGCGGCGGCAACCTGGACGTGTCGAAGCTCAAGCTCTAGCCGGCACCAGACCGTCGGACTTGACCCCGTCACTCGGGTCGTCGATCACGTCACCCTGGCGGACCGGATCGTTCTCCGGCAGCAGGATGTCGCGCGCCACCACCAGCATCAGCCAGAGCGTCCCGGCCATCCGCAGGATCACCGCGAGCCAGTAGATCCGGTCCGGCTGCTCCGGGTTCCCGGGGGCGAGGAACTGGGCCAGATGCATCCAGACCAGCATCCAGTAGAAGCATTCGCAGGCCTGCCAGATCAGCCAGTCCCGCAGCCGCGGCCGGGCCAGCGCCACCAGCGGCAGCAGCCACAGCACGTACTGCGGTGAGTAGACCTTGTTGATCAGCAGGAACGCCGCCACGACCAGGAAGGCGAGCTGGGCGAATCGCGGCGGCCGCGGCGCCATCAGCCCGAGGATCGCGATCGACAGACAGAGCCCGGCGAAGATCACGATGTTCAGCTGGTTGACGTCGGCGACCTCGTGCTTGGCCAGTTTCAGCACGTACCAGATCGAGCCGTAGTCGCTTTCCCGCTGGTCGTTGAACGTCCAGAACGACATCCACTCGTTCTTGGCCAGCAGGTAGATCGGCGCGTTCACCAGGCCCCACGCGAAGATCGCGGCCACGGTCGCCTGGAACCACGGCCACAGCTTCCGGCCCCGGATGCACACGATCAGCAGCGGCCCGAGCAGCAGGAACGGGTAGAACTTGGCCGCCGTCCCCAGGCCGAGCAGGATGCCGAACCAGATCGGCCGGCCGCGCGACCAGGCGAACATCGCGCCGGCCGTCAGCGCGACCGCGAACAGGTCCCAGTTGATCGTCGACGTCAGGGCGAGCACCGGCGCGGCGGCGACGTACAGGGCGTCCAACGGCTGCCCACGGGCCGCGCCGGGGCGTGTCTCGACGCCGCGCGCGGTCGCGACGGTCAGGCCGACGATGAGCAGCGCGCACAGGAACAGCAACACGACGTTGACCACGAAGAAGACACCCGCGGTGTCGCGCTTCTCCTCGACGGTCAGATCCTGCTTCGGGTCGCCGGTGATCACCCAGGTGATCTGCGCCGCGACCTCCATGAACCCGCCGGTCAGCACCGGGTACTCCAGCACCGGGTAGTTGCCGGTGTCCAGGAACGGCCGGTTGCCCTCGGCGAACCCGCGCTCCTGGTACAGGAAGCCGATGTCGGAGTAGCACAGCGCCTTGAACGGCCGCCAGCTCTGCCGGTCCCAGCCCGCCTCCATGCACGGCGCCTTCTGCAGCACACCGAGCGCGAACGTGAGCGTACACACGGCGAGCGCGATCCGCAGCGGTGTCCACCAGGACGAGCTCAGCTTGGCGAACCGGCCCATCGGCCCACCGAGGCCCACGGTCAGGCCCGCAACGGACGGGT
Organism: Kribbella sp. NPDC050470; assembly: GCF_044458365.1. Lineage (NCBI taxonomy): Bacteria > Bacillati > Actinomycetota > Actinomycetes > Propionibacteriales > Kribbellaceae > Kribbella > Kribbella sp. NPDC050470. The sequence goes on along the minus strand of NZ_JBITHV010000001.1, from coordinate 101,126 downwards.
CGGCCTCCGCGGGGCTCAGCCGGTCCTTGGGGTCCTGGCTACGTGGTCCGGTCACGGGGGGCATCATCTCCTATCCGCTCGACCGACGACCAGGGAAGGTTACCCACCCCTCCCCAGCGTCGCCAGCAGCGCCGCGGCGCGCTCCGGATCCTCCCACCAGAACAGGTACCCGGCACCGTCGAACAGCTCCACCCGCGAGGCCTGCCACATCGCCAGTGCGAGCCGGTCGTCGGACACCGCCATGCCGTCGGCGAGCACCAACGCGGCTAGCAACCGCCGGGGCAAGGCGCCGCCAATCTTCACCGGGACGCCGTCCACCGTTACGTCGACAGGCCCCAGCACCCGGCATTCCAGCACGGGCCCAACGATAGCTACCGCCAGCGCCAAGCTCCCCGCAGCTCAGCTGGTCGTCCGGGCACCTTGCGATTCACCTGCAAGGGGGTGGACCGGAGCTCTGCCGGGCCTGCAGGTAGGGCGTCGAGTAGAGATGCGCGGCCGGCTCGGCTCCTTCGAGGAGGCCGAACAAGCGGGTCGCCACCTCGGCGCCGTACCCGACGACGTCGTGGCTCATCGCGGTCAGCGTCGGGTGCGTGATCCGGCAGAGCGCCGAGTCGTCCCAGGCGATCAGCGTGACGTCGTCCGGGCAGCGGACCCCGAGGTTGCCGAGCGTCGACAGGCCCGCGACCGCCATCAGGTCGTTGTCGTAGATGATCGCGGTCGGCGGCGTCTCCGCCGACATCAGCTGCCGGGTCGCGACCGCGCCCTGGTCGCCGGAGAAGTCCGTGTGCACGACCTCGGCGGCAATCCCGGTACGGCGCGTCGCCGCGGCGAACGCCTGGTCCCGGATCCAGACGTTCCCGTGGTCCGGCGGACCGGCGACTCGGGCGATGCGCTGGTGTCCCAGCTCGGCGACGTGGTCGACGGCTTGCGTCATGGCCGTCGTACTGTCCGTCCAGACGCAGGTCAGGCCGTCGGCCAGCGCGGGGTCGCCGACCAGGACCGTCGGCAGCTCGAGCTGCTTCAGCAACGGGATGCGCGGGTCGTCGGCCTTGACGTCGACCACGACGACACCGTCCACGCGCTTCTCCCGGGACCACTTCCGGTAGGCCGCGAGCTCTTCCTCGGTGCCCGGCACGGTCCGCAGCGCCAACGCGTACGAGCGCTCGCTGAGCACTCCCTCCAGCCCGCCGACGAAGGCCATGTAGAACGGCTCCTCGCTGAGCGTCTGCGCCGGCCGGGCCAGGATCAGCCCGAACGTCTCACTGCGCGCGACGGACAGCTGCCGGGCGACCGGATTCGGCACCCACTCCAGCTCCTCGGCGACTCTGAGCACCCTGGCCCGGGTCTCCTCGGACACGCCGGGCTGACCGTTCAGCGCGTACGAGACCGCCCCCTTCGACACCCCTGCCCGGCGGGCGATCTCCCGAATCGTCACCCGTGCCATCAGCACCTCCCTCGGGTCCCCGCCGGAGAATCTACCGGAAATGCTTTTCCCCGCCGTCGCCCGGCGGCTCCAGGGCGGCGAGCCAGGTGGTGAGCAGCCGCTCCAACTGCTTGGCGTCGTCCGGGTCGAGCGTGTCCAGCAGCCTTCGCTCGTTGGCCATGTGGGCGGTGAACGCCCGGTCGAACAACCGCCGCCCGGCCGGTGTCAGGCGGACAACCCGACCTCGGCCGTCGTCATCGCTCCGGCGCCGCTGCACCAGGCCGGCCTGCTCGAGCCGGTCCACCCGCTTGGTGACCGCGCCGGTCGTCACCATCGTGTGCAGCGCGATCTCACCGGGAGCCCGCTCGTACGGCGCCCCGGCCCGACGCAACGCCGCGAGTACGTCGAACTCCCCCTCGGACAGCCCGTACTTCGTGTAGAGCAGGGTCAGCTCGCCGGTCAGATGGTTCGCGATCCGGTGCAGCCGGCCGATCACACCCTGCGGGCCGGTGTCGACGTCCGGCCGCTCGATCGCCCACTCCGCCTGGATCCGCGCCACGTGGTCTTCGGTCACGACTCGCAGTATATCTTCCAGGGAAGATATAGTAGTTTCCATGGAAAATACCTTCCGCTGGGTACTCGTCACCGCGATCGCCCCGATCGCCTGGGGCACGAACTACTTCGTCACCCACGAGTACCTGCCGGCCGGCTACCCCCTGTACGGCGGAATCGTCCGCGCACTGCCCGCCGGACTGCTCCTGCTGTGCATCGCCCGCCGGCTCCCCCGCGGCGCGTGGTGGTGGCGATCGCTCCTGCTCGGCATCTGCAACATGGGCGCGTTCTTCGCACTCATCTACGTCGCAGCCCAATCGCTGCCGGTCAGCCTCGCCTCGACGATCATGTCCGCGTCGCCGCTCGCCATGGCCGGCTTCGCGTGGGCACTACTGGCCGAGCGCCCGACCATGCCGGTCCTCATCGGCGCAGCGGCCGGGATCGCCGGCGTCTACCTGATGCTCGGCGCCGGGGATTCCGAGGTCGACCTCCGCGGCGTCGCGGCCTCGCTTGCCGCGATGACGATGTCCTCCTGCGGCTACGTGCTGGCCAAGAAGTGGGGCGGCACCGGCAGCCCGCTGGCGACCACCTCCTGGCAGCTCATCGCCGGCGGCCTGGTGCTGATCCCGTTCGCAGTCGTGATCGAAGGTCCACCACCAGCCCTCGACGGACCGGCGTACGCCGCCTTCGCCTACGTCAGCCTGATCGCCACCGCGCTGGCCTTCACAGCCTGGTTCGTCGGCCTGCGCCACCTCACGACTGCGACGGTCGGGCTCATCGGCCTGCTCAACCCGCTCACCGGCGCACTGCTCGGCCTGACGCTGTCCGGTGACGTGCTCGCCTTCCCCCAGTGGCTCGGGATGGCGCTGGTCCTGCTCGGCATCACCTTCGCCCGCCCGCGACCGGTTGCCCCGAGGCGCTCTCCGAACCCCGCGCCCGCATCTTCCGCCTGACCCCGTAAGAGACTTGACACACAAGGTTTTCGACTCGACGCTGTTGGTTCAAGTCGAAGCGCTTCGACTGGTCAGACTGGGTCCACCACCAGGAGAAGGAGCTCTCACGATGGTCACGATCGCGGACGTCGCCCGGCATGCCGGGGTCGCGGCCAGCACGGTGTCCTACGTGCTCAGCGGGAAGCGGTCGATCTCGTCCGATACCCGCGACCGCGTGCAGCGCAGCGTCCGCGCGCTCGGCTACCGGCCGAACGCGAGTGCGCGCGCGCTCGCCAGCCAGCGGTCGAACGTGCTCGCGCTGGTGATCCCGCTGCGCACCGGCATGCACGTCCCGGTGATGATGCAGTTCGCGACGGCTGTGGTGACCGCGGCCCGTCGGTTCGACCACGACGTACTGCTGCTGACCGCCGACGAAGGGCCGGAGGGGCTCGAGCGGGTCGCGCAGAGCTCGCTCGTGGATGCGTTGGTCGTGATGGACGTCGAGTTGCACGACGAGCGGGTGCCGGTGCTGCGGGAGCTGCCGATGCCGTCGGTGCTGATCGGGTATCCGGCCGACGCCGACGGGCTGACCTGCATCGACCTCGACTTCGTTGCCGCAGGCGCCCATTGTGTCGACCACCTGGCCGATCTCGGGCACCGCTCGCTCGCCCTGCTCGGTACGCCGTCCGCCGTCTACGAACGGCAGACCGGCTTCGCGCAACGCACGCTCACCGGGTTCGCGGAGGCCGCCGAGCGGCGCGGCATCCTCGGGGTCGAGACACCCTGCGAGCACACCTTCGACGCGATCCTCGGCACGGTCGAGCAACTGCTAGACGACCACCCGGACATCACCGGACTGGTGGTGCAGAACGAGCCGATCATCGGCCCGCTGCTCGACGTGCTCCGCCGTCTCGGCCGCCGCGTCCCCGAGGACATGTCGCTGATGGCGATCTGCGCGGACGACGTCGCCGAGCGGCAGGTGCCGCAACTCTCGTCGGTCACCATCCCGGCCGAGCGGATCGGCGAGCAGGCGGTCGAGTCGCTGATCGCGAAGCTCGAGGGCAGCGCCGTCCCCGAGCTGACCCTGCTCCCGCCGAAGGTCATCGCCCGGGCCAGCACCTGCGAAGCGCCTCACGGCGACCGCACGACGGCGTAACCTCCAGCCGGCAACGACAACGTGCCCTCCACGCGAGCGCCGGAGATCAGCTCGACGCCATCACTGGGTACGTCGACCTGCGCCTCACCGTGGTTGAAGTAGAAGGTCCACGTGGTGCCGCCGGCGCGTCGCCGTACCGTCTCCACGGCTGACGGCGAGAGACCGTAGATGCCGGCGGCCGTCTCGAAGTCGATCGCGGTCGAGACGTACCAAGCCGTCCCGTCGCCGACTTCGCGGCGGGTGATCGCCGGCTTCCCGTCGAGCACTCCCCCGACGTACCGATCGACCACCTCGGCCGACACCGCCTCCACGTCCTCGCTCCACAACCGCCCGCGCCCACCCGACGACAACTGCACCTCACCGTCGGCCGGCAGCGGATGGAACTCCTCCACCCGCACCCCGAGCAACTCCCGGAACGCGCCCGGATACCCACCGAGCCGGACCTGGACGTCGGGGTCGACGATGCCGCTGAAGTACCCGACCACCAACTGCCCGCCGCCCTCGACGTACGCAGCGAGTGACGCGGCCGCCTCGTCGCTGATCAAGTACAGCGACGGCACCACGACTGTCTTGTACGACGACAGGTCCGCCGAAGGTGCCGCGAAGTCGACCGTCACCCCGGCACGCCAGAAGTGTCGATGCGCATCTTCCACGGCCGCGAGGTAATCCAGCGACGCCGACGGCAGATGCGTCCCCTGCATCGCCCACCAGCACTCGACGTCCCACAGGATCGCGACGTCGGCAACCACCGGAGCATCCGCCACCTCGGCGAGCGAAGGCAGCACCCCTCCCAACGCGGCGACCTCCTTGAACATCCGCGACGAAGGACCTGCATGCGGGACCAGAGCCGAGTGGTACATCTCCGCCCCACCCCGCGATGCTCGCCACTGGAAGAACAGCGCTCCCGTCGACCCGCGCGCGATGTGCGACAAACTGTGCCGCGCCATCCGCCCCGGCTCCTTCGGGTGCAGTCGCTGCCCGTCGTTCAACGCGCCCGCGGCCTGCTCCATCAGCAGCCACGGCTTCCCACCGGCCCACGACCGGGCGAGATCGGCGCCGAACGCGGTCTGCTCCTCGGCACCGAGGTCGGTCCGGCCGGGATAGTGGTCGATGGCAACGACATCGACCTCGTCCGCCCACTGCGCGTGGTTGACCGGCACCCAACCACCGAAGACGTAGTTGGTGGTGATCGGCAACGACGACAGCGCCCGGAGCTCGGCCTTCTGCTCGAGATACGCCGCCAGCAACTCGTCCGACCAGAACCGCCGGTAGTCCAGGTACTGCGTCGGATTCACCAGGTACTGCGTACGACGTGGCGGCTGCACGTCCTGCCAGTCGGCATACCCCTGACTCCAGAAGGCGCTCGTCCAGGCACCGTTCAACCGCTCGAGCGACCCGTACCGCTCACGCAGCCATGACCGGAACCGCTCGGCCGCCAACGAGCAGTAGCACGTAGTCCCGTACTCGTTGTGGACGTGCCACATCGCCAGCGCAGGATGGTCGTGATACCGCTCAGCCAACGCCCGCGCGATCCCGGCGGCCGCTGAGCGATACGCCGGTGCACAAGCGCAGTACGTGTCCCGACTGCCATGTGTCAGCCGTACGCCGTCGGCCGTCACCGGCAACGCCTCCGGGTGCAACCGGCTGAACCACGGCGGTGGTGACGCGGTCGGCGTGGCCAGGTCGACGCTCACGCCGGCGTCGTACAGCCGGTCGAGCACCCGGTCCAGCCAGCCGAACTCGTACGCCCCGGGCGTCGGCTCCAGACTCGACCAGGCGAAGACGCCGACGGTGACGAGGTTGACGCCGGCCTGACGCATCAGGTCGACGTCCTCCTTCCACACCGTCTCGTCCCACTGCTCCGGGTTGTAGTCGCCGCCGTACCACAGTCGCGTCATGCCCCTAGCCTTTCACCGCGCCGATGATGACGCCCTTGGTGAAGTGGCGTTGGATGAAGGGGTAGACCAGCAGGACCGGGACGATCGCGATCACCACGATCGCCATCTTGATCGCCAGGCCCGGCGCCGGCGCCAGGCCGAGGCCGACGCCACTGGCCACTCCGCCGGCGCCGGTGGGCAGTGCCTGCTGCTCGACGATGTAGGTCCGCAGCACCATCTGCAACGGCCACTTGTTGTTGTCGTTGAGGTACAGCAGCGCGTTGAAGAACGCGTTCCAGTAGCCGACGGCGTAGAACAGCCCGACCACTGCCACCACCGCCTTCGACAGCGGCATCACGATCCGGCGCAGGATCGCGAACTCACCCGCTCCGTCGATGCGCGCACTGTCGATCAGCTCGGCCGGGATCGCCATGAAGAACGCCCGCATCACGATCAGGTTGAACGCCGACACCGCGGTCGGCAGGATCAGCGACGCGTAGCTGTCGATCAGCCCGAGCGAGTTCACCAGCAGGTAGCTCGGGATGATCCCGGGCCCGAACAGGAACGTCAGCAACACGACGAACAGCAACGGCCGGTGGAACAACGACCCCGGCCGGGACAGTCCGTAGGCCGCCAGCACGGTGACCCACAGGCTGAACGCCGTACCGATCACCGTGATCAGCACACTGATCACCAGCGCCCGCGTGACCACGCCACCCGACAGCAGTTGCACGTACGCCGCGATCGTCAGGTCCCGGGGTACGACGACCAAACCGCCGGCCCGCGTCACCGCCTCGGTGCTCGACAGACTCGTCACGACCACGACGTACAGCGGAAACGCGACCGCCAACGCGATCAGGGCCAGCACCACCGGCTTGCCCACCCGGCCGACGACGGTCGGCTCTTCTTCCCAGACGGCTCTTGTCGTCATCGGCGCGAGTACACCCCCTGCTCGCCCACCAGGTGGGCGAATCGGTTGGCCACCAGGACCAGGACGAGGCCGACGACACCCTTGAACAGGCCGGCAGCGGCGCCGAACCCGAAGTCGCCGACCAGCAGGCCCTGGTAGTACACGTACGTATCGAGCACCTCGGCGGCATCCGCACCGACCGCGCTGCGCTGCAGGATGAACTGCTCGAAACCGACCGTCAGCGCGTCACCGAGGCGCAGGATGAGCAGCAGCACGATCACCGGCCGCAGTCCCGGCAGCGTGATGTGCCAGAGCCGGCGCCAGCGGTTCGCGCCATCGGCCGCGGCGGCCTCGTAGAGCGCCGGGTTGATCGTCGACAACGCGGCGAGAAACACGATCATCCCCCAGCCCGCGTCCTTCCAGACCGACTGCGCGGTGACCAGCAGGATGAACGTGTCCGGCCTGGTCATCAGGTCGACGGCCTGGTGCCCGTTCTCCCGCAGCGACTGCGCGAGCAGCCCGGCGCCGCCGATCATCTGCTGGAACAGCGACACGACCAGCACCCACGAGAAGAAGTGCGGGAGGTACACGATGCCCTGGATGACGTTGCGCAGCTTGCTCGACAGCAGGCTGTTCAGCAGCAACGCCAGCGCGATCGGAATCGGGAAGAAGAACACCAGCTGGACCGCGGTGATCGTCAGCGTGTTGGCCGCCGCCTGCCAGAAGGCCGGCTCGGAGAACATCCGGCTGAAGTTGGCGAAGCCGATGAACTCACTGCCCCGGATCCCGACGTACGGCGAGTAGTCCTGGAACGCGATCACGTTGCCCAGGGTCGGCAGGTAGTGGAAGACCGCGAGCAGCACGACCACGGGCAGCACCATCAGCAGCAACGGCCAGTCCCGCTGCCACCGGTGCCGCCAGCCGGCGCCGCCGGACGGGCCACGCCCCAGCCGCATCCCGCCCCGCCCCTTGCGCGCTCCGCCTCTCCGCTTCCCCGCCCGTCGCGCCGCCGCAGGCGGCGCGACGGGCGGGGTTTGTCCCAACTGCTTATCGACCGTTGTCACTGAGCACCTTCGCGTAGAAGTCCCGGCCCTCGTTGCCGCCGTTGGTCTGCCAGGCCTTGATCGCGGTCTTGAGCTCGCTGACCGGCCGGCGGCCGCGGAGGATGTCCTGCAGCGCGTCGTCGAACGGCTGGGCCAGTGCCGCCATCTTGGTCGGCTGCTCGACCCGGATCCCGTCGAACAGGCTCTTCTGCTGGACCTTCGCGGCCGCGTTCTGCCAGGCACTCATCGACTCGACGTAGCCCGGGTACTCGCTCTGGGTGATGGCTGTCGGCCGGCCGCCGAGGAAGATGTAGGTCTGCGACACCTCCTTCTGGCCCAGCGCGGTGAGCTTCGGGGCGCCGGAGGCCTGCTTGGTGTAGTGCTTGCCCTCCATCCCGTAGTTGTAGAGCTGGTACTCCTCGGTCCCGAACGGCGCGGCGGTGTAGTTCAGGACGCCGAGCAGCTCCTTGACCCGGGCCTCGCCGAGGCCCTTCTTGACGAAGGTGAAGATGCCGGCCGGGTCGCCGCCCCAGGTGATCGCTGCGCCGCCGTCGTGCGCGAACGGCAGCACCGGCTGCGGGTTGAACTTCGGGTTGATCGACAGCTGGCGCTGCAGCGCCTCGTGCCAGCCGCCCAGACCGTTCTGCCGGATCAGGATCTTGCCGCCCTCGAACAGCGGGTTCTGGTCCGCGCCGGCGTTGCCGACCACTTCCGGGTGCACGTAGCCGGCCTGGAACAGCTTCCGGGTGAAGGCCACCGCCTCCTCGTACTCCGGCGTCTCGATCTTGTTCACCAGCTTGCCGCCGGAGTCCTTGCGCCAGTCCGACGGTGCCCCGAACGCGCGGACCATCTCGTCGACAACCGACCCGAAGGCCCACCGGTTCGCCTTCGCGTCGGTGAGCTGCTTGCCCAGCGCCAGCACGTCGTCGGCGGTCTTCGGCGGCTCGGCGCCGAGTTCGTCGAACAGGTCCTTGCGGTAGAACAGCGCCCACGGGAAGCCGTCGGACGGGAACGGCACGGCCTTCAGCTGCGAGTTCCAGACGCCGTACGCCCAGGCCCGGGTCGGCAGGTTCGCCAGCATCGGGTACGCCGCCGCCTTGTCACCGGCCAGGTACGGCGTCAGGTCCTCGAACAGCTTGTCGGCGGCCTGGCCGAACCGGGTCAGCCCGGAGATGTTCCAGCCCGGGATGCAGAGCAGCTCCGGGACGTTGCCTGCGGCAAGGATCGGGCCGAGCTTGTCGCCGTAGTCGTTGCCGTTCAGGATGTTGAACCGGACCGGCGCACCGATCCGCTCGTTGTTCACGTCGTAGTAGCTGTTGTGGCCGAGCCCGGGCGGCGGCGGGCTCCACAGCGGGGTCATCGCGGAGACCTCCTTGCCGCTGGTGACCGCCTTGTCCGCGACGGCCCGCTTCAGCTCGGCCGGGTACCTCGTGTAGCCGGGCGCGGCGCCGTTCTCCCCCGGCAGGTCGGGCTGGACCGACTCGTACGCGATGTACTTCGGCAGCAGCCCCGACAGCTTGTCCTCGGTCTCGGCACGGCCGCCGGCCGACGCACCGGAACTGCCCTCCGAGCAACCGGCCAGCGTGACGCCGCCGGCGGCCGCCGCGGCGCCTGCGCCGAGCAACGAGATGAACGTCCGGCGGCTGGCTCCGCCACCTACTGGTCCGGTCACGGTTGATCCCCTAGGATTAGTTGGGCTGGTAGCCAAACAAATTATCCCAAGCGCGACAGCACGACAAGGTGTAGAACTGAGCCATCGCTGAACCACTGGCCACGAGCCGAACGGGACGACCTTGACCACACAGACCGCGGACCACACCGACATCCGCGCCACCAACCTGGCCGCAGTGCTGGGCTACCTGCGCCGCCAGGCGCCCTGCTCGCGGGCCGCGATCGCGACCGGAACCGGGCTGAACAAGGCGACCGTGACCAGCATCGTCGGCGACCTGCTCGACCACCGGCTGGTCCGCGAGACCCAGCAGACGCAGAACCACGTCGGCCGGCCCGCGACCCTGCTCGTCCTGGACGGCTCGGCGTACGCCGCGATCGGGCTCGAGGTGAGCGCGCGGGGCCTGACCGCCCTCGCGTGCGACACCGCCGGCGAGCAGGTACTGCGCTGGCACCGAGCCGGACCGGGTGTCGACGCGGGGCCTGCGAAGACGGTCGCCGCGGTGGCAGCGCTCGCCCGGCGCGCGATCACGACCGTGCAGTCGTCGGGTCGGCGGGTGCTCGGGATCACCGTCGGCGTACCGGGTCTGGTCAACCGGGACGGATCCGTCGTACTGGCCGCCGGTCTGGGGTGGCGGGACGTGCCGGTGCAGGCTGATCTCACCGCGGCGCTGGGGCGACCGGACATTCCGGTGACCGTCGACAACGACGCGTCGCTCGCCGTACTGGCCGAGCATCTCTACGGCCCGCTGGCCGGCGCGGAGAACCTCATCCAGCTCAGCGGGGACACCGGGGTCGGCGCGGGCGTCATCGTCGACGGCCGCCCGCTCAGAGGGCACCGCGGGTACGTCGGCGAGATCGGTCATCTTCGCCTGGTTCCGGACGGGCCGCTGTGCGGGTGCGGACGCCGCGGGTGCCTGGAGGCGCTCGCGAGCCTGCCGTCGATCCTGTCGCGGATCGACGGACCGGCCGACCCCGATCCGCAGATCCAGCTCGAGCACCTCATCCGCCGCGCCGACGCAGGCGAGGCGGCGGTCACCAAGGTGCTCGCCGAGACCGGCACCCACCTCGGCCACGGCATCGCTGCGCTGGTCAACATCCTGAACCCGGGACACGTCGTGCTCGGCGGCGCCTACGCGCTGCTGGCCCCGCACCTCTCCCCCGCGATCACCAAGGCGATGGACGAGTCCGCCATCGCCCCCGAAGCCGGCGGCTGCACGATCGTCGCGTCGACGTTCCCGCACACCGCCACTCCCCTGGGCGCCACCGCCCAGGCCCTGGCCTCCCTGACCACCGGCCACCTGCCCAGCACTGTGTGACCCAGCAGTTTGTGAACGGGGGAAAGCGTTACCCAGGTCTTGACCTGTCCTGCCGGGGATGCAACCCTCTGATCACTCCGTCGTAGTACGGCCGTCACGGGCCGAGACGGATTTTTTCGCCCAGACCGTCGAAGCGCTTCGATCGATCAGCACCGGGGAGCGCTCGAAGCGCTTCGACGCACAGCCGCAGTGGAGTCGATGGCCGATGAGCACTCCCGCCCTGAATCCACCGTTCCGTGATCCCGCACGGCCGGTGCGGGAACGACTCGACGACCTGCTCGGCCGGCTGACCGGCGCCGAGAAGCTCGCCCTGCTGCACCAGCACCAGGCGCCGGTGCACCGCCTCGGCCTGGACTCCTTCCGGACCGGCACCGAGGCGCTGCACGGCGTCGCCTGGCTCGGCCCGGCGACCGTCTTCCCGCAGGCCGTCGGCCTCGCCACCACCTGGAACCCGGACCTGGTCCGGGCGATCGGGTCCGCGGTCGGCGACGAGGTCCGGGTCTTCCACCAGAAGGACCCGGCCGCGGTCGGCCTGAACGTGTGGGCACCGGTCGTCAACCCGCTCCGCGACCCGCGCTGGGGCCGCAACGAGGAGGGGTACGCCGAGGATCCCTGGCTGACCGGGATCATCGCGACCGCGTACGGCCACGGTCTGGCCGGCGACCACCCGACGTACCTCAAGACCGCGCCGACCCTCAAGCATTTCCTTGCCTACAACAACGAGACCGACCGCTGCACGACCTCGAGCAACCTGCCGCCGCGGGTGCTGCACGACTACGAGCTGCCCGCGTTCCGCGCCCCGATCGAAGCCAGTGCGGCCGTTGCGGTGATGCCGTCGTACAACCTGGTGAACGGGCGGCCCGCACATCTCAGCCCGTTGATCAACGACTCGCTCCGGGAGTGGAACGACGACGACCTGCTCGTGGTGAGCGACGCGTACGCGCCCGCGAACCTCTTCGGGCTGCAGCAGTTCCACCCCGACGGCCCGACCGCGTACGCCGCCGCGCTCAAGGCCGGTGTGGACAGCTTCACACAGGACGACACGAACACCGGGCCGTCGATCGAGCGACTCACCGAAGCCCTCGACCGCGGCCTGATCACGATGGCCGACGTCGACACCGCGGTCCGGCACGCGCTCGCGATCCGGTTCCGGCTCGGTGAGTTCGACCCGGCCGACCTCGATCCGTACCGCTCGCTCGAACCTGACCTCGTCAACTGCCCCGCCCACCGGACGCTGGCGCACGAGGCCGCCCGGCAGTCGATCGTGCTGCTCAAGCACGAGTGCCAAGTGCTGCCGCTCAGCGCCTCCACGATCAAGCGCCTCGCCGTGATCGGACCGCTGGCCAACACAGTCTCGGCCGACTGGTACGCCGGGACGCTGCCGTACCAGGTCACCGCTCTGGACGGACTCGTCGAGCGGCTCGGCGCCGACCGGGTCGAGTACTGCGAGGGCGTCGACCGGATCGCGCTCCGCGTCGCGGGCTCGTCGTCGTACCTCACGATTGGCGCGGACGGCGTACTGCGGGTGGACGAGGACGAGCACAAGTGGTTCGACCTGTTCGACTGGGGCGGTGACGCGTGCGCACTGCGGTCGGTGCGGAACGGGCAGCACCTGACCGTGACCGACGACGGCTCGCTGGTGGCCGACCAGCCTGGGCCGAACGGCTGGGAAGTGAAGCAGACCTTCCGGCTGGTCGAGAGCGGTGACACGATCCGGCTCCTGCATCTGAACAGCGGCCGTTACGTCCAGGTCGACGACACCGTCGGTCTCGGTGACTCCGGGACCGACTTCGAGCTGGAGGTGCTGGTCGACGGCGCGGCCGAGGCGGCCGAGGTCGCTGCGCGCGCCGATGTCGCGATCGTTGTTGCCGGCAATCACCCGATGGTGAACGGCCGCGAGACCGAGGACCGCGCCGATCTCGACCTGCCGAAGGCTCAGGACCGGCTGATCCGTTCGGTCCACGCGGTGAATTCGCGGACCGTGCTGGTGATGACGAGCAGCTACCCGTTCGCCGTCGGCTGGGCGCAGCAGAACCTGCCCGCGCTGCTGTGGTCAGCGCACGGCGGACAGGAGTACGGCCGCGCGTTGGCCGACGTACTCTTCGGCGACGCGGACCCGGCCGGCCGGCTGACGCAGACCTGGTACCACTCGGCCGCCGATCTGCCGGATCTGCTCGACTACGACATCATCGCGACGGACGCGACGTACCTGTACTTCCGCGGGATGCCGCTGTACCCGTTCGGCCACGGCCTCAGCTACACGACCTTCGCGTACGGCGACCTGCGCCTGAGCTCGGCGTCGATCCCGGCGGACGGCGAAGTCCGCGTCACGTTCACGGTGACGAACACCGGCGACCGGCCCGGGAGTGAGATCGCTCAGCTCTACACGCATCAGCAGCTGTCGCGCGTCAAGCAACCGTTGCGGCAGCTGCGCGGCTTCCGGCGACTGACATTGCTGCCCGGTGAGAGCACCGAGGTCGAGCTGACGATCGCCGCGGCCGACCTCGGCTTCTGGGACGTGACCCGGGATCGCCGGTGTGTCGAGACAGCCAGGCACAGCATCATGGTCGGCCGCTCCAGCACCGACACCCGGCTCGCGGCGACGCTCGACGTACAAGGCGAACGCATCCCGGCGCGCTCGCTCGACCACCTCGCCGCGGCCAGCTTCGACGAGTACTCCGCCATCACGTTGACGACCGCCACGCCCGAGCGCGGTGACGCGGTCGTCTCGCTCGATGCCGGTGCTTGGCTCGCGTACGACGACATCGAGTTGAGCCCCACGCCGTACCAAGCGTCGGTCGCCAACCGAGGAACCGCACAAGCCACGATCGAGTTGCGCTTGGACGACCCGCTGCGTGGCGAGCTCCTCGACTCGTTGCAGGTGCCGCCTGGGCGCGAACTCACCTGGGCATCCGGCCGGCTGGCCGCAACCGGCGTGCACACGCTCTACGTCGTCTTCTCGGCGCCGGAGGTCGTCTTCGAGCTGCTCCGCCAGTCCAAGTAGGACACCAGGGCTGCGTCGGCGCGGAGGCGGGCCAGGCTGCGTTCGTGCAGCTCGGCGTTGCGGCGGTTGAGCTCGGCGCCGACGCGTTCGGGGCGGCCGTCCGGCGAGGAGTGCATCTCCTCGAGGGCGGCCTGGATGATCGTCATCGAGAAGTTGCCCTCGCGCAGCAGTCGGACGAGGTGGGCGTCCCGGGCGGCGGCGACGTCGTACCTGCGGTAGCCGGTGGTGCGTTCGCGGACCGGGCTGACAAGGCCGGAGCGCTCCCAGAAGCGCAGTGCGGAGGTGCGGACGCCGAGCAGGTCCGCTAGCTGGCCGATCCGCAGTGGCGCGTCCTGGCGGGAGATCTGCTCGAGCGCGGCCGCCATCCGCGGGTCGGCGTCGAGGGGGTGCGTGACGACGACCTCGAAGGCGCGCAGGGCCTGCTGGATGCGCTCGCGTTCGCGGTCCAGCTGGGCGTGCGCGTGGTCGACGCAGGCCACCGCAGTTTGCAGGTCACCACGATGTACGGCGGCCAGGATCGTCACCGCGGTGTCCCAGCCGTACGCGCGGACCAGCACGCGGGCCGCGGCCAGCGCGCGCCGGTGCGACTCGTCGAACTCCCGGTAGCCGGCCGCCGTACGGGTTGCCGTCGGCAACAACCCGGCCCGCTCGTAGTTGCGCACCTGCTGGACCGAGATCCCGGCCTCCCGGGCCAGCACGACCCCGCGCACAGACCTTGACCCGCCACTTGAGGGTTCTCGCACTCGACCTCCTCGACCGGTCGCGGCAAACAGTCAAACCGTACTTCAACGATAAACTTTAAGCATGGATACCGTGGTGGTGGACGACCTGTCGATGACCTACCGCGTCCCGGTGCGCGACGGCGGGCTGCGCGCCGCAGCGCGTGCACTGGTACGGCGGGAGTACCGCGACGTCCACGCGGTCCGGGACCTCAGCTTCCGGATCCCGGCCGGCCAGGTCGTCGGCTTCCTCGGCCGCAACGGCGCCGGGAAGACGACCACGCTCAAGATCCTGGCCGGCATCCTGCACCCGACCGGCGGCCGCGTCCGGGTGCTCGGGGAGATCCCGTGGCGGCGGCACAACCACTACCTCCGCGAGATCGCGCTGATCCGGGGCAGCCAGCCGATCGGGGACGCGCCGGAGCTCACGGTGCTGGACTCCTTCCGCTACCAGCAGGTGCTCTACGAGGTCACCGATGCACAGTTCAGGCGAAATCTGGCCGAGCTCAGCGAGCTCCTCGACCTCGACGGGATCCTGCAACGCCAGGTTCGCGCCCTGAGCCTGGGCGAACGGATGCGGGCCGGTCTCGCCCTCGCGCTGGTCTACCGTCCGAAGGTCCTGTTCCTCGACGAGCCCACGATCGGGCTGGACGTCTCGGCGGCCAAGACCATCCGGACCTTCGTCGCCGAGTACTCCGCCCGCACCGGCGCCACCGTGCTGCTCACCAGCCACGCGATGGCCGACGTGGAATCGCTGTGTCCACGGTTGATCCTGGTCGACGACGGCGCGCTCGCGTTCGACGGGCGACGTGACGAGCTCAGCTCGGCGTTCGCCCCGGCCAAGCTGATCCGGGTCGCCGTGACCGATGACGATCCGGACCTGACGCCGTACGGCGATGTGTTGCAACGCGACGGCAATCAGTGGCTGTTGCGGGTCGGCCGGGATGCGGTGCCGGCGACGACGGCCCGGTTGCTGTCCAGGTTCGCGGTGGCCGACTTGTCGGTCGAGGAGCCGTCGTTGGAGAACGTGATGGATCAGGCCTACCAGCGGCTGCGCCGTACCAAGGACATTGCCTCGTGAGCCGGATCGTCCGGCTGCTGCGGCTCGAGATCTGGCGTCAGGTGATCGGTTGGTCGGGAGCCTGGTGGTTCCTCGTCACGTTGATCCTCGGACAGGCGGTGGCGCCGCTGCTGGGGTTGTTCGTCTGGCAGCACGTGCCCGGAGCAGGTGCTGACGTCGGCAGCTACTACCTGGCCGTCATCTGCGTGGCCTTGCTGACCGCCTCGTTCGAGAACCACACGTTCGCCCAGGCGATCTACAGCGGTGACGTCTCCGCGGCGCTGCTGCGGCCGCAGCCTGTCGTGATCGGTCCGCTCGGCGAGAATCTGGCCATCCGGCTCTGGATGTTCCTGCTCGGGATCCCGCTGCTCGTCCTGGTCGGGTTCACGATGGGCGTGAGCTTTGCGCCGCTCGCCCTGCTGGCCGCATTACCCGCCGTCGTCCTCGCGGCGATCCTGCATTTCTTGTTCGTGTGGACGCTGGCGATGGCCGCGTTCTGGACCGAGCGAGTGCACGCTGTGGTCGCCTTCGGCGCCGTACTGATCTTCCTGCTCGGGGGGACCGCGGCGCCG
Organism: Kribbella sp. NPDC050470; assembly: GCF_044458365.1. NCBI lineage: Bacteria > Bacillati > Actinomycetota > Actinomycetes > Propionibacteriales > Kribbellaceae > Kribbella > Kribbella sp. NPDC050470. The sequence continues at coordinate 84,891 of NZ_JBITHV010000001.1, read as the reverse complement.
AACGCGCTGCTTCCCGAGCCGTTGCGGACGATCGCCCAACTCCTGCCATTCCGGTCGATGCTCGGCTTCCCGGCTGAACTCGCGGCCGGCACGCTGACACTCGCCGACGCGGCCGCGGGGTATGCGATCGCGGTCGTCTGGACGGTCGCGTTGGGCGGCTGCGCCGTCGGTGCCTGGCGTCTCGGCATCCGTCGCTACACGACCGTGGGGGCCTGATGAGAGTCGCGCGCCTGTTCGGTACGGCGTTCTCCCTGTCGCTGCGACGTGCGCTGGCCTATCGGACCAACCTGTTCTTCGACGCGCTCCTGGCCCTTGTCGACCTGACCGCGTCGATCGCCACGATCGGCATCGTCTTCACCCAGACCGGTCTGCTCGCCGGTTGGTCCGCTGGTCAGATGCTGGCCCTCACCGGCACGTACGCGCTCATCACCGGCCTCCGCGCGGCCTTCCTCGACCCGAGCCTCGCGGACTTCGCACAACAGATCCGGGACGGTCGGCTCGACACGTATCTGCTCCGTCCGGCGACGAGCGTCGTACTGGCGACATGCACTCGGCATGCACCGCTCGCACTCGTGCAGAGCTTCCTCGGAGTCGGCGTGATCATCCTCGGACTGCGTGCGCTCGGCAGTGTCCCGTCGCCGCTTGCAGTGGCCGGATGGGCCTTTCTCACCCTGATCGGACTGCTGATCGGGTGGGCCACTTTGGTCGGTCTTGCGTCGCTGGCGTTCTGGGCGCCGCGACTCAGCCTCGGTGTCCTGCACGGCGCCGCTTGGGAGACGGGCCGCTACCCGGTCGACATCTACGGCCAGTGGCTCCGGCGGCTGTTGACGTTCGCCTTCCCCGTTGCCGCCGTGACCACTTGGCCCGCGCAGACCCTCACCCGAGGACCTGACCCCGCGATGTTGACTCTGGCCGTCGTACTCGGGGGTGGCTTCATGGTCGCCACCATGCTGCTGTGGCGACTAGGAGTACGGCGCTACACCGGAGCCACCTCGTAGGCTCAGCAGAGCTTGACGGTGTAGCCCTTGTCGGACTCGATCTGTCCGTTCCGCAGCCGGAGCTCGACCGTTGCATCGGGCAACTTGGCTAACGCCGTCTGGCCTTCGGTAGGCGCGAACCAGCGGAGCTCGACGTCGTTGGACCAGTCGTACTCGGGCCGGTCGTCCAACGTGCCGACCGGAAGGACCGCGCCCTCGCGGACCAGGACCGGCAGCGTGTCGAAGCCGTGGATCTCGTGGACCCACCGAGGACCGGTGAGCTTCTCGCCGCTGAGCAGGTCCGTCCAGGTGCCCTCCGGAAGGTAGAACGACACCTCGCCGGTGAAGCTCATCACCGGCGCGACCAGGATCGACGGGCCAAGCATGTACTGGCGGTCCAGGTAGGCGACCGCCGGGTCGTCGGGGAACTCCAGGATCATCGGCCGCATCATCGGGACACCGTCGCGGTGCGCCTCCTCCGCGGCCGTCACCAGGTACGGCATCAGCGACAGCTTCAGCTTGGTGAACTTCCGCAGCACGTCGACCGCCTCGTCGTCGAACGCCCACGGCACCCGGTACGACGACGAGCCGTGCAGCCGCGAGTGCGACGACAGCAATCCGAATGGCACCCAGCGCTTGAAGATCGCCGGATCCGGCGTGCCCTCGAACCCGCCGATGTCGTGACTCCAGTACCCGAACCCGGACGTGGCCAGTGACAACCCGCCGCGCAGCGACTCCGCCATCGCCTCGAACGTCGACTCGCAGTCGCCACCCCAGTGCACCGGGAACTGCTGCCCACCCGCGGTCGCCGAACGCGCGAACAAGACCGCCTCGCCCGCACCCCTGTTCTCCTCCAGCAGGCCGAAGACCGCCTCGTTGTAGAGGTGCGGGTAGTAGTTGTGCATGCGGTCCGGGTCGGAGCCGTCGTACCAGGCGACGTCGGTCGGGATGCGTTCGCCGAAGTCGGTCTTGAAGCAGTCGACGCCCAGGTCGATCAGCGCCTGCAGCTTCGAGCGGAACCAGGCGGTCGCGTCCGGGTTCGTGAAGTCGACGATCGCCATCCCGGCCTGCCACATGTCCCACTGCCAGACCGAGCCGTCCGGCCGCTTGAGCAGGTAGCCGAGGCGACGGCCTTCCTCGAACAGGACCGAGCGCTGCGCGATGTACGGGTTGATCCACAGGCTGATCCGCAGGCCGCGGTCCTTCAGCCGGCGCAGCATGCCGGCCGGGTCCGGGAACGCGACCGGGTCCCAGACGAAGTCGCACCAGTGGAACTGCCGCATCCAGAAGCAGTCGAAGTGGAACACGCTCAGCGGCAGGTCCCGCTCGGCCATTCCGTCGACGAACGCGCTGGTCGTCTCCTCGCTGTAGTCGGTGGTGAACGACGTCGACAGCCACAGGCCCATCGACCAGGCCGGAACGCGGGCCGGCCGTCCGGTGAGGGCGGTGTAGCGGCGAAGCACGTCCTTCGGGGTCGGGCCGGCGAAGACATAGTACGACAGCTCCTGGCCCTCGACGCTGAACTGGTTGCGTGACGTGACCTCGGAGCCGAGCTCGAACGAGACGTTGGCCGGGGTGTCGACGAAAACGCCGTACCCCTTGCTGCTCAGGTAGAACGGGACGTTCTTGTACGCCTGCTCACTGGACGTGCCGCCGTCGGCGTTCCAGGTGTCGACGACCTGGCCGTTCTTCACCAGTGGACCGAAGCGCTCGCCGAGTCCATAGACCGTCTCGCCGACCCCCAGTGCGAGCTGCTCGTGCAGGTAGGTCCGGCCGGCGGCGTCGGTGATCAGGCCGATGCTGCGCGGGCCCGAGTTCGTCAGCGGACGCCCGTCCTGCTCGAACCCGACGTCCCACGGCCCGTCCAGCCCGACGACCACGCTCAGCTCACCCGAGGTCAACCGCGCCTCGGTGGGACCGGCCTCGACCTTCACCGGATGCTCGTCGTCGGTGTTCAGCCGGTACGACGGACGCGCCGGCAGCCCACCGAGATGGTGCGCGATCCGGACGCCGATGACGCCGCGCGCGGGCGCGGTGAAGGTGATGGTGAAGACCGGCTGGTTGAGGGTGTCGCCGCGCCGCTCGATCCGCTTGGCCGGCGCGAACACGGTCAGCTCCCGCTCCCCCGTCTGCACGCTCTCGACCTCGGCCGGCCGCAGCCGCGTCAGTCCCTCCCGCAGCTGCCAAAACCCGTCACTGAACTTCACCGCGGTTGCCTCTCACTCGTCGAAGCGCTTCGACGAAGCCTACCCGAGCACGATCCGAATCAGCCCCCGGATCTCAGGCCTCGGGCTAGCCGCTCTCCGCGGTGTGCCGGCCCTCCGCGGCCGTCTTGATCGTCGTGAGCGTCTCCTGGAGCATCCGCTCGACGTCCGGCCCACCGGCATGGTCGGTGTGCAGCCGGACCGTCAATCGCGAGGTAAGGTCCGCGACGAAATCGACCTCCAGTTCCCCGCGGTAGTGGTGCGCCCCCGGAACGCCCCACTGCAGCTTTCGCCCGTGCTGGACGACCTTCAGCCACGCCCGCTCGTTGACCGCGCCCGCGCCTTCCGGATGGACGTCGACGTCGACCTGCTCGACGCCGGACTCCCCGGGTTCCGGGTATTGGTACGGCTCGCTCGGCGGCGGGCCGATGTGCAGCAGGTGCGCCTGGTCGATCTGCGGTAGGTACTCCGGCAACCGCTTGACGTCGCTCAGGTAGTCGAACAGGACGTTCCAGGCGACGTCCACCGTTCTCGACGCCTCGTAGTCAGCCATATCACCTTGGTACCGCGCTGTTCAGTGGATGGAAACCCCATGGAGGCGATGGGTGCCGCGGGTGAGGATGGGCGGGTGGAGCTCTCGATTGTGCTTGGGTTCGTGGTCGCGGCGCTCGTGGTGAGTGTGGTGCCGGGGCCGGACATGTTGTTCATCGCCGCCAACGCGGCAGCAGGCGGGCGGCGGGCCGGGGTGGTCGCGGCGACCGGGGTGTCGACCGGGCTGGTCGTGCACACGGTGGCGGCCGCCCTCGGGCTGGGGGCCTTGATCCAGGCGGCGCCGCAGGTGCTGAACGGCGTCCGGATCGCGGGCGCGGCGTTCCTGCTCTACCTCGCCTACTTGACCTGGCGGGCGAGCCGCCGGCCCGTCGGCGAGGCCGACGAGACGCTCGAGCTGCCGAAGCGGACGCTGCGCCGGACCTACCTGATGGCGACGCTGACGAACGTCGCCAATCCGAAGGTGATCCTGTTCTACCTGGCCTTCGTCCCGCAGTTCATCACCACCGGTCCGGCCAGCTGGCCCGCGACCCTGCAGATCCTCGTCCTCGGCGCGCTCCTGATCGTCGTCGGCTTCTGCGTCGACGCGTCCGTCGGCCTGCTCGCCGGCAGCCTCACCAACACCCTCCTGCGGGCCGGCGGCACCGTCCGCCGCCGCCTGGAACGCATCTGCGCCGGCATCTTCGCCGCCCTCGCCGCCCGCCTGGCCACCGACATCCACTGACATCCGGGGACCGGCGGTCTGGTGCTGGTGGGGGGTGTGGGGTCAAGCTGGAGGGGAGCATCGACTGAGGAGGCGGTTCGATGAAGGCGACGGCTGGTGACACAGTGATCGTCGAGGGCACGCACGTGATGGCCCACCGGCGGCAGGGTGAGATCGTCGAGGTCCACGACCCGAACGGCGCCCCGCCGTACCTGGTGCACTGGACCGACACCGACACCGAGTCACTTTTCTTCCCCGGTCCGGACGCGCACATCATCCACGCCGAGTGAGCTGCCGCAACGTCCGGTGCCACGGGTTGGCGCGTAGCTGCGGGTTGAGCAGCGCGGCGGCGACGCAGTACTTGCTGACCTGGATCGGCCGGACCTGAAGCTCGCGGAGCACCAGGTCGGCCGCTCCCGCCCGCCCTGCCGTCTTGCTCTCCACCAGCACGGTGTCCGGCAGCACGTCGACCACCGCGTCCCGGTCGAAGAACCGCAGGTCGATGTCACACGTCATCCGGGCATGCTCGACCCGGTCGACCAAGGTGCTGCGCCGGTACGTCGTCGTCAGCGCGGGCTGCAGCCGGTCGATGACCCCGACGCCGTACGCCGTCCGGAGCTGCTCGGCGAGGAACTCCCGGGCCGGGCCGGTGAGCCGGGCCCGGTCCTCGAGCGGGTACGGCATCCGCGACTTCACCGTCTCGGAGCGGTTGCCCTTCAGCTTCACCTCGAAGCTGCACTCGCCGCTGTCCAGGTAGGACCGGGTCCGCACCTTGTACCGGTACCGCCGCCGCTGCACGTGCTGCCGGTACAGCCCGTGTGACGGGGTGTCGAAGTACACGGACTCGTAGCGGAAGGTCCGCTGCCCGTCGATCTCCAGTACGGCGAACCGGTGCCGCAACCGGGTCACCAGCTCGACGAACGTCGCGATCGGCACCAGGTACTTGCGGTCCACGCGGGTCTGCAACGCCGCCTCCGCGAGCACCTCGTCGAGCGTGATCGGCGCCAACTGGGCCAGCGCACCGGTCATCGCAGCGTGCGTCCGCCGCGTCACGATGCGAACCGCTCGAACCGCCGTACGGCGTCCACCGTGTGCGGAGCGGTGGCGCGGACCCGGTACCGGACGTCGACGACCGTGGTGTCGGTGACCAGGTCCAGGTCGAGGACGACGAAGTGCCGGATGTCCGCCCGCAGCAGCCGCTCCAGCGCCGGGCCGACGTCGCGGACGTCCGGGTAGGCCTGGTCGAGGACGACCTTCTGGCGCCGGGAGCGCAGCGTGAGGCGCGGGTGGTCGACGACGTACATCAGGCCGACGAGCAGGAAGCTCAGCGCCGGCGCGAGCCAGAACGGGCCGGGATGCAGGCCGTTGATCAGGCCCATCGCGAGCGAGATGAAGTAGTAGGCAACCTCCTCCTGGGTGATCGAGTCCGACCGGAGCCGGATGATCGACAGGATGCCGAACAACCCCAGGCCGAGACCCATCCCGGCCCCGCTGCCGGCCAGCATCGCGGTGACCGCGAGGATGCCGACGTTGAGGGCGACGTACGCGAGCAGCAGGTCGCGCCGGTGGTACCGGCGAAAGTAGGTGCCGTAAGCAAGCAGACCGATGGCGAGCAGATCGACGGGTATCGCAACTGCCAGACCGGACATGGTGACCTCCAGGTGAACACTAGGTTGACTTCACCTTTCCGGCCGGTGGTGAGACATCCCTGAGCCCCGGATGAGAGAGCTCTCACGGAAGCAGGCGGTAGCCCATTCCGCGGATGGTCTGGATGCGGTCGGAGCCGAGTTTGCGGCGGAGGTAGCGGATGTAGACGTCGACGACGTTGGAGCCGGGGTCGAAGTCGAAGCCCCAGACCTGGGACAGCAACTGCTCGCGGGACAGCACCTGGTCGGGGTGCCGGCAGAAGACCTCCGCGAGGAGGAACTCGCGGGCGGTCAGGTCGACCGTCTCGCCGTCGACGACGGCCCGCCGGGTGCGCAGGTCCAGGCTGAGGTCGCCGACCTGCAGGATGCTGGCGTCCGGCGTCCCCTCGCTGCGCAGCCGCAGGCGGACGCGGGCCAGCAACTCCTCGAACGCGAACGGCTTGGCGATGTAGTCGTCCGCGCCGCCCTCCAGCCCGGCGACCGTGTCGCGCACGCTGTCCCGCGCGGTCAGGATCACCACCGGCATCGTCACCCTTGCCTCACGCAACCGTCGCAGCACGGTGAACCCGTCCACCCGCGGCAGCCCGATGTCCAGGATCAGCAGGTCGTAGGCCCCACTCGCCCCTTCCTGGTACGCCGTCTCGCCGTCGGCGACAACCGTGGTCACGAAGCCGTTGCTGCGCAGGCCGCGTTCGACGAACGAGGCGATCCGCTCCTCGTCCTCGGCGATCAGGATCCGGTTCATCGCGGCAACTCCTCACTCGGCGGCAGGGTCAGCTCGAAACGGGCGCCCGGCCCGGGGGCGAGCCGGACCTCACCGCCATGGGCCTGTGCGATCGAGCGTACGATCGCCAGCCCCAGTCCGGCACCCTCGGTACGGCGCTGGTCGTTGCCCCGGGCAAATCTCTCGAAGATGCGCTCGCGGTCCGCCGGCGGCACTCCAGGACCGGTGTCGGCGACCCACAGCAGGGCGCTGCCGTCGGCGTCGAGATGCGAGCCGACCTCGATCCGGTCGCCGGTCGCCGTGTGGCGGACCGCGTTGGACACCAGCTGCATCAGGGCCTGCGTCAGTCGCTGGCCGTCGGCAACGATCGTCGCGTCGGCGGTCGCGGCCACTCGCCAGGAGCGGTCGGCCAGCGGTCGCGCCTTCGCGACGACCTCGACGACGAGCTCCGTCAGGTTGACTTCGCCGTACTCGAGGAAGTCGGGGCGCTCGCTCTTCGCCAGCACGAGCAGGTCGTCGACCATCCGGTTCATCCGGGCCAGCTCGTCCAGCACGAGCGCCTTGGTGTCGTCGCGGTCGCGCGGGTCGTCGCCCATCAGCTCCAGGTGGCCGCGGATCACCGTGATCGGTGTCCGCAGCTCGTGCCCGGCGTTGTCGACGAACTCCCGCTGGGCCGTGAACGCGTCCTCCAACCGGTCGAGCATCGTGTTGAACGTGGTCGCCAGTTGGGCGACGTCGTCGTTGCCGACGACCTCGATCCGGCGGCGCAGGTCGGTGTCACTGATCCGCTCGGCGGTGGTGCGCAGTTGCCGGATGGGCGCGAGCACCCGGCCGGTGACGAGCCAGCAGGCGCCGGCCGCCAGGACCAGCGTGATCGCGCCGATCGTGACGAGCGCGCGGGCCGCGTCCATCGACGGTTTGGCGATCACGTCGCGGAACTCGAGCATGACCAGTTGCGCGCGGAGCGGCTGCGATCCGATCTGCACCGGGATCACGCCGTACCGGACCCGTCCGGCCGGGCTGTCGACCCAGCCGTACGACGGTTGGGTCGTGCCGGCGAGCCGCCGTACGAAGGCCGCGTCGGTGTCGAGGCGGGCGGGTGGGGTGCCCTGGCTGCGGTGGTACTCGCGGCCGTCGACGATCGTGAAGAACGCCTCGGAGTCGTCCGGCAGGTTGCTCTGCAGCCAGCGGTCCAGCAACGCTTCGGGCTGGGCGAAGGACGCGGCGGCCTGGGACTTCGCGAAGGCGCGGAACTTGTTGGCCTCGTGGGTGAGCTCGTCGTCCGCGGCGGCGTCGGCGCGGGTCGCGAGGACCTGCCAGGTGAGGAAGACGAGCGCGGACAGTGCGAGCGCGAGCACACCGAACATCCAGCCGATGATCCGCACCCGGGCGCTGACCACCGGCCGAAGCCGGCCATCACCCATCGTCGTCGTCCGGGTCGTCCACCAGGTCGTCGTCATCGTCGTCCCCGGCACTCCGCGCCGGCCCCGGCGACACCGGCTCGGCCCCCGTGGTCCCACCCACCGTCGGCTTGGCCGTAGGTGTCGGTCTGACCGTCGGCGTTGGGGTCGGTGTGCTCGGGTCTGTGGTCGGCTTTGTGGTCGACGACACCGGCACCACAACCGTCTCCCCCAGCTCCGGCGACGACCGCTCCGCCAAGTACCGAGGCAGCACGAACCCGGCCACCACCAGCACACCGGCGACAACCCCGTACACCACCCGTGGAGACCGCATCCTCACACCCTGCGGCCCCACTCCGAGACCCACATGAGCCGAAGATTACAGATCTCTCATCTTCGCGAAGGCCGGCGACGCCGGAATCCGGTTGCCCGTTCGGCCGGTGGACGCCAGAATCGCCGGATTGTCACCGGCGTCGGCCGGACTGTCGGGATCGGCGCCGGCATCGCCCGCTCGCTCGCCGCCTCCGGGTGGGACGTCGCCTTCACCTACTGGACGGCGTACGACGAGCGGATGCAATGGGGCGTGGAATCGGGCGCAACGCACGAGATCACGGAGCAGTTGGCGGACGCCGGCGCGCAGGCCCTGCCGATCGAGGCTGATCTGGTGGATCCGGCGGCACCGGAGCGGATCTTCGACGAGGCCGAGCGGCTCGGCACTGTGACCGCGCTGGTGATGTGTCACTGTGAGTCGGTCGGCTCGAGCATCCTGGACACGACCGTCGAGAGCTTCGACCGGCATTTCGCGGTGAACGCGCGGGCGACCTGGTTGCTGATCCGCGAGTTCGGCCGCCGGTTCGCCGGCGCGCCCGGGACGGGCCGGATCATCGCGCTCACCAGCGACCACACCGTCCACAACCTCCCGTACGGCGCGAGCAAGGCCGCGCTGGACAGGATCACGCTGGCCGCCGCGCACGAGCTCGCCCACCTCGGCATCAGCGCGAACGTCGTCAATCCCGGACCGGTCGACACCGGCTGGATGACCGAACGAGATCCGGGCGAGCGGGATCAAGCAGACCCCGCTCGGCCGCCTCGGCACTCCGAAGGACACCGCGAACCTGATCGACTTCCTCTGCTCGGAGCGTGGCCAGTGGATCAACGGCCAACTGCTCCTCAGCAACGGCGGCTTCGCGTAGCCCACCTCACCACGACACCGGCATGTCTTCCTCGACATCCCTCGGAACCAGAAACCGTCGCGGGCGGGTGACAGTGCGTGAGATTCTAGGAGGCGGTGCGGCGGGTGGTGGGGGCTGGGTCGGTGAAGAGGGCGCGTTCGGCGTGGTCGAGGGCTCGGCGTACGGCGCCGATGACTACGGCGCGGGCGCCTAGGGTCGAGGCGGCGAGGCGGGGTGGTGAGTCGACCAGGGTGGTCAGGTGGGTCTCGAGGCCGGGGACCAGTAGGTCGCCCGCATCGGCCACGGCGCCGCCGACCACGATCAGTTCGGGGTTGAGCATGGTGTGCAGGAGGGCCAGCACGCGGGCGATGCGGGTGACCACTCGATCGACGACCTCCAGCGCTACGGCGTCACCGGTACGCGCGGCCTCGAAGACCAGTTGAGCCGTCACCGCCGCCGGGTCGCCACCGGCCGCCGCGTACAGCGCAGAACGACCGACCTTCGACCGCGGACCGCGCGCGGAGGCAACGACTTCAGCGCCGAACTCGCGAGCCAGGAAGCCGATACCGTCGGTGTTGCCGACCCCCTCGACCATGCTGAGTGCCTTGAGCTCACCGGCGCCGCCGGCCGACCCACGGATCAGGTTGCCCCCCAGGAACAGACCGGCACCGAGACGTTCACCGGCGAGCAGTTCGATCACGTCGTCGACGCCCGCCGCGGCGCCGTGCCAGCGCTCACCGAGGACGGCCAGATTCGCGTCGTTCTCCACCAGCACCGGGCAGCCGAAGCCTTCCCCGACCGCCTGATCGAGCTCGACCTCCCCCAGACCGGGCAGGTACTCCGTGTCCGCACTCGCGATGATGTGACCGTCCGGACCGACCGGCCCCGGCACCGCCAGAGCCATGGCAAGCACTCCGGCCGCGGACACCTCGGCCGAGTCGAGCGCCGACGCCATCGCCTGGCGCGCTTCCCGGATCCGGTCGTCCGCGCCGAGGTCGTGGGCGAAGCCACGGGTGTCCTCGGCAACGATGTCGCCGCGCAGATCGGTCACCACCGCGGTCGCCTTGTTCTGGCCCATGTCGATCCCGACCACGTAGCCGGCCCGGGCGTTGAACTGGTACTGCCGCGCGCGCCGGCCGGGACTGGACGGGTCGCCGCTGCGGCGCGACTCGATCTCGTCGATCCAGCCCATCTCGATCAGGTGGTCGCACACCGTGTGCACGGTCGGCCGCGACAACCCGGTGACCTCCATCAGCTCGGTCCCGGTCGCCGGACCACCGGTCCGCAGTACGTCGAGCACCGCGGCGGCGTTCATCCGCCGCAACAGCGGTGATGTCGCGGTCTTCTCCAGCTTGTTCACGCTGCCCCCTTGACGGCCTACGGACACCGCGAAAGACTAGCGCAAGATCAATAATAAAACCCTCTAATCAATCCCCTCACGCTCGTCTACTCCTGAAAGGAGCAGGCCGATGAAACGTGCCCTGGCCGCGTCTGCGCTCACCGTCCTGGCCGTCACCCTCGCCGCCTGTGGCACCGGCGGAGGCGGTGCGTCCGCCACCACCGCGGACCAACTGCCGCCCGGGCAACAGGTCTCCGGCGAGATCACCTTCTGGCACTCCTACAGCGCCGGCGGAACCGAGGTGAAGCAGCTCGAGAAGACCGTGATCCCCGCGTTCGAGAAGGCGCATCCAGGCACCAAGGTGAAGGCGGTGACGGTGCAGTACGACCAGATGCACCAGAAGCTGGTCACCGCGGCGGCCGGCAGCAGCCTGCCGGACGTGATCCGCTCCGACATCATCTGGGTCCCGGAGCTGGCCAAACTCGGTGTCCTGGTGCCGCTGAGTGACGCCATGCCGGACTTCAAGGACCTCGCCGACAAGACCTTCGACGGCCCGCTGGCCACCAACCTCTACAAGGGCAAGTACTACGGCCTGCCGCTCGACACCAACACGAAGGTGATGCTCTACAACCAGCAGGCGTTGCAGGGCGCCGGTCTGACCGCGCCGAAGACGTTCGACGACCTGAAGGCGGACGGGCCCAAACTGGCTGCCCAGGGCAAGTACCTGCTGGCCGAGGGCGACACCGGGGGCTGGAACGTGCTGCCCTACATCTGGTCCAACGGCGGCGAGATGACCGACAAGGACGTCACCAAGGCGACCGGCTACCTCAACGGCCCGAAGTCGGTCGAGGCCATCCAGATGCTCGCCGACCTCTACAAGCAGAAGGCGATCCCGAAGCTGATCCTCGGCGGCGGTGGCGGCACACCGACGGCCGAAGGCCTCGCCAAGGGCACCTACGCGACCATCGTCGACGGGCCCTGGACCTACCCGCCGATCCAGAAGCAGTTCCCGAACTTCAAGCTGGAGGCCGCTCCCCTGCCGTCCGGCAGCGCGGGCAGCATCAACGTGGTCGGCGGCGAGGACATCGTGATCACCAGCGCGTCGAAGAACAAGGCGCTGGCCGCGGAGTTCACCCGGTTCATGCTGGGCGAGGAAGCGCAGACGATGATGGCCCAGACCGGCCAGCTCTCGGTGCTCAAGTCGTTGTCGTCAAAGATGGTCGAGATCGAGCCGTACTACGCCCCGTTCCTGACTGCCCTCGAGACCGCGCGGCCGCGGCCGCCGACACCGGCCTGGGCCAAGATCGACGACATCCTGCGCAAGCAGGTGCAGCTCGCGATCCGGGGCGACGTACCGGTGCAGAAGGCGCTCGACGACGCGGTGCAGCAGATCGATCCGCTGCTCGCCCGGGGCTGACGATGGCAGCGACGCTGACCACGGCGCCGCCGGACCGCAGCGCAGCCGCGCCGGACAAGCCGTCCGGCCGGCTGCGGCGGTCGCCGGTCTGGGTGCCGTACCTGTTCCTGCTGCCCGGCTTCGCGTTGTTCTGCCTGGTGGTCGTCTACCCGCTGGGCCGGTCACTGCAGATCAGCTTCTATGACTGGTCGGTGGTTCCGACCCAGGCGAGCCAGTTCATCGGCCTGGACAACTACCTGCGTGGTCTGAAGGACTCGCAGTTCTGGCTGAGTGTCGCGAACGTCGGGGTCTACCTGGCGATCACCGTGCCGGCCCAGGTGGTGCTCGGGCTGCTGGCCGCCGTACTGCTCGATGCCAAGCTGCCGGCCCGCACGTTGTTCCGGGTGCTGTTCTACCTGCCCGTGGTGACGAGCTGGGTCGTGGTCGCGTTGCTGTTCAAGTACCTGTTCACCACCGACGGCGGTGCGATCAACTGGCTGCTCAATGATGCGCTGCACCTGGTCGACCACAACGTCGCCTGGTTGCAGGACCGCTGGACCGGCCTGCTCGCGGCAGCCATCCTCGGCACCTGGAAGGGCGTCGGCTGGGCGATGCTGATCTTCCTGGCCGCCCTCACCGGGGTGAGCAAAGACCTCAAGGAGGCGGCCGCGCTCGACGGGGCGGGCGCCTGGCACCGGTTCCTGCACGTCTCGTTGCCGGCCATCCGCAAGACGTTGCTGTTCGTCGTCGTACTGCTGGTCATCGGCGGGTTCAACGTGTTCATCTCGATCCTGCTGATGACCGGTGGCGGACCGGCCGGGAGCACCGAGGTGCCGCTGACCTACATGTACAAGCAGGCGTTCGGGTTCCTGGACTTCGGGTACGCCTCGGCGCTGTCGTTCCTGCTGGCGATCGCGATCACGCTGGTGTCGTTCGTCCAGTTCCGGTTGTTCCGCGAGAAGGACGGAGGCCGCCGATGAACGCGCGCGCACGACGCCGACTCGGCACCGGCCTGCGACTGCTGGTGCTCAGCGTCGGGGCGGTCGTCATGGTGGTCCCGTTCCTCTACATGTTCGGTACGTCGTTCAAGCCGAACGCGTTCCTGTTCGAGTTCGCACCGAAACTCTGGCCCGATCACCCGACCACGGCGAACTACACCGAGGCGTGGAACAGCAACAGCTTCGGCCGGTACTTCCTCAACTCGACGTACGTGGCGCTGGCGACCACGTTCGTCGTACTCGCGCTGTCCTCGACGATGGCGTACGCGTTCGCGCGGTTCGAGTTCTTCGGCAAGAACGTGCTGTTCGGGGTGCTGCTGTCCGGGCTGATGATCCCGGGCATCATCGTGATCGTCCCGCAGTTCGTGCTGGCCGACGGTCTGCACCTGCTGAACAAGCTGAACGGGCTGGTGATCTTCTACGCAGGCGGCGCGGTCGCGTTCACCACGTTCCTGCTGCGTGGGTTCTTCGAGCGGGTGCCGGACGACCTGGACGAGGCGATGACGATCGACGGCGCCGGCGCGCTGCGCAAGTTCGTCCAGCTCTACCTGCCGCTGGCCCGGCCGGCGCTCGCGACCGCGGGCATCCTGTCGTTCCTCGGCGCATGGGACGAGTTCGTCTGGGCACTGACGATCATCGACGACCCGGCCAAGCGGACGCTGCCGATCGCGATCGCCGCGTTCCAGGGCCAGCACGGGACGGCGTGGGGCCTGGTCTTCGCGGCCTCGACCATCGCGATCGTCCCGGTCATCGCGGTCTATGTTCTCGGACAACGTCACTTCGTCTCCGGCCTCACCGCCGGCGCAGTCAAGGATTAGGAGAGTCAGCGGATGCGACTTCTGCAGATCGGCATGGGCGGCTGGGGCCGCGACTGGGCGGCAACCGTCGTACCGGAGGTGCCGGACGTGAAGCCCGTCGGCTACGTCGACATGCTGCCCGCATCGCTCGCGGCCGTGGTGGAGGCGGGGATCGCTCGGCGCGACCTGTGCTTCGCGGACATCGACGAGGCGATCCGGGCGACGAGTCCGGACGCGGTGCTGATCACCGCCAACCTGCCCGGTCACGTCCCGGCAGCTCGGGCCGCGCTGGCCGCCGGTCTTCCGGTGCTGGTGGAGAAACCGTTCGCGCCGTCGATCGCGGAGGCCACGGCGCTCGTCGAGTACGCCGAGGAGCGCGACCTGACGGTGATGGTCAGCCAGAACTACCGCTTCCAGCCGGCCGTGCACGCCGTCCGCGAGATCGTGCGCGACGGGACGCTCGGTGAGCTCGTCTCGATCGCGGTCGACTTCCGGCGGACCGGCGTACGGCGGACTGCGCCGAGCGGGCGCCCGGTGCTCACGGATCCGCTGCTCGGCGACATGTCGATCCATCACTTCGACCTGATGCGCGCGGTCACCGGCCGGGAGCCGGAGCAGGTCTACTGCCGCACGTGGCATCCGGACGGCTTCGGGTACGGCGGCCCGCCCGCCGGCGCCGCCGTGATCACCTTCCGGGACGGCCCGATCGTGAGCTATCGCGGCAGCTGGGTCAGCTCGGGTCCGGTCACCGCGTGGGGTGGTGAGTGGCGGATGGAGTTCGATCACGGCGAGGTCTGGTGGACGAGCCGGCCGGACGGTTCGGAGTCCGGTGTCGCCGAGTCGGCCCGGATTCGGGCCGACGGCAAGGAACGCGCTGTGGCGCTGCCCGAGCTGACCGCGACCGATCGGGCCGGCAGCCTCACCGAGTTCACGACGTCGGTGCGCGAGGACCGGGCGCCGGAGGCGACGGGACGGGACAACCTCGGCAGTCTCGCGATCACCTACGCGGCGATCGAGTCCGCGCTGACCGGTGTGCCCATCGACGTGGCGGTGAGATGACCGCCGAGCTGCTGCCGAGCCGGGTTCGCTTCGCGCCGGACGAATCGGTTGTCGTCGAGGCACGCCTCAGCGGACCCGCGACCGCCACGGTCTGGCACCTCGGTGAGCAAGTCCGGGAGGTGACCGGCACCGGGCGGCTCGACCTGGGGACGCTGCCGCCCGGTGGGTACGGCGTGGAGGTCATGACCGCTGACGGCGTACTGCGGACCGCGGTCGAGGTCGGTGATGCGGGCAGCCTGCGGTACGGGTTCGTCGCGTCGTACTCCCCCGGCCGTGACGCGGGTGCAGTGGCCGACAACGTACGGCGGCTGCACCTGACCGGCGTGCAGTTCTACGACTGGGCATATCGGCATGCGGACCTGCTCGGCGGCGGCGAGGAGTACGAGGATGCACTCGGCCAACCGGTTGCCCTAGGCACCGTCCGCAAACTGGTCGAGGCCTGCCACGACACCGGCGCCCAGGCCTACGGATACGCCGCCGTGTACGCCGTCGGCACCGCGGAGTGGCCGAGCTGGGAGCAGCTCGCGCTCCTTGATCCGCAAGGCCGACCGTACGCGTTGGGCGATTTCCTGTTCCTGCTGGATCCGGCCGAGCCGACCTGGCTCGCCCACTTCACCAAGGACCTGCGGCAGGCGGTCGACGAGGTCGGCTTCGACGGCTTCCACCTGGACCAGTACGGCTACCCGAAGCGTGCGGTCCGCCCGGACGGTTCCGTCGTCGACGTCGCGGAGTCCTTCGTCACGATGATCGAGCAGGTCCGGCACGCGCTGCCCGAGGCTCAGCTGGTCTTCAACAACGTCAACGACTTCCCGACCTGGCGGACCGCACACGCTCCACAGGACGCGGTCTACATCGAGGTCTGGGCCCCGCACGTCACCCTCAACCACCTGGCCGTAGTGGTACGGCGAGCGCGCGGCGACAAGCCCGTGATCCTCGCCGCGTATCAGCACGTCTACGACAGCGCACCCGCCGAGCAGTCCGATCTGGCGACCGCGTTCACGATG
The DNA here is from genome assembly GCF_044458365.1 of Kribbella sp. NPDC050470. Lineage (NCBI taxonomy): Bacteria > Bacillati > Actinomycetota > Actinomycetes > Propionibacteriales > Kribbellaceae > Kribbella > Kribbella sp. NPDC050470. The sequence continues at coordinate 68,923 of NZ_JBITHV010000001.1, read as the reverse complement.
GCCACGCTGTACTCGCACGGCGCGACCCACCTGCTCGCCGGCGAGGCCGACCGGATCCTGGTCGACCCGTACTACGTGCGTAACCATCCGGCCGCCGAGTCGACACTGGCACTGCTGAAACGCTGGTACGACTTCCTGGTCGAGCACGTCGAGCTCCTCATGCCCAACGAACTCGCCGACGTGACCGGCTCGTACACCAGCACCTACAACGACGACTGCGACGTGACCTACTCGGACACACCGGTCTCTGACACGGCAACTCCGGATGGTGTCTGGCGTCGCGTGGTCCAAGCTGGGAACCGGGTGGTCGTGCACCTGATCAACCTGACCGGCCAACGAGACACCCTGTGGGACGCGGCGCGCGAGACACCCGGCGACACCGGGCCGGGCCTGCTGCGCGTCCGTCGTACCGGAGGTGGACTTCCCAGGGTCCGGGTGGCCGATCCCGATCGGTCGGCGCGACTGGTCGACGTACCGGTGCGTGTCGACGGCGATCATGCCGTCGCCGAGTTGCCTGCTCCGCACGTCTGGCAGCTCGTCCTCGTCGACCACGTGCCTGCGAAGGAGATCGTATGACGACCCGCACCGAGCTCACGCCGTACCTGGAGACCGGGCAGGACGCCTGGTGGAAGAGCGCCGTGGTGTACCAGATCTACCCGCGCAGCTTCGCCGACTCCGACGGCGACGGGATCGGCGACCTGGCCGGGATCACCAGCCGGCTCGACTACCTCGCGCAGCTCGGCGTCGACGTCGTCTGGCTGTCCCCGATCTACCAGTCACCGCAGGACGACAACGGGTACGACATCAGCGACTACACCGCGATCGACCCGGTGTTCGGCACGCCGGCCGACTTCGACGCGTTGCTCGCCGGGGTGCACGAGCGCGGGATGAAGCTGGTGATGGACCTGGTCGTGAACCACACCTCCGACGAGCACGCCTGGTTCGTCGAGTCCCGGTCGTCGGTGGACAACCCCAAGCGGGACTGGTACTTCTGGCGTCCGGCCCGGGACGGGATGCACACCGGCGATCCCGGTGCGGAGCCGAACAACTGGGGTTCCTGGTTCTCGGGCCCGGCTTGGGATCTCGACCCGGCGACGGGTGAGTACTACCTGCACCTGTTTTCGCCCAAGCAGCCCGACCTCAACTGGGACAACCCGGAGGTCCGCGCGGCCGTCTACGCAATGATGCGCTGGTGGCTCGATCGCGGCGTGGACGGGTTCCGGATGGACGTGATCAACCTGATCTCGAAGGACCCGCGGCTGCCCGACGGTCACGTGCAACCCGGCGGGATGTACGGCGGAACCGAGCACTACCTGTCCGGGCCACAGATCCACGAGTACCTGCAGGAGATGCACCGCGAGGTCTTCGCCGGCCGGCCCGGACAGTTGCTGACCGTCGGCGAGATGCCGGGCGTGACGGTGGACGAGGCCAAGCTGTTCACCGACCCGGACCGGGGTGAGCTCGACATGGTGTTCCAGTTCGAGCACGTGAACATCGACCACGGGACGAGCAAGTTCGACCCGGTGCCGTTCGACCTCGGCCTGCTCAAGGCGTCGCTCGGTCGCTGGCAGGCGGGGCTGGCCGAGCGCGGCTGGAACAGCCTCTACTGGGACAACCACGACCAGCCGCGGGTCGTCTCCCGGTTCGGCGACGACGGGGAGCACCGAGCGAGGTCGGCGAAGATGCTCGCGACGGTGCTGCACCTGCACCGCGGCACGCCGTACGTCTACCAGGGCGAGGAGCTCGGGATGACGAACGCGCCGTGGACCGCGATCGAGGACTTCCGCGACATCGAGTCGCTGAACCACTACCGGGCCGCGGTCGCCGTGGGTGCGGATCCGGCGGCCGTGGTCGCGTCTATGCGCTCGCACAGCCGGGACAACGCGCGCACCCCGATGCAGTGGGACGGCAGCCCGCAGGCCGGGTTCACCGACGGTACGCCGTGGATCGCGGTCAACCCGAATTGCCAGGAGATCAACGCACTGGCCGAGCTGGCCGACCCGGACTCGGTGTTCCACCACTACCGCCGGCTGATCGAGCTCCGGCACACCGAGCCGGTGGTTGCCCACGGCACCTTCACGATGCTGCTTCCGGACCACCAGGTGGTGTACGCGTTCAGCCGGCGGCTGGGCGACGTCGAGCTGGTCGTGCTCGGGAACTTCTCGAGCGAGCCGGTGCGGCTGGACGAACTCGGCCTGACGGGTGACGTGGTTCTCAGCAACGTCGCCGACCCGACGCCGCTGCTGCTCCAACCGTGGGAGGGGACGGTTTACCGCCGTACCTGATCGTCGTTCTTCCGGATCGTCGTGGCGGCCTGCTGCAGGTTGGCGAGCGTCGTGCGGACTGCCTTGCGGGCGGTGCGTTCGGGGCGGTGCAGGGCGTCGATGTGGCGGCGGGCGTGGACGCCGCGCAACGGCCGGAGCACGACAGCGGGATGGCGGCGGGCGGTCCAGCGCGGCATCAGCGCGATGCCGGCGCCGGCGGCGACCACCTCGGCGACGACGGTGAACTCGTTGATCCGGTGGACCAGGTCGAGGCGGTGGTTGGCGGCGGCGCCGATCGCCTCGATGGTGGCCATCAGCGGGAAGCCGTCGTGGACCGTGATCCAGGGTTCGTGGGCCACGTCGCGCGGAGTCAGTTGACGCTTCGCCGCCAGCGGATGGTCGACCGGCAGGGCGACGTCGAGCGGCTCGTGCAGTAGCGAGGTGACGGCGACCGTGCGCGGCCAGGCGGCGCCGTGGTCGAGGCGGTGCGCGAGGACGACGTCGTACTCGCGGGTGAGCAGCGGGAACTCGTCCTGCGGGACGTCCTCGTCGTGGAAGCTGAACTGTGGTGCGGCGTCGGCGCGCAGGAGCAACGGGAAGAACGTCGCGGCCGCGCTGTGGAAGGCAGCGACGGACACGACTCCGCCGGGCTGCTCGATGAACTCGTCCACGGTGTGCCGCGCCCGGGCCAGCGCGCTTTCTACGTCAGCGGCGGCGCCGGCGAGGGCGCGGCCTGCCGCGGTGAGGACGACGCGGCGGCCGTCGCGTTCGGTCAGCGGTACCGGGATCGACCGCTGGAGAAGCCGGAGTTGCTGGGAGATCGCCGACGGCGTCACCAGTAACGCCTCCGCGGCCGCGGTCACACTCCCCAGCTCGCCGACTTCCCGCAGCACCCGCAACTGTCGCTCGTCCATACCAACACTGTAGGGCTGCTACAAGGTTGGTTAAGAAGTTGGTACTTGGCTTCAATGTCGTCAGGCCGCACCGTGGATCCGTGCTCGCCTCCCGCCGTACCGACGCCGTCCTGTTGCTGGTCGCGATCGTGTGGGGGTCGAGCTATCTCGCCGCCAAGACCGCGACCGGGTCGGTGCCGGTCCTGACCGTGCTGTTCCTGCGGTACGGCATCTCCGCGGTCGCGCTGCTGCTGTTCGTTCGAGGCGTCAGCCGCCGCGAACTCAAGGTCGGCGGCCTGCTCGGCCTGAGCCAGGCGGCCGTCCTGGTGCTCGAGACGTACGGCGTCACACACACGAGCGCGGCCAACGCCGGTCTGATCATCAGCCTGACGCTCGTCCTCACCCCGCTGATGGACCGGCGCCGGCTGCCACCGCGGTTCTTCCTCGCCGCCGGAGTCTGCATCGTCGCGGTCGGCCTGCTGATGTCCGGCAACGGCCTGCACTCCCCCGGCCTCGGCGACCTACTCATGCTCGCCGCCGCTGTCGTCCGCGCCGCCCACGTCGCGCTGGTCGGCCGCCTCGCCACCGACCTCCGGCCCGTGCAGGTCACGGCCGTCCAGACAGTCGTCGGTACGGCACTTTTCGCCGGACCGGCCATCGGACACCTGCCGACCGGCGCCGGCGTCGGCACCTGGCTGCAACTGGTCTACCTCGCGCTGTTCTGCAGCGTCTTCGCGTTCCTCGCCCAGACCTGGGCCGTGCAACGCACTTCGGCCAGCCGGGCCAGCCTGCTGCTCGGCACCGAACCCGTCTGGGCCGTTGCCATCGGCATCCTCCTGGCCGGCGAGCGGCTCACCGTGCCGGCCGCGATCGGCGCCGTACTGATGCTGGCCGGGACCACCTGGGGGCAGTCCATTGAGCGGACACACCGTACACAGGGTGGACCTCTGATGCCCGATGATGGGGGCTCCTGGGGAGGTGGGGATGCGCTTCGAGGTACTCGGGCCAGTGCGAGTGGTCCACAACGGACAGGTGCTTGGGCCGATCTCGGAGCTGCGCCGGCGACTGCTGGCAGTCCTGCTCGTGCGCGCCGGCCGGCCCGTTCCGACGGACGTGCTGGCCGAGGCGCTCTGGGGATCGGCGATCCCGCAGCGGCCGGGGAACAGCATGCAGGTCCACGTGTACCGGCTGCGCCAGATCCTGGACAGTCCTGACCGGCTGCTCAGCGTCCCCGGTGGCTACCTGCTCACCGTCGAGCCGGACGAGCTCGACGCCGAGGTGTTCGGCCGCCTGCACGACGACGCACGCCGTACGGCGGAGGCCGGCGACCTCGAGCAGGCCGTCGCGCTGTTCCGGGAGGCGCTGGCGTTGTGGCGGGATGCGCCGTACGCCGACATCGACGAGACCGAGGTGGTCGGGCCGGAGGCGAAGCGGCTGGCCGAGGCCCGGCTGGTCGCGTACGAGGAGTTGTTCGAGGCTGAGCTGGCTCGTGGCCGGGCGCGGGAGATCGTGCCGGAGCTGACCGAGCTGGTGGCGGAGTATCCGTTGCGGGAGCGGTTCATCGGTCAGCAGATGCTGGCGCTGTACCGGTCCGGGCGGCGGACGCGTGCGGAGGTCGCCTACCGGGCGGCACGCCAGCGACTCGCGAAGGAGCTGCGGGCCGAGCCGAGCCGGGAGCTGCGTGAGCTGAGCGAGGCCATCCGGACCGAGGACCCGAGGCTCCATCTCGAGACGCCACCGACGGCCCAGGCACCGGCGGTCCCGGCTGCCGCGGTCCGTCCGAGTCAGCTACCACCGTCGCCCGGCGCGTTCTTCGGCCGGGAGGACGAGCTGGCGGAGCTCGACGCGGTCGAGGGCGTGGTGCTGCTCACCGGGATGGCCGGGATCGGCAAGACCGGCCTGGCGTTGCAGTACGCCCACCAGGTCGCCGATCGGTTCGGCGACGGCCAGCTCTACATCGACCTGTGCGGGCACTCCCCTGGTCCGGCAGTCGACCCACTGACCGCGCTCGGACAGCTGCTGCGCGGCCTCGGCGTCGACTCGGGCCGGGCCTGGGAGTCCGTCGCGGACGCGACCGCCGAGTACCGCTCGCTGCTGAACGGCCGCAAGCTGCTCGTCCTGCTCGACAACGCAGCATCCGCCGAACAGGTCCGCCCGTTGCTACCGGCAACCTCAGGCTGCCTGACCGTCATCACCAGCCGGAACAAGCTGCCCGGCCTGATCGCCCGCGAGGGCGCCCACCGCCTCGGCGTCGGAGAACTCCCCTCCGACGCCGCCCACGCATTGCTGACACGCTTGGTCGGCGCGGACCGCCTCGCCGCCGAACCCGACCAGGCAGCCGCCCTCATCGAGGCCTGCGCCGGCCTCCCGTTGGCTCTCCGCATCGCCGCAGCGCAACTGGCCGACGAACCGCACCGCACGCTCGCCGACTATGTCGCCGAGCTCAGGGAACTCGGCTCGTCGGTGCTCGCGTTGCCCGACGACGAACACTCCGCGGTCGCCGCCGCGTTCGACCTGTCCTACCAGCGCCTCGACCCCGCGACCCGGCAACTGTTCCGCCGCCTCGGCCTCGTCCCCGGCCTCGACTTCACCGTCGACGCGGTCGCCGCCCTGAGCCGGACCACGCCGGCCGAGGCGCGGGCCGCCGTACGCAAACTCACCGCAGCCCACCTCCTCGAAGAACACGCCCCCGGCCGCTACCGCTTCCACGACCTCCTCCGCGACGACACCCGCCGCCGAGCCGAGTCCGAGGACTCCGTCGACGTGCGCGACGACGTCCTGGCCCGCCTCTTCGCCTGGTACTACCAGGGCAAGATGGCGGCCACCGCGACGATGGCCTCGATTCGGCGGCATCCGCCGGCGCCCCCGCCGCCCGAAGGGATCCCCGAGATCACCTTCGACGACGCCCGGTCCGCCATCCACTGGATGCGGGCCGAGTTCCTCAACATCGCCGCCGCGGTCAAGGCCGCCGCCGGACAGCCGGAGCACGCGCACTGGACGTGGCACCTCTCGGTGGGCCTGATGACCCGGATGGCCGAGCAGGGATACATCCGGGACATCCACGCGATGGCAGACAGCGGGATCGCGGCCGCCCGCGCGGCGGGTGATCGGCACGCGCTCGCGAGCATGCTCGCGGAGCGCAGCATGGTGCGGCACCGGTTCGATCTCCCCATCGACACCGAACTCCTGGTCGAGGCCCTCGAGCACGCGGAGCAGGTGGGTCACCCTGCCCTGCTCACCTACTGCCTGAACTCCGCCGCGATCGTGTACCAGTTCAGGGGTGATCTCGACGTCGCGGAGCAGTACCTCGCCCGCGCGCTCGAGATCCCGGGCAGCGACAAGGTGGCCCGGGCACAGCCGTTGGGCAACCTCGGTCTGATCGCCATCATGCGCGGCGAGCTCAGCCGGGCCGCGCGGCAGTGGGAGCTGATCCTCAGCATGGCGGACCACGACGGGGACCGGCTGACCGCGCTCGCGCTGCCCGAACTGATCCGGACCCGCGCCATGCTCGGTCAGCTCGAAGGTCTCGACGACCTGATCGCGCGCGCCGACGCTGCCGTCACCAGCTCCGGCGACCGGTTCAACCTGCACAAGCTGCGCATCTACCGGGCCACCTGGTACCGCGACACCGGACGCCACCGCGAGGCCTACGAGCAAGCTTCGGCGGCCGCCCGCTCCGCGCACGATCTCGGTGAGCCGTCGACCCGCAGTCTGTGTCACTACCACCTTGGCCTCAGCCATCTCGGCCAGGGCGACGTCGACAACGCCCGCGTGGAGTTCGAGCACGCACTCGACCTCGGCGACCTCGGTGGCGTGCTGGAACGGCGCACCCAGGCCGCCCGCGGGCTGGCCGAGACCGAGCTGGCGGCGGGCAACCTGGCAGAAGCGCAGGCCCATGCCGTCGAGGCGGTCGACATCGCTCGCCGTTGGCAGTGGGCGCCAGGCCTGCTTGCTGGAGCGGTCCTGACGCTCGGACGGGTCGAGTCGGCGCTGGGGCGGCAGCAGGACGCCGTCGGGCGTGCGGAGGAAGCCTTGACCATCCATGAGCGGACCGGTCACTTTCTCGGGCGGGCGCGGGCCCTTCGGCTGCTCGGCGAGGCCAAGTCGGATCGCGAGCGGCTGCGGGAGGCGTTGACCATGTTCGAGACCTACGGCTCTCCCGAGGCGGTCAGGGTACGGCGGATGCTGGGCATGTGATCAGCTTCTGAGACGGGGCTTTCTGGTTGCTTTCCGGGCGCTTTCAGGTGAGTGGAGAGGGCTCCCGGCGGCGGTTAGCTTCCCCTGGTGTCCTCCGTTCAGCCGCCTCCTCCCGGCCAACCAGCCGGCCCGTACGGCGGTCCCCCCGCGCAGTACGGACCGCCACCGGTGCCGCCGCAGCACCCCTACCCCGGGCAGCCCTTCCCCGGGCAGCCCTTCCCCGGCCAGCCGATGCCAGGGCAGCCCTTCCCGGGGCAACCGATGCCGGGGCAGCAGCAGCCGTGGCCGCCGCTCGGGCCCGGAGGGGTGGCACCGGGCGGGCCCGGCCACCGGAAGCCGAAGTCGAAGGCCGGCCTGATCCTGATCGCACTGGCTCTGCCGGTGCTGCTCATCGCCGCAGTTGCCGGCGGCATGTACTACTTCCAGCTGGGTCCCTTCGGCTCGAAGGTGTCCGCCGACCGGAAGCTCGCGGCCGTGGTCAAGGAGCGCTTCCCGGCGTCGTACCTGCCGAAGGAAGGCAGCGACCTGCTCGCGGGACCCTGGTGGACGGACAGGCACCTGGTCCGCGCGGTCCCAGGGCACATCGTCGGCTACTCCCTCGAGAGCGGCAAGACGGCGTTCACCCTGCCGATGCCGGACAACCACTTCTGCCGGTCATCGCGGCAGGCGGCCGGCAAGGGCTACATCGCCGTACTGCAAGGGACGAGGAAGGATGGATGCCGGCGGGTCACTCTCGTCGACATCGCCAACGGCAAGGTGGTGTGGTCGAAGAACCTGCAGCCGATCGGCGCGCCCGAGGGCACCCGGGCTCCGGACGCGCAGTACTTCCCGCGGTACGACCACCGCCCGGCAGTCCTCGGCGACCGGGTCTACGTCCCGACTGCCAGGGGCAGTCACATCTTCAAGCTCTCCGACGGTTCCGCGATCGGGCGCCCGCCGAAGAAGGGCGAGTGCTTCAGCACGCACTTCGAGACCATCGGCGAGACCGGGCTCGCGTACCGGAACTGCTCGCGGCACGGCGGTCACGAGAAACTTCACCTGCGGGCCTTCGACCCGGCCGGCGCCGTCCTCTGGACCTGGAACCTGCCGGTGCAGGGGAAGCGGCAGTGGATGCTCGGCGGTGTGCTGTCCGCCGATCCACTGATCGTCCGCGCGTACACCTCGAACCAGAACCAGCTGTGGCGGGTCGACCCCAAGACCGGCAAGCACACCGTCGTCGTCGAGCTCACCTCCTTCTCGCGCAAGCCGGCGCCCTGGGATCCGTGCGACATCGCCGGCAGCACCGGCCTGCACGACTGCTCACGCCAGGCAGTCTCGAACGGCGTCCTCTACCTCCGGTACCGGCTGGGCACCTCGTCCGACTTCCGCCAGGGCATCTCGGCGTACGACGTCAAGTCCGGCAAGCAGTTGTGGGTATCGGAGTGGGGCGAGGACCACGACATCACCGCCCCGGTCGGCATCGACGGCGACGGCAGCCCACTCGTCTACCTGCTCCCCAAGGAGAAGGACCTGGGCGCCCTGGTCCGCGTCGACCCCACCACCGGCGCGCTGACCGCCACAGCGACCATGCCCAAGCCCGGCAAGTCCACGACACCGAGCGTCCTGGCCGAGCATCCCGACCAAGGCGTCGTTGCCTGGCGCAACAACCACCTGGCCTTCCTCAAGGTCCAGATCAACGCCAGAGACGCCGGCACCGAGGCGACCGTGGTCTACAAGTAACCCTCAGCGTCCGGCGGGAACTTCCGGGTCTTCGGCACCGCGTCGTTCCGCAGGGCTGTGCGGACCCAGGCCTGCCGGCCGCTCCCTGCGGGCGCAGGCGAACAGCCAGAGGCCGAAGCGGGCGTCGTCGCAGGGGCCTCCCGGGGTGACCGGGAGGCGCCTGCGGCGGGTGCTTAGGAGCGTGTCCATTTCTGGTTGTCGGCGCCGTTGCAGTACCAGACGTCGACCGGGGTGCCGTTGCCGGTCCCGGCGCCGGCTGCGTCGAGGCAGAGGTCAGGGCTGGCGACGCTCGTGATGGTTCCGTCGGTGTTGACGTTCCAGGCCTGGTTGGCCGCGCCGGTGCAGTTCTCGATGGTGACCAGGGCGCCGGCCGCGCCCGCGGTCATGCACTTGTCGGCGTAGACGGTGAGCTGCTTGTCGGCCGTGTAGTTCCACGACTGGTTGCCGCCGTTGTTGCAGTCCCACAGGTCCAGCGCCGTACCAGGTGTGGTCGAGAAGCCGGGGACGTCGACGCACCGGTTGCTGGCCACGCCGCGGATCGGCTCACCCGGAGGCGCCGGCGGCAGGTCGTTGCTCGGCTCGTCCTTCAGCAGCCCCCAGCCCCACCACAGCTGCGCGAGGCCGCTCTGGCTGTTCACCTGCAGGTCGTTCGGCCCGACCTGGGTCGTCATCGAGTACGAGTCGCCGTTGCGCAGGCCGGGCCAGTAGACGATGCCCAGGTTCTGCTCACGCGCGACCTGGGTGAGCGCCCCGAGGTACGACGTGTAGACGTTCCCCTCGTGGTTGCCGTAGTTCAGCCCGATCGTCATCGGGGAGCCGGCCTCGTCGATGATCGTCCGCCAGCCGTAGTCGCCGATCCGCGGCCGCAGGTTCGCCAGCCAGGCCGCCTCGTTCTCGTCGGAGGCCCAGAACCCGTAGAAGTGCAGCGACAGCAGGGTCCCGTCCAGCTTCGGCTCCGCGCCGACGCCGGTGACGTTGTCGTTGTAGCCGGTGCCGGAGATGACGATCCGGCCGCGCGGCACGCTCGGGTGCCGGGCGATCCAGCCGGTGGTGACCGACACCCACTCGTTCAGCGAGTAGCCGAACGGCTCGTTCATCGGCTCGAAGTACACCCGCGCGTTCTTGCCGTACGCCTTGACCACGGTGTCCCACATGGCGGCGTACTGCACCGGGTCGTCCACCCGGCCGTCCTTGGCGTTGTCGGCCTCCCAGTAGCTGAGGATGACCTTGAAGCCGTTCGCGACCGACGCGTCGATCGCACCCCGGTAGGACGTCCACCAGGCCGTCCCGACACTCGACGGGTTGATCGGCAGCCGGATCGTGTTGGCCTTGAGCTCCTTGCGGAACTCGCCGACGATCCCGGTCGCCTTCTGGTACGTCGTCGCGTACGAGTCCGCCGTGCTCAGGCCGGACGGGACCACCTCGTCGTCGGCGTAGTTGTCCCGGGGATCCGCCCAGTTCACGCCCCGGAACTCACTGGTCCCCTTGGGACCGGTGTACTCGGCGGTCGTGGCGGCAGCAGTGGTGGACGTGGTCCCGGCGTCCGTGGTCGTCGACGCCCCGGCCTGCACCGTCACGGCGGCGACCACCGCCGACGCGGCCAGCGCCGCAGCGGCTATACGCCCAGCAGTTGATCTCACGCGACTCTCTCCGATCCTCACGAGCGGGCGGCGGCCCCGGACGCCGCGTTTGCGTATCGCGGTGATGTTTACGTAAACACGGGCAGCCGTCAATGCCCGATGTTTGCGTCAACATGAGATGTGACTGGCGTCACACCAGACCGAGGACGTCCTACCCCACCCGAACGCCGGTGACCGCGAACCGCTCGACGTCCTGCACGTGGCCGCCGGTCGAGGCCACGACCGTGACCGCTCCCCCGGCTGCGCCGCGGAAGCTCACCCGGGTCGACCAGGGCTGTCTCTGGCCGCCGCCCGGGACGCAGCAGGACGAGCCGAGCGGCCCGTCGGAGCCGGTCTGGCGGACCTCGACCCGGATCGACTCGTCGACCCCGGTGATCCGGCCGCGGACGGTGATCGGTGAGCTCACCCGGGCGGCGTACCGCGGCCGCTCCAGGGTGAGCGTGCTGTCCCGGGAGCCGACGACCTCCCAGGGCGCGTCCTCGCCCTGGCCGATCCGGGCGAGGTGGAGCACTGCCGCGACGCTCCCCTGGCCCTCGCCGGAGTCGTAGCCGACCGAGATCCAGGCCTCGTCACCCTCGATCGAGCGGTCGACCACCTGGTCGATCTCGGTGAACCCGAGGAACCCGGTGGTGAACGACAGCGCGGTCTGGTCCGCGTCCAGGTGCCACGGCTGCCGGCCGCCTTCGCGATAGTCCTGCTGCCACTCTCCGGCCTCGGCCACCGACGCGAACGGCCACAGCGGCTGATACCGGAACGGCGGCGTCCCCGGCGGCACCTGCTTGGTCGGCGACGGCGCCGCGAGCGACGGGGTGGACGTGGTGGTGGTGTCCGTCGGCGACGGCCGGACGGACGCACCCGGCAGCGGTACGGCGCCCTGCCCGGTCGAACTGGGATCGCCGCCGAAGTACAGGACGGCGAGCCCGGCGAGCAGCGCGGAGAGCAGCGTGACCACCACGGCCGCGGTGATCACCGCCATCGGCCGCATAGCCTGCCGCCGCTCATCCGATCCCGGCGCCATCTGACCAGCCTCCCCCACCCACTTCTATTAGACCGCTACTTGGCCAGGATGAGCTCCAGTTGCAGCCACTTCGCCAGGTCCTTCAGCTCGCGCTGGACGGCGGCGGCGACGGTCTTGCCGAACGGCTCGTCCTCGTGGATCGCGTCGACGCGGAGCACACCGGCCTTCCGGTCGGAGGTGGCGTCGACCTTCCCGACCAGGCGGTCGCCGTGCAGGATCGGCAGCGCGAAGTAGCCCCAGCGGCGCTGCGCGGCCGGCTTGTACATCTCCAGCTGGTAGTCGAACTCGAACAGCTCGGCGAGCCGCTTGCGCTCGTAGACCAGCCGGTCCAGCGGCGAGACCAGCGCCGTACGGCCCGCGAACGGCCGGCCGAGCAGGGTCGGGTCGACCCGCCACTTGCCGCGGACGCCTTCGACGACGGCCTCCTCCCCCGCCGGCCCGACGTCCAGCGGCTCGCCCGGGCAGGCCGGGCCCTTGGCGCGCGCGATGCCGAGCGACCGCAAGCGCTGCTCGTCCCGGATCCGCCTCGCCTCCGCGACCGGTACGGCGGGCTCGTCCGGATAGACCCGCGACGCCAGGTCCCACAGGCGGTCCCGCCCGTCGCGGCCGGCGACCGCCACCTCGCCGCGCTGCAACATGAACTCGAGCAGCTGCGACACGTTGCGGTTGTTGGTCCAGCCGGACGACTTCCACGGCTTCACGCAGGTGTCCGGCAGCTCCCGCATGATCAGCGGCCCGTCCTGCCGGAGCCGCTCGAGGATGTCGAGCCGGCACCCTTCGTTGGCCTTCACCCAGTCCCGGCGGTACTCCTGCCAGTCGAGGAGCGGCCCGCTCCCCGGCCACTCCTCCATCTCGGCCCGGAACAGCGCCAGGCTCTCGCTCGGCCGCACGAACCCTCGCAACTCCACCAGAGCCTGCGTCTCCAACGCCTCGACCAACTCACTCGGCGAGTACGACGACCCGAGCCGGCTCCACGCGACCAGATCGGCATTCGGCGCGACCGCCGCGGTCTGGTCGTACTGCACGGCTGTCAGCCCGCGGACCACGTCGTACAGGTCCTTCGGCCGCTCACTCGTGAGCAACTGGGCCTGTACGGCGATCCGCCGCGCATCCTGCCGTGAAAGCTCATACACAGTCACGCTCCGAGGCTAACGAACCCCACCGACATCAGAGCAGTGTTCGCCAGTACGACCAGAACTGCTCGGCGATCAGGCTCAGCACCAGCACCGCCCACACCGTCAGTACGACGCCATGGAAGGCGAACCGCCGGCGCAGGTTGTGCAGCGTGACGTACCAGAAGATAAGGATCGTCACCGCCCACACGACCATGCAGTACGGGCACAGCGCCCCGATCCGGTACAGGCTCTGGAAGATCAGCCAGTGCACGAAGCCGACTCCGAACGTCACCCCTGCCTGCAACCCCAGCCAGAACCACCGACGGAACGACGCCCCGGCCAGCAGTGCAGCGCCGACCGTCGCGATCACGGCGAACCCGGCGATGCCGATCAGCGGGTTGGGGAACCCGAAGGCCTCGGCCTGCGGCTTGGTCATCACCGAGCCGCAGGACAGCACCGGGTTGATGCTGCAGGACGGCACGTACGCCGGGTCGCGCAGGATCGCGATCTTCTCGACCGTGAGCACCGCCGAAGCGGCCAGCCCGATCAGGCCGCCGACCAGCAGCAACCAGGGCAGCAACCGAGGGAACGGCTCGTGCCGTTCCCTCAGCCCACTGCTAGCCGAGCTCGGCATCGATGCTCTTGACCAGGTCGTCGTACGACCTCGGCTCGAGCCTCTTCCCGTTCAGGAAGAACGTCGGCGTGCCCTGCACCCCGAGCGCCTCGCCGTCGGCGACGTCCTTCTTGATCCGCTCCAGCGTGGCCGGGGCGGCGTAGGCCTTGTCGTACGCCGCCAGGTCGAGACCGAGGTCCTTGGCGAACCCGCGGAACCGGTCATCGGCCGGGACCCGCTGCTCACCCCACTCGGCCTGGGTGTCGTACAGCTTCTGGTACATCTGCTCGAACTTGCCCTGCTGCGCCGCCGCCTCGACCGCGCGGGCGGCCCGCTCGGCGTTGAAGTGCGACGGGATCGGGAAGTACCGGACCACGAACGTGACCCGGCCGGCGTAGTCCTTGCGCAGCTGCTCGACCGCCGGGTACGCCGCCCGGCAGGACTCGCACTCGAAGTCGAGGAACTCGACGAACGTCACTTTGTTGTCGGCGGCAACGTTCAGCTTGTGGCTGTCCGGCCGGACCAGGCGTTCGTCGACAGCGGCCGTGGCCGGAGCTTGGGTGCCCGCGTCGTCGGAGCCGGCGGCGTTCGCCACCAGCAGGACACCGACCACGAGGACGAAGGCGGCCGCGACGGCGACCGAGATTCGGGTGTTCAGACTCATAGCGGACCTCTTCGGGAAATCAAGCGGAGAACAGCAGGAGCAGGCCGCCGACCGTGTAGGCGACCATGACGACGAGCAGCGGGATCTGGCCCGCGAGCGCCCTGCCGCGGGCGAACAGCGCGACCGCCCGGTCGTGGGCGGAGACGACTCCCAGCAGGTGACCGGCGACCACGGCGCCGACCTGGATGGTCGCGATCGCCGCCGGGTAGTTCGTCAGTGCCGCGTTCACGCCGAGCAGGCCGGTGCCGAACACGTTCCAGCCGTTGCTGAGCGGGTCGCTGAGCAGGATCAGCGTGCGCTGACCTTCGAGCACCAGCAGCGTGAAGTAGTGCGCGACGACGTACCCGAGCACGATCGGCACCACCGAGTGCGCGAACATCCCCGGCAGCGCCGCCCGCGACGACATCCGCCCGGCCAGCACGGTCGCCGCCGAGTACGTCACCAGCACGAACACCACGAAGCCCGCCAGGGCGAGCGTGCCGAGCAGGGTCTGCGAGTAGCCCGAGTTCTGTGCCCAGGCGATCCACAGGGTGCTGCGGGAGAAGCCGTCGTACGCCGTCGACCCGAGCAGGGTCGCGACCAGGCCGACCAGGCCGGGCCGGGGTGTCAGGCTGTCCAGGTTCTCGAGCGGACGCCGTACGACGATCGCTCCGTCGGTGCGGCGGCCCCACGGCGAGAGCTTGGCCATCAACGTCGCGTAGCCCTCGAACGGATCCGCGGAGGCGAACCACCGGTCTCCGAACAGCACCGCGCCGAACAGGACGTAGACGACGTACAGCGCGAGCCAGGTCTGCAGGACGAGCAGGGTCGCCCGGTCCGGCGCGACCAGTTCCAGCCAGGCGAAGGCGAAGATCCCGACCGCGGCGGGCCACAGCCCGACGCGGGGTGACAACTCCAGCAGGCCCTGGCGCGGGTTGTGTCGTAGCAGGCGGCAGACCAGCAGGTGCAGGGTGCGCAGCGGGTTCAGGGTCCGCCACACCGGTCCCAGCAGCAGTGACACCGGGACCAGGCCGACCCACACCAGGATGTAGACGACCCCGAAGATCGGGTTCGTCAGCCGGTCCGCGCCGGCCAGCAACGCCAGCCCCGCGTAGAGGAACGCCGCCAGACCGAACAGCCGGACCGCCCACCGCAACCACGGCGAGTCCAAGGCGTTCGCCAGCGCCGACGGCAACGCCGTACCGGACCTGGCGCCGCGGTAGCGCGGCGTGCGCCAGGCGACGGCCAGGATCACGAACGACAACGTGATCGCGACCCCGGCCCCGGCCACGGCGAACCCCAGCGGGATCGGCAGGTCCTGACGACCGCCGATCCCGTGGAGCGCGATCACGAGACCTGCAGCTTGAAGAGGAGTTTGCCGGTTTCGTGCGTCTCCACCTCGAAGATTCCCTTGGTGAAGGTGGCGAACTCGACCGATCCGGACTTGCCCGGCTTCAGGTCCAGGGTCTTGTCGTAGCCGTGCACGTGCAGGGAGTCGGCGACGTCACTGACCGCGTTGATCCGGACCGTCTGGCCGGGCTTCGCCTTCACCACCGCGGAACCGGTCGAGACCTTGCCACCGGCGATCGACACGTCGACGGTGACGTCCGCCGTGGGTGTTGGGACCTTCGTCGGTACGGCGGCTGGTTTGGCAATGGGGGTTGCAGTGGGGGTCGGTGTGGGCGTTGAGGTCGGCGAGGCGGCCGGTGTCTCGGCGTTCCCGCAGCTGGTCAGGGCAAGAGCGAGCAGGCAGGCGGCAGCGATGCCGCGAATTGAGAGCCGCACGGCGGCGTCCTTTCGGGGAGAAAGAGGGCATGCGTGAAGAGCTCACGCACGTGAGGACGGCGTCAGGCGGACGTCACGTTCGCAGGATGCAGAGCCTGGTCAGATCAGGGGCTGCAGAAGCCACGCCTGGGCGTGGTGGGGCCGGCGTCACGGTGGCGAGGCGGGGCGCCTCGGCGAACCGCACGCGGCGCAGGAACAGGCCGACGGCCAGCAGGAGCAGGAAGGAGCCGGTAGCGAGGGTGAGACACGCCAGCGCGTGCTTGTGGTTCACCGGGTCGACGGCCAGCGTGTCCGGGGCGGTCATGGCGACCTGCTCGAGCCGCTCCATCACGCCGTGCGGATCCAGCGGCAGGACGAGCGCCACCGAGGTCGTCGAGACCTCGGCGGGCCGTTCCGGCGACAGGTCGCTCAGCCCGTGCAGCGCGAACACGCCAAGCAGCGCTCCCAGCAACACCAGGGAGCGCAGCAACTGTCGCGCCATCTTCATCACCGGACAGGGTAGCGGCTGAGGCATCCTGGTGAGGGGCGAGGGGAGGTTCGGTGTGGGCAGGGACAACGTGGTGCGGGTGGCCTTGGTGCTGGCGGCCGGGCGCGGTCTCCGGATGCGGTCGGACCAGCCGAAGGCGTTGCGCCGGGTCGGCGGCACCAGCCTGCTGGAGCGCTCGGTCCGGGTCCTGCGCCGGGCCGGCATCGAGCGGGTGATCGTCGTACTCGGCTACCGCGCCGACGACGTCATCGCCGCGATCAAGGTCCGCGACCTGCCGGTGGAGGTCGTGGTCAACCACGACTGGGAGAGCGGTACGGCGTCCTCGGTGCTGACCGGTCTCAGCGTGATCGGCGACCGGCGCTGCCTGGTCGTGCTGGGCGACCACGTGTTCGAGGCGGACGACGTACGGCGACTGATCGAGACGCCGACCGGGAACGTCGCCGCCGTCGACCGATCAGGTCGACCAGCGATCGCCAAGGGCAGCACACCGCCGAACCGGGTCCGGCTGGAGGACGACGGGTCCGTCGCCGGCCTCGGTCCGGACCTCGACGAGTACGACGCTGTGGACGCGGGGCTGGCCGTGGTCGACGTACAGGACGTGCTGCTGGTGAACTACCGGCGCCGGGAGTCCTGGCTGGAGCTCCGGCAGCAACTGCTCGCGCACGGTTGCGTGATGCAGTCGCGGGACGTGCAGGGTCTGTGGGCGGATGTGGACACGCCGGAGACAATTCGAGCGCTTGAACGGTCCATGTGGCGGCGCTACGGCCCCAAGCCCACCGACGGCGTCGTTGCCCGCGTGCTCAACCGGCGGATCTCCGGACCGCTCACCCGCATGCTGCTGCGCACTCGTCTTGCACCTGACGTGGCGACCGCCGTGGCCTTCGTGGTGACGCTGGTGGCTGCAGGATTGATCGCAACCGGTGACCGGTGGTTGATGGTGGCGGGCGGGCTCGGAGTTGTGCTCGGGTCGGCGCTCGACGGTGTCGACGGTGAGCTCGCGCGGATCGGCGCGAAGGCTTCCCCTCGTGGTGCGGCTCTGGACACGCTGCTGGATCGGTACGCCGATCTGGCTGTCGTTCTAGCGCTTGTTTTGGCCGGTGGAAGCTGGAGTTGGGGATTCGCTGCTGCGGTTGGGTGTCTGCTCATTTCCTATGTGCACGCAGTCGGGCGGGACACCGACGTACGACTGTTGTTCCGGCGTGAGTTCCGGCTGCTGATCTTCGCGATCTCCGCGATCGCGGGCGTTCCGCTGTGGGGACTGATCGTAGTTGCGGTGGCCGCGAACGCCGATGCGGTCCGTGGTGTCGTGCTGTTGTTGCGTGCTCTGCGTAACACCTAGTTGTAGCTGACGATGTAGCAAGCGGGTGGGGACCTAGGTGGCGTGGGTTCTGCGTGGGCTCAGGGGGGTGGTGTCGATGGTTCGGGCGTTGGGGTTGGCTGCTGCACTGATCATGGTGCCGGCCGTGACGAGTTGCGGGCAGGACACGGAGCCACCGAGCGCGGAACCGCCACCGATCGTGATTCCGACGTTCACCACGGCGAAGCCGGCGGCAGACTGCTCCCAGTCCGACCTCAAGCTTCCGGCGGTGGCAGGCAACGAGGGAGTGCTGCTGGAGGCCAGCACGGACGACACCGGTACGTCGCTGCTGCTCAAGAACACCGGGAACCTGTCAGTGCTCGTCGTACCGGACTCGGACTGGTCCACGCGGGTGACCACCGCGCCGCCGGCCAACCCGACCGACGCGGCGTCGAAGGCTGCGCTGGTCGCGGTCACCCGCGCCGGCGGTCTCCAGACGGTGCGCGAACTGCCCGTGGGAATCCCGCAGAGCCAGGTGTTCATCGTGCCGCCGCAGTGGGCGGTCTGCGGACTGACCGACGACGTCAGCAAGGTCGCGGGCCTGCGGTACCTGCGCGAGAAGACGACCAGCGCGGAGTACTTCCTGGTGAAGGCACTCGCCGACGAGGCCTACGCCCGCTCCAAGCCGCCGTCCGCGCAGAAGCTCAACCGGACTCTGCTGAGCTGTGCGCGCGGCACGCAGCAACTGCTGAAGGAGAGCCCCGACCTGCCCGACATCGAGCTCTACGCCCAGGTCCTGGACCGTGAGTCCACCTGCCGGACGAGCTTCAAGTCCCTGCTGTCCATCAGCGAACGCACCACCCAGCAGACCGTCACCCGCGTCCTGAACCTCCTCGAACGGGCCCCGAGACTCCTGGAAAACACCACCCTCCTCGAGGCCCTGGCCCACCGCTGAGCGAGTGTCAGCCGACCAGGCCGTTCTGCGCCAGGGCTGAGCGTGGTTCGCGGCCTGGTGGCTGGGTGGGGCGCGGGAGGAGCGGGGTGCGTTTGTTGAGCGGGCGGGTGATCGGTTCCTCCGGCGTGATCGTGACCATCTCACCCGCGTGCATGAAGGACACGCTGCAGTTGGCGCCGTCATGGACCGTGTAGGTCACCTCGACGCCGTTGATGTCCACCTTCAGCCGCGCACCTCGCCAGCGGATCGAGAACACCAGCCGCGACATGCCCTGCGGCAGCGCCGGGTCGAAGCACAAGCATCCGTCGCGTTCCCGCAACCCACCGAAGCCGGCCACCAACGCGGTCCACGCCCCTGCCAGCGACGCCATGTGCAGGCCGTCGCCGGTGTTGTGGTGCAGGTTCCGCATGTCGATCAGCGCGGCCTCGTACGCGTAGTCGTAGGCGAGGTCGAGGTGACCCACCTCCGCCGCCATCACCGCCTGCACGCACGCCGACAACGACGAGTCGCGCACCGTCAGGCGTTCGTAGTAGTCGAAGTTGCGCGCCTTCTCCTCCGGCGTGAACGAGTCTCCACACCAGTACGTCGCAAGCATCAGGTCCGCCTGCTTGACCACCTGCTTGCGGTACAGCTGGAAGTACGGCGCGTGCAGCATCAACGGGTACTTGCCCTTGTACGACTCGAAGTCCCACTCGGCGTACCCGGTGAACCCCTCGGACTGCGGATGCACCCCGAGCTCCGCGTCGTACGGGATGTGCACGGCGGCCGCCGCGTCCCGCCAGCTTGCTTCCTCTTCGCTGTCGACGCCGAGCTCGCGCGCCTTGGCCGGATGCCGTAGGGCGATCGCCGCGGCGGCCTGCAGGTTCCGGCAGGCCATCAGGTTGGTGAAGACGTTGTCGTCGGCAACCGCGCTGTACTCGTCCGGGCCGGTGACGCCGGGCAGGTGCCAGCGGCCGTGCCGGTCGTGGTGCCCCAGCGACATCCACAGCCGCGCGGTCTCCACCAACAGCTCGAGCCCGACCTCCTCGAGGAACTCCTCGTCCGCGGTCGCGGTGTGGTGCCGCATCACCGCTTCGGCGATGTCCGCGTTGATGTGGAAGGCCGCCGTACCCGCCGGCCAGTAGCCCGAGCACTCCTGGCCCCGGATCGTCCGCCACGGGAACGCGGCGCCGCGAAGACCCAGTACGGCGGCGCGCTCACGAGCCAGCTCGAGTGTCGAGTGCCGCCAGCGGAGCGCATCGGCAGCAGCATCGGGCAGCGTGTAGTTCAGGACCGGCAGGACGAAGCCTTCGGTGTCCCAGAACGTGTGGCCGTCGTATCCGGCGCCGGTCAGGCCCTTCGACGGGATCGCCCGCCGCTCGGCCCGCGCGCCGGCCTGCAGCACGTGGAACAGCGCGAACCGGACTGCCTGCTGCAGCTCGGGATGCCCGTGCACCTCGACGTCGGCGCCGTCCCAGAAGTCGTCCAGGAACTCCGCCTGCTGCCCGGTCAGCCCGTCCCAGCCGGAGAACCGCGCGCTGGCCAGCGCCGCCGCGACCTGGTCCCGGATCGCCGTCTCCGTCCGCAGGCTCGACCAGCCGTAGGCCAGGTACTTCACCACGCGCAGGGTCTCCCCCGGCTGGAGCTGGCAGATCACCGTCGACCGCGCCCAGTTCTCGCGGACGTCGAGGTCCATCGCGTACCGCACCGAGGTGTCGACCTCGTGCGCCATCGCGGCCGCCATCAACTGCCGGCTGCGCGTCGTCCGGTGGATCAGGACGACGCCGTTCTCGCCGCCGTCGTGGCTGACCGGCTTGAGCGGGTTGTCGAGCACCGCCGCGACGCGTGGGTCGTCGGAGAGCTTCGGCTGCGTCTCGTTCGCGACCAGCTCGGACTGGATCACGAAGCGGGCGGGCTGGTCGATCGGCTCGACGACGTACTCGATCGCGGCTACCGCGCGCTGGGTCAGCGAGACCATCCGGCGGCTGCGGACGTGGATCCGCTTGCCGCCCGGCGAGGTCCAGTCCACGTCGCGTTCCAGGATGCCGGTGCGGAAGTCGAGCGAGCGCTCGTGGCGGCTCAGGTAGCCGTAGCGGAGGTCGAACGGCGAGTCGTCCACCATCAGCCGGATCAGCTTGCCGTTGGTGACGTCGACCAGGGTCTGGCCGGACTCCGGGTAGCCGTAGCCGGCCTCGGCGTACGGGAGCGGGCGCTGCTCGTAGAAGGAGTTCAGGTAGGTGCCCGGGATCGCGTACGGCTCGCCTTCGTCGAGGTTGCCGCGCAGCCCGATGTGACCGTTCGACAGCGCGAACAGCGACTCGGACTGGGCCAGCTTGTCCAGCTGGAGCCGGGTCTCGCGCAACCGCCACGGCTCGATCGGGTGGTGCCCGCGGTCGATCATCGGCCCTCCAGAAGTTCCGCCAGGTCGCGGACGACGACGTCCGCGCCGTGCGCCGTGAGCTCTTCGGCCTGCCCCACCCGGTCGACGCCGACCACCAGCCCGAAGGCCCCGGCCCGGCCTGCGGCCACGCCGGCCAGCGCGTCCTCGAACACCACTGCCTCGCGCGGATCCAGGCCGAACAGGTCAGCAGCCCTCAGGAACGTGTCGGGCGCGGGTTTGCCGCGCAGCCCGTCGGTCCGGATCGTCACCCCGTCCACCACTTCCTCGATGTACTGCGCGAGTCCGGTGACGTCGAGCACTTCGCGGGTGTTGGCGCTGGAGGACACCACGGCCCGGCGCAGTCCGGCCTTCTCGGCCTCCTGCAGGTACCGCCGGGAGCCCTCGAACACTTCGACGCCCTCGGTCCGGATCCGCCGCTGGACAGCCAGGTTCTTGCGGTTGCCGAGGCCGTTCACCGTCAGCGCGTCCGGCGGATCGTCCGAGGAGCCCTCCGGCAGGCTGATCCCGCGGGCGGCGAGGAAGTCGCGGACGCCGTCGACCCGTGGCTTGCCGTCGACGTGGGCGTCGTACTCGTCCCGGGCGTCGAACGGCCGGTACGGGATGCCGTGCTGCGCGGAGTACGTCCGGAGGAACTCGTCGAACATCTCCTTCCACGCGGCGGCGTGCACCGCCGCCGTGTCGGTCAGCACACCGTCCAGATCGAACAAGCAGGCCCGGATCTCCGTCGGCAGTCCCAGCATGCCTCCAGATTAGTCAGACAGATGGGCCGGAAGCCCGAAGGCCGGGAACCGCGAGTACCCGAATGTCGTGATCTCCGCGATCTCGCCGTCGCTGACCCGCAGGACGTCGAGCTTGAACGCGCGGAACACCGTGTCGCCCGGTCGGCGCAGGTACGACGCCGCCGCGGGCAGCCGGTTGGCCGACGTCGGCACCAGCCGCCAGTCGCCGTCCCGGTCCGGCCCGAACGCCCGCTGCAGCAGCGGCCGCAGTCCGTCCAGGCCCGCGAACGACAGCTGGTCCGGCGGCATCGAGATCCGGATGTCCTCGGCCGCGATCGCGATCGCCCCGGCCGCGTCGCACCGCTCGTGCGCGTCGATGAACCGCGCCAGCACGTCCCGCTCCTCGGCGGTCGGCCGCGGCGCACTCCAGTCGGTACGACGAGCCGGCAAGCGTTGCTGCATCGTCGTACGGGCACGTTGCAAGGCACTGTTCGCCGCAGCCACGCTGGTCTCGAGCAGCTCGGCCGTGTCGTTGGCCGACCAGCCAAGCACGTCCCGTGCGATCAATGCAGCCCGCTGGCGGGCCGGTAGCGACTGCAGTGCGACCAGGAACGCCAGCTCGATCGTCTCGCGGTCGACAGCGACCGCGTCGGGTTGGTTGTCGGGCGGGGCGATCTCGTCGAGCAGCTGGTCCGGGTACGGCTGCAGCCAGACCATCTCCCCCGGCGACGCGGCCTGCCGCCGGGCGTGTCGGCGGGCCACGTCCAGGCACACGTTGGTGGCGATCCGGTAGAGCCACGCCCGGAAGTACGTCCGGCCGTCGTACCCGTCCCGGCCGCGCCATGCCCGCAGCAACGTCTCCTGCACGGCGTCCTCCGCGTCGTCGAAGGACGCCAGCATCCGGTAGCAGTGCACATGCAGCTCCCGCCGGTGCCGCCCAGCCAGGTCGGCGAACGCGGACTCGTCACCCGCGAACGCCGCCTCCTCGAGCGTGGTCACAGCCGAGCGGGGTTCGTTTTGTGAACCTCCTGGACCGTCCAGCCGTTGCCGTCGGGGTCCTGGAAGTTCAGGAACGTGCCGTAGTCCGAGCGGTCCGGGTGCAGACCGCCCTGCTGGCCTTCGGCGGTGAAGTGGAAAGGCTCGCTCACCTCGACACCCCGCTCGACCAGGTCGGCGCGGGCCGCCTCGATGTCGTTCACGACCAGGTGCGTGCCCTGGTACGTCCCGGGCGGCGCAGTCGTCAGGCCGGTGCCGATCGTGATCGAACAGGCCGAGCCCGGCGGGGTCAGCTGCACCACCCGGAACGAGTCGCCCGCGCTGTGGTCGACGTCCTCGCGGAAGCCGAGCTGCTCGGTGTAGAACTTCTTGGCCCGGTCCACGTCCGACACCGGGACGATGACGAGTTCGAGTTTCCAGTCCATCTGCGGCCTCCCGCGGTTCGGGTCGGTCACAGTCTGACCGACGCTGTTGTCAGGTGAAACGACAGCGCCGGCCAGAACTCATCGGTCCGGCGATGAGTCTTTCCGGAAGAGGTCCGCGAACCAGTCGAGCTGCGCGTCCTGCTGGTAGGTCTGGCCGCCCTCGTGCTCGTTGTGGGAGTAGACCTTGATCTCCTTGGTTGGCTCGCCGCCCGACGCGGTGCCGTAGGCGTTGTAGGCCGCGAACACCGTCGACGGCGGGCAGACCGGGTCCATCAGCGCGACCGAGAACAGCGTCGGCGCCGTGGCCAGCCGGCCGAGGTTGACGCCGTCGAAGTAGCTCAGCGTCCGGTACGCCGTCTCGACCTGGTCCCGGAACCCCTTCAGGTACCGGGTGATCTCGCCGTACGGGTCCTTGTCGGTGATCTGCAGCGCCCGCTCGAAGTGGCACAGGAACGGTACGTCGGGCGCGCAGCCGAGCACGTCGATCCCGGCCAGGCCGGCCAGCCCGGCGGCCGCGATCGAGATCCCGCCGCCCTGGCTGCCGCCGGTGACGATGATCCGGCCCGGGTCCACGAACTCCGACGTCCGGGCCGCCTCGAGCGCGCGGACGGCGTCGACGAAGACGCGGCGGTAGTAGTAGGTCTCCGGGTCGGCGATGCCCGCGGTCATGAATCCCGGGGCGTGGTTGAGACCGGCGTACGCGCTGTCGTCGGGGGTGGCGCCCGGGTTCCCGCCGCTGTAGCCCTGGCCGCGGGTGTCCATCACGAAGTGCGCGTACCCGGCCTGCGCCCACAGGTTCGTGGTGTGCGGGAAGCCGCGGCCGCCGGAGTACCCGAAGTACTGCACGACGGTCGGCAGCGGCCCGGTCGCGCCGGCCGGCACGTGCAGCCAGCCCTTGATCGGAGTGCCGCCGAAACCGGCGAACGTCACGTCGTAGGTGTCGATGACGCTGAGCTTGTTGTCGACGGCGGTGAAGGTGGCGGACAGGTCGTCGGTGCGCGCCTTCTCGATGGATCGGCGCCAGAAGTCGGCGAGGTCGGCGGGTGCGGCCACCTCGGGCCGGTACGCGCGGAGCTTGTCGAGGGAAAGGTCGAACATGGCCATGAGCGATCAATCTAAGCCAGGCACGACGGCGCGGTCCCGGCGGTGTCCGAACTCGGACAGGGACGCGAGCTCTTGACGGGGTATTCCACTTGTGGTGTCCTCAAGAGGCATTCCACTTGTGTCATACCCACCGTCAGAGGGGCGCGGCCATGAAGCTCGAGCACATCCTCCTCGGCGTCCTGCTGACGCGCCCCAGCACCGGCTACGACCTGAAGCGCTACATGGACACCCATGGCCGCTTCCAGCGCCCGAACACCACGATGAGCCAGGTCTACCGGGTGCTGGCCGCGATGGAGGACCGCGGCTGGGTCTGGCACACCGTCGAGCCCCGCCCGGGCGCCCAGGACGCGAAGACCTACCGGGTCACCGACGAGGGCGTCACGGTCTTCCTGGACTGGCTCACCACGCCGTACACGCCGACCACTGTGCTGTCCCGGGATCCCGGGTTCTTCGGGCGGCTGGCGTTCAGCGGCTTCCTCCAGGTCGAGCAGGTCATCGAGCTGCTGGACCGCGAGATCAACGCGCGGCAACTGCAGATCAAGCGCTTCCGCGATCGGGACCGGACGCTCCCACAGGAGCCCGAGATCCCGTTCGACGCCGAGCTTCACGAACTGGTCGCAGAGGCGGCGCACCAGCGCGGCGCCCAGTCGATGGACCACCACGTTGCCTGGTGCATCGAGCTTCGCGACGAGCTCCGGCGCCGGCTGCCCAAGCAGCGCCTGCGCGCCGTCGACTGACCTAGCGGCACCTCACACGCCCCTCAGGGAGCACAGCTATGCCTTCTTCCAGGCCGAACGTGCTGTGGATCAGTACGCACGACATCAACCCCCACCTCGGCTGCTACACCGGGGTCTGGCCCGGCGCCGAGCAGGCGACCACGCCGTACCTCGACACGCTCGCCGCTGACGGGATCCGATTCGACCGCGCGTTCGCGGCCGCCCCGGTCTGCGGGCCGTCGCGCAGCGCCATCGTCACCGGCTGCTTCCCACCGGCCATCGGCACGATGCACATGCGAACCCGGGCCACTCCCCCGGCCGACGTCCGGCTGCTCCCGCAGTACTTCCGGGAAGCCGGCTACTGGACCGGCAACAGCGCGTTCACCGATTTCCAGCTCGACGTGCCGGACCCCGTGTACGACGAGCTCGGCGACCACGCGCACTGGCGGCTCCGCGAGGACCCGGACCAGCCGTTTTTCATGGCGTTCCACGGGCTGATCACGCACGAGTCGCAGCTCTACCTGACCGATGACGAGTTCGCCCGCCGGACGCCGGACGCGACCCGGGTCGAGCAGGTCGACGTACCGCCGTATCACCCGGACACCGAGGTCTTCCGTACGGCGTGGAAGCGGTATCTGGAGCTGGTCAGCCAGATGGACCACTGGGTCGGCACGATCCTGCGGGAGCTCGAAGAGGACGGTCTCGCGGACGACACCATCGTGGTGTTCTGGAGCGACCACGGACTCGGAATGCCGCGCGGCAAGCGCTGGGCGAGCGAGCTCGGACTCCGCGAACCGCTGATCGTTCGCTGGCCGGGGAAGGTGTCGCCAGGGGCTTACAAGGATCCGGTTGCTCTGCTGGACCTTGCGCCAACCATGCTCGCAATGTGCGGGCTCGACGTACCCGGGCATCTGCATGGTGACGTGCTGCTCGGCTCGGACGGCGTACCTCGGAAGCGTCGGGACGAGTACGTGGTGAGTGCTCGGGACCGGATGGGTGAGCAGGAGGACACGTCGCGAACCATCCGCGATCGGCGCTTCCGCTACACCCGTCACCTGCATCCGGACCGGTCGCCGATGGGCCACTGCGAGTACCCGGACCACTTGGCCACCTGGGCCGAGCTGCGCCGGTTGCACGCCCAGGAAGCCCACCAGCAGTTGGCGTTCGGGCAGCTGCCGTCCGTCCTCACCGACCTGCAGCGATCGATCGTTGCCGCGAGCAAACCTGCCGAGGAGCTCTACGACGTCGAGGCCGATCCGCACGAACAGCACAACCTCGCCGGCCTGCCCGAGTACGACGACGTCCGCGAGCGACTGTCCGACGCACTGGACGCCTGGCTGGCCAAGGTCGGCGACCTCGGGCAGCTTCCCGAACGCGAGCTCCTGGCCTCGTGGAATCCCCGGCCGCGCTGCGCAGAACCCGTGATCGAGACAGCCGACGGGCTGCTCACGATCACCTGCCCGACTGACGGCGCGACCGTCGGCTGGACCACCGATCCGTCCAGTGACGACGAGAGTCGCCACTGGCACCTGTACACCGAACCGTTCACCCCTGCCGAACCGATCTGGGTGAAGGGCTGGCGCATCGGCTTCGACGCCAGTGCCGACGTACCGATTCCCACTTCCACCCGCTAAGGAGCTCACCATGCTCATCCGCCGCTGCAGCGCGGTCCTCGCCGCTGCCGCACTCGTCGCCGGTGTCGGTGCATGCTCCGGCGCCGGTGCCGGCAGCTCGTCGGCCGCCAAGACGTTGACCATCGCCAACGCCCTCGACAACAACTCGTTCGACCCGACGCAGCTCAACATCGGCAACCAGATGCAGTACTGGTCGCCGGTCTTCGACACGCTGCTGAAGCGCGACAAGGACAACAAGCTGCAGCCGTCGCTGGCGACCGCGTGGAAGTACGACGCGAGCCGGACCAACCTGAACCTGAAGCTGAAGAGCGGCGTGAAGTTCACCGACGGCACGCCGTTCGACGCCGCCGCGGTCAAGGCGAACATGGCCAACCTCGCCGCCGGGACCGGGCAGAACTCGTACATGACCCGGTCGATCGGCTCGTACCAGATCGTCAGCCCGACCGAGCTCAACCTGAAGCTCAAGTCACCTGATCCCGGCCTGATCGACTACCTGGCCAGCGTCGGCGGGGCGATGGCCAGCCCCAGGTCGCTGACGGCGGCGGCCGTCGCGACCGCGCCGGTCGGCAGCGGCCCGTACGTACTGGACAAGGCCGGGACCGTTGCCGGCAGCACCTACACCTACACGCGGAACCCGGACTACTGGAACGCCGCCGCGTTCCCGTACGACAAGGTCGTCATCAAGCCGATGAACGACCTGACCGCCCGGCTGAACGCGCTCAAGGCCGGTCAGGTCAACGCGACCATCACCGACACCAACTCGCTCGCCGACGCCAAGCGCAGCGGCCTGACCGTCAACACCACACCGGTGAACTGGGTCGGCCTGCTGCTGATGGACCGCGACGGCAAGCTGGTCCCGGCGCTGAAGGATCTCCGGGTCCGCCAGGCGATCAACCTTGCGTTCGACCGGGAGGCGATCCTGAAGAACGTCTCGCACGGCGAGGGCTCGCTCACCACCCAGATCTTCAACGCCGCCGGCGACGGCTACGACAAGTCGCTCGACGGGCAGTACACGTACGACGTGCCGAAGGCCAAGCAGCTCCTGGCCGACGCCGGCTACGCAGGAGGCTTCACCATCAGCATGCCGGAGTCCGCGGGATTCGCGCAGTACAACGCGATCATCGGGCAGCAGCTCGCCGCGGTCGGCATCACGGTGAAGTGGGTCAAGACCCCGGCCAACGCGATCATCCCGGCCATCCTGTCCGGCAAGTACCCGGTCGCGTTCATGACGCTGGGCAGCCAGTCAGCCTGGCAGGACATCCAGAAGGCGGTCACCAGGAAGTCTCCCTGGAACCCGCTCAAGGCCGGTGACCCGGAGCTGGACAAGCTGCTGGCCACCGCGCAGACGGCGTCCGAGGCCGAGCTGCCGGCGGCGATGAAGGCGGTCAGCAAGTGGCTGGTGGACAACGCCTGGTTCGCACCGTGGTACCGGGAGAACAGCGTCTACCTGAGCGATGCCCGGACCGCCGTCGACATGCAGGCGTACAACGTGGCGCCGCCGGTCAGCGCCTTCGGGCCGAAGGAGTGACCCGATGCTCTCCTTCGCCGGACGCCGGCTGGTCAGCTGCGCCGTACTGGTCGCCATGATCGCGACCATCACGTTCCTGCTCGCCTTCTCGGCCACCGGGAACGTCGCCCGGAACCTGCTCGGCGAGAACGCCACCGCCGAGCAACTCGCGGCCAAGAACGCCGAGCTCGGGCTGGACAAACCGTTGCTCGCACAGTTCGGCGCCTGGGCCGAACACGCGGCTCGCGGTGACCTGGGCATCTCGTGGTTCACCAACGAGCCAGTGGCCCAGGCGATCGCCAACCGCCTCCCGGTCACGTTGTCCATGGTCGTCCTGGCCGTGGCGCTGACCGCGCTGATCAGCGTCGGTCTGGGAGTCGCCGCGGCGGTCCGGGGCGGCTGGCTGGACCGGGTCATCCAGGTCCTCAGCGTGCTGGGCTTCGCACTCCCGAACTTCTGGGTCGCGCTGGTCCTGGTCGTGTTCCTCTCGGTCACCCTCGGCGTCCTGCCGGCGACCGGCTACGTGCGGCTCTCGGAGTCACCCAGCGGCTGGGCCTTGGCCCTCGTGCTGCCGGTGGCGTCCCTGGTGATCGGGAGCACCGCGTCGGCCGCACAACAGGTCCGGGGCGCCGTGATCGACGTACTGCGTCAGGACTTCATCCGCACGTTGCGGGCCCGGGGCATCAGCCCGCGGTCGGTGCTGTTCCGGCATGCGCTGCGCAACGCCGCCTCGCCCGCGCTGACTGTGTTGTCGCTGCAGTTCATCGCCCTGCTGGGTGGTGCGGTGGTGATCGAGAAGGTGTTCGCGATCCCCGGACTCGGCACGCTCACCATCAACGCTGCGCTGCAAGGCGACGTACCGGTGCTGATGGGTGTGGTCGTGACGCTGGTCGTCCTGGTCGTCGTCGTCAACCTGGTCATCGACATCGTCAGCGGCTGGGTCAACCCCAAGGTGCGTGTCCAATGATTGTTCGCAAGGTCTTCCGCAATCCGCTGGCCGTTGCGGCGCTCGTGATCCTGACAGTGATCGTGGTCGCCAGCCTGCTGGCCCCGCTGATCGCGCCCAACAGCCCGTCGTCGCTGCGCCTGGACAAGATCAACGCGGGACCCGGCGGCGGCTACCTGCTGGGCGGTGACGGCGCCGGTCGTGACATCTTCAGCCGACTGCTGCACGCCGGCCAGAACACCCTGGCCGGTGCGCTGATCGCGCTGTCGGTCGCGCTCGTACTCGGCGTGGTGTCGGGCTTGCTCAGCGGCTACTACGGCGGCTTCCTCGACGGCGTCCTCGGCTGGGGCGCGAACCTGCTGATGGCACTGCCGACGATGATCGTCCTGCTGGCCCTGTTCCAGGCGCTCGGCTCGTCGATCTACCTGTCCATGGTCACGTTCGGCGTGATGCTGTCCCCCGGCTTCTACCGGCTGGTGCGCGGTCAGGTGATGGGGGTCAAGCACGAGTTGTACGTCGACGCCGCCCGGGTCTCGGGACTGAGCGACCCGCGGATCATCGGCCGGCACATCCTGCTCGTCGTCCGGGCACCGGTCGTCATCCAGGCCTCGGTGGTGGCCGGCATCGCGATCGTCGTCCAGTCCGGGCTGGAGTTCCTCGGCCTCGGCGACCCCGGGACGCCGACCTGGGGCGGCATGCTGCAGGACGCGTTCACCAACATCTACAACTCACCGATCGCCATCTGGTGGCCGGGGGCAACGATCGCGCTGACGGTCGCGTCGCTGGTGCTGCTGGGCAACGCAATCCGGGACGTCATCCAGCGCACCGACCGGCCACCCAAGGCACCACGGCTACCGGCCCTGGCGGCCCCTGAAACACGGGCCACCGATGCGCTGCTGAGCGTCACGAACCTGACGGTCGGCTACCCGAGTGGCGACGGATACCGCGAGGTCGTGCACGGCGTGGACCTCGACGTACGGCGTGGCGAGGTCATGGGTCTCGTGGGCGAGTCCGGTTCCGGCAAGACGCAGACGGCATTCGCGGTCCTCGGCCTGCTGGCACCCGGCGGCACCCTGCTCGGAAGCAGCAGCATCCGCTTCGACGGCACCGAGCTCTCCCGGCTCCCGGACGCCCAGCGGCGAGCACTGCGTGGCCGGCGGATCGGGTACATCCCGCAGGAGCCGATGTCGAACCTCGACCCGTGCTTCCAGGTCGGCGAGCAACTGGTCGAGCCGCTGCGCAAGGTCTCCGGCCTGACGAAGGCGGCCGCGACCGCGGAAGCGCTGAACCTGCTCGAACGCGTCGGCATCCCCGAGCCACGCCGTACCTTTGCGGCCTATCCGCACGAGATCTCCGGTGGCATGGCGCAGCGCGTGCTGATCGCCGGGGCGGTGTCCGGCAAGCCGGACCTGCTGATCGCCGACGAGCCGACGACCGCGCTCGACGTCACCGTCCAGGCCGACGTCCTCGATCTGCTGCGGGACCTGCAGACCGAGTTCGGGATGGCGATGCTGCTGGTGACGCACAACTTCGGCGTGGTGGCGGACATCTGCGACCGGGTGGCGGTGATGCAGGACGGGCGGATCGTCGAGGTCGACGACGTCGGGCCGCTGTTCGCGAACCCGCATCACGCGTACACCAGGACGTTGCTGGACTCGACGCTCGAGGACAGCGCGCCCCGGGCCAGGATCGAGGTGCACCATGCTTGAGGCGAAGGACGTCGTCGTCGAGTACGCCGGTCACGGCTGGCGGAAGAAGGGGTTCCGGGCCTTGCACGAGGTCTCGTTCGAGATCCGGCCGCACGAAACGCTCGGGCTGGTCGGTGAGTCCGGTTCCGGCAAGACCACGATCGGCCGCGCCGTCCTCGGCCTGGTCGGGGTCAGCTCCGGCTCGATCCGGTTCGAGGGCCGGGAGCTGGTCGGGATGCCGCGGCGGGAGCGCCGCCGGCTGAGCGACGACATCCAGGTCGTGTTCCAGGACCCGTACAGCTCGCTCAACCCGTCGATGACGGTGGAGGACATCCTGGTCGAGCCGCTGGTCGCGCGCCGGTCGAGCGATCGCGCGACGGCCTCGACCCGCGTGCGTACCCTGCTCGACCAGGTCGGTCTGCCGCAGGACGCCGTACACCGGCTGCCGCGCGAGTTCTCCGGTGGCCAGCGGCAACGGATCGCCATCGCCCGGGCGCTCGCGCTCGAACCGAAACTCATCGTCTGCGACGAGCCCGTGTCCGCGCTGGACCTGTCCACGCAGGCACGCGTGCTCGACCTGTTCATCTCGATCCAGGAGGAGACCGGCGTGGCCTACCTCTTCATCTCCCACGACCTCGCGGTCGTCCGCCACATCAGCCATCGGGTCGCGGTCCTGTACCGCGGCGACATCGTCGAGTACGGCGACGCCGTCGACGTCACCGACCGGCCCGAGCACCCGTACACCCAACGCCTCCTGATGGCGGCCCCCATCCCCGACCCGGACCGCCAGGCCGCCCGCCGCCAGGAACGCCGCGAACTGCTCGCGAACGAGGCGGTCGCTTGACGTCCTCCCCGTCCTGAAGGACAGGGATTCCAACCAACTACACGGAGGTAGTGTGTTGAGGTTCACGCTTCGGCGAGACCCGTACGGGCGTCTCTCTGCGTGCTCTGACGGCCCGTCCGGCCGCGATGTTGACTGCCGCGTTCACGTCCGCGTGCGCCCGATGCCCGCAGGCAACGCACCGGAACACCGCTTGGCTCTCGCGGCTCTCCGGCGCGCAGTGCCCACAGGCGCTGCAGGTCTGCGACGTGTACGCAGGGTTGACCTTCTCGACCCGGCCCGGCGCCTTATGCTCCAAGCGCTGGACCAGCAATCCCCAGCCATTGGCCAAAATGCCACGGTTGAGCCCAGCCTTGGCACGGCGATGGTTCGGCAAGTACCTGTCTGGCTGTTGGGGGTCGGGTTTGGCTTTCGGGCGCCTGGTCAGCCGCGCAACCCGCAGGTCCTCCACCCGGATGAGGTCGAAGCGGCGGGCGAGGCCGGTGCTGGTCGTTTCCACCCAGTCCTTGCGGCGGTCGACGGCGCGGGCGTACAGCTTGGCGATCGCGGCCTTGACGCGTCGGCGCCGGTTGGAGCCGCGACGGCGCCTAGCCAGGCGACGTTGCAAGTGCTTCAGGCGTGCATGTTCGGTCTGCGACAGTCCAGGGCAGATCAGGAGCTCACCGGTGGACAGGGCCGCGGAGACGGCGACGCCGCGATCGACGCCGACGACCTCGCCCCTGCCGGGTGCGGGTATTGGCACGGGGATCGCGGCGAACGCGATGTGCCAGCGACTCGACCGATCACAGGTTACCCGGTACGACCTCGCCTCGGGGACGGCACGGGACAGCCGGAACCGTACCCAGCCAACCTTGGGCACGTTGACCGCAGCCCACTTGCGGTTCAACTTGACTACTCGGGTTGCCTGGCCACCGAGGATGCGGAACCCCTCGTGCACGCCGGCTCTGCGCCAGGTCGGCCGCCGGTGGGTGCCGGTGTAGAAGCTCTTGACGGCGCGGTCGAAGTCCCGCAACGCCTGCTGCTGCACGGTCTGCGAACCGGCGCGCAACCAGGCGAACGCCGCCCGTGCGTCGGTAAGTTGCCGCGCTTGGTCGCCGTACCCAGGCGTCGCGCGTTTGTCCCGGGTCCACAACGACCACTGTTCAAGCGCCAGGTTCCACACGTACCGGGCATGCTCGCACTGCTTCAGCAACGCAGCGTGCTGCACGGGAGTCGGATACAGCCGGAACCGGGACACACCACCTACCCAATCATGCGGGACCGACAGTCCCCGATCTCCGAGGGGAGGCAGTTGTGGGTCCTCACCACGCACATGACGGGTGTTCCGCGGCGATTCCGATGAGACGTGCGGTGATGGTCATGTACGACTCGCTCAACCGGCGGATGTTGCCGCCGTACGGGGCCGAGGGCGTGCACGCACCGAACTTCAGCCGACTGGCCGAGCGCAGTGTCACCTACGACAACTGCTACGCGGGCAGCATGCCGTGCATGCCTGCGCGGCGGGAGTTGCACACCGGCCGGTACAACTTCCTGCACCGGTCCTGGGGACCGCTGGAGCCGTACGACGACTCGACGCCGGAGCTCCTGCGGCAGCACGGCGTCTACACCCACCTGGCGACCGATCACCAGCACTACTGGGAAGACGGTGGCGCGACCTACCACAACCGGTTCTCGACGTACGAGTTCTTCCGCGGGCAGGAAGGTGACCGGTGGAAGGGGCACGTCCGGGACCCCGAGCCGCCGCCGACGCTGAACGGCAGCAACTTCCTCAGCCGGCAGGACTGGATCAACCGGCAGTACCTGACCGACGAGTCTCGGCACAGCCAGACGCTGACCTTCGACGCGGGGATCGAGTTCATCCGGACGAATCTCGCCGAGGACCGCTGGTTCGTGCAGATCGAGACCTTCGACCCGCATGAGCCGTTCTTCAGCTACGACGAGTACCGGCGGTTGCAAGGGATCGACACCGAGGCGCCGGTGTTCGACTGGCCGTCGTACCGGCGGGTGATCGAGGCCCCGGGCGAGGTCGAGCGGGCTCGGGGTGAGTACCTCGCGCTGCTCGCGATGTGCGACCGGTCGCTCGGACGGGTGCTGGACGTCTTCGACGAGCACTCGCTCTGGGACGACACCATGCTGATCGTGTGCACCGACCACGGCTTCCTGCTCGGCGAGCGCGGGTGGTGGGGCAAGAGTGTGCAGCCTTGGTTCGACGAGACGATCCACACGCCCTTGTTCGTCTGGGATCCGGAAGCGGCAGCTGCAGGGGTACGGCGGGATGCGCTGGTGCAGACGATCGACCTCGGACCGACGCTGCTCGACTACTTCGATGTTGAGAGACCGCCCGACATGCAAGGACTCAGCCTCCGCGGTAATGAGATGCGCGAGGCCGCGCTGTTCGGCGCGCACGGCGGGCATGTCAACGTGACCGACGGGCGATACGTCTACATGCGGGCGTGCGCCGATCCGACGAACACGCCGCTCTACGACTACACGTTGATGCCCACCCACATGCGGGCCCGGTTCACGCCCCAAGAACTGCACGACGCTTCGCTGGTCGCCGGCTTCGGTTTCACGAAGGGAGCGCCGCTCCTGCGGGTGCCGTCTCAGGCACTCGGGAATCCGTGGTGGCACGGATCGCTGTTGTTCGACCTGGAACACGACCCGCAGCAACGGACTCCGCTCGCCGACGACGACCTCGAGTTGCGGATGGCCGGTCTGCTGGTCGACGAGATGCGTCGCAACGACGCACCTGCGGAGCAGTTCGTCCGGCTCGGGCTGCCGGCAGACGGTCCGGTGCAGCCGGAGCATCTCCTGGTCAAGCGGCAATGGCAGCAAGCACAGCGCGCTTTGCAGCCCGCCGTACGGCGCGATGAACTGCCGGCGGACGCGCCGATCAGGAAGCTCACAGTGCGAGACGTGCTGACCGATCACCGGGACGCTCTGCCGGACGACGTACTCGCCGGTCTGCGCGGGATGGGTCGCTTCAACCCGGCCGCCACGCTGCTGGAAGCACTCGCCGGACATCCGGGAATCAGCCCTGAGCTGATGCTGAAGATCGACGCGGACCTTGCGTCGTCGACCGAAAACAGGATGGGGTGAGGTAATGCCGTCACCCAACATCGTCTTCGTCATGTCCGACGACCATGCTGCGCACGCCATCTCGGCGTACGGGAGCAAGGTCAACCAGACTCCGCACCTGGACCGCCTGGCCGCTCAGGGGGTCCGGATGGATGCGACGTACTGCACCAACTCGATCTGCTCGCCGTCGCGGGCGTCGATCCTGACCGGCACCTACAGCCACGTGAACGGGGTCGCCTCGATCTTCACCGAGATCGACTACCGGGTCCCGACGTTCGCCGAGGTGCTGCATGACGCCGGCTACCAGACCGCGCTGTTCGGCAAGTGGCACCTGGGTGAGCGGGCCGAGGCGGCGCCGCGGCACTTCGATGCGTGGAAGGTGTTCCCCGGCCAGGGCGATTACGTCGACCCGCTGATGATCGGGCCGGACGGTCCCGAGACCGTGCCCGGGTACGCGACCGACATCGTCACCGACCAGAGCATCGACTGGATCCGGGACCGCGACCCGGATCGGCCGTTCCTGCTGCTCGTGCACCACAAGGCGCCGCACCGGCCCTGGGTGCCGGACGAGAAGCACAAGGAGCTGTACCCGATCGGGTCGATCGCGGAGCCGAGCACGTTGTTCGACGACCACAGCACCCGGAGCCGGGCCGTCCGGGGCGTCCGGATGTCCGTCGCCGACGACCTCGGCGCGGACGAGCTCGGCGAGGAGCTGCCTTCGGAGCTGCGTGGGCCGGAAAACCGCGTCGAGCGGATGCGATGGAAGTACCAGCGCTACCTGCGCGACTACCTGCAGTGCGTCCAGTCGATCGACGACAATGTCGGGCGGTTGCTCGACACCCTGGAGGCCGAGGGGCTGGCCGAGGACACGGTAGTCGTCTACACGTCGGACCAGGGGTTCTTCCTCGGCGACCACGGGTGGTTCGACAAACGACTGATGTTCGACGAGTCGCTGCAGATGCCGATGCTGATCCGCTGGCCGTCCACGATCGCCGCGGGCAGCAGCTGCGACGCGATGGTCACCAACGTCGACCTCGCCGCCACCTTCCTCGACATGGCCGGCCTGGATGCCGCCGAGGTGCTC
Source organism: Kribbella sp. NPDC050470 (assembly GCF_044458365.1). NCBI lineage: Bacteria > Bacillati > Actinomycetota > Actinomycetes > Propionibacteriales > Kribbellaceae > Kribbella > Kribbella sp. NPDC050470. Next base: position 33,179 of record NZ_JBITHV010000001.1, on the reverse strand, counting down.
CCGACCTCGCAGGGCCGCAGCTTCCTGCCCGTGCTCCGCGGCGACAAGGTCGACGACTGGCCGGACGCCGTCTACTACCGCTACTGGGAACACGACGACCCGATCCACCACGCGCCGGCGCACTACGGCGTACGCACGAAGGACTTCAAGCTCATCCACTACTACGGCGCCGGCCTAGGCGTCCCCGGCTCCTCGGACCGCCTGTTCGACGCCGAGTGGGAGCTCTACGACCTCCGCACCGACCCCGAAGAACTCACCAACGTCGCCGACGACCCGTCGTACGCCGAAATCCGCGCCACCCTCACCAACCGCCTGGCCGAACTCCAACAGCATTACGCAGACACCCCCTACAAAGGTCCAGCCACCCCCCGCCCCACCTGGTCCTGGGCCGACGAAAAGTCCCTCCGAGCAGTAGCCGCCTACACCAGAACCCTCCACTCCGACGCCTGAAGGGACTTTCGGCCCTGGTCGGGTCGGGCGGAGGGATGGTTCAATCATGGGACTCGACATGTCGCAGGGGTGCGGGGTGGGGCTGGGGGCGGGGGGAACTGTTCCTGTGACGTGGAGTTGTGGATGCCAAGACATGTTGAGGCGGCTGTCGAGACCTACTACCGGGACGGGGCGTGGCACACGCGTCGGGCCGACTGTCCTGATCCGTTCGCGTCGGGGCCCGCGCGTGAGCACCTGATCACGGTCGGGTTCGAAGTGGCACGGTGGAACGCGTTGCCGCACATCATCCGGGACACGGACGGCACGATCACCGAGATCAACAACTACGTCACCCCGGCGTTAGCTCATATGCTGCGCTGAATCCCAGCACCCGTTCGGCCGCGGTCAGGTCGAGCGGAGTCGTCCGGCCGGGCAGGTCGGCGCGGATCTCGGCGTCCGGGTGAAACCGGCGAAGCAACTCCAGCGTCGGGTACGGCGCCAGCGTCCGCGGAGCCGCGACGTGGAAGACGTGCGTCCCGCTGGCCTCAAGCGCTAGTACGGCGGCCCGTGCGGCATCCCGCGTGTCCAGGTAGGACCACAGGTCGGCAGCTCCCGCGCCCGGATCCGCCGCGAGCTGCCGGGCCCGAGGCAGCAGCCGATCCTCGAGGCCACCCACGAACGGGTACCGCAGCGCGATCACGTTCATGCCGTGCCGGCGCGCCATCATCGCCGCCGTCAGCTCATCGGTCTGCTTCGACAGCGCGTACGGATCCTCGACGTGGCTCGGCAGGTGCTCGTCGACCGGCACGTAGGCAGGACTCCGCGGCTGCGTGGCGAACGGCAACCCGTTCGCGGCGTAGCTGCTCGCCAGCACAGCGTTCCGCACCCCGGCAACCCCCGCCTCCTCCAGCAAGGTGAACGTCGCCAGCGTGTTCCCCCCGAACACCTCGTACGGCGTCCCCCGGTGCGGCGCCGGCCGCGCAGCAAGATGTACGACGCCATCCGCACCGGCCAGCGCCGCCCGGCAACTCACCGGATCGCACGCATCACCCTCGACCACCCGCAGTCCCGGCACCGGAGCCGCCGTACCCGGGAGCACCAGAGCTGTCACCTCGACGCCTCGGCCGAGCAGCTCCGTGACCACCGCACTCCCGATCCGGCCGGCTGCCCCGGTGACGAGCACTCGTTTCATCCGCAGCGCACCAACTGCTCCGGGCGGGCCGACAGACCGTGGTAGATCCGGGGCGCGCCGTCGACCCGGAAGGTCACCTGGCCGTGCTTGCCGTCCAGCACTCGTTGCCGGCCGATGCAGTCGGTCTCGGTGATCCGGTCGCGCGGCACGACGAGCGTCGTCTTGCTCGGCCAGTCGTCCTGCCAGGCCTCCGGGTGCGCGTAGTACGGCTGGTTCGGCGTGTGGTCGGCGTTCAGCAGGTAGCCGTCCTTGCGGCTCCACAGGACCGACACCGGGCCGTCCGCCGTCTCGAACAGCAGGCCCTTGAGGTTCCGGTCGACCTGGGTGAAGTCCAGCCAGCGGACGAACTCGGCCTCTTCGAGCAGCCGAGTCCCGGTGGCGAAGGCGAGCAGCGACGGCTTGGCCGACAGGTCGCGGTTCGTCAGGCCGAAGTGGTACTCGGTGTTGCTCGGCACCGCCTCCTGCGGGTGGTGGATGGTGCTGTCGTGCAACTGGTACCAGTTCACGCCGTCGACACCCTCGGCCTTGCAGAGCGCCATCGTCAGCAGCACGTTCTCGGCGGCCTGGCGCATGGTGTCGTTCCACCAGTAGTTGGGCCGCGTGCAGGCGTAGGCCTCGGTCAGCCACAGCTCCTTGTTGCCGCCGTACTCGGTGATCCGGCGCTTGGCCTCGCGGACCGAGCCGAGGAAGTTCCAGTAGCTGCCGTTGTCACCGGTCACCCACTCGTCCGGCGTCGGCGCGTAGTCCGGGGTGAAGTTGCCGCGGCCGGGATGGAACGCGAACACGTCGATCAGGTCCCAGCCGCCGGCGGCGTGGAAGTTGTCCGTCCAGTTGACGTCCATCCCGCCGAGGCCGTTGTTCATCACCTTCACGTCGTACCCGACCTCCGCCAGCCGCTCGACCACCGGCCGCAGACCGTCGCGGATGTACTTGTCGGCGTACAGCCCGGACATCCACGGCTGGTTGCGCTCGTTGTCCACCTCGAAGTAGCGCGCGCCGGCGTCGACCACGACGTCGACCAGCTCGGCGGCCCATGCCTTGGCCTGCTCCGGCGTCGAGTCGAAGACCACGTCGCCGTGCTGGATGTTCGTCATGATGCCCATCGCCCGCAGTTCGTCCGGCGCGATCCCGGGCGCGCCGTTGTAGGCGATCCGCACCGAGGCGACGCCGATCCGCTGCATCAACGCGGCGACGTCCTCCTTGCTCGGCTGCAGCAGCCAGGGATAGTTCGCGATCCCGAAGATGCCACCGCCTTGATAGTCGTACGGCGGCAAAGTCGCGACCGTCGTCCGCGCGAAGGCCTCGGCGCCACCGGTCGACGCCTTCACCTCGACGAAGGCGATGCCCTGCTCCTTGAGCGCGGGCACGGCGAGCGTCCGGTCGGTGCTCTCGCCCGCCGCCAACGTGAGCGTGGTGGACCCGCCTGCGAGCTTCCGGCCGTCGAAGTCGCGGGCGAACCAGGTCAGCTGGATCGACGCAGCGGTCTTGCCACCGTTCACGACCTGCGTGTGGACGGGCATCACCGCGCCGACGTCGTACAGGTTGAACGGCTGGTCGGTCCAGATGTCGACGCCGACCGGGCGGGCGACGGCGGCGGCGTTGGCGGCGGCCGGCCGCATCTGGCCGAGCACGAGGTCGGCTTCGTGCACGAGCACGCCGAACGCGTCGTACGTGCCGACGATGTGCATCCAGGAAGGCGTCGTCCAGGCCGGGCGACTCGACTCGAGGCGGAAGTAGGCGGTGAGGTCCGGCCAGGTCGAGGCGTAGACGATGCCGTCGTTCGTCTCGTACGGCACACCGCCTCCCGCGTCGCGGTTCCACCGGGTCATCGCGGTCGGGCGCTCCGGCCCGCTCGCGTTCACCACGGTCCGGGTGAACTGCGAGTTGAGGTACATCGTGTTCGAGCTGGTCGCGTCCCAGCGCAGGTGCAGGCGATGGGCAGTGACGTCGAAGGTCCCGGTGACGGTGATCCCGTTCGCCGCGGCGCCCATCCGGTAGTTGACCCGGATCGCCTGCCGGCCGTCCGCGAGCGTGACCAGCGACGGCGTGCCGCCGAACGTCCGCTGGCCGCCGAGCACGGTGTCCTTCACCTGGAAGTGCGCGATCCGGATCCGCTCGGTGCCGGCGCCGTCGCTGACCACGACGGTCCCGTCGGTCTGGGCGACGACCGAGATCCCGTCGGCGCTGAGGGTGTACGCCGTCGCCGCTCGGGCGGTGCTCGTCGGCAGCAAGCCGCCGGCCACTCCGGCGGCGGCGAGCGATCCGGCCACGAAGGTACGGCGGGACGGCTTCGATACGTGTTCTGTCATGGCGTTCCTCCGGTGGTCTGCAGGGGCAGGGCGAGGCCGATGAAGATCCGCGGGGCGCCGTCGAGCGTGACGGTCACCTGCGAGTTGCTCGCCTGATGGGTGGCGACGTCCATGCCGAGGCAGTTCAGCTCGCGCACGGTGGTGGTCGCGGCCGGCGTCGGCAGTGTCGCGCCGGTCTTCGTCGGCCACTGGTCCTCCCACGGTTCGGGAGTGCGGTAGTACTCGGTGCTGCTGGGGATCCGGCGGGCCGGGTCGGTGTTGATCAGGTAGCCGTCCTTGCGGGACCACAGGATGTTCACCTTGCCGCCGGGCCCGTCGAAGACGAGGCCGAACAGCTGTGGATCGGCCAGCTCGGCCCAGCCGAGCCAGGTGGACTGGTCGAGCCAGCGCGCGACGGTCGCGAACGCGAGCAGCGATGGCTTCGGGCTGAGGTCGCGGTTCAGCAGGCCGTGGTGGTACTCCGGGTCATCCGGGTCGGCCTCCATCGGCTGGAACTGGATCGAGTCGTTCAACGTGTACCAGGTGACGCCGCGGACGCCGTACGCCTTGGCCAGGGCGAGTTGGAGCAGGACGTTCTCGGCCGCGTGCCGGTAGGTGTCGGACCACCAGCGGTTCGGCCGCGTCACGGCGTACGCCTCGGTGAGCCAGAGCTCCTTGTTGTCGTTGGCAACGGCGGTTGCCTTGGCCTTTCGGAGGGTGCCGAGGAAGTTCCAGCGGGTCTCGTTCGACCACGGCTGGGGCGGGTCGTAGTCGGCCACGTAGTTGCCGCGTCCCGGGTGGTACGCAAGTACGCCGACGTGCTGCCAGCCATCGGCGGCGCCGAAGTCGGCGACCCACTGCTCGGGGAATCCGGCCAGCCCGCAGTGCATCACCTTGAAGGCGGCGCCCTTCGCGGTCATTGCCGCACGCAACGGCACCAGGACGTTGTCGACGTACTCCGCGGGGGTCCGGTCCGCTGCGGTGAGGTTCAGCTCGTTGCCGCACTCGTAGTACTGGGCGCCCGAGTACATCGCGCGACCGACCATGTCGTCGGCCCAACTCGCGCCGCCGCCATCCCACGGAAGCTCGCCTGCCAACTGCAGGTTGTGCGCGAAACCCTCCGCGTCCAGCGCGTCGACGGTCGGACCGGGTGAAGCGCCGAAGTTGTTGTAGTTCCGGTACGCCGTCCGGACCCAGCGCATCCCGATCAGCTGCATCAGGTCGAGTACGGCGCCGCTCGACGGCCGCTCGAGATACGCGAAGTTCGCCATCCCGAACATGCTCGCGTCCCCGTCCCCGTAGGTGTACGCGGACAGCACCGCGAGGTTGGTGCGCGCGAACGCGACCTCGGTGGCCGGCGCGGTCGCGTCGTACACCACTGCCTCGACGAAGCGGACGTCACGACTGCCGAGGGTGATCTGGAAGGACGTGTTCCAGACCGCGCGGGCGCCGACTGTGCCACTGGCCGTCCCGGTGGTGCTGATGTTGTTCCAGGTCCGGACCGTCCAGTCGACCCGGACCGTCCGTGCGGTCAAGCCCGCATTGACCACTTGGAGGTTGACGGTCTTGGCCCCGCCGGTGGTCCACAGGTTGAAGGGCTGGTCGGTCCACAGGTCGATGCCGAGGTCGCCGTCGCGGGCGATCACACCGGCCGAGTGCGGCCGCATCACCCCGAGCACGAGGTTGCTCTCGACGTACCCGCTGGAGCTGTTGATCGCCGTCCCGACCGCGTGCAGGTAGCCGCCGTTGCTGAATCCCTTCGTGCTCTGCGGGACCCGGACGAACGCCCGGTTGTCCGACCACGTGTACGAGTAGCCGACGCCGTTCGTGGTCTCGAACGGGATGCCGCCGCGCAATGCTCCGGTGGTCGGATCTCGGTCGCGATTCCACAACGCGACCGGGTCGTACGCCTCGACGCCGGACCCGATCACGGTCCGGGCGAACCGGAAGCTGTCCACGCGAAGGTTCGCGACCCCGGTGACGTCCCAGCGCACCCGTGCCTTGCGTAGCCCCACCGCGAACGTCCCGACCACCTCGCCGATCGGCGCGTTGTACCGTATCGTGAACTGCTGCGGTCCGTCCGGCGTGATCGACGCGATCCCGGTGGTCCGCTGGACGACCTTGGTCTCACCCGACCCGTAGGCGTACTCGAACGTGGTCAGGTCGAACCGGTGGATGCCGCCACCGTCGAGCACCTTCACATACCCCGGGACCCCGGCGGCGTCAGGTACGGCGACCAGGCTGACAGTCCCCGCCGCATCAGTGATCTGTACGTCGGCGCCGTACGCCGGAATCGCGGTCGCACCGGAGACCGTCGCGGCCACTGTGCCGCCGAGCACGACCCGCCTGCGGATCGGTGTGTCCATGGCCGATCACCCCTTCACACCGGTGAAGCCGAGGCCCGCGACGACGTAGCGCTGCAGGACGAGGAAGACGAGGACAGGCGGCGCGAGGGCCATCGCCATCGCGGCGATCAGTTCGTCGAGCGGAGCGGCGTCGACGAGGTTCACCAGCGCGACGCTGATCGGCTGCAGGGTGGGATCGGAGATCACCACCAGCGGCCAGATGAACTCCTTCCAGGAGTGCATGATCGCCAGCAGGCTGATCACCGCGATCACCGGCCGGCTCATCGGCAGCACGATCCGGGTCAGCAGTTGCCAGGTGCTCGCGCCGTCGACCTTGGCGGCGTCGTACAACTCCTGGGGCAGCGCCTCGAAGAAGCGCGTCGCGAGCAGCACGTTGAACGCGTTGGCCCCGGCCGGCAGCCAGATCGCCCAGTAGGTGTCGAGCAGGTTCACCTCCAGGACCGTGAGGAACAGGCTGACCAGCGACACGGTGTACGGGACGAACATCGTGGCGAGGATCGCCGCGTAGACGTAGCGGCCGATCCGCGGCCGGATCACCGCGAACGCGAAGCCCGCGGTCATCGCCACGAACAGCTGCACGAACCACGAACCGAACACCACCTGCACCGTGTTCCACAGGTACCGTCCGACCCTGAGCTCGGTGAACGCGGTGGCGAAGTTGCCGAAGTCCGGCTCGATCGGCCACAACCGCAGCGGGTGCGCGACCAGCTCGGCCGGTGGCGAGACCGCGCCCTTGATCGTCCAGTACAGCGGGCCGATGCCGATCACCACGAGCACGATCAGGGTCAGCACCTGCGCGGACCGGAGCGCGAACGCCACCGGCGGCCGGCGCAGGTCATTGCTGGAGGCAATCGTTGTCGGTTGCTCACTCACTTCGGGCTCCAGCTTCTCGTCAACCGCAGGTAGACCGCGGACAGTGCCGCCAGGACGATCGCGAGGACGACGGACAGCGCGGCGGCCTGCCCGTACTCACCGTCCTGGAAGCCGTAGCGGAAGATCAGCAGCAGGATGGTCAGCGTCGCGTTGTCCGGACCGCCCTGGGTGAAGATGTAGGGCTCGGTGAACACCTGGATCGTGCCGATCAGCTGCAGTAGCAGGAGCAGCCCGATCACCGGCCGCAGCTGCGGCAGCATCACGTGCCAGATCCGCCGCCAGATCCCGGCGCCGTCGCTCTCGGCCGCTTCGTACAGCTCGGCCGGGATGCCGGTCATCGCGGCCAGGTAGATCAGCGCGGCGCCGCCCATGCCGGCCCAGGTTGCTTCCAGCACCAAACTCAGCATCGCCGTCTGCGGCGACTGCAACCACAGGTACGGGCCGAGGCCGATCAGGCCGAGCGCCTGGTTGAACAGGCCGCTGCCCGGGTCGTAGAACCACTTCCACAGCAGGATCGCGACGACCGGCGGCACGACCACCGGGAGGTAGACCAGGACCCGGTACGCCGCGGCGCCCCGCCGTACCGTGGACATCAAGGCGGCCAGGAGGATCGGCGCAGGGAAGCCGATGACCAGGCCGAGTGCGACGAACAGCAGGGTGTTCCACACCGCCGTACCGACCAGCGGGTCGGTCAGGACGGCCTGGAAGTTCTCCAGGCCGACCCAGACGGCCGGATCGACCAGGTTGGTGTGCTGGAACGAGATCAGCAGGCCGCGCAGGATCGGCCACCAGGAGAACAGGCCGAAGACCACCAGGGCCGGCGTGAGGAAGACCAGGCCGAGGAGCTCGCGGCGAATCGCCGCCCGCCTGCGGGACGCCGGCGCCGGTTGGACGGCGACGGCGTCCCGCTGTGGCGGAGGCGCTAGGACTGCGGTCACTTCTGCTCCGTCGCGAGCATCTTGTTCGCGTCGGCCTCGGCCTTGGCCAGCAGGGCCGCGATATCGGCGTCCTGCTTCGTCAGCACGGACTGCACCAGCGGGTCGAGAATCGTGTAGAGCTTCTGCGCAGCCACCGGCGGCTCAGGGCGCAGCTCGAGCTTCGGTGTGCCGTCGAGCCAGGGCTTGAAGTGCTCGAGCTCCACGTTCACGTGCGGCTTGATCGCGGCGTCGATCTTCTGCTGCTGCTCGATGCTGAACATCGGCAGCGTCGGCACGCCGACCGCGGCCTCCGGATCCTTGGCGAGTGCCTTCGCCCGCTCGGCCGCGACCTGCGGGTCGTACTGCGGCTCGGCGTTGGCGAACAGCAACCACTTCGCGGCGGCCTCGGCCTTCTCCTTCGAGACCGACGCCGGGACCATGAAGACTTCGGCCCCACCGAGCGTCGCGTTGCCACCGGCCTGCGGGAGTGCGGTGATGCCGTAGTCCGCGGTGTTCTTCATGCCGAACTTCATCTTGGCGAGCCGGTAGGTGCCCGGGGTGCCCATGAACATGCCGATCTGGCCGGCCGCGAACTGCTTGACCACGTCGTCCTGGTCCATCAGCTGGTTCTGGCCCATCGAGTTGTCGGTCCAGCGCATCGCCTTGAGCAGCTCGAGCGACTTCTTCGTCGCGTCGCTGTTGAACCCGGCAACGAACTTGCCGCCCTGCTCGGTCTCCATCGAGCCGCCGTGCGTGTAGGTCAGCATGGTCAGCTGCCAACCGCCGGTGTTGCCCTTCGCCTCGTGCACGAAGCCGGCCTTGCCGGTCTTCGCGCTGATCTGCCTGGCGTACTCGCGGACCTCGTCCCAGCTGGCCGGCGGCTTGTCCGGGTCGAGGCCGGCCTTGGTGAACAGCGCCCGGTTGTAGACCAGCCCTTGGGCGAAGGGTGCCAGCGGGACGCCGTACACCTCCCCCGCGCTGTCACTCAGCGGCTGCAGGACCTGCGGGTTGAACTCGGTGTAGTGGTTCCAGGCCTTCAGCGAGCCGGTGATCGGTTGCACGTGCTTGCGCGCGATCAGCCCCTGCGGCTCGGTCAGCGGGACCTGGATGACGTCCTCGATGGTCTTGCCGGCCAGCTTCGCGGAGAACGTCAGCGGGTCCCAGCGGTTCTCGGTGCCCTCGATCGTGATCCCCGGGTTCTTCGCCTCGAAGTCGTCGGCCAGCCGGTTGAACTGCTCCAGCGCGGCCTTGTCGGTGGCGGCCGGCATGCCCTGCACCCGCAGTACGATCGCGGATCCGGTCCCCCCGCCGTCGTCGCTCTTGCTGGGGGCGAGCCCCGAGCAGCCGGTCAGCGCGAGCGCTGCCGCCGCGCCCACCACCAGGATTCGGGCACGCGTCGATGTAGCCATGTCTGTTCTCCAGGGGAGTGCGTACGACGAGCCGCCGGCCCGTCGCCGTGGATGAGAGTTGCGCGCCGTGGGGCGAGCCGGCGCCGGTGTGGGATGTGGTGAGTCGTCAGGCGCGCTGCGGGGCGGGCCCGGTCGATGCGCGCGGGATGAGGCGCGAGCCGACCTCGACCAACTGCTGACCGGTGGCGGCGCCGCCGATCGCCTCGACGATCAGGTCGGTGGCATGGGTGGCCACCGTCTGCGGCGAGATCCGGATCGTGGTCAGCGCGGGGATCGACAGGCCGGCGAGCAGTGTGTCGTCGATCCCGATCACGCTCACCTCCCCCGGTACGTCGACACCGGCGCCGGCCAGGCCGTGCAGGACGCCGACCGCGACCAGATCGTTGTGCGCGAGGATCGCGGTGGCGCCGTTCGCGATCGCCAGGGTCGCCGCGTGCAGCCCGGTCTCGAACCGTGGTTCGTACGGCCCGAGCTCGACCAGCGCCAGGCCCTGCGCGTCGAAGGTTTCTCTTATCGACTTGCCCCGCAGGTGTTCCGGCCGCGAGCAGTTGACGAAGACGCAGCTGGTGTGGCCGAGCGCCCGCAGGTGCTCGGCGGCCTGCGTGACACCGGGGGTGAGGGAGACGTGCAGCTCCGGGATGCCGGGCACGTGCCGGTTCACCAGCACGAGCGGGATCTCCGCGGCCAGCTCCCGCAGCCTGCCGTCGGACAAGGTCGATGCCCAGAGCACCAGACCGTCGACCTTCTTGACGATCGCCTCGATGGTCTCGAGCTCGTCGGCCTCCCGCTCGTCGCAGTCCGCGACCAGCAGCGTGTGGCCGTGCGTGCGCGCCCTGGTCTGCATCGCCTTGACGATCGGCGGGAAGAACGGGTTGGCGATGTCCGGGATCACCAGTCCCAGCGACTCCGTCCGCCCGCTGCGCAGCGTCCGGGCCGCGGGATCCGGCCGGTAGCCGAGCCGGCCGGCCGCCTCCTGCACCTTGTCCCGGGTCGCGGCCTGCACCTGCTCCGGGGCGGTGAACACCCGCGAGACGGTCGACGGCGACACCCCGGCCGCCTTCGCCACGTCCCTGACCGTCACTGCCATCCGGACCACCTCTCCTGTCACTCGGTTGCAACATGTTTGCAATCGATCCCGAAACATGTCAACAGCTCGATTCGCCCTATTTTGCGTCCATCCCTCTCTTGCGCCGAGCACCGGTTGGGATGAATGATGGCGCTGTCCCGCAACGTTTCTGAAACAGTGAGGCGCGATGAAGATCACCGGCTGGGAAGTTCTCACCCTCCCCGACCGCGGCGACGCGATGATGCTCGTCGTCGTCGACACCGACGAGGGCATCCACGGCATCGGCGAGGTAGGTGTTCGCTCCCGGCAGCGTGCGGTCGCCGGCGGTCTCGACCACCTGGGTGAGCTGATCACCGGTGAGGACCCGCTGCGGACCGAGCATCTGTGGCAGGTCATGTTCCGCAGCGGCTTCTACCCTGCCGACCGCATCCTCGCGTCCGCGATCGCCGCCCTCGACGTCGCGTTGTGGGACATTCGCGGCAAGGCGCTCGGCGTCCCCGTGCACCAGCTGCTCGGCGGACCGGTGCGCGACCACGTGCCCTGCTACGTGCACGTCGGCGACGGGATGAACGACCGTCCCCGCTTCCTCGACCGCTGCCGCACGCTCGTCGCCGAGGGCTGGCGGCACCTGCGGTTCTCCGTGCCGCACGACGATGACGTGCTCGACGAACGCCGTACGCTCCGGCTCGGGATCGAGTTGTTCCACCAGGTGCGTGAGGTGGTCGGTGACGACGTCGAGCTCATCCTCGACGTGCACACCCGGCTCGACCCGCCGGAGGCGCTGACGTTGTGCCGCGAGATCGAGTCGGCCCGGCCGTACTTCGTCGAGGACGCGATCCGGGCGGAGCATCCGGAGACGTATCGCATGCTGCGGGCGCGGACCGGCGTACCGCTGGCTGCTGGTGAGCAGTTCGCGTCGAAGTGGGAGTTCGCCCGGTTGATCGAGGCCGAGCTGATCGACTACGCGCGGGTCGACGTGGCCATCGCCGGCGGTCTGACCGAGGCGTGGAAGATCGCGGCCGGCTGCGAGACCCACTACGTCAAGCTCGCCACCCACAACCCGCTCGGTCCGGTGACCGCGGCCTCGTCGCTGCAGCTCAACCTCGCCAGCCCGAGCGCGGCGATCCAGGAGCACCAGTCGGAGCCCGCGCCGGAGCTGGCCGCCTTGTTCACGGCTCGTCCGACCGTCGTTCCCGGCCGGGTGCTGCTCTCCGACCTGCCCGGACTCGGCGTCGACATCGACCGCGAACGCGCCCGCGCCTACCGCGCCGAGTCCCGGGAACTCCCCCAGTTGCGCAAGCCCGACGGATCCTTCACGAACTGGTAGCACTGACCCACCACCGGATGGATAGCGTTCCTGAGATCAAGACTTCCGGAGGTGGGATGGCGGGGCAGGGGACTGTCGTTCGTCCGCGCAAGGCGACACCGCCGCGGCGCAAGGCGCAGATCGGCGGTGGGACTGCCCTACTGCTTCTGCGACGGCTGGCCGACCAGCGAGTCCCACGGCGGTCTCCGCCGGCACCTCTGACATGGTGGACTCATGGCCATCGAAGTTCGTCCGGCGTCGGTGTTCGAGGATGTGCGGGCCGTGCTCGGTCCGAAGTCGCCGAACTCCAACGTCTGCTGGTGTCTGAGCTACCGGATCCCGTCCAAGCTCAACAACGAGCTGCGCGGACCGGCTCGTGGTGAGTACGTCGCCGAGCTGTGCCGCGCCGAGCTCGCGCCCGGTGTCCTCGCGTACGACGGCGACGAGCCGGTCGGCTGGGCTGCAGTCGCACCGCGGTCGGAGACGTCGTTCGCCCGCAACCGCAAGATCCCGCACGTCGACGACCTGCCGGTGTGGTCGCTGTGGTGCATCAGAGTCCGTCCCGGTCATCGCAAGCAGGGCATCACGCACTCGCTGATCGCCGGTGGGGTCGAGTTCGCGCGCGAGCACGGTGCGCCGGCGGTCGAGGCGTACCCGCTGGACAACGGCGACGCCAAGGTCGACCTCACCATGGCGTACGCCGGGATCCGCAAGAACTTCGAACGCGCCGGCTTCACCAAGGCCGCCGACACCACTTCAGTACTCGCCGGTCACCCCCGAATCCTGATGCGACTCGACCTCCGCCCGTAGACGCTACTCCCGCGCGAGCATGAGTTGTGGCCAGTGGGCGGTGTCGCGTAGGAGTTGGCGGTCGTGGGTGGCGATCACCACGGCCGCGGGTGTTGCCTGCAAGGCCTCGGTCAGCTCGTCGACCAGGCTGATCGACAAGTGGTTGGTCGGCTCATCCAGGAGTACGGCGTGCGGGCGCGACGCCAGCAGGATCGCCAGATCCAGGCGGCGTTGCTGCCCGATCGACAGCTCGGCCACGGGCCGGGACGCGTCCCGGGACCCGAACAACCCCAGCGAACCCAGCGAGACCCGATCGGCCTCGGCCAGTTGCCCGGCGCTCACCATGCGGCCGAGCGCGGCGTCGTACGCATCGATCGCACGACGTCGCGACGGCGCTGGTGACTCCTGTGCGAGCAGGCCGATCCGAGCACCTGGTCCGGTTTGTACGACGCCACTCGTCGGGGCGAGCGTGCCGGCCAAAACAGACAGCAGGGTTGACTTCCCCGAACCGTTGCCGCCGGTGATCAGCAGCCGGTCGCCGGAACGCAGCAGGATCGGATCGACTGCTTCGAGTCGTCCCGTGACTGCTACGTCTGCGGCGTACACGAGTGTTGATCCTGGGCGGGCAGGCAGCCCAGGAAGGTGGAATCGCAGCGGCGGACGTGGGACGTCCATGACGTGCGCTTCCAGATCCTCCTGACGCCGGTGTACTGCTCGGACCAGGCCCGGTGCCCGGGTGGCTCGAGTGTGCTTGCCCGTGCCCTTCTCGGGCCGCCATCCGGTGGACAGGCGGTTCTGCGCTGCCGACAGGTCGTCGGCAAGGCGCTGTCGCTCGGTTACCTGCGCGCGGTGGGCGCTCTCCCACCGTTCGCGTTCGGCTTCGCGACCTTCCTGGTAGCCCTGGTAGCCGCCGCCGTACACCCGCGGTCGGCCGTCGCTGGTCGGGTCCAGGTCGAGCACCGTCGTGGCGACGTCAGCGAGCAGTGCACGGTCGTGCGTCACGAGGACGACGCCTCCCTGGTGCGCGCGCAGCTCGGACGTCAGGTACGCCAAGCCGTCGGCATCGAGGTGGTTGGTCGGCTCGTCGAGCAGTAGCAGGTCATGTCCGGCTCCGAGCAGGCACGCAAGCCGGATCCGGTAGCGCTGCCCGACCGACAAGTCGGACAGCAGCCGGCTCCGATCGTCGACCGCACCGAGCGCGGCCAGCGAGATCTCGACCCGGCGATCGGCGTCCCAGGCGTCGAGTGCCTCGACTGCGCTGAGGGCGTCGGCGTACTCCTCGTCGGCGCCCGGCCGGCCCTCGGCGAGGGCTGCCGTGGCCGCATCGAGTACGCCGAGGACCGCGCGGATGTCGGCCAGCTCGACGTCGATGAGATCGCCGACCGTGCGGTCGTCGGCGATCGGCATCTCCTGGTCGGCGATTCCCAGGGCGCCGGCGCGATGGACCTGACCCGAGTCGGGCGCGAGCCGCCCGGCCAGGATCTGCAGCAAGGTGGTCTTGCCCCGGCCGTTCTCGCCGACCACGCCGAGCCGGTCACCGGCCGAGACAGTCAGGTCGACACCGGTCAGGACAGGCTTCCCGCCGCGCGCGACGCTCACGTCGGTGGCGGTCAGATGGGCACGGGAACGTACAACAGTGGTGGACATACTTCCTCCGATCCCGGGCACGGCAGCAGCCGGGAGCGGGATTGCATGACATGCAATGGACAGCGGACACGAAGAACCGCGGCCGGCACGTCGAACCGTGCACAGTGACCGCGGGGCCCTGGCTGTCAGAGGAAGAACAGATATTGCATACGACAACCATAACAACCGAAGCACCACCACGCCTGTGAGTTTCGTCAACGCCGGAAGACCATCCCGGGGGTGCGTGAGATGCTGGGGCGGTTGGGTCTAGTGAGGTGGAGTGATAGGGCAGCGGCGGGTTACGTCGGCGGATATCGCGAAGGCGTCGGGGGTGTCGCGGGCTTCGGTGTCGCTGGTCTTGAACGGGCGCGGCGACGGGATGGTGGACGCGGAGAAGCAGGAGCGGATCCGCGCGGTGGCCCGGGAGTTGGGGTACGTGCCCAACGCGCCACTGGACGGCGGCACCGCGCACTTCCACGTGCACTGGCGCAGGAGCAACGGCTCCACCGCGCCCGCCGAGGACCACGTCGTGCTCGACGGGGTCGTTGGCAGCGGCAACTATGTCGGCACGTACGTCGGCCTCACCGCGCTGGAGCGCTACTGGTGGGGCGAGGGCGAGATGAAGTTCTACATCGACGACGACGATGCCTACCCGACCCAGTGCAGCACCGGGCTCGAGGACTACGCCGGTGGTGCCTGGGCGTTCCAGGACGCGCTTCGGCACGACCCGCCCCCGGTCCCGCTGACCTTCAGTGCGCCGTACTGCGGCTATCTGTTCTACTCGGCCGAGGACACCACGCGCACCTCGCCGTTCGTCACCAGCACGCTGCAGTCGCACGGCATGTACCGCTGGCACCTGCCGGATCCGGTGATCTTCCACGAGCGACTGCGCGTCACCCTGCAGCAGATCGGCGCCTGGGATCACGGGCACTTCGAGCGATCCGACGACATCACCACCGTCGCGTACTGGTACCAGCTGCCCGGCGGGTCGAACGACCTCCCGTCCCTGCCGGCCCGCGAGTACCGCCGTCCCCGCTAACGGAAGGGCAGCCTTGACCGACTACCAGGAAAGCAACCGCGGCCAGTTCCACTTCAGCCCGCGGCGCGGCTGGATGAACGACCCGAACGGACTGCTCTACTACCGCGGCACGTACCACTTCTACTTCCAGCACGCCCCAGACAGCCTGGTCTGGGACACGATGCGCTGGGGCCACGCGACCAGCCCCGACCTGGTGCACTGGACGCAACAACCCAACGCACTCGATCCCGCTGTCCACCCCGGCGAGCTGTGGTCGGGCGGCGGCGTGGTCGACGTACGCAACACTTCCGGTCTCAAGGACGGCGACCACGACCCGATCCTGGTGTTCACCGGCACCCAGGGTGTGCGGATGTTCTGCAGCCTCGACGGCGGCATGACGTTCACGCCGTACGACGAAGGCCGGGTGATCGCCCAGCCGAGCGGTCACGAGAGTCGCGATCCCAAAGTCGTCTGGCACCCGCCGTCCGGGCGCTGGGTGATGGTGGTGTGGTCCAACAACGACGGCAACGGTGTCGACTTCTTCGTCTCGCCGAACCTGCGCGACTGGGAGCGCACCAGTCGGTTGGTCGCCGACTGGTTCTTCGAGTGCCCGGACTTCACGCCGATGACGCTGAACGGCGAAGTCATCTGGGTACTGCGCGACGGCCGCGGCTCCTACCTGGTCGGCGACTTCGACGGCGGGCGCTTCACCACGTCGTGGACGACTCCGCAGACGATCACGGCCAACCCCGGTCCCGCGGCAGGCCCGTACTACGCGGCGCAGTCCTTCGACAACCTGCCTAACGGCCGCGTGGTCACGATGGCCTGGCAGGGCGAGAACCGCGGCTCGACCTGGACCGGCAATGCCAGCTTCCCGGTCGAGCAACACCTGGTCGCGACCCCGGACGGCCCGCGAATCCACAGCAACCCCGTCGACGAGATCAAGTCCTTACGCCGTAAGACAACGACGCTGGGACCAACCGTCGTGACCTCGACGTCGCCCATCGACGCACCAGCCGAAACCGTCGACGTCGAAGCGACCTTCGACCTCGCCGAAACGGAAACGACCGCCTTCACCTTCCACCTCCGGCCCGGAGTCGATCTCACCTACGACACCGCCGCCAAGCAGCTGAACGGCGTACCCCTGGCCATCGACGGCACACTCACGATCCGCCTCCTCATCGACCGCGGCCAACTCGCCGTCTTCGCCGCCGACGGCGCCTACTACGCCTGCCACAACGTCGACCCCGGTGACACCCTCCGCCTCACCACCCACGGCACGCTCAAGCTGCAGTCCCTCGAGATCCACCACCTGGCGTCGATCTGGCCGGACGTCAGTCAGTAAAGGTGAACCTGGTCGCGTCCTTCGGGAACGTCGACCAGGCGATCACCCGCCGCGGATGGACAGCGGCCGGCTCGGAGTATGCACTGGCGTCCTGCTTCATCCCGTACTCGGCGTACTTCACGTTCGCGACCTCAGCGAGCCGCTGAGCCAACTCCGCCGACACCTTGGTGACGCGCACCGAACCCTCCACCACCACGACCTGCCACGGATCGGGCAGATGGATCGTCACGTGCGGATCGGCCCGCACCGCCCGCACATGCTGCGTCTCCGGACTGCCGCCGTAGTAGAACCGATCGTCCACCCACAGCCCGTCGACCGGCACGAGGTGCGGGCTGCCGTTCGCCCGGTTCGTCGCCAGCCAGTACTGCTTGGCCTCCTCCAGCCGGGCCCGCACGCTCTCCCAGCTCAGCTTCTTCGTGGTCCGCCCGTATCCGTCGGGCAGCACCAGCTTCTCCGCAACCGGCACCGCACCCACCTCCTCACCAGATCAGATGCCAACAGTCGGGTTCAGTGGAAGGTCGGCGACCAGGTGAGTTCCCTTGTCCGGCGGGCTGGTGATCGTCAGCCTGCCGTCGGCAGCTTCGACCCGGTCCCTCAGACCGACCAGCCCAGTGCCGCGGCGAGGGTCCGCGCCTCCGATGCCGTCGTCGCTGATCGTGAGCCGGATGATCCCCTCCACGGTGTCGACCTGCACTGTGACCGCGGCGGCGTTGGCATGCTTGGCCGCATTCGTCAGCGCTTCCGACACCACGTAGTACGCAGTCACCTCGATCCGCTCGGGCAGCCGCCCGCTGGTCCGTATGGCGAGGTCGACCGGGACCGGCGATCGCCTGGCCAGCGTCCGCAACGCGGGAGCGAGTCCGCCCTCGGCGAGGATCGTCGGATGGATGCCGCGGGCGATCTCGCGGAGCTCGTCGAGAGCCGTCGACAGCTCGGCGGCCGCCCGGTTCAAGTGCTGGGCGACCTCCGCGAGCTCGGCCGGCACAGACTCCTGAGCCGCGCGCAACCGCAGCGCGAGAGTGACCAGCCGCTGCTGAGCGCCGTCGTGGAGATCGCGCTCGATCCGCCGCCGAGCCTCGTCGGCGCTCGCCACGATCCGCGCGCGTGACGCCTTCAGCTCGGTCTGCGATCCGGCGTTGGCGATCGCGGTCGCGACCAGCTCGGTGAAATCGGCGAGCCGGGACTCGGTGTCGGACGGCGCCGGCTTGTCCCCCGCCGACCCGACCGCGATCACTCCCCACAGCTCGCCTTGCACGATGATCGGCACACCGACCGCGGACCGGATCCGAACCCGTCCGGTGACAGCAGGTGGTGGCGTACTGCGCTCGTCGTACTCGAGCCGCTCCGGTTGGTGCGTCCGGTGGATCAGGGTCGACAGGTTGCGTCCGCCGAGCGGCTTCGGCCCGACCAGCGGGACCGGTCGGCCGTTCGCGCTCCATGCGGCGACCACCGTCTTCGCCTCGTTCGGCACGAACCGGGTCAGCTCGGTGAAGTCCGCGCCCAGCAACTGCCCGACCTCCGCCGTGACCGCGGCGAAGATCTCGGCCGGGGATGCGCCGGTCGCGACCAGCGTCGCCACGTGCCGCAGGGCAGCCTGTTCGCGAGCGAGCCGCTCGACCTCTGCCCGGGCAGCGCGCTCGTCGTCCAGGACGCGCAGCATCCGCATCGTGATCGCGGTTACCCTGGCCATGCCACGCATCAGCCCGGTCTCCTCGCGGCTGAGGTCCTCGTGCCGCGCCACGACCAGCGTCGAGCCCGGCGGATGCTCGAGGAACGCCGACGACGCCTGGCACATCCCTACGCCCGGTACGTCGAGCTGCCGCGAGCTCCCCGGCCGGACGGCCTCGAGGTCGCCGATCGGGACCGCGTCCTCCGGATAGCCGACGGCGGCGACCACCCCGTCGCCGGACACGATCGCCGCCACTTCGGCGTCCAGCGCCTCCGCCGTACGCTCGACAGCGACCTGCGCGGCCTCGGCCTCGCTGCGCGCGGTCGAGACCACCGCGACGAACTCGGCGAGCTGCTGTGTCGACCAGGCCGAGGAGTCCATCTCAGCCGACCGAGAGAACGACCAGCGTCTGGTTGTGGAAGCCGCGCAGGCCGCGCGTCCGGGCGATCTCGCCGTACGTGTAGAAGCCTGCGACCGGCACACCGGACGTCACCGTGGCCAGCCGGTCGATCTCGGACCGGATCCCGGCGTCGCCGAGCACTCCGCGCCGGGCGATGCAGTCGAACGCGATCACGCCGAGCGGCCGCTGCCCGTCGAGCGCGGCCAGTGAGTCGGCGCACGCCGCATCGGTTGCCTCGAGCACCGATGTCTCGTCACCCTCCATGATCCAGACCAGCGCGCCCTGCGGAACCTCGGCCATGCAGGACAGCGACCGCTCGACGAAGTCCCCGCCGCTGATCCACCGCACCTCGTCCTCACGGCTCGGCCGCCCGAGCCCGAGCGGATGAGTCAGCGCCAGCCGCGCGAGCCAGCTTTGATCGCTGCTGGTCGACGGATCGAGACCGAGATGCTTCAGGTACACGTCCAGCGCCGGGAGATCGTCGAGTGTGTAGACCCGGTTCGCGGAGCTCGCGGTCACCAGCATCGGCTCGCCGACCCGGCGCCATCCGTGCCGTACGCCGATGCCGAACGGCGCACTGGAAGCGAGCCCGGCCGCGACCACCGAGTCGGTCAGCACGCGGTCGTCGTGCAACTGATGGGTCTGCGTCATCCGCAGGTCGTCGCCCGCGCAGCCGCCGACCAGGGGAACTGCTGCGCCGAGTACGCCGTACGCGCCGCGGACGATCTCCTGCTGGTCACCGGCCAGGCCGTCGCTGAGCAGGATGAGGATCTGGTGTGGAAGGTCCTCGCGGACGGGCAGGCAGCGAGCCACCGTCGCGCCCGCCTCGCGCAGGTCCCGCGACACCTCGGTGGCCGCCGCGGTCTGTACGGCGAACCCGTCGCCGCCGAAGGCCGTCACGACGATGCTGGCCTCGCTCGGTCCGGACGCCACGATCTCGCCGGCCGTCGTACACCCGATCAGCGGTACGCCGGGAGCCCGCTGCCTGATGTCCGCCAGCAGGCCGTGCAGGTCGAGCGACTGGGAGCAGAAGACGATCAGCAGTTTGGCGTCGTCCCGGACGAGGGCGTCGTCCACCGCCCGCGCCGCAGCGCGCTTGTCGAGACCCTGGGCGGACCCCACTGCCAACCACCGCGCGGGCTCCATACCGGTCACCACCTCGAGGAGCAGCGCCCTTGTGAAACTGACGCTACAAGAGGGTCACGCACTGCTCAATGACGTGCGGAGGCCGTCTCGCGCCGCCGCCGCACCGCCACTCCCAGTAGCCGGAAAGGTCCCGGTAGCCGGAATGCGTGACGAGCCCGATCAGGTGATGCTGGTGGCATGGCGTTGCGCTGCTACATCGTTGACGACAGCATGCACTTCCTCGATGCTGCCCAGACCCTGCTCGAACGGGACGGGGTCTCCGTCGTCGGTGTCGCCTCGACCATCGAGCAGGCCCTGCGGGAGGTGGACGACGCCGCGCCGGACGTCGTACTGGTCGATGTGAACCTCGGCAGCGAGAGCGGCCTGGAGCTCGCGCGGCGGATGCAGCGCGAGACCGGCGTGCAGCACTCGCGGGTGATCCTGATCTCGGCCGATGCCGACGACGACCTCGCGGAGCTGGTCCGGGAGGTCCCGGTCGCGGCGTACCTGCCCAAATCGGGTCTGTCCGCTGCCGCCGTACGGCGGATCCTCGACGCTACCGTGGAGGGATGACCACCCGGGTGCTGCTGGCCGAGGACGACGTCCTCCTGCGGGAAGGCCTGGCCAGCCTGCTCGAGCGGTCCGGGTACGAGGTCGTCGGCCAGACCGGTGACAGCGCGTGGATCCTGCCACTGGTGCGGGACGTGACACCGGACCTGGTCGTGCTTGACATCCGGATGCCGCCGACGAACAGCACCGAAGGGCTGGACGCCGCCCGCGAGATCCGCCGCGAGTTCCCGGCGACCGGGATCCTGGTGCTGTCCGCGCACGCGGAGGTCGAGCACGCGATGGAGTTGCTGGCGTCCGGCCAGCGGATCGGGTACCTGCTGAAGAGCCGGGTGACCGACGTCGGCGACTTCCTCGAGACGCTCGGGCGGATCGTCCGCGGTGGCTCGGTGATGGACCCGGCGCTGGTGCAGGAGCTGGTGAGCGCCCGCCGCCAGAACGACCCGCTCGCCGAGCTCAGCCCGCGGGAGCACGAGGTGCTCGCGCTGATGGCCGAGGGCCGGTCGAACGCCGGGATCGCCCGGCGGCTGTGGGTGACCGAGGCGACCGTGGAGAAGCACATCCGGCACATCCTCGCCAAGCTGGCGCTGCCCGAGACCGGTGACGACCACCGCCGGGTACTTGCCGTGATCACCTACCTCGAGACCCGCTAGCCCGCCGTAGAAGTTCCGGCTAGCCGGTATCCGGGTTGGGCGCTGGCGGTGCAGACCTGGACTGCCCAGCGCGCGATGGTTGCTGCAGGGGGCCACCGCCAGCCAAGGGATTGATCGCGATGCTCACCGCAAGCACCCAGCAGGGAGCGGACTGGTGGCGCAGCGCGGTCATCTACCAGGTCTACCTCCGCAGCTTCGCCGACTCCGACGGTGACGGCATCGGCGACCTGGAAGGCGTCCGGGCCCGGCTCCCCTACCTGCGCAGCCTCGGCGTCGACGGGCTGTGGCTCAACCCGTTCTACCCCTCACCCCAGCACGACCACGGGTACGACGTCACCGACTACTTCACCGTGGACCCGGACTACGGCACGCTCGAAAGCTTCGACCGCCTGATCCGGGACGCCCACCGGCTCGGTCTCAAGGTCCTCACCGACATCGTTCCGAACCACTGCTCGACCGAGCACCCCTGGTTCACGGCGGCACTCGAAGCCGGACCCGGGAGCCCGGAGCGGGCCCGTTTCCACTTCGCCGACCAGCCGAACAACTGGCGCTCGATCTTCGGCGGCCCCGCGTGGGAGCAGGTCGACGACGGTCAGTGGTACCTGCACAGCTTCGCCCCCGAGCAGGCCGACTTCGACTGGCGGCACCCGGACGTGCCGGCGTACTTCGACCAGGTCCTGCGGTTCTGGCTCGACCGCGGCGTGGACGGCGTCCGGATCGACGTCGCGCACGGCCTGCACAAGGCCGACGGCCTGCCCGACCACGAGTACGCCGGCGACGACGAGCTCACCGGCGACCCGGTCAACCCGCACGCGTGGAACCGGCCCGAGGTGCACGACGTGTGGCGCCGCTGGCGGGCGATCACCGACGAGTACTCCGCCCGGACCGGCCGCGAACGCGTGCTGATCGGCGAGGTCGGCGTACTTGACACGCAGCAACTCGCCCACTACCAGCGGCCCGACGAACTGCACCAGACCTTCTACTTCGAGTTCCTCCGCGCGCACTGGAACGACCAGGTCCTGTACGACGTCGTGGACCGCGGACTGGACACGATCCACGACTCCGGCTCCGCGGTCGCCTGGGTGCTGAACAACCACGACATGCCCCGCTCGGTCACCCGGTACGGCGGCGGTGCTCCCGGACTCGACACCGGCGACGTCGACCTCGGGACGAGCCGCGCGCGGGCGAGCGCCTTGCTCATGCTCGCGCTGCCGGGATCGGCGTACCTCTACCAGGGCGAGGAGCTCGGCCTGCCCGAGGTCACCGACCTACCGACGGAGGTCCTGGTCGACCCGATGTTCCACCGCAGCAACGGCGTACGGCGTGGGCGGGACGGCTGTCGCGTCCCGCTGCCCTGGACTGCGGACCAGCCCGGCTTCGGCTTCTCTTCTGCACCTTCCTGGTTGCCGCAGCCGGACTGGTTCGCTGATCACGCCGTCGACCGGCAGCTGAGCTCCGGCGAGTCGATGCTGCACCTCTACCGCGAGGCCCTCGCTCTGCGCCGGCGGCTCCCCACCCTGGCCGCCGGCCACTTCCGCTGGCTGCCGACCGAGCCCGGCGTACTCGCCTTCACCCGTGGCGACGGCTTCTGCTGCGTCGTCAACTGCTCCTCCCGCGTCGTCGCGCTTCCGGCCGACGGTGAGCTCCTGCTCGCCAGTCACCAGGAAGCCGGCGACAAACTCCCGCCGAACAGCGCCGCGTGGTACCTGCTGGCGCCGTCGACCCCACCAGACCGGCGGGCCTGGCGTCTTGAGTCCCCTCCTCCCCCGCTCGGCGCCGGGCCCGCCGCTCCACAGGAGACCTGACATGCGCCAGATCCGGATCACCAAGCCCACCCGAACCAGACGCAGACAGTACGACGACCTCCCCCTCGACCCCCGCGACCCCGAAATCCTGCGCGCCAAACAGTCCGCCCGCCGGGCCGAGCCTCCGCCGCAAACCGATCAGATCCGGTAGATCCGGCCGGTCTCCATCGACTCGACCGAGCGGACGAAGGCCTGGCCGACCACGCTCGCGTCGACGGTCGGGTAGCCCGGGAAGGTATCGGCGTACTTGTCCTTCGACTCGGTCAGGACCGTCGGGCTGACGGCATTGAGCCGGTAGCGGCCCCAGAGTTCGCCGGCGCTGGCGACGACCCACGCCTCCAGCGCTCCGTTGACGGCGGCCGCGATACTTCCGGTGCGGATGGGTTCCCGGGCGAGGATGCCGGTGATCACCGTGAACGAGCCGCCGGTGCGCACGGTGCCTGTCCCGCGGCGGACGAGCTCGACCTGGCCCAGCAGCTTGCTGCTCAGACCCCTCAACCACGCGTCGCGGTCAAGCTCGTCCCACGGTCCGTACGGCGTCGTGCCCGCCGCGCAGACGACGGCGTCGAGCGGTCCGGCCTGGTCGAGGACGTCCTGGATCGAGCCGGGGTCGGTGAGGTCGATCGGGTAGCCGGGCGACGACCGATGGGCCGCGACGATTTCGTGGCCGCGGGCAACCAACGCGTCATTGGCCGCGCGCCCGACGGTGCCGGTGGCGCCGACCAGCAGGATCTTCATGGCGTGCTCCTCAGATGTCGCCGTAGATGGTGGTGTGCCAGGACTTCGCCGCGCGTCCGGTCAGGTCGGACATCACGTGTTTGACCTGTGTGTACTCGTCGAACGAGTACGCCGACATGTCCTTGCCGTAGCCCGACGCCTTCATCCCGCCGTGCGGCATCTCCGAGATGATCGGGATGTGGTCGTTGATCCAGACCGTCCCGGCCTCGATCGACCGGGCGGCCTCCTGCGCGCGGTACACGTCCCGCGTCCAGGCCGACGCGGCCAGCCCGAACGGCACGTCGTTCGCCAGTTGCAGCGCTTCGCTGTCGGAGTCGAACGGAAGCGCGACCAGCACCGGCCCGAACGTCTCCTCCTGCACGATCTCGCTGCGCTGGTCGGCGTCGACCAGCAGCGTCGGCTCGTAGTACGCGCCCTCGGACAGTGCACCGCCTGGCGCCCGGCCGCCGGTGACCGCCCGAGCCCCGTCCTTGACGGCGCGGTCGACCATGGCCGCAACCCGGTCCCGCTGCCGGAAGGAGACCAGCGGGCCTTGATCGGTCTCCGGATCCGCAGGCGCTCCGAGCCGCACACGCCGCATCAGACCGGCGACGCCACCGACGAAGTCGTCGAACAGGGAGCGGTGCACATAGGCCCGGGTGGCGGCGGTGCAGTCCTGCCCGGTGTTGATCAGTGCGGCCGCCGCCGCGCCCCGGACCGCAGCTTCCAGGTCGGCGTCGTCATACACCACGAACGGCGCCTTCCCGCCGAGCTCGAGGTGCAGCCGGGTCCCGTTCGCCGCGGCGAGTCCGGCGATGTGGCGCCCGACCGCGGTCGACCCAGTGAACGACGTCATCGCGATCCGGCGGCTGGTGACCAGCGACTCCCCTGTGCTGGGGCCCGGACCGTTCACGATGTTCACCACACCGGCTGGAAGGCCGGCACGTTCGCAGGCCTCGGCGAGCATGAGGGTGGTGAGCGGGGTGATTTCGGCGGGCTTCAGGACGATCGTGTTGCCGGCCGCGATGGCCGGCAGCACCTTCCAGACGGCCATCTGCAACGGATAGTTCCACGGCGCGATCGAGCCGACCACGCCGATCGGCTGCCGTCGGATCATCGAGGTGTGCTCGGCTGAGTACTCCGCCGCCGCCTGCCCGTCGAGGTGCCGGGACGCGCCGGCGAAGAACGCGACGTTGTCGATCGACCCGGGAACGTCGAACTCACGGCTGAGCCGGATCGGCTTCCCGGTCTGCGCGGTCTCGGCCTGGGCGAGTTCCTCGGCGACCGCTTCGAGCTCGGACGCGAGCCGGTGCAGGATCCCCGAGCGCTCGGCCGGTGTCGCTCGCGACCACTCCGCGAAGGCGTCGTGCGCAGCGTCGAGCGCGGCCTCGACACTCTGCTCGTCGTCACTGCGGTAGGTCCGGATCGTCTTCCCGTTCGACGGGTCGACCACGGCGAGTTCCGGGCCCCGGCCGACGCCGGCCTTGCCCCCGATGTAGTTGCTGGTGTTCATGAGAAGTCTCCAGGGCATGCGTGATCGGCCGGTACGACGGACGCCGTACCGGAACTGGCCCGCCGGGAGCTCAGGCCGACTTGCCTGCTTCGATCAGCCGGACGATCTCGTCGGCGCTGTTCGCGATGTGGTCGCGGACCTCGGCGGTGATCGCCGCCTTGTCGCCACTGGCGATCACGTCGACCAGCCGCCGGTGCAGCTCGGCGTCGCGGGCAAGGTCGGACCGGGTGGCCTGATCGAGGCTCATCGCCATCCGGATCTGGGACTCCACCAGGGGCCAGATCCGCATCAGCATCTGGTTCTCCGACGCCTCCCACAGCGTCCGGTGCAGGTCGAGGTGAGTCATGTCGACCCGCACCAGGTCGCCTTCCTCGATCGCGTCCAGATGGGTCTTCAGCGCGGCGCGCAGCTTCGTCATCCCGTCGCCGTCCGGGTGCTCGGACAGGTGCAGCGCGGCCAGCGTCTCCAGCGACACCCGGACCTGCGCCACATCGAGCAGGTCCTGCGGACTCGGTTCGGCGACAGTGATCCCCTTGTACGGCGTCTGGACCAGCGAACCCTCGTGGACGAGTTGGTAGATCGCCTCGCGCACGGTCGGCCGGCTCACGCCGAGCAACTCCGCCAGCGGCGCCTCCTTGACCCGCTGCCCGGGAACCAGTTCGCCCGAGAGCAGCGCGCGCCGAATGGCGTCCACCACCACCTCGCGCCGAGTCACGTTGCTGACCGGAGCCAGTGCCGAGTCCGTGCGTTGGGTACTCATCCGACCGCCCTTCGTCTACCCGGACCATGATTGCAGATTGTCTGCACTTCGAGGTCGCCGCCCCGCCTGGCGCCGAAACCGAGCCGGGCTGGTCGCGGGATCGGGGGCCTCGCCACGGACCAGCCGCCGGATCGTCTGAGCGGTCGCCGGCGCCTGGGTGAGACCGAGCATGCCGTGCCCCGACGCGACCCAGACGTTGCCACCGTCGGTGAGCGGACCGACCACGGGCAGCCCGTCCGGCGTCATCGGCCGCATCCCGGCCCAGGCCGGCTCGTGCGCAGCGGCCGGATCCCAGTCCCGGAATCCCACCGCGGCCGCACGCTGCACGGCCTCGATCCGCCGCGCGTTGATCGACGTGTCGAACCCGGCGAACTCCATCGTGCCGGCCACGCGAATCAGCCCGTCCAACGGTGTGACGGCGACGTGAGCGTCCTCGAACGTCAGCGACGTCCGCAATCTGAGGGGCTCCGGACGGTAGTCGACGCTGTACCCCTTCCCCGCCTGGATCGGAACCGGAACGCCGAGCCTCTCGCACAGCGGTCCCGTCCAGACGCCGGCCGCCAGCACCACGCCGTCGCACCCCAGCCGTTCGCCGTTGCCGGTGCGTACGCCGATCACGCCACCCGGGCCGCGGTCGAAGCCGGCCACGGCCGTGTCTTCACGCACCGAGCCGCCGAGCTTCGAGATGTGCTCCACCAGAGCGGACGTGAGCGAGTCCGGCTCGAGTTGCCGGTCGCGTGGATAGAACAGCCCGTACCGGATCCGATCGGACAGTGCCGGCTCAACGTCGTGCACCCCGGCAGCATCCAGGACATCGGGCTCTGCGCCGTACGAGGAGAACACGTCCTGGTACCGCAACCGGTGCTCGAAGTGGGCCCGGTTCTCGTACGCCAGCAGGACACCGCGTCGGTGCAACTCGAAGTGCAGACCGGCGTCCTGCCACTCGTCGAACAGTTCGTCGGCCTGCGTCGCGATCCGGAGGTTCAGAGCCAGCCCGGCCCGGAACTGCGTCTCGGTGCAGTTCCGGGCCATCGCGAGCAGGAACCGCAGGAACGGCGGCGACAGCGACGGCTTCACGTACAGCGGGCTGTCCGGGCGCAGCATCCACTTCAGGCCCTGGACCACCATGCCGTGCGCCGGGACCGGGCCGGCCTCGGCGACGGCGACCTTGGCCGCGTTCCCGTGCGACGCGGCCTGGCCGGCGCTCGCGCTGTCCAGCACGACAACGTCATGCCCGTCCCGGAGCAGTTCGTAGCCACAGGCCAGACCGACGACACCCGCACCGACCACGACGATCCTCACTGCGCCCTCCTTCGATTCAGTAGGTCAGAGAACGCCGGCGGCGTCCAGGATCTTGGTGAACTCGGCCCGCGCGCTGTCGTCGAGCAAGGCGAACGGCGCCCGGACCGGCCCGGCGGGGTGCCCGATCAACTCGAGGCCGGTCTTGACCGCAGCGGCGTAGTTGTACGACTCGAGGAAGTTGCAGACCGGCCAGATCTTGTCCCACAACCGCCGTCCCTCGGCGAGATCGCCGCGGACCGCAACCGCGTCCCACAGCTGCATGGACAGCTCCGGTATCACGTTGGTCGCACCCCACACCGTGCCCTTGGCGCCGCTGACCAGACCGAAGAACGTGAGCGTGTCCCAGCCGTTGAAGGCCGTGATCCGGCCGGAGTGGGCGACCAGTAGCTCGCTCAGTCCCACCGCATCGCCCGAGGTGTCCTTGAGGTAGCCCACTCCCTCGATGTCCGCCAGCCCCGCGATCTCGGCCGGGCTCAGTTTCACCCCGGTGGCCGACGGGATGTTGTAGTACACGATCGGCAGCTGGGATGCCTCGCGTACGGCGGCCAGGTGCGACCTGACCTCGTCGAGACTCGGCGCGTCGTAGAAGGGCGGCACCACCATGAGCGCGGACGCCCCGACCTCGGCCGCGTGCCGGCTGAGCTCCACGGTCTCGGCACCCGACAACGCCCCGGTGCCCGCGACGACCGGCACCCGCCCGTCGGCCGCTTTCACACAGGCCTCGGTGAGCAGCTTGCGCTCCGCCACGGTGAGCGCGGTGAACTCGCCGGTGCTTCCGCCGGGTACCAAGCCGTGGACACCGGCGGCGATCAGCCGGTTCACCTGGGCATCGAGCGTCTCGACGTCGATCGCGGATCCGTCGGCGGTGAAGGGGGTCACGAGTGCTACCAGGACGCCCTGCAGCTGGACGCTTTCAGTCATTGAAGATCTCCAGTAATTGTTGGGGTTCGGGACAGGTCAGTCGATCCGGACGGCATCGACGAACGCCTTGAGCTCGGGGTTGTCGCAGTCGTTGAACGCCTTGTCGGGCGTGGCATCGACCGCGATCCGGCCGTTCGAGAAGAAGACGACCCGGTCGGCGGCCTTGGACGCGAACGCCATGTCGTGGGTGACCAGTACGACGGCCAGCCCTTCCTCCTGCTTGAGCCGGGCCAGCACCCCCAGCACC
Organism: Kribbella sp. NPDC050470; assembly: GCF_044458365.1. NCBI lineage: Bacteria > Bacillati > Actinomycetota > Actinomycetes > Propionibacteriales > Kribbellaceae > Kribbella > Kribbella sp. NPDC050470. The sequence goes on along the minus strand of NZ_JBITHV010000001.1, from coordinate 4,876 downwards.
TCGGCCGCGACCGGCGGGTCGAGTGCCGACGTGATCTCGTCGCACAGCAGGACCTGGGGGCGCATCATCAGCGCCCGGGCGATGGCGACCCGCTGCCGCTCGCCGCCGGAGAGCTGGGTCGAGCGGCTCCGGATGTGCTCTGCCATCCCGACCTCGGCCAGCGCCTGCTCGGCCCGGGCCTCCGCCTCGCCGGCCGACAGCCCGAGGATCTTGCGCGGCGCGAGGATGAGATTGTCGAGCACGTTCATGTGCGGCCACAGCGTGTAGCTCTGGAACACCATGCCGACCTTGGCGGCTCCGTGGTTCCAGTCCGCCGTACGAGCGCCGCCGGTGCGGACGACCACGCCGTCGATGGTGACGTCACCGTCCTCCGGGTCCTCGAGACCGGCGATCACCCGCAGCAGCGTCGACTTGCCCGAGCCGCTCTTGCCGATGATCACGCTGACCTCCCCGGAGGCGACGTCGAAGTCCACCCCGTCGAGCACCTTGCGACCGTGGAACTGCTTGGCCAGGTTGGTGGCCGAGACCAGTGGTGCGGTGGCGTCCGCCGTACCGACGCTCATGACTTCACTCCTGTCAGCTCGGGCTTGCGCGGTTTGATGATCGGTGCCCGGCCGGCCCGGGCGAGCTGGCCGCGGCGCTCGAGGTAGCTGGTGAACAGCGAGACGGGGAAGGCGATGCAGAAATAGACGGCGGCGGCCGTGGTGAAGAACTCCAGCGCCCGGTACGTCTCGGTCGCGGCGGTGTTGGCCTGGAACATCAGGTCGTGGACGGCGATCGTCGAGACCAGCGCGGTGTCCTTGAACATCGAGATGTTCAGCGACAGGATCACCGGGATCTGCTGGCGCAGCGCCTGCGGCACGATGATGTGGCGCAACTGCTGGAACCGGCTCAGCCGAAGCATCTTGCCGGCCTCGATCTGCTCGACCGGCACCGCCTGGAAGCCGCTGCGGTACGCCTCGGCCATGAACGCGGTCAGGTTCGCGGTCAACGCGATCACCGCGGACGCGAACCCGGGGATGGTGATCCCGGTCAGCGCCGGCAACGCGTAGTAGATCCAGAAAAGCTGCACCAGCATCGGGGTGCACCGGAAGATCTCGATGTAGATCTGCGCGACCCACCGGACGATCTCGATCGTGGACATCCGGGCCACGGCGACCGGTACGGCGAGGATCATGCTCAGCACGATCGTGATGGCGGCGATCTGCAGGGTGACGCCCAGCCCGCTGATCAGCTGTGGCCACGCGTCGGCGACGGCGCCCCAGTCGAAGTCTTGCTCGGTCATGACAGGTCCACGCTTCCGTCGGGTGCCGGTCTACTGCTTGGCCAGGGAGCCGAGCCGGTCGATCGGCAGGTAGTTCTCCTCGGCGTACGCACGCTCCAGCTCACCGCTGAGCCGGGTGTGGTTGATGGCGACGTTGAGCAACTGCAGTGACCGCGCGTCCATGTCGTTGGGCACGCCGTACCCCGCGCCGGCGGCGTAGATGCCGGGCTCTGGGACGACGATCTTGACCGACGCGTCGGCCTGCGCCTGCGACTCGGCGGTCGGCAGGTCGGCGAACACGGCAATGGCCCGGTCGGCCTTGAGCGCCTGCAGCCCGTTGGTGTAGTCCGCCAGCTCGAGCACCTTGGCGCCGGCGTCGGCGACCGCGGCGGCCGGAGCGCTGCCCTGCGCGACTGCGACCGGCTTGCCGGACTTCAGCACCTCGGTGGACGTTCGGTACGGCGATGCCGCCTTGACCACGAAGACGCCCTGGTACTCGTACACCGGATCGGAGAACTGGATCGCCTTGGCCCGCTCGATGGTCGCGTCCAGGTTGGCCGCCACGTCGTACCGGCCCGCCTGCAGGCCGGCGACGATGTTGTTCCAGGTCGCCGACACCGGGGTCAGCTTGACGCCGAGGGACTCGGCCAGGTGCTGCAGCGGGATCAGGTTCGGGCCGCCCAGCTTGCCGCTCTTCTCCACCGTCATCGGCGGCGCGATCGCGACGCCCACTCGCAGCTCGCCGCGGGACTGGACGTCCTTCATCCACGATCCGGCCTCGGCGGACGACGCGGCGGCACTCCCGCCTCGCCAGCCCGCGCCGACGTAGCCGCCCGCGAGGGCGAGCACCACGGCGGCGATGACCGCCAGGGAGATCTTCGTGGTCTTGGTCATGGTCGGTGACTCCTTGTGCTGCCCCGCGTCGGGTCTTCTCGGAAAGTGCAGATCGTCATACAATCTGCAGTAGCGTTGAAGGTAGGAGCGGCGTACCCCGGTGTCAAGGGGTCACGAGAATCCAGGTCAGGAGCTGCTGATGGACGGCGTGCTGGTGGTCTCGTCGGTCGACGTGCATGCGGAGGGCGAACCGGGCCGGGTCCTGCTCGGCGGAAACCTCCGGGTCCGCGGAGCGACGATGTCCGAACGGTTGGCCTGGTGCGCCGAGCACCTGGACGACCTGCGTCGACTGCTCCTGCGCGAGCCGCGCGGGCATCCGGCGCTGTGCGGGGTCGTGGTGATGCCGCCGGTCAGGGCCGACGCGGACGTCTCGATCGTGATCTTCGAGCAGGGCGGGTTCCGGCCGATGTCGGGCAGCAACACGATGTGCGCTGTCACGGCCATCCTGGAGACCGGGGCGCTGCCGCTGCGCGCGCCGGAGACCGTCGTCCGGATCGACACCGCGGCCGGTCTGGTCCAGGCCACGGCCCGCGTCGAGGGCACCAAGGTCCGCGACGTCGAGGTACGGAACGTGCCGTCGTGGGTGGAGTCGTTGGACACGCCGATCGACGTACTCGAGTACGGGACGGTGCGAGCCGACATCGCCTTCGGGGGGCAGTACTACGTCCAGGCACCGGCGTCGGCGCTCGGAGTCGAGCTCGGCGCCGCGAACGCACCGGCCCTGGTCCGCGCGGGCGCCGCATTGCTCGCCTCGGCGCGCCAACAGGTGGCGGTCAAACATCCGCACGACGACAATCTGAGCCACATCTCGCTCGCGATGCTGCACGGGCCGGCTACCGATCCCGGGGTGTCCGGTCGCAACAGCGTGATCCTGCCGACCGGGGCACTCGACGCGAACCGTCCCGAGACCTGGCGCGGCGTACTGGACCGTTCGCCTTGCGGTACGGGTACGTCGGCCCGGATGGCCTGTCTGCACGCCCGCGGTGAGCTCGGACTGCACACGCCGTACCTCCACCAAGGCGTTCTGGGGACCCGGTTCGAAGGCCTGCTGCACGAACGGGTTCGCGTCGGCGATCGCGACGCGGTCGTGCCCTCGATCCGCGGCCGGGCCTGGATCACCGGCTTCCACCAGCACGTGCTGCACCCCGACGACCCGTTCCCGCGCGGCTACACCGTCGCCGATCTCTGGGGAGAGACCGCACTGTCATGACCACTTTCCGCACCATCGAGTCCCACACGGCCGGCAACCCGACCCGCACCGTGGTCTCCGGCGTCCCCGGCCTGTCCGGCGACACGATGCTCGCCAAGATGCACGACCTCGAGGCCCGGCACGACTGGGTCCGTACGGCGCTGATGTTCGAGCCCCGTGGTCACTCGGTGATGTCCGGCTGCATCGTGCTGCCGCCCTGCGATCCGCGCGCCGACGTGGGCGTGCTCTACATCGAGGCGAGTGGCCACCTGCCGATGTGCGGCCACGACACGATCGGCCTGGTCACGGTGCTGATCCAGCACGACCTGGTCCCGGTGACCGCGCCGGCCACCGAGCTGGTGCTCGACACACCTGCGGGACTGATCGAGGCCGTGGCCAACGTCCAGGACCAGCGGGTCACCAGCGTGACCTTCACCTCCACGCCGTCGTTCCTCTACGCCCGGGACGTCGACATCACGCTGCCCGGCGTCGGGACGATCCAGGTCGACATCGCCTGGGGCGGAAACTTCTACGCGATCGTCGACGCGTCCGCGGTCGGTCTGGACCTGGCCGACCCGCGGGTCGGCCGGCGCATCCTGCTCGCCGAGACCGTCCGCGACGTGGTCAACTCGTCGATCGCCGTCAAACACCCTGTACTGGAAGGGATCGAGGGAGTCACACATGTGCAGTTCATCGGGCCGCCACGCCGTACGGATGCGACCAACCTCTGTTCGGTGGTCATCAGGCCCGGAGGCGCCGACCGCTCCCCTTGCGGCACCGGCACCTCCGCCCGGGCATCGACTCTTGTCGCGCGCGGCCGCCTGGGACTCGGTGAAGCACTCGTCCACGAGAGCATCACCGGCGAAACCTTTACCGCTGTTCCGGTGGAGCACGTCGACGTCGGCGGCATTCCCGGCGTGCGCAACCGGATCACCGGTACGGCGTACGTCACCGGCACGGCGGAGTGGACCATCGATCCACGTGACCCGCTCCGCGACGGCTTCCTCGTTCTCGGCTGATAGACCCTGAAGGGGACCTTTCCTCGGTAGGAGGTGTTGGCAGGGTGCGTGTGGGAGGGGTCAACGTGGAGCACGCGCAGCGTAGCGAGCATGAACGACGTTGATGCCGACGAGCGCAGGCTGATGATGGGCCGTCGAGGGATGGTCTGACTCGATGGCTTGTGTGGCCTCGAGCCTTCTCTGTGAGGAGGTTTTGGTCATGTCGGTGCTGCAGGTAGCGCTTGATCCTGCCACGTTGGTGGTGGCCGTCGACCCGGGGAAGGTGTTGAACCGGGTGTGGGTCAGTGACGGGTCGGGTCTGTTGGCCGATCCGGTGTCGGTGCCGGTCTCTCGTGACGGTGTGGCCGGTGTTGAGCAGGTAGTGGCTGCGCATCGTGGGAACGGTCGTGGGTTGGTGTTCGCGGTCGAGGCGACGGGGAGTCTGCACCGTGCCTGGGCGTTGGAGTTGGAGCGTCGCTATCCGGGGGCGGTGCGGTTGTTCGCGCCGTCGGAGACCAAGGCTGCGCGGGT